>CAVIIZ010000005.1:0-54768 GCA_963642995.1 bacterium | reverse complement strand
GGCTGAAACGATTTTGAAACGAGGGGCATTAGAACACGGCGCAGAGAGAGAGAGATTCCGCGAGTGGTCGTTCCCCTCGGCTCAACTTCGCAAAAAGGCACAACTCAAACGCGAAACCGCCGCTTCAGGTCCGGCGCGCGCGTCATTGCCCGCCGCGCAGGCCGGTGCGGGCAAGCGAGAGAAGCCGCGCACCGGGCACGCGCGAGAGCGCCTCGGCCATGAACAGGTCCGCACGCAAGGCGCCGTTTCCCGCATCGCGCGTCGTCCACGTGCACCGCGAAGCGGGGCATGTGCTTGCCGGCGCGACAACGCCGGGCGCCGCGCCCTTTCCCGCCGGCGCGGGGCCTGCCGCCGGAAAAGCACCGTCGCCGTCGCTTGCGGCGGCTACCCGCGGCGCCGAGACGAGGCGGCCGGCGAAATCGACGCGCTTTGCCTTCTCGACCGGGCCTGTCTTCGTCTGCTTCACCTTCTTCAGCTCGAGAAAGCCCTGCTCCACAAGGCCGTCGAGCGCAGCCTGCAGCTCGTCTGGCGAGGCGCCTTCGACACGCGCCTCCCAGGTGCTCAGCGAAAAGGCCTGCGCGGCGCCGGCGGCATGCAGACCCCGGTACGCGCACGACGCGAATGAAAGCCCCGCAGGCGCCACGCGGTTCAAGGCGTCGCATGCCCTCTCCGCGGGCACGTACGCGCACAGGCGCACGTCGAAAGGCTCGGCACGCCCGGCGCACCCCGGCGGCAGGGCAGGGCCCGGCAGCGTCTTCATGTGCGGGCGCGCGCCATGGCCTACGTCGTAGGGCAGCTGCGCCCGGCGCACGCAGCGTTCCAGCTCGCGCATGGTGTCCCTGTGCGAGAGGGCAAGCGCCTCGCCGCCTTTGGCGTACACGATGCGCAAGGAGAAGTCGCCGCCCATGTCCAAGCCGCCCGCCCGGCGCGCGCAGCCCCGCGCCAGCAGCATGAGAGGCGCAGCCCCGCGGGAGCCGGCAGCTTCACCGGCGCCGCCGCCGTCGGCATCATCACCGGCGCCGGCCCCGCCACCGCCATCATCGTCGCGGACGAACACGCTCACGTCTGCCGCAAGCGCAGGCGCCAGGCGCCGCGCAAGCTCCGAGACGTCGAAGCCGGGCAGGCGCCGCGCGCCCTCCAAGACGACCCGCTCGCAGCCCGTCGCCGCCACGCCGCCCGCGACGAGCGCGAGCGCCCCGTCGACGGCCTCGGCGCCTGCGAGCGCGGCGTCGCCCAGCTCGACCGCAAGGTCTATCTCCAGATTGGCGTCTGCTATCTGCACGGCGGCATGCCCGGCTCTCCTCACGCGGCGTCTGCGCGCGTGAACAGCCCCTTGCCCTTCTCCACAACCGTCTCGACTGCCTTCTCGTATTTTTCCTCGCCGCCGTTCTCGAAATAGGCGCAGGCCGCATGACCCACGGCCAAGGTGCCCGTATACGCGACGCCCGTCTTCACGGGGATGCCCAGCACGGGGACGAGCTTTGCGAGCCGGCGGGCGAGCGCGCGCCACCCGAACGCCCCCACCACGACCGCGGCGGCCTCTTTCACCCGGTCTTTGTCCAGCTCCTTGCCGTATATGGCCGCCATCTGCAAGACGAGCTTCACCTGGTTTGCGGTGATGAGCGGCATGTCCGCGCCCGGCACGAAGGCCACCACGCCGATCGCGGCGTTTTCTATGGCGTTGCTCTGGGCGAGCTCGCGTGCGAGGGCATGGCGCATGAAGGGAAACGCCACGCCCAGCGCCAGGCGCTTCTTCGGGAGGCGCGCGGCAGCCCACAGCGCCAGGGGGTCGAGCGGGCGCTCCCCGGACAGGTCCACGTCCACGATGTCGTCGACGTCGATGGCGGCGACGTACTCCGTCTCGTCGGGGATGGGGATGCTTGGCGCCGACGCGGCGACGCCCGCGCCCGCAGCGCCCGCGGCACTTGCGGCAGCGCCCGTTTCACCTTCAGCATCCGCGCCCGCGACGCCGTCCGTGAAGAAAGTCACGTCGCGCTCTATCACGCACACGGCCGCCGTGCCGTTGTTGCGCGCCGTGCCCATGACGTTGCCGAGCTTTCTCGACTGCCCGCCCACGACCACGCACAAATCCGCGCCCGCGCGCAATGCGGGCAGCCCGCCGGAGAGCACATAGTGCGCCACATCGGCGTTTTCCGCCTGCACGTTCTCGCACAACGCGGCAGACAGCGCCCCGATCAAAGCATCGGAGGCCGTCGCGTCGAAGACCACGTCCACCACGAGCGCCTCGTCGCATTCCTGGCCGAACCCGACGGCGGCCTCGATAACCTGTTTCACGTCAATGGGCATCTTGGGCATTGCTCAACCCCGCCTTTCTCGTCTTGGCGTTGCCGCCGACATCCATGCGGCGGCCCCACACAGAGCATAGCAGCCCCACGCATATGAAGTTCGTGATCATGAACGACGAACCATAGCTCATGAACGGCAGCGGGATGCCCGTGATGGGCATGAGCCCCAAATCCATGCCGATGTTTTCCATTATCTGGAACAACCACATGGCCATGACGCCTGCCGTGATGAGCGTGCCGAACAAATCGCCTGCGGCAAGGCCGACAGACAGCGCCGCCCCCAGCAGCGCAAGATACAGCCCCAGCAATATGACCGAACCCAGGAAGCCGAACTGCTCGGCGTAGACGCAGAAGATGAAGTCCGTGGCGGATTCCGGCAGAAAGCCACCGGAGCTTTGCGTGGCGTTGCCGAACCCCTTGCCCGTGACCTCGCCGCTGCCCACCGCGATCTTGGCCTGGTTCAGGTTGTAGGCGTCGTCGGCGTAGTCGGGGTTGTCCTGGTCGATGAAGACGAGCAGGCGCGACATCTGGTAGGGCTTGATCAGCTGCACCTTGCCGCCCGTCCAATCGCTGATCCAGCCGTTCATGCACAAGGCGCCCGCCGCCGCGACGGCCAGGGTTATGACGGTGATGAGGATCCAGCGCTTGGCCGCGCCGGCCACGCAGATGATGGAAAAGCCGACGATGAAGATGACGAGCGCCGACCCGAAGTCCTCGCGCACGAGCAAGGCGACGGGCACGAGCAGGGCTGCGAGCAGCTTCAGGTAGGCCGTCCCCGAGTCGATCTGCCCTTCGAAGCGCGCCGCGAACGCCGCTATGGCCACGATGGTGACGGGCTTTGCGATCTCGGAGGGCTGGAAGGAGAGCGGGCCTAGGCGGATCCACGAGGTCGCGCCGTTCACCTCGACGCCCAGCCCCGGCACCATCGGCAGCAAGATCAAGACGATGTCGAGGACGAACAGGGGCACGAACCATTCGGAGAAGCGCCGGTAGTCGAAGACCCAAAACGCCGCCATGGCCGCGATGCCGATGCCGATGCCGCCTATCTGGCGCCACAGGGAGTACTCGGTGGAGGTGCGCGTGACGGCGTAGAGGGTGATCACGCCCGTGACCAGCAAGACGAGCACGGCAGCCAGCAAGAGGAAGTTGACGGTCGAGTTCGCGCCGGGAAGGGGGCGCTTGGGGGCGACGCCCTCGCGCACATGGACTTTCGGTTCGCGCCGCGGCAGGGAAAGGGGCATGGCGGCCTCAGCGCTCCCTCGTGGACTCGACGAATATGTGCTCGACTTCCTCGCCGAACACCGCGGAAAGCACCTGGCGCACGGCCGGCGCGGCGCACGATCCGCCCGATCCGCCTTCCTCGATGCAGCAGGCGCAGACGTATTTCGGGTCGTCGGAAGGCCCGAATCCCACGAACCAGCCGAAGTTGTCCTTGCCCGCGACCTCGCCCGTGCCGGTCTTGCCGGAGACGGAGGTGGCCATGTCGGCGAAGACCTTCTTCACCGAGCCGTCGGCCACCACGCCGCGAAAGCCGCTGCGCATGATCTCAATGTTTTCCTGCTCGAATTCCGGCGACAGCGTCGAGCCCTGGAACTTCGCGCCGTCCACGACGTCTGTCTTGCCGTCGGCGCTCACGACCGAGTGCAGCAGCACGGGTTTGGGGATGCGCCCCGTGGCAAGGCCGGCGTACCCGCAGGCAATCTGCAGGGGGCTGACCAGCAGGTCGCCCTGGCCGATGATGAGGTTGGACATATCGCCCGGCTGCCAGGCCTGGTTTTCGGGCGCGTCGCGGTTGTAGTTTTTCTTCCATTGCGGCGTGGGCACGCGCCCTGCCGCCTCGCCCGGCAGCTCGATGCCCGTCTTGGATCCGAAGCCCCAGCTCTGAAGGTAGGTCTGGAGCGCCACGTTGGTCGTGTCCTCCTCGTAGAAGCGCTTGGCTATCTCGTAGAAGACGACGTCGCAGGACTCGACGATGCCCATGTGAAAGCCGATGTCGCCGTGTCCGTAGACGTTCCAGCACTTCTGCGGCCACGACTCGCCGAAGCCGGTCCAGGTGCCCGCGCAATGCCACGTGCTGCCCTCCGAGGCGTAGCCGTATTGCAGGCCCGCCAGGCCGGTGAACCCCTTGAAAGTCGAGGCGGCCGGGTACTGGCCGGCGATGCAGCGGTTGGACAACGGGTACCCCGAATCCTCGTCGGTGAGGTTTTCCCAGGTCTCGCTGGATATGCCGCCGATGAACTCGGCAGGGTCGTAGGTGGGCGCCGAGGCCATCGCGATGATCTCGCCGTTCGTGCAGTCCATGCACACGATGGCGCCGGCCCGCGCGTTCAGATAGCTGTTCGTGCGCGCGTCGGAGAAGGCCTGCTGCAAGGCGTCTTCTGCCACTTTCTGGATGTCGGCGTCGATGGTCAGGCGCACGTCGTTGCCCTGCACGGGATCGACCGTGTCCAACTGGCTGACCACCTCGCCCGCCGCGTTGATCTCCACGCGCTTCACGCCGTGGTCGCCTTGCAGATAGCCCTCGAAGGCCTGCTCGGCGCCGTCCTTGCCCACGGTGTCGCCGCTTTCGTAGGTCATCCCCAAGGTCTGGTTTTTCAGCTCCTCGGCCGAGATGGTGCCCGTGTAGCCCAGCACGTGCGCGGCCAGGCTGCCCATCGGGTAGGTGCGCACGGTGCGGGCCTCGACCTGCACGCCCGGAAAGGCGCCCGGGTGCTCGCTGATGAAGGCCACGGACCGATCGGAGACGTCGAGCGATATCAGGCGGTCGGCCTGCGCGCCCTCCGATTGACTGGCCGCGAGCTGCGCGACCGTCTCGCGCGGGATGCCGAGGACGTTGGAGAGGCGCTGTATCGTGCCCTCGTCGTATTGGACCTCGGAGTTCACGAGCACGGCGAAGCTGGAGCGGTTGCCCACCAGCTCCTTGCCGTTGCGGTCGTAGATGCGTCCGCGCGAGGCCGCCGTCTTGTATTCGGTCGTGCGGTTGGATTCGGCCTGCGCGGTGTAGTCCTTGCCGGAGACGAGCTGCATGGACCACAAACGCACGAACAGCGACCCCAGCGCCGCGACGACGAAGCCGAAGAGGATGAAGAGGCGCCTGGAGACGCTGCGGTCGGCGTTGGTGCCCGCGCCGTTGAGCGACTCCGTGCCCGAGGGCATGCCCTTGTGGCGCTCCTCGCCCAGCGAGATGCGCGCGCGCTTCGTGTTGCCGGAACGCACGACGAGCACGATCAGGCACACCGCCGCGACGAGCAGCAGCACGACCACCGATGCCAGGACCGCCTGGGTCATGCGTTCCTCCTTTCCCCTTTCTGCGGCAATGCGGGCAAACCCGCTCCTAATGCAGACGCGAGTCGAGCGGGGTGCCGCCCTTCTTGCCCCCGGGCCTGCCCGCGCCGAGGCCCTTGCGGGCGCTGCCGCCCCGCCCCACACGCGGCTGGTAGCTCGCCCCCTCGCCCATCACGAGGGTGATGGTGGCCAGCCCGATGCACGCGAAGACCGCGGTGTAGAGAAACGCGGGCAGCGCATGCCCGACGAAGGCGCCGAGCGCGCCGGAGGTGTCCGTGGTGGTGAGCAGCACGGCGACGGCATAGAGGCATTCGGTGGACAACGCGCCCGCCACCGCGTATGCCAGCGCGACCGCCACGTTGTCCGCGGCGATGTTGGCGCTCAAGGCGCCGGCCGCCCACGCGACCAAGACGAGCACGAGCGCCATGCACCCGATGGTGCCGCTCGTCATCGCGTCGTAGAGCAGCCCCAGGCAAAAACCCGCGATGGAGGCAGGCCCTGTGCCCGAGCGCAGCGCCACGAGCAAGACGGGCACGAGCAGGAAGTTGGGCTGCGCGCCGAACAGCGCGATGTTGGGGGCGACGGCGGCCTGCAGCAGGATGCAGACGACGAAGGTGATGGCGTATACGAGCGGTTTTCCCAGCATGGCTAGTTGCCCCCCGTTGTGCTCGCGCCGCTAGAGGCGCCGTTGGACGCGCCGGAGCCCGAGGACGTGCCCGAAGCAGTCGAACCGGACGTGCCGGAGGAGGGCTTCGAAGACGTGCCGGACGCCGTGCCCGAACTCGACGACTTCGCCGACGAGGCGGCCCTCTCGGCCTTCAGCTGCGCCTCCAGGTCCTTCACCTTGCTCTCCAGCTCCCCCACCTTCGCCTCGGCCTCCTCGCGTTTTTGCTGCTCTTCTTGGATGCGCACGCCGATGACGGCGTTGCTTTCGGCAGACGCGCTGGTCGTGCCCGCGATCGCGTTTATCACGTCGTCGGAGAGCAGGTTGGCGGTCTCGTCCTCGTTGCCCGTCAAGACAAAGCCCTCCTGGCACGAGGCGATGTCGTAGATGGGCGCGACCGTCAGGCGGTAGTAGAGCTTCGAGGAATCCTGCTCGACCGTGCGCACACGCCCCAAGATGATGCCGCCCGGATACGCGCCGCCGTCGCCGCTGGTGACGATGACGTCGCCGGCCCCCACCGTCGTGTCGATGGAAACGTACTCCAAGACGAGCGTGCCGTCGTAGCTGCCGCGCAGGATGCCCGTCGCCCGCGAGCTCTGCACCCTTGCCGACACCGAGCTTTGCGCATCGGTGACGAGGCGCACCGTGGCCGTGTGGGCCTGCGCGGATTCGACCTGGCCGAACAGCCCGCACGAGCTCATGACGCCCTGCCCTTCGCGCACGCCGTCGTCTCTGCCCTTGTCGATGGTGGCCGTCTGCTCCCAGCCGGAGGTGATGCCCGTGATGTTGACGGGCAGCGTCGAGAGGTTGTAGGCGTCGCGCAGGGAGAGCAGGCTGGTCAGGCGCTTGTCCTGCTGGCGGTACTCCTCCAGCTCGCCCACCAGCGTGCGCAGCTGCTCGTTTTCCTCCTTCAAGTCGGCCGCGTCCTCCCCGCTCATGCTCGAAGCGGCCGAACCGGCCGAGCCGACGGCGCGAAACGGCCCGGAGATGAAGGAGAGCGCGTTTTCCATGGGCTTGGTCACGATCTGCACCCCGCTGCGCACGGCCGCAAACACGCCGCCGCCGTCCGAGCGCACGCACAGCGTGATCAGCAAAACCGCCAGCACAATCAAAACGACCGAGATGATCCATCCTCCCGGTCGTCGCTGCTGGCCTTGGTTGTTGTTGAAAGACAGGCCCGGCATGCGCCCGAAACTACCCTTGCTGCATGTAGGGCTGGCTCAGGAAATCGGGCGACTCGAGCACCGCCGCGCAGCCTTCGACCACGTTGATGAGCGCCGTCTCCGACACGTGCACGGGCACGCCGATCTCCTTGCGCAGCCGCTCGTCGAGGCCGCGCAGAAGGCCGCCGCCGCCCGTGAGCACGATGCCGTATTCCATCAGGTCGCTGGCCAGGTCCGGCGGGGTCTCGTCGAGGGTGTCCTTCACCGCCTGGACCATCTTCGCGATGGGCTCGTCGAGCGCCTCGCGTATGTCCTCGCTTTCGATGCGCACCGTGCGCGGCAGGCCCGAGAGCAGGTCGCGCCCGCGCACCTCGACGTCTATCTCCTCGACGAGGGGAGCCGCCGAGCCGATGGAGATCTTTATCTCCTCGGCCGTGCGCTCGCCTATGGCAAGGTTGTAATGCGTCTTGGCGTATTGGACGACGGCCTGGTCGAAGGCGTCGCCGGCGATGCGGATGGAGGTGGCGCGCACGATGCCGCCCAAGCTGATGACGGCCACCTCGGTGGTGCCGCCGCCGATGTCGACGACCATCGAGCCGGTGGGGCTGTCCACGGGCAGGCCCGCGCCGATGGAGGCGGCCATGGGCTCTTCGATGAGGAAAGCCTGGCGGGCGCCCGCCGTGATGGTGGCCTCGAAGACGGCGCGCTTTTCCACGCTCGTGACCCCGGAGGGCACGCACACGACGACGCGCGGCTTGGAATGCCAGGGCATGCGCTTGCCCTGCGCCTTGCTGATGAAGTAGCGCAGCATGGCCTCGGTCACGTCGAAGTCGGCGATGACGCCGTCTTTGAGCGGGCGCATGGCCACGATGTTGCCCGGGGTGCGCCCGAGCATCTCCTTGGCGTCTTTGCCCACCGCCAAAACGTGCTGCTGCTGCTGCTCGATCGCCACGACGGACGGCTCGTTGATGACGATGCCCTGTCCGCGCACGCTGACCAGCGTGTTCGCGGTGCCCAAGTCTATGGCCATGTCGCTGCCGAAATTCCCGAACAGCTTGTCTTTGAGCGCCATGTCTGCGACTTTCTCCTCGCCGTGCCCTGATCCAAGATGCCGAAGCGCCGCCGCAGCTTGCAGCAGCGCGCACGGCACAACATCGCTTACGCGAAAATCGAGTGTAGCACGCGCCTGCTAGGCACCGAAGAAAGCGCCGATTTCGCGTTGCGCGCTCTCCACAGAATCGCTACCGTGGATGACGTTCTCGTCCATGGTCAGGCCGAAATCGCCGCGTATGGTGCCGGGGGCGGCGTCTGCCGGGTTGGTGGCGCCCATGAGCTTGCGCACCGTGGCCACGGCGTTCTCGCCGGACACGACCATCTTCACCACAGGCCCGCTGGTCACGTACTCGATCAGGCCGTCGTAAAACGGCTTGCCCTTGTGCTCGGCGTAGTTGGCCTCGGCCTGCTCTTGGCTGACCTGCGCCAGCTCCATGCGCTCCACCGTCAGGCCGACGTTTTCGAAGCGGCCCACGATCTGGCCTATATGGCCGTTGCGCACGCCGTCGGGCTTGATCATCGTGTAGGTTTTCTCGATTGCCATTTTTCTCGTTGCTCCTTTTATCGTCTGTGTATCGCCGAAGGCCCGCGCGCGCTGCTTTTCCGCCCTGCCGCGGCGCGCAGGCCGTGAGGCTATTGTCTGGATGGGAAGTACAGCGACACGTAGAGGACCTTCCAGCCCAGGCCGTCGCGTCCCAGCCCCACCTCGTAGGAGATGTCGCCGCCTTCCTGCAGCGTGGACTTCACGTAGACCTTGGACTGCGCCATGCCGCGCTCGACCGCCTCGACGCTGCAGCCGCTGGTGCCCGAGAGGGCGGCGATCTGCGAGCTGCGCGAGCTGGAATCCACCGAGGAGTCCCAGTAGGCATCCGCAGACTTCTTGGCCTGCGCGCTGGTGAAGAAGTCCTGCGCCACGCTTTCCGCCGACGGATAGCCGTATCCTGCCGCATACGCGCCGATGGCCGCGGCCACGACCACGATGAGCACCGCCACGACGGCGATGGCCACCTTCAGGCCGACGCCGCCCGAACGGCGCTTCTTGCGGCGGCGCATCATCTCCGCCTCTTCGTCTATTTCCTCCTCGCTCGCGTCGAAAAAGCCCGACAACTCGGGCGAGGGGATGTCGCCGGTCTGGTCGGGGGCATACCCGCCGGGCACGCGGGCGCCCTCGTCGAAGCCGCGCCCGTCTGCCGCTCCGTCGGAGGCGGCGTAGCTCAGCGAATATCCCTCGTCGCGATAGGCCTCCATACTGCCTGTGGTGTCGGAAAAGGAGCGCGCGTCGTCTTGCGGGCGCGTCTGCGGGGTGAAGGGGTCGGGCTGCTCGTCGTCTGCACCCGCGCCGTCCGCGTCGTCTGCGTCGTCTGCGGGGACAGCCGGCAGGCTCGCGGTGTCGAGTATGCCGGGAGCCTTGGCCTCGAGGCGCTTCTCCAGCCCGCGCGCCACCTCGAAGTCGTGCGCGGCCATCGCCGAGAGCTCGTAGCTGCCGTCGGCGCAGGCCTCCTCGAAGGCGGCGATCGCGCGCTTCACCCGCCCTTCGGCCATGTAGGCCTGCCCGAGGGCCGCCTGCGCCTTGTTGGCCGCCGGCTTGTCCAACCCCAGCTCGAGCGCCGTCTCGTAGCTGACGACCGCGTCCTTGGGCCGTGCGAGCTCCATGAAGCAGGCGCCCAAGTTCACCAGCGCCTTCGCCGGCTTCGGGTTGCTCGGGTCCAGCGCCGCCTCGCGCCATGCCGCGCCCGCCTCCTCGATCTTGCCCAGCGCGAGCTGTGCTGCGCCTATGCCGCTGTAGGCCTTGTAGGGCGTGCGGTAGCCGGGGCAGTCGAGGGCCTTGTTGAACGCGGCCAGCGCCTCGTCGTAGTCCTTGACGCCCAGCAAAGCGGTGCCCAAGCTGGCGTACAGCACGGGTTTGCGCTCGTCGCAAGCCGTGGAAAGCGCACGGGTGTAGCTTTCGGCAGCGCGGCGGGCGTCGCCGGTCTTTATGCGGCAATTACCCAGCAGCTGGAAGAACTTCGCCTTGTCCTCCCCGCTCAAGCCGTCGAGCTCGTGCGAGCAGGCGAGAAACCCCGCCAGCGCCGTCTTGTAGTCTTTGGCCGCATACGCCTCGCGTGCCTGTTTGAATGCCGTGACGTTCAAAGTTGCGCCTCCCGTTTGCGTTCGGTCGCCTTTTTCTAGTTGGCTCCTTCGATGCGCACGGACTCGATCAGGTCGCCGGCGCGCAGCTGGCCGATGACATCGAGACCTTCGAGCGTGTCGCCGAAAACCGTGTAGTTGGAATCGAGGAACGGCTGGTCGCCCAGGCAGAAGTAGAACTGGCTGCCCGCGGAATCCGGCGCCTGGCTGCGCGCCATGGCCAGCGTGCCGTCCTTGTGCTCGTTGTGGGGGTTGGTCGTCCACTCGCCTTTGATCGAGTATCCGGGGCCGCCCGTGCCGGGGTGCCCCGCAGGGCCGGACTTGCCCGCCGCGACGTCGGCCTGGCTCATGTCGCGCGTGTGGGGGCAGCCGCCCTGGATGACGAATCCGGGCTCGTAGCGGTGGAACTTCAGGCCGTCGTAGAAGCCCTTTTGCGCCAGCTCGACGAAATTGCCCACGTGGATGGGGGCGTCCTCGCCGTGCAGCTGAACCTTGATGGTGCCCTTGTCCGTCGTGATGACGGCGACCTCGTTGCCGTTGGGCTGGTAGTCCGGGGTGTAGAGTGCCATTTCTCGCGCATCCTCTCTTGCAGGTCTTGCGGGCGCGGCCTCGCGCACGCTTCTCATCCGTCCTTGCGCTCGCGCCTCGGCGCGGCGAAAACATTAACCCAGCAATTCTAGCGTAAAACGCAGAAACGGCGAAATCCACGGCAAACCCGCCGAAATGCATGCGCGCGGACCGCACACTCGCGAGCGCCTCCCCACCCTCGCCGCCCAGAGGCTTCACCGCAACGGCCCGCCCCTCGTGATGGACAAAAGAACCTTGACGCGGATATAGAACAAAAAGGTGCAAATTGATGGTAAACTCAACAAAAAATGATATATTGCCAGCATTTGCAGAAAGGAGCTTGCCATGGCAGTTCAATTGGCGACCAGAGTAGACGACGAGCAGGCGAGGAAATTCCGCGCCTACACGGCCGAGCTTGGCACCACCCCAAGCGATGCGCTACGCATCTTCATCGCAGCCTTCAACCGCAACAAGGGTTTTCCCTACGAAATCAAGCTGGGGAAAAGCGTGCGCTGCAACCCTTTTGAAAACGAGGAGGAAGCGATGGAGTTCAGCACGAAAATGGCAGATGAGGCGATTAAATATGCGTGGTGAGGTCTGGACGGTCTCCGCTAGCGGATACGCATCGAAAGCACGACCGGCAATCGTCGTCCAAAACGATTCAGCACGAGGGGTAGACTCGACGATTCTATGCCTTTTGACCTCGCAGAAAAACGATGCCGTCGACTCGCGGGTCGAAGTCGAGCCGTCGAAAGAGAACGGCCTTGAAAAAACGAGCTACATCATGGCCGACAAGATCGTCTCCGTGCACAAGAACCATCTCGGCAAAAAAATCGGCAAACTGGAGGATGCGTACATCGCCCTAATGGACGAGGCTCTGAAAGACATCCTCGGCTTGGCTGTGCGAGACAAGCGGAATTGCTAGTCGAGCAGGCTGACGAGGCGCACCGGGGCTGCGGCGCCGTCTTTCAGGCGCACGAGCATGACGCAAGGGTCGCTGCCCGCGCGCGGGCGGCTCGCGGAGCCCGGGCACAGCAGCTTGGTCGCGCCGACGAGCTCCTCGCGCGGGACATGCGTGTGCCCGTGGACGACCAGGTCGTACTCGCCGCTTCGCGCCGCTTCCTCGGCGTCTTCGGGAAAATGCGAGACGAACAGCTCCACCCCGCCTATTTCCGGCGTCGCGCTCTCGCCGACGGCCGAGCCGTAGTCGCCCCAGTCGTTGTTGCCCCTGACGGCGACGACGGGCGCGATGGTCTCGAGTTCCCACAGCAGGCTGCGCGGGCCGATGTCGCCCGCATGCACGATGACGTCCACGTTCGCGAACGCCTCGTAGACGGCCGCATCAAGCGTGCCGTGCGTGTCCGATATGATCCCGAGAAGCGCCATGCGCCCAGTATACCCGCCGCCCGGCTTGAAGGGGGCGCGAGACGAGCTCTCCCCCATCAGCTCCTCCACGTCGGCAGGCGCGACGAGCGCGACGTCGCAGATTCCCCCGTATCCTTGCGACACGAAAGAAGGGGCGCGCGAGCGGGCGCCCTTTGTGCGCGACGTCGACTTAGGATAAAGTGTGCCGGGTCTGGACGCAACGAAAGAGAAGAAAGGAACCAGCCATGATCCAGGAAACGTTCTCGAGGGCAAGGGGAAGCATCATCGTCGGCGGCATCGCCGCCATCATCTTGGGCATCCTCTTTCTCTCGCAGCCCCTGCTCGCGGGCGTGAGCATCTGCTACTTCATCGGCGCCATGCTCGCGATCGCCGGCGTGGCAAACATCATCTTCAGCATCGCGAGCAAGCAAGAAGGCGGCCAGTCGATCCTCCTCGGGGTGATCTTGCTTTTGTTCGGCATCGTCTGCCTGGCTCGCCCGGACGTGATCGCGAACCTGCTCACGATCATGGCCGGCATCTACGTCATCGCAGACGGCGCGATGACGTTTTCCGACGGAATTTTCTGCGTGCGCAACAAGATAGGCGGCGGAGTGCTCGTCGTCATCATGTCGGTCATCCTCATCATCGCCGGCTTCTACATGATGTTCGCGTCGTTTGCCTTCATCATGGTGCTCTCGGGCATCGCGCTGATCGCCGACGGCGTCTTCAGCTTCGTGGTGGCCGTCGCCTTGGGCAAGCAGATACGCGAGGCCAAAGACGAGTAAAGCCCGCAGCCGGCGATCCCGGCGGCCGCCGCGGCGTTCATGTGGGTGCATGCGCCGCGAAACGTCCTGAAAGCGTTCTTGCCGGCGGGGACACGGTGCAGGGCAGCGCGACGAAGGCGGGGCCGCCTACTCCAAGATCTGGGCTAGCTGCCTGTTCTTCAAGCGGTTGACCGCGTCGAGCTTCCAGCGCGGATAGTCGAAACCCGGGTCTTCGTACTCGAAGTCGGAAAGCGACACGAGCTTGGCGCGGATGGCGGGTGTGATGACGGAGCGCGCAGTGGCTATGAAGTCGCCGCCTATCTTCGGGCCGAGCATCCCGACGTACTCCTCGAAATCGTCCATCTCCATCATCATGGGCAGGCACGCCATGTTGTGGTCGAACAGCGGCGCCATGCGCACGACCTCGCCCGTGGCGTTGTCCACGAGAAAGCCGTAGTTGCCGGAATGGCGGTCGACGTTTGCCATGACCGCGTCCATGACGATCATCTCGCGGAACGCCTCCTCGGCTCCGTGCTCGGCGGAAAAGGCCAGCATGTCGTCGATGTCGAAATTGCGGTTGAAGAACCGGTGCGCGGAGACGAAACCGTGCTCTTCCGAGGTGAAAATCGGGCACTTGCAGGCGAGCTTGCCGTGGAATTTCACGAGGCTGTAGGGCACGTGGTCGATCCTGGCCGCCTGCAGCAAGTCCGACGCAAGCACCTCGGAATACGGCTCGAAGCCGGCGTTGGCAAAACCGCTCGAGCCGCGCTTCAGCAACGAGATCTGCTCTTCTTCGCGGACCCAGCACTTGGCAAACGAGCCGGACGTGGCAAACTCCGGGGAGGTGGGCGAGTTCTGCCTGCCGTACATCCCCGTCCCGTCGAAGGCTATGCGCGCGATGACGTCGTCGAAGGGATTGCGGAACAGCGAGACGTCCTCCCAGCGCAAGGGCTCGTCCTCGCGCTTCATCCAAAACGTGTCGGTGAGCGACAGGCAGCGCACCATGCCTATGAAATCGTGGCGCGTGGTCAGGCCGAGGTCGCGCATGAGCTTTTCGATGGACGCGCGGTGCTTTGCGATCTGCCTGCCGTCGATCCAATCGTTGATATCGACGAAGGCGTATGGAAAATACGCGTCGAAGCGTTCGACTTCCTCGTAGCGAAAATCGGCGAGGCGTTTCTGCTCGCGATACGTGGCGACCACCACGTCTTTGTTCATGAGCTGATACAGCATGGCGCACCTCCTCCGTTCGCGCGCTTTCGTCTCCGCGCTCCCAGCGCCCCTCCATTATACGACGTGGTGAAAGGCAGGGCGCCTTTCGGCGTCGGCCCGGCCGGCGGCGCGCAACCCAAAAGCCGCGCCCCTTCACCCGCGCGTGGGGCTCCTTGACGCGCGCGGCGTGCGTGCTACCATGTGCGTTCCTGTGATTGGGCGACCTGCTGGAAGCAGACTAGTTCGGAGGTCGTACATATGAACATGCTGAACCGCAGAACCTTTGTGGGCGCAGCAGCCGTCGCCGGCATCGCGATCGCCTCGCGGCCGGGCGAGGCGCTTGGCGTGACTTCGGCCGAGAAGAAGGCCGAGGCGCAGGCGGCGAAGGAAAAACTCGACTCGCTCAACTCGGAGTTCGAGGCCGCCGTCGACGACTACAACAAGGCGCAGATGACCTACGAATCGGCCACCGCCGAAGTCGAGGAATGCCAGCAGAAGATAAACAGCACCCAGGCAAAGATCGACGCCTTGCAAGGCAAGCTGAGCACGCGCGCCACGAGCATGTACCGCAACGGCTCCATGAGCTATCTGGACGTGCTGCTGGGCACGGCGTCGTTTGCCGATTTCGCCACCGTCTGGGACACGTTGAACAACCTCAACGAAGACGACGCGGACCTCGTCGCCAGCAACAAGAGCGCGCGCGCCGAGCTGGAAGCCACGAAGCAGACGCTCGACGACAAGCAGGCCGAGGCCGAGCAGGCGCTTGCCGACGCGAAATCGTACAAGGCCACGGTCGAGCGGAAGAAAAGCGAGTACGACGCGCTCTACAACAGTCTGAGCGAGGAATATCGCCAGCTCGTCGCCCAAGAAGAGGAGGCGCGCAGGCAAGAGGAGGCGCGGGCGGCCGCAGCCTACACGCCGGCCGTCACGTCCGTCGGCTCGGGGTCGGGGTCGTCGGGCAAATCGTCCGGCGGGTCGTCGTCGGGCGCGGCCTCCGGGGGCGCGCAGTCCTACAGCGGCAACGCCGCCGTCGACCGCGCGTACTCGTGCCTTGGCCTTCCGTATGTGTGGGGCGGCGTCGGGCCTGGCGGCTACGATTGCTCGGGGCTGGTCGGATACGCCCTGCACGGCGACCACAAGCGCCACTACGTCGCGTCGGATTTCTCCTCGAAGCCCACGGCGAGCAACCCGCAGCCGGGCGACGTGGTCTCGTGCAGCAGCCACCATTGCGGCCTCTACATCGGCAACGGGCAGATGATCGAAGCGCCGCACACGGGCGCCGTCGTGAAGATATCGGCGGTGCGCGGACGCGTCGTGCGAATGTGAGCACTGCTTGGGGCGCAAAGCCCCCCTCGGAGAAAAGCGCGGCACCCGAATGCCGTGTGCGACATGGGCTCAGGCTGCTTTTCGCACGCCCCCTTGCGCGGGGATTCGCGCTTTTTCTCTAGAAACGCAGGGCGCAGGTCCAGCGCCCGCCGCTGCCCTCGCAGACCACGGCGCCGGAATGCGGGGCATGGATGTAGTTGGTGCCGCCGGTGGAGATGGCCACGTGGCCGGAGCGCCACAAGATATCGCCCGGGGCGGCGTCCTCGGGGTTCAAGATGGCCTTTGCGGCGTTTTTCTGGGCGACGTCGTAGTGGGGAAGCGAGATGCCGATTTTCGCATAGCACCACATAGTCAATCCCGAGCAGTCGAACTGGTCTGGGCCGGAGGCGCCCCACACGTACGGGCAGCCGATGCGCGAGCGCGCGTAGTCCACGACGCTGCCGTTCGTGGGAATGGAGCTGGAAGAAGCATAGCTTTTGCTGCCGGAAGAAGAAGAGCTCGAAGACCTGGAGGAGGAACCGGAGGAACCGGAGCTTTCCTGGGTGACCGTCGGGGTGTAGGCGGCCGCGGCAGCGGCGGCAGCACGGTCGCGCTCGGCCTGCTCTTTCTCCAAGAGCTGCTGGTATTCGGAGGAAAGGCTGTTGTAGAGGCTGGTGTACTCGCTTTGCTTCTGCTCGACCGTGGCCTTGTAGCTGTTCGCCTCGGAGACGGCGGACTTGGCCGCCTGCTGGTTGGCCGCAAGCTCTTCTTGGGTGTTTTCAAGCTCCTGCTTTGCCGCCTTGGCCTCGGAGACCAGGTCGGCATCGTCTTCGTTGAGGTTGTTCAAAGTGTCCCAGACGGTGGCGAAGTCGGCAAACGACGCCGTGCCCAGCAGCACGTCCAGATAGCTCATGGAGCCGTTGCGGTACATGCTCGTGGCGCGCGTCTCCAGGCGTCCCTGCAAGCCGCCGATCTTCTCCTGCGCGGCAGAAATCTTCTCCTGGCACTCCTCGACGGCGTTCGTCGCGCTGTTGTAGTCGTCTTGCGCCTTGTTGTACTGCTGGACGGCAGTCTCGAACTCGCTGTTGATGGATTCGAGCTGCGAGGCGACCTGCTGCACCTCCGCCTGCTTCTGCGCCGAGGTGATGGCGTGCGCCTGCTGCGGCGCGAGCGCGAAAGCGGCGCCGGCGAGGACGGCCGCGGCTTTGGCAAAAGACCTGCGATCAAGTTCGAGCGGCATGTTGAAGACCTCCGCATGTGTTCGTCTTGCTCTTCATACGAGTGTTCATAGTACACCCGATTGAAGGCGCACCCGGAAATTTCAGGCCTTTCGCCCACATCCCCTTCACATTTGAACGCGGAAACGGGCGCGGCGGAGCGTTTTTCCCGGCAACGCGCGAAAAAGCGGGGCCTAGCTCGAGAACGCGTTGCAGAAGGCGTCGAGCACGAGCACGGCCAAGTGCTGCTGCCATTGCTCCGCGCTCACCTGCGCCAGGCTTTCCGCAGACGGCAGCAGCTCGACGACCAGGCGCCGCTTCCCGGCTCCTGCCAGCTCGAGGGCCGTCGTGAGTCTCTTCGAAAACGAGTAGTCCGCCGAGACCGCCACCATGGGCACGCCCTCCTGCACCGGCGCCCCGGGCGAGACCACCCCCACGAGCAACATGCCGGCATGCGGCACGCCGTCCAGCTCGTCTGCGCACGTCACACGGGCAGTCGAGGTGGTCGCACGCGCCAGGTTCGCGATGCGGGCGGCGACGGCGCGCCCCGCCTCGTCGAGACCGTAGAAGCACGCCTCCATGTCCTGCAGCGCCTCGAATGCCCGGGCAAGTCCCATGTAGGCCCTGTCGGCGGGCACGTCCCCGGCCGCCTGCTTGTCGGCCCACGCATGGCGCAGGCGCTCGACGGCGTCGTAGGTGCTCGCGCCCGCGATGCCGTCGTCTGTGATGCCCGCGGAGGCCTGAAACTCGCGCAACGCCCGTTCCGTATGCGGGCCGAAGATGCCGTCCGGGTCGCCCGTGACGAAGCCGAGCACGTCGAGTATGTCCTGCAAGGAGCGCACATCCCGGCCATGGAAATAGGGCATGCGCAGGTAGAGTATGCGATCGCCCAACGCGAAGGTGGCGTCTACGAGGGCATTCCACGTGGCCTCGTCCACCGCGCCGCCCGCGGGCAGGCCCTCGCCTCGGCGAAACGCCTCGACGGCCGCGCGGGTCTTGTCGCCGAAGGCGGAATCCACCTGCAGCTCGTATCCGAGCATGCGCAGGCGCCGCTGCACATCGTAGACGGCAGAACCGGTGCTGCCCATGCAAATGGCGTCCACGGCGATGCACCTACCTGAGCCTGCTGACGAAGAAATCGCCCATGGCCAAAAGCAGTGTGCGCGCCCGCGAGGGGGGCAGGGCCTCTTCGAGGTCGCGCTGGTGCTCGTGCGCCAGGTCGATGGCGTACGCGCGCGCGTAGTCGATGGAGCCTGCCGCCTGCATGATCTGCACCGCGCGCTCCAGCACCGCAGGCTCGCCTTGGGCCGTCGAGAGTATGTCGAGCAGCTCGTCGCGTTCGGCAGCGGGCGCGTGCTCGAGCGCGTGCACGGCGATGATGGTGCGTTTTCCCTCGGTGATGTCGCTGCGGAAGTCCTTCTCCGCGGCCTCCTTCGACCCCACGAGGTTGAGCAGGTCGTCTTGGATCTGGAAGGCCAGCCCGGTCGACATGCCGTAGGCGCGCAAGGCCTCGACCTGCTCCTCGCTGCCGCCGCCGATGATGGCGCCCACGGCCAACGGGACGCCTCCCGAGTAGAAGGCCGTCTTGTGCTCGGCCATGACCACGTAGTCGGCGACCGTGATGTCGAAGCGCTTGTCGCGCGCCCAGCCGATGTCGAGCGCCTGCCCTTCGATGGTGCGCGTCGTCATGTCCACGAGCTCTTTGAGCACGCGCAGCTTCACCGCGTCGCTCAAACTGTCGTCGTCTACCACAGCGCCCGTGACCAGCGACAACGCGAGGTCGCCCGCGTTGATGGCCAACCCCTCGCCTTCTTGTATGTGCAGGCAGGGCTTGCCGCGGCGCAGCATCGAGTCGTCGGCGATGTCGTCGTGGATGAGCGCCGCCGTGTGGAAATGCTCTATCGCGGCGGCGGCGGCCAGGGCGCGCTCCTCGTCGCCGCCCACCGCCCGGCAGGCGAGCAGGCAGATGAGGGGGCGGTGGCGCTTGCCCCCGTTTGCCGCGTAGCGCGCCAGCGGCTCGTAGAGATAGCGGTCCATGTCCTGGTGCGTGCCCTCGGAGAAATAGCTCGCCACGACCTCGCCGACGCGCGACGTCTTGGAGTTCAGGTATTTCTCGAAAATGGAAAGCTCCATGCTAGATCTGCTTGTTGCGTCCTCCGATATTGCTCTGGTAGCGCACGAAGCTCTCGGCGCGGGCGCTGTCGACGTCGATGCCGAAATTCGGGTCGTCCTCGTCCTCCTCGTCGTCCACGCGGGCGTCGAAGAGACGCTTGCCGTTGCAGACGACACGCTCGACGAACAACGCGTCTTCCTTGTCGTCTTGCGCGGTGAAGTACATTTTCATCGGCACGCGCAACTCGCCTTCCGCGACGTAGTAGCCCTTCTCGTGCCCCACCTTCCAGTCTATGTCCTGGACGCACTTCTCGAACTGGAAGTTTCCCACGTTTTCGGACACGTGCTGCTTCAAGTCCAGCGAGGCAAACGCCGCCACCCGGTAGTCCGGAATCTTGTGCTGCTCTTGCTTTGCCATGGTTGCACCCCTCCTTGCAAGCAAAGTTCCTACTTGAGACGCCCCACATTGTACGGCACCGGGCCGCAGGCGCGGGCTTCAAGTTTCCCAAAGGGGGAAGGGGGGGGGATTTACCCTGAGGGCTTTCTCGAGTGCGGGGACACGCGGGTTGGTGGTAGGGGTGGAGGGGCTCGACGCGCCTGCTCGCGCCCTGGCCGGGCGCTGCGCGTCGCGAGGGTCTCGCGCCTTCGCGCTCGACCCGCGACAGCCCGCCGGGCTGTCGCGCCTTCGCAGGGTTCGAGCCCACTGCGCGGAATTTACCCTGAGGGCTTTCTCGAGTGCGGGGACACGCAAGTTGATGGTAGGGGTGGAGGGGCTCGAACCCTCACGCCTTGCGGCGGCGGATTTTAAGTCCGCTGCGTCTGCCGATTCCGCCACACCCCCATGCCGTATCGCGCGTGCGCGCGGCGCGTCCTTTCAGCGTGCTAGACGTGCACGAAGAAAAACGCGTCCAGAATATCGTAATACCACGTGCTGGGCGCGTGTATCCGGTCGAGGTCCACCTGGTCGGGCAGTTGCGTGTTCCTGTCCGTCGAGCTGTCGCCGTTGGTGATGACGACGCCCTCCTCGCCCTCGCGCACGTAGCCGCCCTCCTTGCGCGCCTGGTCTTCGATGCCCTCGTCGGTCTGGAGATAGTCGTTTTGCCGCTGAATCTCGGCGTTGCGCGCCTCTATCGCCGCAAGTTGGGCGGCGCTTCGCTGGTCGGTGCGCACGGACTCGTAATACGTGCGGCCGGCCGGATACAAAAGCCCCGCGCACACGAGCACGACGACGACGGACCCGACGACGATGAAGCGCCTGCGCGTCGGGTTCCCCTTTTCCGTCTTGTCCTTCTCCTCCTTGCCCCGCTTCTTCTCGAGAGGCTTCTCGCCCCGGCGCCCGTGCGGCTTGCGCGTGTCGGCGGCTTCTTTCGCGGTGTCCTTTCCGCTTTTCCTCGCGGCTTTCTTCAGGTCCTGCGAGGGCTTGCGCCTCTTGCTCGGTTTTCTCGCCGCCGCCACCTGCGCTTCGCCTTCGACGTCTTGCGCCCTACGCGCCGATGCTGTAGAACGCGTCGGCGCCCGCGTAGCCCGCCGACGCGCCGAGCTCTTCCTCGATGCGGATGAGCTGGTTGTACTTTGCGACACGGTCCGTGCGGCACGGGGCGCCGGTCTTGATCTGGCCGGCGTTCACCGCCACGGCCAGATCCGCGATGGTCGTGTCCTCCGTCTCGCCGGAGCGGTGGCTGACCACGCAGGTGTAGCCGTGGGTCTTGGCCAGCTCGATGGTGTCGAGGGTCTCGGTCAGGCTGCCGATCTGGTTCACCTTGATGAGAATGGCGTTTGCCACGCCCATGTCGATGCCCTTTTGCAGGCGCGCGGCGTTCGTGACGAACAGGTCGTCGCCCACGAGCTGCACGCGGTCCCCGATGCGCTCGGTGAGCAGCTTCCAACCGTCCCAGTCCTCCTCGGCCATGCCGTCTTCGAGCGAGACGATGGGGTACTTGTCCACCAGCTGCTCCCAGTAGTCCACCATCTGCTCGCTGGTGAAGGTCTTGCCCTCGCCGGCCAGCACGTAGGTGCCGGCTTGCGCGTCGTAGAACTCGGTGGACGCGGGGTCCATGGCAAAGCGGATCTGTTCGCCCGGCGCATATCCCGCCTTCTCGCACGCCTCGACGAGCAGCTGCAGGGGCTCTTCGTTGCTGGAGAGGTTCGGCGCAAAACCGCCCTCGTCGCCCACGCCCGTCGAATAGCCCTTCTCCTTGATCACGCCCTTCAGCGTGTGGTAGATCTCGGCGCACCAGCGCAGCGCCTCCTTGAAGCTGGGGGCGCCCACGGGCATGATCATGAACTCCTGGAAGTCCACGTTGTTGTCGGCGTGTGCGCCGCCGTTCAACACGTTCATCATCGGCGTGGGCAGCAGGTGCCCGTTCACGCCGCCTATGTAGCTGTACAGCGTAAGCTCGCAGCTCTCGGCCGCCGCCCGGGCCACGGCCAGCGAGGCGCCCAAAATCGCGTTCGCGCCGAGGCTTCCCTTGTTGTCCGTGCCGTCGAGGGCCAAAAGCTCGGCGTCCACCTCGCGCTGGTCGCATGCGTCCAGCCCCACCAAGGCGTCGGCTATCTCCTCGTTCACATGCGCCACCGCGCACTCGACGCCCTTGCCGCAATAGCGGTCCTTCTCGCCGTCGCGCAACTCGACGGCCTCGAAGGCGCCGGTCGAGGCGCCGGAGGGCACCGTCGCGCGCCCGAAGGCCCCGTCGTCGAGCACGACCTCGACTTCCACCGTGGGATTGCCGCGCGAGTCGAGGACCTCGCGGCCGTACACATCCAGAATCTGGCTCATAGCTTTCCGCCTTTCCCTAAAAGGGGCATGCCCGCGCGCCGCACGCAAAACACGACGCGCATGCCTTCCACCATGAACAAACAGGCGCACCCGCAAGCGCTGGCAAGCGGGCGCGCCGACGTGCCGAAGCCCGAGGGGGCGTCAGACCTTCAAATAGCGCCTCATCGCGATGGCCGAGCCCAGCATGCCGATGAGGATGCCGCCGATGATGAGGACGAAGTAGATCATGCCGTAGGCGCCGCTGTCGACCGAAAGCGGCAGGAACTGGACGAAGTTCTCCAAGCTGGGCATCGCGAACGCCCGTATGCACGCGATGGCGATGATGGCGAAGACCGCGCCCACGAGCGCCTGCAGCGCGCCCTCCATGAGGAACGGCCCGCGGATGAAGCCGTTGGACGCGCCCACGAGCCGCATGATCGAGATCTCACGGCGGCGCGCCAAGATGGCAAGGCGTATCGTGTTGTTCAAGAACACGAGCGAGATGAAGACGAGCAAGACGACCGCGACGGCGCATCCGTAGCGCACCAGGTTCGTGACCTTGAACAGCTTCTCGACCGTGTCCTGGCCGTATTTCACCGAATCCGACGGGTCGCCTGAATTGTCGGCGATGGACTTGAAGACGTCGTTGGAGAGCACCTTGTCCACGGTCTGCTGGACCTTTTGCGTGTCCTTCAACGTGAGGACGTAGGTGCGCGGCAGCGGGTTGCCGTCGAGCTGGTTGACTATGTCGGGGTTGTTCGTCGTCTGCGCCTGGAAGTCCTTCAGCACGGCGTCCTTGTCTTTGAACTCGACGCCGGCGACGTTGCCCTCGTCGTTTTTCAGCGAGTTCAAGTACGTGGTGAACCGCTGGATCTGCTCGTCGGAGGCATCGTCGGAGATGTAGAGGCGCACGCTGATCTCGTTTTCAAACGAGGTGGCCACGTTGCCGATCATGATCGACATCATGATGGCCAGGCCGACCATGAGCAGCGCGAGGAAGATCGTGACTATGCCGCCGATGGTCGTGCCGAGGTTGCGGCGCGAGCTGACGATGGACTCTTTGAGGAAATAGAGAATCTTAGACATCGTAGCCGTAGACCCCCTTCTTCTGATCGCGTACGAGCACGCCGTTTTCCAAGGCGAGCACGCGCCTGCGCATCTGGTCGACCATCTCGCGGTCGTGCGTGGCCACGAGCACCGTGGTGCCCGTGCGGTTGATGCGCTCGAGCAGTCGCATGATACCGAGCGAGGTCTGCGGGTCGAGGTTGCCCGTGGGCTCGTCGCAGATGAGCAGCGGCGGACGGTTCACGATGGAGCGTGCGATGGAGACGCGCTGCTGCTCGCCGCCGGAGAGCTGGTCGGGCAGCTTGCTCATCTTCTCCTCGAGACCCACGAGGCGCAGCGCCTCGGGCACCTGCGTGTCGATGACGTGGCGGGACTTGCCGATGACCTCCAACGCGAAGGCGACGTTTTCAAAGGCCGTCTTGTTGGGGAGCAGCTTGAAGTCCTGGAACACGCAGCCGACGTTGCGGCGCAGGTAGGGAATGCGCCAGTTGCGAATGGTGCGCAGGTTCTCGCCCGCGACTATGAGCTCGCCCGAGGTGGGCACGATCTCGCGGTTGAGCATGCGTATGAAAGTGGATTTGCCCGAACCGGAATGCCCGACGAGGAACAAGAACTCGCCCGCGCGTATGTCGAGGGTGAGGTCTGCGAGAGCCGGGCGCTTGGGCTGGGCGGGATAGACCTTCGTGACATGGCGCAACGAGATGACGACAGGCCCGAGCTTGCGGCCGTGCGTGTCTTGGGCAGCCAGGTCTGCGTACGAGCCGGTTGCCTCCGTGGCCGGCGCCATGTCGCCCGTGGCCATCTGCTGGCGCTGCGCCGCGCTCTGCTGGCGCGCCGCCGCCTGACGGGCCTTCTCGGCGAAAGTCGTGTGGCCGGGCTGCGCGGCCGCAGCGCGCCCGGATTGCCGGGCTGCAGCATGCCCGGGCGCCCGGCCGGGCTGCGCGGCATGCCTGCCACGCGCCTCTTGCTGTTGTTTTCCGAATATCGCCACTCGCTCACCTCGATCGGTTGATGCGTTTTTCATCTGGTCGATACGACATTGTATCAAAGGCGAGACGCCTTTCTCCGAAGCGCGTTGCGTGCCTTGTCGGCGATGCCGGCCGCGTCCAGCCCGTACTCGCGCAAAAGCTCGTCCGGCTCGCCGCTCGTGCCGAACGCGTCGCGCACGCCCACGCGCTCGAGCGGCACGGGGTGGTTCTCGCCCACGATGTCGGCCACCGCCGAGCCCAGGCCGCCCACCGTCGAGTGCTCCTCGCAGGTGACGACGCAGCCGGTTTTCGCCACGCTGGCCAGCAGGGCGTCCTTGTCGAAGGGCTTGACGCTGAACACGTCGACGACCTCGGCGTCGACGCCGTCTGCCGCCAGCAGCTGCGCCGCGCCGAGCGCCTGGGCCACCTCGACGCCGCCGGCCACGAGCGTGACGTCGGCGCCGGAGCGCAGGACATGCGAGCGCCCCAGCTCGAAGGCATCGTCCGGCCCATAGACCTGCGGCACCTTCGCGCGGCCGAGGCGGATGTAGAAAGGACCCGGCGTGGTGGCCGCGATGCGTATGGCGCGCTTGGCCGACCAGTAGTCGGCCGGCACGAGCACGTTCATGTGCGGCAGGCCGCGCATGAGGCTGACGTCTTCGAGCATCTGGTGGCTGCCGCCGTCCGGCCCTACCGTGACCCCGGAGTGCGTGGGCGCGACCTTCACGTCGAGGCCCGCATAGCACACCGTGTTGCGTATCTGGTCGTAGCAGCGCCCCGTGCCGAAGGCCGCGAAGCTGCCCGTGAACACCGTCTTGCCCGCAAGCGCCAGGCCCGCCGCCACGTCGATCATGTTCTGCTCGGCGATGCCGACGTTCACGAGGCGCTCCGGATGGGCCGCCCCGAGCTTTGCCGTGGTGGTGGAGCCGGAAAGGTCTGCCTCGACGGCCATGATGTCGAGGCCTTCCGCGACCAGCTCGACCAGGGTCTCGCCGTAGCCCGCGCGCGTCGCCTGCGCCGGCCGGCTGTTCTGCGCCGTCATGGCCGCTCCTCCCCCTCGAGTTCGGCAAGCGCCTCTGCCGCCTGCTCGGCGTTCGGCGCCTTGCCGTGCCAGCCCGCCTGGTTTTCCATGAACGACACGCCCTTGCCCTTCACCGTGTGCGCCACGACGGCGACGGGCTTTCCCTTGCCCCGCAAAGCGCAGGCGGCGGACAGGGCGCGCAGCACGCCGGCCGCGTCGTTGCCGTCTTCGACCTCGATGGTCTGCCACCCGAACGCCGCGAACTTCGCCACGACGTCGTCCAAGCCGCCCACCGCGTAGACGTCGCCGTCGATCTGCAGCGAGTTGTGGTCCACGATGGCGACGAGGTTGTCCAACCCGTAGTGCGCGGCAAACATCGCCGCCTCCCAGACCTGGCCTTCCTCTATCTCGCCGTCGCCCATGAGGGTGAAGACGCGCGGCGCCGACACGTGCTCGCCTTCCGCGCGCGCGTCCAGGCGCAGCCCCAACGCAAGCCCGCAGCAGATGGACAGCCCCTGCCCGAGCGAGCCCGTGGACACCTCGACGCCCGCAAGCTTCTTGCTGTCGGGGTGCCCTTGCAGGCGGGAATGCAGTTTGCGCAAGGTGGCCAGCTCGTCTTTGGGGAAATAGCCCGCCTCGGCCAGCGCCGCGTAGAGCACGGGGGCGGCATGCCCTTTCGACAGGATGAAACGGTCGCGCGAGGGGTCGTGCGCATCGGCTGCGCTGTGGCGCATCAACCCCCCGAAGTAGAGGGCGGCGACGATCTCGACGGCGGAAAGGGACCCGCCCGGGTGCCCGCTGCCCGCGCAGGCGAGCATCTTCACGATGTCGATGCGCATCTCGCGCGCGACGGCCTCGATGTGCGCAACGCTTCTGGTTTCCATGTCAGACCCGCAAGCCCCTTCTCTCGACGCCGCCATGACGAAAAGCGCGTGCCCTGCATTGTACGCATGCGACGGCGGACGGGCGGGCGGGCATCGCTAGCTTTCAGATACTCTCCACCTGTGGTAGCCGACGACGAACGCGTCCAGGTCGCCGCCGAGCACCGCGTCGGTGTTGCCCGTCTCCACGCCGCTGCGCAGGTCCTTCACCATCTGATAGGGGTAGAGCACGTAGTTGCGGATCTGGCTGCCCCACGATATGTCGCCGCCGTTGCGCAGCTCGTCGAGGGCCTCGGCGCGCTTGCGGCGCTCCATCTCGTAGAGCCTGGCGCGCAAGATGCCCATGGCCGTGGCCTTGTTTTGCAGCTGGCTGCGCTCGTTTTGGCAGGTGACGACCGTGCCCGTGGGCAGATGGGTGATGCGCACGGCCGAATCCGTCGTGTTCACCCCCTGGCCGCCGTGGCCGGAGGAGTGGTAGACGTCGATGCGCAGGTCCTTCTCGTCTATCGAGATCTCGACCTCCTCGCCCACGACGGGCAGCACCTCGACGCCGGCGAACGTGGTCTGGCGGCGCGCCTTGGCGTCGGTGGGGCTGATGCGCACGAGGCGGTGCGTGCCCTGCTCGCTTTTCAGCATGCCGTAGGCGTTGCGGCCCTCCACGGTGAAGGTGGCGCGGTCCAGCCCTATGGCCTCGCCGTCCACCACGTCGTTGACCGTGACCTTCCAGCCGCGCCGCTCGCAGTAGCGCTGGTACATCTCGAAGAGCATGCGCGTCCAGTCCTGCGCCTCCAGGCCGCCCTGGCCGGGATTGATGGACACGATGCAGTCGCCGTGGTCGTATTCGCCTGAAAACCACGAGGACAGCTCCAGCTCGTCGGCCAGGCGCGAGAGGCGGGCCAGCGCCTGCTCGGCCTCGGCGGCCATCTCGGCGTCGTCGTCGGCCACGGCCAGCTCGTTTGCCGCCTGCGCGTCGTCGAGGGCGGCGGCGCACTCGTCGTAGGCCTCGACGTCGCCGCGCAGGTCAGAGATGGCGCGCATGTGCGCGCGTGCCGCCTCGGCGTCGTCCCAAAAACCCGGCGCCGCAGCCTCGGCCTCGAGTGCCGCCGCCTTCTCGCGCGCCTCGTCTATATGCAGGTAGGAACGCATCTTCTCGATGCGCTCCTGCAGCTCCTTCAGCTCGGGGGCGTGGTTTTGCACCATCGGGAGAACTCCTCGCGCCCTAGCCGCGCCTGCCGTGGCAGTTCTTGAACTTCTTGCCGCTGCCGCAAGGGCACGGCTCGTTGCGGCCGACGTCTGCGTAGGGGTCGTTCTTGTCCTTCACCACCGTCGCGGCCTTGCCCTGTCCGGGCTTGGGGGCCGCGCCCACGGCATCGGCGGCGCGCGTGGCGCTCGCGGTGCCCGGCATGCTCATGGTCACGCCGGACGCCGTCGCGACTTGGCGCAGGTTGTCGGCGGGGATGTTCTCGTCGGGTTGCGAGTAGGACACGCTCGACAGCGCCTCGGCGTCGGCCTCCTCCTCGGGCGCGGCCGCCTCCTCCTGCACCTGCACGTCGATGTTCAGGCGCAAGATGGTGCGCAGGAAGTCCTCGTAGATCGTCGCCACGAGGGCGCCGAACATGTTGAAGGCCTCCTCCTTGTACTCCGTCAGGGGGTCGCGCTGGCCGATGGCGCGCAAGCCGATGCCGGCGCGCATGTAGTCCATCTCGGAGAGATGGGCCATCCAGCGCGTGTCGATGACGCGCAGCATGACCTGGTTTTCCACTTGGGAAAACACCTCGGCGGGCGCCTGGGCCTTCTTCTGCCCGTAGATGTCTTCCAGCTTGTCGACGAGCAGCTCCTCGAGCCTGGCCGCGTCCTCGCCGTGCTCCCAGGCGCCGAGGTCTTGCGGCGTGCCCGTCAGCTCCTTGTACCAGGAGTTCAGCCCCTCCATGTCCCATTCGTCGTAGACGGCGTGCGCGGGGCAGAAATCGGCCACCGCATCGCCTGCCGTGCGCTCGATCAGCTCGGGCACGCGCTCGCCGTAGCTCTTGCCGTCGAGTATGGAGTTGCGCTCGGCGTAGATGGTCTTGCGCTGCTGGTTCATCACGTCGTCGTATTCGAGGACATGCTTGCGCGAGCTGGCGTGCAGCGCCTCGACCTGGCGTTGCGCGCCCTCGATGCCCTTGGTGACCATCTTGGCCTGGATGGGCATCTCGTCGTCTATCTTCATGCGCTGCATCACGCCGTCGATGCGGTCCATGCGGTCGCCGCCGAACAGGCGCATGAGGTCGTCTTCGAGCGAGAGGTAGAACTGCGAGGAACCGGGGTCGCCCTGGCGGCCGGCACGGCCTCGCAGCTGGTTGTCGATGCGGCGCGACTCGTGGCGCTCGGTGCCTATGACGGCAAGCCCGCCCGCCTCGCGCACGATCTCGGCCTCTTCGGCGCAGGTGGCCCTCGCCTCGGCCTTGGCGGACTCGACCTGGTCCTCGTCGGCCTCGTCCGGCTCGACGCCTTTCTGCACGAGTATGTCGCCCCACAGCTCGTCGGGATTGCCGCCCAAGAGGATGTCGGTGCCGCGGCCTGCCATGTTCGTGGCGATGGTGACGGCGCCGGCACGGCCTGCCTGCGCGATGATGTGCGCCTCCTGCTCGTGGTGCTTGGCGTTCAACACGTTGTGGGAGATGCCGCGCCTGGACAAGAGCGCGGAGAGCTTCTCGGAGTTCTCGATGGAGACGGTGCCCACGAGGCAGGGCTGGCGGCGCGCGTGGCGCTCCTCCACGTCGTCGGCCACGGCGTTGTACTTCGCCTCCTCGGTGCGGTAGACCAGGTCGGGCAGCTCCTCGCGTATGACCGGCTTGTTCGACGGGATGACCTCGACTTCGAGCTTGTAGGTGTCGCGAAACTCCGCGTCCTCGGTCTTGGCCGTGCCCGTCATGCCCGAGAGCTTGTCGTAGAGGCGGAAGAAGTTCTGCAAGGTGATGGTGGCAAGCGTCTGGTTCTCCTCGCGCACCAGCACGCCCTCTTTGGCCTCGATGGCCTGGTGCAGGCCCTCGGAGTAGCGCCTGCCCTCCATGATGCGGCCGGTGAACTCGTCGACGATCTTCACCTCGCCGTCCACGACCACGTAGTCTTTGTCGCGATGGAAGAGGAACTGCGCGCGCAGCGCCTGCTGCAGGTGGTTGGAGCATTGGCCGGAGAGGTCGGCGTAGATATCGTCGATGCCGGTGAGGGCCTCGACGCGCTCCAGGCCCTGCTCGGTCGCCGAGATGGTGCGCTTGCCCTCGTCCATCTCGAAGTCGGCGTCTTTTCTCAGCTGGCGCACCGCGCGGGCGAAGCTGCGGTAGGTGTCGGCCGCCTTCGTGCCCGGCCCGGAGATGATCAGCGGCGTGCGCGCCTCGTCGATCAAGATGGAGTCGACCTCGTCGACGATGGCGAAGGCATGGCCGCGCTGCACGCGCGAGGCGGGGTTGCCCACCATGTTGTCGCGCAGGTAGTCGAAGCCGAACTCGGAGTTCGTGCCATAGGTGACGTCGGCGGCGTAGGCCCGCTTGCGCGCATCGGTCTTCACCCCGTTTTTGATCAGCCCGACCTCCATGCCGAGGAAGCGGTAGATCTGCCCCATCCACTCGCTGTCGCGACCGGCCAGGTAGTCGTTGACGGTGACGATGTGCACGCCCGCGCCGGGTATGGCGTTGAGGTAGCCGGCCAGCGTGGAGACGAGCGTCTTGCCCTCGCCCGTCTTCATCTCGGCGATGCCGCCCTGGTTCAAGACCATGCCGCCGATGAGCTGCACGTCGAAATGGCGCAGGCCCGTCGTGCGCCGCGACGCCTCGCGCACCACGGCAAACGCCTCGGGCAAAAGCTCCTCGAGGGTCTCGCCGTTGCCGTAGCGCTCGCGAAACTCGCCCGTCTTCGCCGCCAGCTCGCCATCGGAGAGCTTCTCCGTCTCGTCTTCCAGGTAGTTGATCTCGCCGACGCGGCCCTCGAACGCCTTTATCTGCTTGTTGGACCCCGCCGTGAGGAGCTTGGAGAAAATGCCCATGTTCGCCGTCTCCGTGTGTCGTCGTCTGATGCCGTCTGAAACCCGTCCACTCTATCACAGGGAGGCGAAAGCGACGAGGGCGGGGTCTGCCGTCACGAGCCGGTCGTAGAGCGCCTGCACGTCCGCGCAGGGGTCCAGCCCCAGGTCCTCGCGCAGGAAGCTGCGGCACTGCTCGTAGCTGCGCACGGCCGAGGAGCGCTGGCCCACCTCGATCTGGGCGCGTATGAGCGCGTAGTAGACGTCCTCGCGGCGCGGCTGGGCCTCGTGGGCCTTGTGGGCGAACCACAGCGCGAGGCGCGCGTCCTTTCCCTCGACGGCGTGGAGGCTGGCCGCCACCATGGCGTCGACGAAGAGCTGCCGGTAATGCTCGCGTTGCGCGCCGACGAAATCGCTGTCGCGCTCGCTGGGCAGCAGCCCGCCCCGGTAGACGGCCTCCACCTGCGAGTACGCCTCGAGCAGCTCCGGGCCGTCCTTGTGCCCCACCAGTATCTCGCGCGTCAGGCGGTCGAACTCGTCCACGTCGCTTCTCACGAGCCTGCGGTCTATATGGCAGAAATCCCCGCTGCGCTGCACGTAGGGTCCTTTGCCCAGCGCCCGGCGCATCGTGCTCCACGCGTTGTAGAAGTTGTCCAAGGCCCGCGCGCGGTCGAAATCCGGCCACAGCTGCTCGAATATCTCCTGGCGCGTGACATCGCGGCCGAGGCGCAGGGCGAGCATGATGAAGAGCAGGCGCGGTTTTCTGCGCCACCGCGACTCGAGCACGAGGTCTTCGCCGACGCTCACCTCGAAAGCCCCGAACATGCGCACGTGCAAGGGCGGCACGGACGCCGCGGGAAGGCGGCCGGGCGCGCCGTGGCCTGCCGCGTTCACGGCGAGGATGGCGGCGCCTGCCGCAGCCGAGACGGGGTCGAGGCCGTCGAGGGCCAAGGCGCGGCTTTCGGCGGCGCCGGCTGCCGGCTTCACCTCCTTGTCCCTCCACGGCACGTGCAGCTGCGCGCCCGCGAGGGCGCCGGCGCGGGAGAAGACCTTGCGCGCGCCCTCGAACAGGGCGAGGTCGCGCTTCGCGGCGCGCAAGCTCCCCGCGCCGAAATAGCCGCCCTCCCACAGGTCGCACACCAGCAGCGCCTCGGAGAGGTTGCACAGGCCGCGCCGGCGCATCCGCGGCAGGGCCCGGGCGCCGAGGCTTTGCAAGAGCAAGCGCGCCTTCACGCTGTTCATGGATTGGAGGCAGTGCAGGGAGAGCCGGTACCACAGCGAGTCGCCGAAACGCTCCGCGCCCGCCGTCAGCAGCGCCTCGAAGCTGCGCAGACGCGACGGCTCCATCTCACGGCACAGCTTGCCGCGAGATGCGCCGCGCACGGGCGAAGACGGCCCGAAGGCAGCGTCCAGCTCCTCGTCGGCGCACTCGTCGACGACGGCGCAGAACAGGTCGGCGGCGCAGGTCGGCATCGCGTCCGTGCCGTATCTGCCCCGGGCAAACAGCGCAGGGCCTCCCTCGTCGAAGGCGACCAGGGCGAGATGGGCGCACGCCGAGGCGAGCCTCTCGCGCGCGCCGTCCCCCTCGTCGGCGCCCCTTCGCAGCGCCGCCCGGGCGAAATGGGCCGCCTCGTGCGCGTCGCCGGAAAGCCCGCAAGCCCACGCGCGCAACGCGAGCAGCGGCCTGCTTCCCTCGAGAAGGCGCGCGGGGCAGCGCTCGAAGAGCCTGTCGGCGAGGCCGCACTCCCCGCGGTCGAGCAGCTCCCAGCCCTCCTCCTCGAGCCACAACCCGCACTCCTCGTCGGCGAAGAAGGCGTCGAGCGCGGCGCCGGCCCGCTCCACCTGCCCCGACGACATCAGCAGCGAAAGGGCGCGTCCGACAAAACCTCCCTCGCGCCCCAGCAGCTCCTGCATGACGTGCGCCTGCTCGACGCAGGAGCGCAGCATCTCCACGGAGACGTCGGGGGTCTCGAAGCAGCGCTGCGTCGCGTCGATGCCCAAAAAAGCGTAGTCGTCGGCCAGCATCGCCTCGCACTCGCCGCGCATCCCCACCCCCAGCGCGTCGAGGTCCTCGAGGGATCCGCGGCGCACGAGCAGCATGGCGAACGCGCAGCGCAGCGTCTCGAGCGGGAGCTTCTCGCCGAAAAAGCCCGCCAGGCAGGCCTGCAGCGCCTCCCCGTCGTCGGAGAAGAAGACCGCGGGCGCACGTCCGAACAGGCGCGTTTCGGCGCATCGCCAGGTGCGCACGCGCAAAGACCCCGCCTCCGGGGTGCGCGCCGGATGCAGGGCATCGGATTCCGCGCGGTCCACGAGCAGGTCGCCCGCCCGAAACAGCAGGCGGTCGGGCTGCAAGAAGCGCAGCACGTCATGCGAGGGCAGGGTGGTGACGACGACTTCCACACGCGCGTAGAGCAGCGCGTCTATGCCGTCGGAAAGCGTCTTTGCCCGCACTTCGTCGAGGTAGGGGATGTCGTCGATGACGACCAGGGAGCCCTCGCCCAAACCTGCGGGCGCGCAGTCGGAAAGGACGCGCCCGCAATCGAGCGCCTGCAAAAACTCCGGTGCGCGCGCGTCCACCCACACCAGCTTCTCGCGTGGGAAAAGGCGCATGCCGTATTCGTGGGCGAGCATCGACTTGCCGAAGCCGTGCGGTGCGGACAGGAGACGCAAAACGCCCCTGTCCTGCAGCATCGCGGAGACGAGGCGGTTGCGGGCGACGCACTCGCCGAACACGGGCTCTTCGTTTTCCATCGCCGCTCACCTCCCCGCCGCAAACGAGGAGAGGAGCTGCGCGGGCAGGGACTCGGGCGCGTAGAGGGCGCACAGCACCGCCACGAGTATGGTGATGTCCACGCACACGAGGCACGCGGGGACGAGCTTGCGCCGCGGCGCCGAGCCTTGCCGGCCGAGACGGCCGCGCGCGCGGCCTTCCCGTTTTTCCCGAATTCCCCGTCTCTTGCGCACGCGGTTTTCCCCCGCCTGCAGAAAAGCCCCGTCCTTCCGAAAAGCCGCGGCACTCGGGCCCGTCCGCTTGCGCCGGGTCGCTTCCCGTCCTCGCGGGCATCGCCTCTTTCCCGCCTCCTCCCCCTTGAAGAGGGCCTGGACGCCGTGGAGGCGCCCCATCACTTCCGGCGTTTCTGCGGGCCGTGGCGCCCGCGGCACATAGATGCACATATCCTCCCCGCTTCCCCCGAAGCTTCTGTACACGACGGGACAAGCCTAGGCAAAGGGCTGAACGCGCATGGAGCGCAAACCGAAATCATCTCATGTGTTTTCGTCATCTCATGGGATGTGGAAAACACATAGGACGAGCGCAAATTTATATGCGATGGAGAATATGCTTGTGGTATGGAACACGCAGGCGCAGCCGAGTCGCGAGCCGCGCGCAAAGCCTGCGCCCGCCCAAACGGACACACGGCGCCCCCGGGGGCGCCGCAGGCAACGGCGCCGGCCCGGTGCGGCGCGCCGCATAGACCATCCACGAGCGCAAGTATACAGAACATTTGTTCGGTTTGCAAGCAAAGCGCCGCAAGCGGCGTGCTCCTCCGTGAAAACCCGTCAGCCGAAGGCGTCCACCATCACGAACTCGTAGAGGTACTCCTCGGGGTCGCCGACGTCGACGATGGTCGCGAGCTTCACCCCCAGCGCCTCGGCCAGGCGCGTGCTCACCTCCAGGCTGGGAGAGCACATCCCGCGCTCTATCTTGCTCACGTACTGCGGCGAGATACCCGCCCGCTCGGCGACCTGCTCTTGGGTGAGTTTCTTGAGCTTGCGGTGCCGCCGAAAGCTGACGGCGTAGCACTTCGATGTGGCCTCCAGCGTGTCCACGCATCGACCTCCCATTGCATTTTCCATCAATGGGCGCATTTTCAACATATAGGTGCTGAACTGCCATATACGATAGGCCGAATATCATCGGCTCGTGGTTTTTCAAACTATCGGCGTGATGTTCAGGCGGATGTCCACGCGAAACCCGTCGCGTTCTATGGTGAAGTCGCTGTCGTCGCGCGCCGCGCCGCAACCGGCCTCGCCGTGCCGAAGCGTTGCGCGCGCGCCGCCGCCCTCGGCGCCCGCCGCCGCTTCACCATGTCCGCCGAAGCCGCCCGTCGCGGGGACGCGCACGTCGAACGCCCCGCCGCGCCCCTGCGCGCCCTGCAGCAGCTCCAGCACGTCCACGCGCCTGTTCGGGCTGGCCAGCACGCGCGCCGTCTCGTGCGCCGCCTCGCCTGCCGTGCAATCGTAGACGACGTCGTAGATGCCGAAATAGCCCACCATGTGCCGCAGCAGCGCATCGCCCGCCCTCCTGCGCGAGCACACGAGCACGAGGCGCAGCTCGCGGGTCGAGCGCGCGGCGTCGTCGAGAAAATCGTGCAGGCCGCGCACCATGGAATCCGCAGAGAGGAAATAGTCCTCGTCGAGCACGACGGCCCTGCCCGCGCTGAGCGCGATGTTGGACAGGAAAAGGTGCAGGGGCATGGCGTCGTAGGGGTCGAAGTGGAAATCCGCCTTCTCCCCGATGGCCGCGCGGAAGAAATCGCAGCGCTCCTCCGTCGTCAGCACTGTGACCGCATACGGTTCGTACATGGGTTTCGCACCGCCTCTCTCCCAGGCGGCTTGTATAGTAGTGAAGGGAAAACTCCGCAGACCAGCAACTATTGTTTGAGTTCCCCCGAACGGCGCCGCGCACCGCGCGCGCCCATCGACCCGGCGAGACGCCCGCGGCGCGGCATGCCACAGGCGCACGGCCGTGCGTCGCGCGCGCACGAGGCCCGCACGCGCGGGGTGCAGGGCGCGGCCTGCGTCGACGCGGGACGAGGCGGCTCGGGAAGGACGTGCCCCATGGCAGGAAAGCCCCAGCGCGAGCAGGCAAAGCAGCGGCTCCAGGCATCCGTCGAGGAAAAGGCCTACGAGACGCTCGCCGTCTTGCGCGAGGCAGACGCCGGCTACCGCAGCATAAGCCAGCTGGTCGAGACCCTCCTCTTGTGGGAACGCGGCATCTACATGGAAGCCGCAGACGAGCGCTACCTGCGGCGCCTGCAAAAGATTCGCGCCCAGCGCTACCTCTCGCTCGAATCCTTGAGCGAGGCGCCCGCGCAGCGTCGTCTCCACTTGACGCTCGACGTGCGCGCATGCGAGTTCGTCGAGTTCATGTTGGGCAAGTACCCCATGCTGTTCCGCGGGCGCGGCGAGGCCGTCTCGCTGATGATCCACTACGCGGGGGCGTTTGTGCGCAAGGGGCGCACGGAGCATCTGCGCAAGCGGCTCGCGCAGGTGCGCGAAAATTATCCGGTTTTCAGATAGCGATGGGCGGCGGCGGCGCGCACCGGGCGCGGCGCACGACACGAGGCGAAAGCGAAACGGCGGCAAAAGGCGAAACGCGCCCGCGCCGCGAGCGCAGGCGTCCTACTCGCCGTCGCCGCTTCCTTCGTCTTGTGCCGGCTCCTCGGGAAAATCCAGCTCCCGCGCCCGCATGGCCTCGACGATCTGGCGCGAGCGCATCCCCAACGTGCCCTTGGCCGACCCCGCGTCGAACTTCATGCGCGTCGCCAGCCCCACGAGCGCCCCATCGGAGATGGCGTCGCTTTGCGCGAGGTCCACGAGCGCCGTCAGCATCTGCGCGAACTCCTGGTTGCCGTGGTAGCACTGTATGGCCTCGTCGATGCGCGGCCACACCTTGTCCGAGTTTTCCGACGAGGCCGCCGCGTACCCGCAGAAGAAGCGAAACGCCGCCTCGCGCAACACGCCGCTGTCCTCGTCGTACATGGCGTCTTCGGCCGCCTCGAGCACGTCGTCGGAATAGCTCGTGCCCGCCTTTCCCATCAAGTCGAGCGCGTTCAGGGCGTTCCAGCGCGTCTGGTCCTCCGGGCGCATCAAGGCGTCGGCCACGTCATCGGCGTAGGGCTGCACGAGCGCGGGGTCTGCCTTCGCGGCGAACGCGAGCACCGACGAGGCCTGCTGGCGCTTCTTGCGGCTGGGCCCCCGCAGCATCTCGGCCGCCTCCTCGAGCATCTCCGGGTGCCCGGCTGCGGCCTGCGCCGCCTCTTTCCTGCCCTCGCTCGTGGACAGGTCGTATTCTTCGATCATGGCTCTCGTCTTCCTCTTGCCGCGTTTCCACCATAGCTTTTACCACAAAGCGCCACCCGGCGAGGGCATGGGCGCCCGCACGTTGCGCACGTGTCAATCACTGTAGAAATCGCCCTGCTCCGCCGGCAGGTCGCTGCGCCGGCGCTCCGGGTCCTCGCTGCCGCGCTGCCCGATCGGCACGTAGGCGCGGCGCTCGTAGACGGATTTGTACGCCGGGCGGATGATGCGCCGCCCCTCGACCAGCTCCTCGAAGCGGTGCGCGACCCAGCCCGCGATGCGCGACACGGCAAACAGCGGGGTGAACAGGCGCTCCGGTATGCCGAGCATCGTGTAGACCAGCCCCGAGTACATGTCGATGTTGGCGCAAATCGTCTTGCTCGAGCCCTTCTCCTCGGCAAACACCTGCGGCGCCAGGCGCTCCACGGCGTCGATCAGGGAAAAGCGCGCCTCGTGCTCCGTGCCCTGCGCCAGCTCGCGCGCGTACTTCTTGCAGATGCGGGCGCGGGGGTCGGACTTCGTGTAGACCGCGTGCCCCATGCCGTACACCAGCCCCGTGCCGTCGAAGGCCTCGCGGCGCAGCACGCGGCGCAGGTAGTCGGCCACCTGCCCGTCGTCTGCCCGCTCGCCCACCGCGTCCGCCAGGTCGTCGAGCATCGCGGCCACCTTGATGTTCGCGCCGCCGTGCCGAGGCCCTTTCAGCGAGCATATGCCGCCCGCGTAGGCGCTGTAGGCGTCGGTGCCGCTCGAGCTCAAGACGCGCACGGTGAAGGTGGAGTTGTTGCCGCCGCCGTGCTCGGCGTGCAGCATGAGCATGATGTCGAGCATGCGCGCCTCTTCGGGCGTCCAGGACATGTCGTGGCGCAGCATGTGCAGCACGGTCTCGGCCGTGGACAGCCCGGGCTTGGGCGGGTTGATGTACATGGCGGCGTCGGCGACCGAGCGCTGGCGCTCGGCCAGGTAGCTGAGGACCGAGAGGCGCGGCAGGCGGCTCAGGATCTGCGTGGCGATCTGCACCTCGTGGGACGGCTCGATGACGTCTAGCTCGGTGTCGGGGTCGTCGGCGTAGAGCATGAGCACGCTGCGCGCGGCCATGTTCATCACGTTTTTGGACGGGTAGTTCATGATCAGGTTGTTGACGAAACCGTAGGGCAGGTCGCGGTAGGCGTCGATGTCGGCGCAGAAGCGCTCGAGCTGCGCGCGCTTCGGCAAGTCGCCGGTCCACAGCAAAAACGCCAGCTCCTCGAAGCCGGGGCGTTGCTCGGCCACCGCCGCGTCCACCAGCTCGGCGATGTCGTAGCCGCGCAGGGTCAGGCGCCCCTCGTCGGGGATCTTCACCCCCTCGTCGGTGAGGTAGCCGTGCACGTTGGAGACGGAGGTGAGGCCGGCGACCACGCCCGTGCCGTCGGCGTTGCGCAGGCCGCGCTTGACGTTGAAGTGGTCGTAGTAGCGCTCGTCGTAGCCGCTGTACGCGCCGAAGTTCTTGCTCACCTCGGCCAGCTCGCGCATGTCTGCCATCGTCCACCTGCCTTCCGAAAACCCCGCAGTCTGCGGGAAGGGGGATGCCGCCGGTAAAAATCTCGGAAAAAATCGAACCTCCATTATACGCCACCGAAATCTGTGCTAGTATCCGTCTTCGCGTTTTCGCGCACACGACTTGCGGGCGTGGCGGAACGGCAGACGCGCTGGCTTCAGGTGCCAGTGGGGCTTGGCCCCGTGGAGGTTCAAATCCTCTCGCCCGCACCAGTTTTCCCGCCCCTTCCCGGGCGGCTCCCCCCCATCGCCATGTCCCGCGCGCCGGCTTTTCATATCCGTGTTTCGCGCTAGAATGGGCGCGTTCGTCCGCCCGCGAGAACGCATCCCCGCCAAAGGCGCAGCGCAGAAAGGACCGGCCTGGCATGAGCCGCAAAATCGACATCTTCGACACCACCTTGCGCGACGGCGAGCAGTCGCCCGGCGCCTCGATGAACGCGCAGGAAAAGCTCGTCATCACCAAGCAGCTCGTGCGCCTGGGCGTCGACGTGATCGAGGCGGGTTTTCCCGTGTCCAGCCCGGGCGACTTCAAAAGCGTCCAAGACATCGCCAAGACCGCCGGCGACGCATGCGTCATCTGCGGTCTGACCCGCGCCGTCGAGCACGACATCGACGTGTGCGCCGAGGCCTTGCAGGCCGCCGCCCGCCCGCGCATCCACACCGGCATCGGCGTCAGCCCCGAGCACCTGAAGTACAAGTTCAAGGGCATGACGCTCGACGAGGCCATCGAGCGCGGCGTGGCGGCCGTCAAGCACGCGCGCACCTACGTGGAAGACGTCGAGTTCTACGCCGAGGACGCCGGGCGCGCCCCCTACGAGGACCTGGCGCGCATGATCGAGGCGGTGGTCAAGGCCGGCGCCACGGTGGTGAACATCCCCGACACGACGGGCTTTTCGGTGCCCTGGGAGTTCGGGCAGCGCATAAAGTACCTGATGGAGCACGTGGACGGCATCGAGGACGTGGTGGTGAGCGTGCACTGCCACAACGACCTCGGCATGGCCACCGCGCTGTCGCTGGCCGGCGTCATGAACGGCGCGACGCAGGTCGAGTGCACGATAAACGGCCTGGGCGAGCGCGCGGGCAACACCGCCATGGAGGAGGTGGTCATGGCGATGCGCCTGCACGAGGCCGAGCTGGACGCGCACACCGACATCGACGCCGTCGAGTTCACCCGCGCAAGCCGCCTGGTCAGCCGCATCACGGGCATGCCCGTGCAGGCCAACAAGGCCATCGTCGGCGCCAACGCGTTCTCGCACTCCAGCGGCATCCACCAAGACGGCGTGATAAAGGACCGCTGCACCTACGAGATCGTAGGCCCTGAAGACGTCGGGGCGGCCGGCAGCCAGATCATCCTCTCGGCGCGCAGCGGGCACGCCGCGCTGAAAAAGCGCCTGGAAGACCTCGGCTACACGGTGCCCGACGCCCAGTTCGACCACATCTACGAGGCGTTCCTCGAGGTGGCCGACCGCAAGAAGGAGGTCTATGACGAGGACCTGCACAGCCTGATGGGCGAGCACGACCGCAACGAGAACGCCATCTACACGCTCGAGGCCTGCCAGATCAGCTGCGGCGCGCCCCTCACCCCCACGGCCACCGTCACGCTGCGCGACCGCTACGGCGTCAAGACCACGGCCGCCGAGTTCGGCACAGGCCCTGTGGACGCGATGTACAAGGCCATCAACAAGGTGGTGCGCGCGGAAAACGACCTGACGGAGTACACGGTGCAAAGCGTCACGCGCGGCATCGACGCGCTCGGCGAGGTCACCATACGCATCACGGCGCCCGACGGCGAGGTCTACACGGGCCGCGGCAGCGACGGCGACATCACCGTGTCCAGCGCGAAGGCCTACGTGAACGCGCTGAACCGCATGCTCGAGGCGCAGGGCGAGAAGGCGGGCAAGTAGCCCGCCGGACATGGGCGCCGCAGACGACACCGGAAAAGCCGCCGGAAACGCCGGCTCCTTCGACGCCGCGAAGCTCGAGAAGCTCGTCGTCGCGGGGACCGACCCCGACGTGATAGGGTTCTACCGCTCGCTGCCCGCACGGGCGGCGGCGGGCACGGGGCGCCTCATCGACGACGAGCTCGTGGTGATGGACACCGAGACCACGGGCTTGAACGAGACGCGCGATTCCCTCATCGAGATATCCGCCTGCATCTTGCGCGGCAACGAGGTCTTGGACCGCTTCGACACCTTCGTCGACCCCGGGCGCCGAATTCCGCCCGAGATAGTCGAGCTGACGGGCATCACGCAAGAAGACGTCGCCGGCGCCCCCGACCCGGGCATCGCCGTCGAGCAGTTCGCGGAGTTCGCGGCGGGCAGGCCCTTGGTCGCGCACAACGCCGCCTTCGACCGCAAGTTCATCATGTGCCAGGCCGAGAAAGGCGCCGTATCCGACAGCTGGCTCGACAGCCTGGCGCTTTCCAACATCGTGCTGCCGCGCCTGAAGTCGCATCGCCTGGAGGACCTCTCCCGCGCCTTCGGCCTGCACTCGTCCACGCACCGGGCCTGCGACGACGTCGAGGCGCTTGCCGCCCTGTGGCCGCTCCTCGTCGCGGCGCTCGAGGGCATGGACGACATGGTGCCCGGCTTCGCCACGCTCGTAGCGCAGGTCTCGCCTGAGAAAAACTGGCCGTTGCGCACCGTCTTCCAGCAGGTCGCGGCAAGAGGCGACGGCAAGAAACCCAGCCTGGAGAAGCTGCGCCGCAAGCGGGTGAAGCCGTTTGCGGCCCGCGTCGAGAGAAAGCGCGCGAGCAAGAAGGGCGCGGCCGGCGCGCACGAAGGCGGCATCGGCGGCGGCGACGGGGACGGGCCTGCGCAAGAGAGCGGAAAACCCCTCGTCTTCCCCGATGGCGAGAAGATAGACGCCGCCTTCACCCGCGAGGGGACGGTCGGCGCCATGTACCCCGGGTTCGAGCCCCGCGAGGCGCAGGTGCAGATGGCCCACGAGGTCCTCGACGCCTTCCGCACGAGAGGCTGCCGCGTCCTGGAGGCCGGCACGGGCGTGGGCAAGTCCATGGCGTATCTCATGCCGGCCGCGACGGTGGCGAAGGCCAACGGCATACGCATAGGCGTCGCCACCAAGACGAACGCGCTGATGGACCAGCTCATGTACCACGAGCTGCCCGATCTCGCGCGCGCGATGGGCGGCCTGGACTACGTCTCGCTGAAAGGCTACGACCACTACCTGTGCATGCGCAAGCTGCAGAACTTCTCCGGCGGCTCCGGGTTGGAGCCGGCCGACGTGGAGTTCGCCGCCGCCCTGCTCGGCTTTGTCGCGCAGACCACGTGGGGGGACTTGGGAGCGCTGCGCATCAACTGGCACCGGATGCCGCGCGAGGAAGTGGTCGCCTCGTCCAACGAGTGCCTGAAGCACCACTGCCCGTTTTACCCGAACCTGTGCTATCTGCACGGGGCGCGCAAACATGCGGAAGACGCCGACATAGTCGTCACGAACCACGCGCTGCTGTTTCGCGACATGAGCCTCGACCACGGCATCCTGCCGCAGATACGGCACTGGGTCGTGGACGAGGCGCACACCGCGGAAAACGAGGCGCGCAGGCAGCTGTCGAAGGAGATCTCCGCGCCGGCGCTCGAGCAGGCCGCAGAATCGCTCCTCGCCCCGAAAAGCGGTCTCGTCGCGCGCCTGCGGCACAAGGCGCACACCCTGTCCGGGGCAAACACCCTGCATGCCCAGCTGAACAAGGTCGAGGAATGCGCCGAGCACGTCCGAAGCGATGGGAAGGCCCTCTTCACCTCCGTGAAAGACCTGCGCGAGGCGACGGGAAGGGAGAGCTCCTACGACACGACGGAGATATGGATAGGGCCTGCGCTGCAACACGGGCGCGTCTGGAAGACCGTGGACGCAATGGGGCGCTCGCTCGAGAAGAACCTCGACATGCTGGCGAAGTCCTTGCGCGACCTGGTCACGGGGATGGAGAGGTTCGAGGGAAAGCTCGCCTCGCAATGCAGCGAGGCGGGCAACATGGCATGCCGCCTGTTCGATATGCGCGAGGCGCTGCTGGTCGTGCTGGACGGCGGGAAGAAGGTCTGCGTCCGCTCGGCATACGTGCACCGCGACCCGCAAAAGCACGTCGAGGCGCTGCGCGTGCAATGCCTCGACGTCGGCGTGGTGCTCGCCCGCGACCTCTACCCCAACGTCGACAGCATCGTCTTCACCTCCGCCACCCTGTCCACCGGCGACGAGGGCAACCCGTTCGGCCCGTTCGTGCACGCCATGGGGCTTTCCCGCATCGGGCAAGAGCGCCTCGGCTGCCGGATGCTCGAATCGTCCTACGATTTCGAGCACAACATGCGCATCGTCTTGCCGCAGGGCATGCCCGGCCCCTACGACAAGAGGCGCCGCGCGCAGCTGGTCGAGCTGCTCTACGAGGTGCATGTCGCCATGCAAGGCTCGACGCTCACCTTGTTCACCAGCCGAAGGGAAATGGAGGATTTCGCCTCCGAGCTGAAGCCGCGCCTGAAAGACGCGGGGCTCGAGCTGCTCGTGCAGCCGACCGGCGCGGGCAAGCACGCCGTGCAGGAGCGCTTCGTCGAAGAGGAGAAGGCGTCGCTGTTCGCGCTGAAGTCGTTTTGGGAGGGATTCGACGCGCCCGGCCCCACCCTGCGCTGCGTCGTCGTGGCGAAACTGCCGTTCGGAAACCCGAACGATCCGCTGGCATGCGAGCGGGAGCACCGCGAGGGGGACAGGGCATGGAGCCTCTACAGCCTGCCGCAGTCCATCGTGGAGATGAAGCAGGCGGCAGGCCGGCTGATCCGGCGCTCCGACGACGCCGGCTTTCTCGTGCTGGCCGACGGCCGCTTGCAGACGAAAGGCTACGGGAAGCGCTTTTTGCAGGCGATGCCCTCGGGCAACGTGGCCGTCGAGCCCCTCGACGAGATCGTCGCCGAGATGCGCGCCGCGAGGTAGCGCACATCCCGGCTACGAAGCCACCTCGAGCAGGCGCTCCTCGATCGAGGCGGCGCGGCACAGCAGAAAGGCAGCCCTCGGTTCCGGCTGCCTTTCCATCCAAACGCGTTTTCCCGCCCTGCAGGCCCCGCGCGCGGCCCCGCAGCCCTGCGCCCTAGTCCAGCTCGGCGCGTGCCAGCTCGAGGGCGGCCGCGATGCACGGCGCCATGTCGTAGTACTTGTACGCGCCCAGGCGCCCGGCAAAGACCACGCCCTCCTCGGCGGCGCCCAGCTCGCGGTAGCGCGCGAACAGCGCCGTGTTCTTCTCGTCGTTAACCGGGTAGTACGGCTCGTCGCCCGGCTTCCACGCGCTCGAGTACTCGCGGCTGATCACCGTGTCGGGCAGGTCGGCGCCGTCCTCGCCGCGGCCGAACTCGAACCATTTGTGCTCGATGATGCGCGTGAACGGCTCGTCGTGGCTCGTGTAGTTCACCACGGCGTTGCCCTGCCAGTTGGCCACGCCCTCGAGCAGCTCGGTCTCGAAGCGCACGGTGCGCCACTCCAGGTTGCCCAGCGAGAAGTCGAAGTACTCGTCGATGGGCCCGGTGTAGACGACGCGGCCGGCCACGCCGGGGTTGGCCGCGACGAAGTCCTTGTACTCGACGCCGCAGCGCACCTCCACGCCGTCGAGCATGCGCTCGACCATCTTCGTGTAGCCGCCCATGGGGATGCCCTGCCAGCGGTCGTTGAAGTAGTTGTTGTCGTAGATGTAGCGCACGGGCAGGCGCTTGATGATGCTGGCCGGCAGCTCGGTGCACGGCCGCCCCCATTGCTTTTCCGTGTACTCGCGGATGAGCTTCTCGAAGATGTCGCGCCCGATCAGCGACAGCGCCTGCTCCTCGAGGTTGGCCGGCTCGCCGTCGATGGCCGCCTCGGCCTTTTGGGCCTCGATGATCTCGCGCGCCTCGTCGGGCGTGCGTATGCCCCACATCTGCGCGAAGGTGTTCATGTTGAAGGGGAGGTTGTAGATGGCGCCGTGGAAATTGGCCACCGGGCTGTTCACGTAGTTGTTGAACTCGGTGAACTGGTTCACATAGTCCCACACCGCGCGGTCGGAGGTGTGGAAGATGTGCGCGCCGTACTCGTGCACGTCGATGCCGTTGACCTTTTTGGTGAAGCAGTTGCCCGCGATGTGCGCGCGCCTGTCGATGACCAGGCAGCGCTTGCCCGCCGCGGCCGCCTCGTGCGCGAACACGGCTCCCGTCAAGCCCGCGCCGACGATCAGATAGTCGTAGGTCTCCATGTGGATGCTCCGTCCTTTCCCTTCGCGTTGAATTGTTTCACGTTGAACAGCCGCCGCAGATTTTAAATCATCTGCGGGAGAGCAGGCACACGGCCTGCGCGCTCGCGCCCTCGCCGCGCCCCTCGAAGCCCAGATGCTCGGTCGTCGTCGCCTTCACCCCGACCTGCGCCGCGTCGATGCCGCAGGCGGCCGCGATGTTGGCGCGCATCTGCTCGCGGAAAGGCGCGATTTTGGGCGCCTGCAAGGCCAGCACGCTGTCGACGTCGTCGATGCGCCAGCCCCGCTCGCGCACGAGCGCCGCGACGCGCCGCAGCAAGCCGATGGAGTCGGCCCCCTCGTAGGCCGGGTCGTCATCGGGGAAGAGCTTGCCGATGTCGCCCTCGCGCAGCGCGCCCAAAAGCGCGTCCATGACGGCGTGCACGAGCACGTCGGCGTCCGAATGGCCGTCCAGCCCGCGCTCGAAGGGCACGTCCACGCCGCCCAACACGAGGCGCCGCCCGTCTGCGAACGCGTGCACGTCGAAGCCCAGGCCTATGCGCTGCATGCCGGCCGGGGCAGCCGCCCGAGCATCCGCCTGCGTTTCGCACCGCTCCTGCTGCCGCACGTCCGTCCGGGCGGCTCCGAGGGCCTGCGCGGCCCCGCATCCGCCGTCTTGCACGTCCGCCGCCCTCACGCGTCGTCGCCTGCCACGCGTTTGGCCAGCGCCGCGACCACCGGCCCTATGTCTTCCGGGACCGTCAGCTTGATGTTGTCGCGCGGGCCGTCGAGCATCATCACGTGCCCGCCCATGCGCTCGACCAGCGACGAGTCGTCCGTGCCGACGAAGCCCTCGAACATGGCCGCCGAGTACGCGCGCCGGCAGATGTCGCTGCGAAACACCTGCGGGGTCTGCGCCACCCAAAACATGCTGCGGTCCGGAGTGCCGGCGATGGCGTGCTCGTTCACCACTTTCAAGGTGTCGATGCTGGGATGGCCCACCACGATGCCGTCGGCGTCGAGGTTGCCCTTCAACATGCTGATGGCGTGCGTGACTATCTCGGCGGTGACAAGCGGGCGCGCCCCGTCGTGCACGGCGATCACGTCGTAGTCGGTCGGCACCGCGTCCACGCCGTTCATCGCCGACTCCTGGCGGATCTCGCCGGCGGGCGCGAACTCGATGGGGGTGGCCAGCTCGAAGGGGTCCAGCGCCGCCTCGCGGTACTCGGCGATGCGCTCTTGCGGGCACACGACCACGATCAGGCCCACGTCGGCCACCGCGTCGAAAGCCTCGACCGACCATGTGAGCATGGGCTTGCCCAAAAGCTCGAACAGCTGCTTGCCGCCCGGGTTGCCCAGGCGCTCGCCGCTGCCGCCCGCCACGACGACGGCGGCCGTCGACGGGTGCGCCGACACGCGCCCCTCGTGTTTGCCCAAGGTGCGGGCAAAGGAGTTTATCTCCTCGAGGAACTCCTCGACCTGCTCGGGCGCGAGGGCGTCAGGGCCTGCCACCGGGTCGGTCCCGCGCCGAGGCCCTCCCGGCCCGCCAAGCCCGTCGCCCATGCTCCCACCTCGTTTCTTCTCGAAAAAACAGCGGAGCTATGGTAGCGCAAGCGGAGTCTTGCTTTCAGGCAGCTCCGGGGCTTTGGGGGCGCCCGGCGCGAAAATCAGCTCGTCGCCCACGTGGTCTACGAGGATCGTCGAGCCCTCGCCCCACTTGCCCTCCAAGATCTCCTCGGAGATGGGGTCTTCGATCAGGCGCTGGATCGCGCGGCGCAACGGGCGGGCGCCGTATTGCGTGTCGGTGCCCTCTTTTGCGATGAAATCGCGCGCGGTGTCCGTCAGCTCGAGCCCGATGCCGCGGGCGGCGAGACGTCCGTGCAGCTCGGCCACCATCAAGTCGATGATCTGCGCTATCTCGGACGCGCCCAGGCTTCCGAACACGATGGTCTCGTCCACGCGGTTCAAGAACTCGGGGCGGAAGAGCTTCTTCAGCTCGGCCATGACCGATTTCTCTATCTCTTTTTGCGTCAATCCGCCGGAATTCGTCGTGCCGAACCCCAGCGAGCTCTCGCGCGCTATCTCGCGGGCGCCCACGTTCGAGGTCATGATGATGACCGTGTTGCGGAAATCGACCTTGCGCCCCTGCGCGTCGGTGAGGTGCCCCTCTTCGAGCACCTGGAGCAGCACGTTGAAGACGTCCGGATGCGCCTTTTCTATCTCGTCGAAGAGCACGACGCTGTAGGGCTTCTGGCGCACGGCGCGCGTCAGCTGGCCGCCCTCGTCGTGGCCCACATAGCCCGGGGGCGAGCCGATCATGCGGCTGACCGCGTGCTTTTCCATGTACTCGGACATGTCCACGCTGATGAGCGCGTCCTCGCTGCCGAACAGGAAGGCGGCCAGCGCCTTGGACAGCTCGGTCTTGCCCACGCCGGAAGGCCCCAAGAAGATGAACGAGCCGGTGGGGCGGTTCGGGTCCTTCAGGCCTGCGCGCCCGCGGCGGATGGCCCGCGAGACGGCGGCCACGGCCTCGTCTTGGCCGACGACCCTCTCGTGCAGCGCGTCTTCCATGCGCAGCAGCTTCTTCGTCTCCTCTTCCGTCAGGTTCGACACCGGCACTCCCGTAGCGGAGCTGACCACGTCGGCTATCTCGCCGGAGTCGATGGTGGCGACGTTCAAGGCCGCCTCCTCGCGCCATTTCTCCTCCAGCTCGGTGCGCTCCCTTATCAGCTCTTTTTCCTTGTCGCGCAGCCGCGCCGCCTTCTCGAAGTCCTGGCCGCCGACGGCGCCCTCCTTCTGCTCGCGCACCTTCTTCAGCTTGTCCGATATCTGCGCGATGTCCGCGGGCACCGTCATGTTCTTGATGCGCATGCGCGCGCCCGCTTCGTCGAGCAAGTCGATGGCCTTGTCGGGCAGGAAGCGGTCTTGCACGTAGCGGTTGGCCATCTTGGCCGCCGATTGCAGCGCGTCGTGCGTGTAGTGGACGCGATGGTGCGCCTCGTATTTGTCGCTCAGGCCCTCGAGTATGGTGACGGTCTGGTCCACGGACGGCTCCTCGACCGTGACCGTCTGGAAGCGCCGCGCCAGCGCCGAATCGCGCTCGAAGTACTTGCGGAACTCGTCGGTGGTCGTCGCGCCTATGGCCTGCATCTCGCCGCGCGACAGCGGCGGCTTCAAGATGGCGGCCGCGTCGATCGAGCCTTCCGCCGAGCCCGCGCCCACGAGCGTGTGGATCTCGTCGATGAACAAGATCACGTCGCCGGCGTCTTTCACCTCCTTGACCACGGCCTTCAGGCGGTCCTCGAACTCGCCGCGGTACTTCGATCCGGCCACCAGCGCCGAGACGTCGAGGGTGACCACGCGCTTGTCGCGCAAGATGTCGGGCACCTGCCCGTCGGCCACGAGCTGCGCCAAGCCCTCGACCACCGCGGTCTTGCCCACGCCCGGCTCGCCGATGAGCAGCGGGTTGTTCTTCGTGCGCCGCGAGAGGATCTGCATCACGCGCTCGGTCTCGCGCTCGCGCCCTATGACGGGGTCGAGCTCGCCGTCTTTGGCGCGCTTCGTCAAATCGACGCCGAACTCCTTGAGGGCGGAGCGCCCGGATGAAACGGGCGAGAAGTTCGGGCAGCCACCCGCAGGGCCGGCCGGCACGGGGGTGGGCGCGTTCTCGATGAACTCCTTCACCTTCTCGCGCACCTTCTCGCCGTCCACGCCCAGCTGCACGAGCGCCTGCATGGCCACGCCGTTGCCCTCGCGCACGATGCCCAGCAGCAGGTGCTCGGTGGAGATGTAGTTCTGGCCGAGCTGCAAGGTCTCGCGCAGGGCGTCTTCGAGCACGCGCTTGGCGCGGGGGGTGAAGGGGATGTGGCCTGCGGCGGGGGGCATCTCGGCGTCGTTGATGGTCTTTATCTGCTCGACGCAGGCGTTGTAGCCGACGCCGAGGTCGTGCAAGACCCTGGCGGCGATGCCCTCGCCCTCGCGTATCAGGCCCAGCAGCAGGTGCTCCGTGCCCACGTAGGGCTGGTTCAGCTCACGGGCCTCTTCTTGCGCGAGCACGAGCACGCGCCGCGCCTTGTCGGTGAATTTCTCGAACATGTGCCGGTCGACCCCCCTCGCGCTCGGCCGCCGAAGAGCCGCGCGATAGAATGCAGTCGTTCGAGTATAGACGAGTGCGGTGAAAATAGGTGACGGCCAGACAACGGGTCGTTCGCGCGCGCACAACGTCCGGCGGGCCTGGGGAAGCGGGCTCGGGCAAGCTGCGCGAACGCGAGCCCGCGGCTATTGCAGGTGGTAGCGTCCGTCGGTCTCGTAGAGGGTGACGGGCACGCCGAACAGGCGCCGCAGCATGGACGTCGTCAGCACCTCGGCTTTGGGCCCGTCGGCGATGATCTTGCCCTCGCGCAAGACGATGACGCGGTCGAACTCGGGCACGATGTCGGCCACGTCGTGCGTGACGAGCATCATCGTGCGCCCGGCGTGCCCCAGCGCGGAGAAGGTCTCGCGCAGGTCCCACTTCGCCGCCACGTCAAGCCCCGTGCACGGCTCGTCGAAGACGATCACCTCCGGGGCGTTCACCAGCGCGCGGGCTATGAGCACGCGGCGCATCTGGCCGGTGGACAGCGTCTTCATGTCGCGCGACGCCAGGCTGGCCAGCCCCATGTCGCGCAAGATCTCGCGGGCGGCCTTGTCCTGCTCGGGCGTGACCGCGCGGCGAAACGGCACGCCCACGCTGCCGAAATAGCCGCCCAGCACTATGTCGAGGGCGCTGCGGTGCACGACCATGCGCTCCTCGATGCTCGTGGACACCACGCCGATGACGCGGTTGATCTCCTCGAGCGAGGCGTTGCGGCTGCCGCGGAACAGCAGCGGCGGGTCTTCCTTCCACAGGGGCTGCAGCTCGCGCGTGAGCATCTTCACGAGCGTGGACTTGCCCGAGCCGTTGGGCCCCAAGACGACCAGGCGCTCGCCTTCGTCGATGGAAAACCGCGGCACGGACAAGACGGTCCGCCCGTCGATGCGCACCTCGGCATCGTGCAGGTTCAAAAGTTCTTTCGCCATGTGCGCCGCCCCCCTCTTTCGTGCCGCGCCCTATTTGCCCAGCGCCCGGGCGCGCTCTTTCTTGCGCCCGATTTTATCAAGAGTGCGCTTGCGCAGGCGCACGCTTTTCGGCGTGACCTCCACCAGCTCGTCGTCGCCGATGTATTCCAGCGCCTCCTCGAGGGTGAAGACGACGGGCGGGGTGAGCAAGATGGCCTTGTCCGCCGACGACGCGCGCTGGTTGCCCAGGTTCTTCGTCTTGGACACGTTCACGTCCATGTCGCCTTCCTTTGCGCTCTCGCCCACGATCATGCCCTCGTAGCACTCGTCTCCCGGCTCCACGAACATGGTGCCGCGCTGCTGCAGCGTGTCGAGCGCGTAGGCCACGGCCTTGGCGTTCTCGATGGCCACCATCGCCCCGTTCTTGCGCCCGCCTCCCGTGGCGCGCGCCGGCCCGTACTCGCTGAAACGGTGGGCGAAGACGGCCTCGCCGTGGCTGACGTTCAAAATCTTGGTGCGCAGCCCCATGATGCCGCGCGTGGGGATGGTGAAGGTGAGTATGCTCTGGTCGCCGTGGTTGGCCATGTCGGCCATCTCGCCGCCCGCCGTGCCGAACAGCTCGATGATCTTGCCCGAGTATTCCGACGGCGTCTCGACCGAGGCCTCCTCGAAAGGCTCCATCTTCTGCCCGTCGATGGTCTTCACCAGCACCTGCGGGCGGCCCACTTGAAACTCGAAGCCCTCGCGGCGCATCGTCTCCATCAGCACCGACAGGTGCAGCACGCCGCGGCCGGCCACCTCGACGCCGCTCTTGTCGTCGGTCTCGCGGATGCGCATCGAGATGTTGCTCTCGGCCTCGCGCATCAGGCGCTCCTTCAGCTGCCTGGCGCCCACGATGTCGCCCTCCTGGCCCACGAGCGGGCTGGTCGAGGCCTCGAATATGACGGAAAGCGTCGGCTCCTCGACCTCGATGGGCTCCATCTCCTGCGGCTCGTCGATGCTCGTGACCACGTCGCCTATGTCGGCGTCGTCGACGCCCACGACCGCGATGATGTCGCCCGTCACGGCAGACTGCGCCTCCTGCTGCCCCAGGGCCTCGAAGGTGTAGAGCCCCTTCACCTGCACCTCGCGCCGCGCCCCGTTGCCGTTCTTGACGACCATCACGTTGTCGCCGGCGGCGATCGAGCCCGAGTAGAGGCGCCCGATGCCGATGCGGCCCACGTAGTCGCTGTGCTGCACCGTGCATATCTGCATGGCGCACGGCGCGTCCGGCTCGACGTCGGGCGCGGGCACCTGCGCGAGTATCGTGTCGAGCAGCGGCAGCATGTCCGCGCCCCCGTCGTCCGGGTCCAGCCGCGCGTAGCCGTTCACCGCGCTCGTGTAGACGACGGGAAAGTCCAGCTGCGCGTCGCTTGCGCCCAAGTCCATCATCAGCTCGAACACGTCGTCGATCACCTCGGTGGGGCGCGCGCCGGGGCGGTCGATCTTGTTCACCACCACGACCACCTTCAGGTCCAGCGCCAGCGCGTGCTTCAAGACGAAGCGCGTCTGCGGCATCGGCCCTTCGAAGGCGTCCACGAGCAGCAGCACGCCGTCGGCCATCTTCAAGACGCGCTCGACCTCGCCGCCGAAATCCGCATGGCCGGGCGTGTCGATGACGTTGATCTTCACGTCCTTGTAGCGGATGGAGAAGTTCTTGGACAAGATGGTGATGCCGCGCTCGCGCTCCTGGTCGTTGGAGTCGAGCACGCGCTCTTCGACCTGCTGGTTGGCGCGAAAGACGCCGGCCTGCTTGAGCAGCTGGTCGGTGAGCGTGGTCTTGCCGTGGTCGACGTGGGCGATGATGGCGATGTTGCGGATGTGTTCTTGGAGCATGGTGGCGCGTTTTCCTCTTTCACTCGTAAGACAAACAGCCGTACACGATACCACGCGCCCCCGGGTTCTCGCGCCCGAAAGAGGCGACATGGCGTAAAATCGAGCTTTCGCGGTGAAAAGCACGTGCAGGGCAAAGGGCCTGCGCGGCGAATGCGGTCCGCGCGAAACGAGACGGGCAAGGCGCAAGCGGGAAGGCGAAGGCGGCGTGGCACGGCAAGACGATGCGGGCAAGGCGGCCGAAAGCGCGGCGGGCGGCGCGGGCGGCCGAGGCGATGCGGCGGGCATATCCGAGCAGCTCGACCGGCTGTCGGTGGCCACGATAGAGACGGCGCTCGACCTGCTGGAAACAGGCGACGAGCTGCCCGTCATGCTGGCCGTCGACTGCAGCGGGCAGCTCTACCTCTTCTCCGGCGACACGCCCGACGGCTGCTACCGCGCCGCCTGCGAGCAGGTCGCGGCGCTGGGGGCCGCCTGCACGCGCTACGTGCTCCTCTACGACGGCGTGGTGCAGGCCGACGAGGCCAGCGCGGGCGTCGCGGCGCTGCTGTTCGAGTTCGCCGAGCGCGGCATGGAGCACGCCTGGAGCGGATGCCTGCCCTACGGGCGCGGCGCGGACGGCGGCGTGCAGGCGGGCGAGCCGGTCGCGGGCGGCGAGGAGCGGCTGCTGTTCGCCTGACCGAAGGGCGCGGCGGACGGCGGGGCACGCGGGCAGGCAAAAAGGACGAGGACGGGAAAGCGCGGCGCCTGCGGCGAGGGCGCATGCGGCGGACAGACGAAAAAGGACGGATGCTGTGCTGGCAGAACGCTTTTTGACGAACGTGGTGAAGGGCATGGCGGGCGCGCACCTGGACCTGCGCCCCACCGACGAGAAGTTCTTCCCCGACCCGCACCCCGGGCAGCGCTACATGCTCTACCTGCACGTCCCCTTCTGCCAGGTGCTGTGCCCGTATTGCAGCTTCAACCGCTACGTGTTCAAGGAGGACCTCGCCCGCAGCTACTTCGCGAGCCTGCGCCGCGAGATGATGCTGCTGAAGGAGCGCGGCTGGGACTTCGAGACGCTGTATTTCGGCGGCGGCACCCCCACCGTCTTGCTCGACGAGCTGTGCGAGACCATCGACTTGGCGCGCGAGAACTTCGCCATCGAGGAGGTGGGCGTCGAGACGAACCCCAACCACCTGGTGGACCCCTGGCTCTCGCAGCTGAAAGACCGCGTGCAGCGCCTGTCCGTGGGCGTGCAGAGCTTCGACGACGCGCTGCTCAAGCAGATGGACCGCTACGGGAAATACAGAAGCGGCGCGCAGATCTACGAGCGCATCGGCGCGGCGGCGGAGTGCTTCGACTCGGTGAACGTGGACATGATCTTCAACTTCCCCAGCCAGACCGAAGACGTCCTCGTGTCCGACCTGGAGAAGATCGCCACGTGCGGGGCGCGCCAGACCACGTTCAGCCCGCTGTACGTCTCGAATGCCACCACGAAGAAGATGGAGCAGGCGCTGGGCAAGATGGACTACGGGCGCGAATGGCGCTTCTACCAGATACTCGACGGCGTGCTGGCAGGCGGCGACAAGCCGTTTTTCGCCCGCGACACCATATGGACCTTCAACAGGCTGGACGAGGACGGGCGGCGGCGCGGCAACCTGTACGCAGAGGAGCTGCAGGTGGCCTACAACGAGTACCCGGGCATAGGCAGCGGGTCCATCTCGCATCTGGACGGCTCGGTGTACGTGAACACCTTCAGCCTGGCCGAGTACGCGGCCGCCATCGAGGCCGGGCACATGTCCATCATGGGCAAGTGCAAAATGGGCAAGCGCGACCTGATGCGCTACCACTTCCTGCTGCACCTCTACCGGCTGCGCCTGGACAAGGCCGAGTTCGCCCGCGAGTTCGGCTGCAGCATCGAGGCGGGGCTGCCGGCCGAGATGGCCTACATGCGCGCGCACCGCGCCTTTGCCACCGACACCGACGAGGAGCTGACGCTGACGCTGCGCGGCCGCTACCTCGTCTTGGTCCTCTACCGCCAGTTCCTCTCCGCGATGAACAACCTGCGCGACCAGGCGCGCGCCGCCCTCTCCGGCCCGGAGGCCGAGCTGCTCTTCGGCGACGAGACGGGTTGCGCCGCCTGCCGCGGGTGAAGGGCCGAAAAGAGGGCGACTTCGCCGAATCCGGTCTCGTGGCCGCCTCGTCGCCTGGCGAATTTTCAAAAAACAGGAAAGGCCGTGGGAGAAAGCGGCTGCGGGCGCCCGCCCGTCGAGCGCCGACGCGCCCGTTGCGTCAGGCGCGCAGTTCACGCATCGTCGATGACGGCGGCGCACGCGATGGCCCCGCCGTCCGCATCGCCGCCCTCGCCGATGCCCAGAAGCTGTTCGGCGGCCTGCGCATCGTCCATGTCCGCCACGCCGCGCAGCTTGCGCTCGATCACGCGGGTCCGCGTGGTGATGATCCCCTCCACGGTGCTGCCCGCCGTGTTTATCTGCTTGAGCGCCTTCTCGAGCGCGCCTTGGTATTTGGGGAACTCCGCCTTGACCGCCGAGAGTATCCGGGCGATCTCGTCGGCGCGCTTTTGCAGGGCGAGCGTCTGGTAGCTCATCTGCAGGCTGTTGAGTATCGCCGCCATCGTCGAAGGGCCGGCGACGTTGACCTTGTAGTCGCGCTGCAGGCGCTCGAGCAGGCCGGGACGGTTCACGACCTCGGCGTAGAGACCCTCGAAGGGCAAGAACATGATCGCGAAGTTCGTCGTCTGGGGAACGGAGATGTACTTGTCGCCGATGTCTTTCGCCTCGCCCTCGATGCGTTTTTCCAGCGCCTTTCGCGCGGCGTCGACCTCGGCCTTGTCGCCCGTTTCCATGGCGACTTGCAGCCGGTCGTAGGTGTCGCCCGGAAATTTCGCGTCGATGGGCAGGTAGACGAAATCGTCTTCGACGGGGATCTTCACCGCGAACTCGACGCGGTCGCGGCTGCCGGGCTTGGTCGCGACGTTCTCGTCGTATTGGTTCGAGATGAGGATGTCGTCCAAGATGGCGCCGAGCTGCACCTCCCCCAGCACGCCGCGCGTCTTCACGTTGGAGAGCACCCGCTTCAGGCCGCCGACGTCTTTGGCGACGCTCTGCATCTCCCCGAGCCCCTTGTGCACGGCCTCCAGTTGCTCGCTCACGCGGGTAAACGACGTGCTCAGGCGCTCGTTCAAGGTCTTGGAGAGCTTCTCGTCGACGGTCTCGCGCATCTTCTCGAGCTGCTTGCCGTTGTCCTCGCGGATGTCTTTCAGCTGGGCGCCGACCGTGCCCTGCACGTCGCTCAGCCCCTTGGCCATCTGCTCTTGGAACCCCTGGATCTGCTTCGAGAAGCCGGCGAAGCGCCCGTCGAATTTGTCGAGATGGTCGCGCAGCTCGCGGGATTGCTCCGCCAGGCGTTGCGTGAGCTTGTCGTCGACGATCTCGCGCATCTTGTCGAGCTTTGCGTTCACGGCCTCGTTGTTCTCGCGCGTCGTCTCGGCGCTCTCGCGGCGCGAGGCGTCGAACTTCTCCTCGAGCCTGCCGGCGTCGGCGGACAGGGCGGCGTCGAAGGCGTCGCAGCGCTCCTTCACCATGAGGCGGGAAAGGCGCGCTTCCTCCTCGACCTTGGCGACGACGGCCTCCTGCACGTCGGCCGGCGCAGGGCCTGCGCCGTCTTCGGACTCGAGCCTCTTCACCCGCAGGCCGAGGGCTATCGCCGCGACCGCCGCCACGAGGGAAAACGCCGCGGCGGCGATAGAGACGAGCAGGGTCGCGAAACCGGCATCCATGGCAACCTCCAGCCGTTGAATCGAGAAACGGGGAAATGGGGTCGAGCTGCGGGCTTGCCCGGGCAGCGCGGCAAACGTCGGCGCCGCCACCTGAAGCCCGCACCGCATTCTAGCGCAGCAACGCCCGCGGCCCGGCCGGATGCTATTCGGAAAACGTGCATCGCGAGTGCATGTTTTTTCGGGAAAACGTGTATTTGAGATACATTTTGCCGGGGTTAACTTGACGGGGGCGATTGATGGGAGAGCGCCCGCCGACGCGGCGGCAGAGGTGGTGCCGCAGTCGAAAGCGAAACGGGCGCGCGAAGGCCTCGCGCCCCTGCCAGTGCCCGCGTCGCGAACGCGGCGGGTCGGGCACGTCGCGCGGGGAGGCCCTGCGCGGACGGGGGCCTTCCGCGCCCGCGCACGCCGGGAAACCTGGGGGGAGCCGCCGCGGCTCACGCCTTTGCGGCG
>CAVIIZ010000004.1:0-59105 GCA_963642995.1 bacterium | reverse complement strand
GCCGCCCTGTGCGGCAAGAACAACTCGATCCTGATCTTGGCCGACGACAAGAACTCCAACAACGTCGACAAGGTCGTGAAGCCGAACAGGAACAACCTGCGGCAGTGGTGCTATGTTTTCGGTGGGACCTCCGCTATAGATTCCACCTCGTGGAACAAGGTCGTCGCAGGGTAGGAGAGCCGCCCTCCGCGCGCGGCGTCTGTGTGAAAGGATACGGAACATGAGCGCCTCTTTTCTGGGCATGAACTCCGGCTACATCGCCATGGTGCTGGTCAGCCTCGTCTTGGGCTTTTGCACCCAGGCCTTCATCAGCCGCTCGTACAGCAAGTACTCGCACCGCGACAACAAGACGGGCATGACGGGAGCCCAGGTCGCGCGGCGCATGCTCGACGACAACGGCATGTCCGACGTGCCCGTGGAGTGCGTGGCGGGCACCCTCTCGGACCATTTCGACCCGCGCGGCCCTGTCGTGCGCCTTTCCGAAGGCGTCTACGGCTCCACGAGCGTCTCGGCCCTGGCGGTCGCCTGCCACGAGTGCGGCCATGCGGTCCAGCATGCACGCGGCTACATGCCCATGCGGGCGCGCACGGCCCTCGTGCCCGTCGCCAACTTCGGCTCCACGCTGTGGATCTGGCTGCTCTTGCTCGGTTTCTTCTTGAACGCGACGGGCCTCATCTGGGTGGGCATCGCGCTGTTTGCCTTCTCGGTGCTGTTTCACCTGGTCACTTTGCCCGTCGAGTTCAACGCCTCCAGGCGCGGCCTGGAATACATCAGCGCCGGCGGCGCGGGGTCGCAGGTGGCAGGCGGCATCGGCACGGCGTTGCCGGAGTCGGTCACGGGCGGCGCGCGGCGCGTCCTCACGGCCGCGGCCCTCACCTACGTGGCCTCGGCGCTCACCTCGCTCATGCAGCTGCTCTACTACATCGGCATCGCACGCGGCAGGAACTAGGGCCCGGCCGTGCGCGCAGAAGACGGGGACAACGCCTTTTTCGAGGGGCGTCCGGACGCGCCGGCGGGCTTTCCCGCACCCGACGCGCGGACAGGCGCCTCTTGCGGGGAGGATGATGGCCGCGCTTGCAGCGTCACGCAGGCGATGGATGCGGCCAAACGCGGCTTGGAGCAGATACGCTTGCGCGTGATTGGCGAGGTCTCGCAGGTCACGGATGCTGCGCGCTACAAAGCCGTCTATTTCGACGTGCGCGACGAGAAGGCCAGCATGCCGTGCATCATGTGGCGCAACGTCTACAGGGCAAGCGGCGTGGCCTTGGCGCAGGGCATGCTCGTCGAGATGGAAGGGCGTTTCAGCGCCTACCCCGCCCGCGGCTCCCTCCAGTTCTCCGTCTCGCGCCTGGCGCTTGCCGGCGAGGGCGATTTGCGCGTGCAGGTGGCGCGCATCGCGGCAAAGCTTAAAGCGGAAGGCCTGATGGATCCGTCGCGCAAGCGCCGCATCCCCGCCCTGCCGCGCCGTATCGCGCTTGTCACCAGCCCGCACGGCAAGGCGGTCCACGACGTCGTCCGCACCCTGCGCCGACGCTACCCTCTGGCCGAACTGCTGTTTTTCGGGGTGAAAGTGGAAGGCGACGACGCGCCCGCCCAGATGTCGGCGGCGATCGAGGCCGTCGCCTCTGCGCGCCCTGCGCCCGACGTGGTCTTGCTCGTACGCGGCGGCGGCAGCTACGAGGCGCTCATGCCCTTCAATGACGAGGGCCTCGCGCGCACGGTGGCGGCCTGCCCCGTGCCCGTCGTCACAGGTATAGGTCACGAGCCCGACAACTCCATCTGCGACATGGTGGCCGACCTGCGCTGCTCCACGCCGTCCACGGCGGCTGAAGGCGCGACGAGGATCTCTGCCGACGAGCTGGGCTCGAAGGTGGCCAACGCGAAACGGCTGCTTGCCCAGGCCCTCGTACACCGCCTGGAGGCTGCCGCGCACCGCCTGGACAGGGTGCGCCTGCGCCCCGTATGGCAAGACGAGCGTTATGTGTTGGGGTCTTTCGCGCAGTCCCTCGACGAGCTGTCCATGCGTCTGTCCCGCGCCATCCCCGACGCGCTTGCCCGCGACGAGCAGCGCGTGGAACTGGCCGCCGGGCGCCTGGTTCGGCTTGCGCCTGCGGTTTTGGAGCGCGATGCGCGGCGCCTCGAACTTGCCCGACAGCGCTTGATGTCGGCGGGGACGGCGCTCGGAAAGGCAGAGACCCGCGAGCTGCGCAGCTCGCAAGAGGCGCTCCTTCGCGCAGGGCCTGCCGTAGTGGAAGCTGCCCGCGCCCAGGTTGCGGTGCATGCGGCGCGCCTTGACGCGCTCAGTCCCCTGAAGACGCTCTCGCGCGGCTATTCCATCACCTACGCGCGCGACGGAAAGACCATCGTGGACAGCGTGGGCAAGGCCGCGCCGGGTGATGCGGTGCGGGTGCAGCTGCGCGACGGGCAGCTGGCGTGCACGGTAGACGAAGTGCAAAAGGCGAGTTAGCCGAGGCAGGCAAAAAAGAGCCGCCCCTGCCGCGCTTTGCGAAAAAGGGTGGCCGAGACGATAGGAGGGCAAGATGGCGGAAGCGAAAAAGAGCATGCAGATGAGCAAAGAGGAAATCGAGGCCATGAGCTTCAGGCAGGGTCTGGAGAAGCTTGAGGGCATCGTGGGGCAGCTGGAGAGCAACCAGCTGGAGCTGGAGGACAGCATCGAGAGCTACAAACTGGGGGTGGAGGTGCTGGCCGACCTGCAAAAGCGCCTCGACACCGCGCAGCTCACCATCACCGAGCTGATGGGCAAGCTCGACGATGCCGACACCGGCGAGATAGACACGAAGCTCAGCTAGGGCCCGTCCGGCGCAAACGTCCGTCCGGTGCATGGCGCAGGCGGGCGGGCGAGCGGGCAGATGGAGAAGGCGAGCGAGAAGGGAAATTCACCGTGAAAGACGAGAACTGCATTTTCTGCAAGATAGCAAACGGCGAGATGGCGACGGACATGGTCTACGAAGACGAGCTGTGCGCCGCGTTCAAGGACGCGAGCCCGCAGACGCCCGTGCACGTGCTGGTGGTGCCCAAGGACCACTACGCCTCGATCGCCGACGGCGTGCCGACCGAGTTGAAGGGGCGCCTTTTCGATGCGGCTGTGAAGGTGGCCGGCATCTGCGGCATCGCCGAGGACGGCTTTCGCCTGATCGTGAACACCGGCGAGGACGCCTCGCAGACGGTGAAGCACTGGCATGTGCACGTGTGCGGCGGCGAGAAGATGCCCGAGGGGATGTTTCCCGAGAAGTAGGGCGCGTGCCTTTCGCCTGCACCTCCTGTCGCAAGCGCGGCGCATGCCACACGTCGCCCGTGCCGCATGCCGCCCGCGGCGCCGCCCTCGCGCACGCCGCGCCGTTCGGCTGACTAGCTGTTTACCCTTTCGCTTCGCGCGTGGGAAAATGTCCCCTCGAATGGCAAGAAGGGCGCGCCGCACGCACATGGCGCATCCGCCCTGGGAGAAGGGGAACCGAAGTCCACGTCCGAGCGCTGCAAGGCGAGAGGGGGCAAGCGCTGCATGAAGGTTCTGGTCGTCAACGCGGGCAGCTCCTCGCTGAAATACCAGGTCATCGACATGAGCGACGAGAGCGTCGTCGCAAAGGGCCTGTGCGAGAAAATCGGCGAGCCCGGATCGTTTATCAAGATATGGCGCGGCACATGCGGCTACAACGTCGTCGAGCGCCCCATGGACGAGCACCTGGACGCGATACGCGCCGTGATCGAGGCCTTGACCGACGGCGGGCAGGCCAGCCTCTCCAGCCTCTCCGAGATAGACGCCGTGGGGCACCGCATCGTGCACGGCGGCGAGAAATTCAGCGAGTCGGTGCTGGTAGACGACGGAGTCATCCGCGACATCGAGCTGTGCTCGGAACTCGCGCCCCTGCACAACCCGCCTGCGCTCTCGTGCATACGCGCGTGCATGAAGCTCATGGGCGACGTGCCGCACGCCGTCGTCTTCGACACGGCCTTCCACCAGAGCATGCAGCCGTACGCCTACATGTACGCGCTGCCCTACGAGTTCTACGGACGCTTCGGCATACGCCGCTACGGCGCGCACGGCACCTCGCACCGCTACATCGCGCGGCGCACCGCCGAGCTGCTCGACGCCGACGTGGCCGACCTGAAGCTGATCACCTGCCACCTGGGCAACGGCTGCTCGCTCACGGCGGTCGACCACGGCATGAGCGTGGACACGTCCATGGGCTTCACCCCGCTCGGCGGCGTGATGATGGGCACGCGCTGCGGCGACATCGACCCGGCCATCGTCACCTACCTGATGGAGCAGGAAGGCTACACTCCCCACGAGATAAACGAGCTGATGAACCGCGAGTCCGGGTTGCTGGGCATATCCGGCCTCTCCAACGACCTGCGCGTCATCAAGGCCGCCACCATCGCCGGGCACAAGCGCGCGACGCTGGCCTACGATATGTACGCGCACAGCGTGAAGAAGATGATCGGCTCCTACATCGCCATCATGGGCGGCGTGGACGCGATATCGTTTGCAGGCGGCATCGGCGAGCATTGCGAGCGCATGCGGCGCATGATCTTGGGCGGCATGGAGGCCCTGGGCATCATCGTCGACTACCAGGCCAACAAGGTGGAAGGCGCCGAGCGCGTCATATCGGACGCGCGATCGAAGGTGAAGCTGCTCGTCGTGCCCACCAACGAGGAGCTGATGATCGCGCGCGACACGATGGCGCTGGCCACGGGCACCGGCTCCGTCGTGCGGCCGGACGGCCTCGACGTCGGGTAGGGCGCCTTCCCGCGGCCTGCCCGCCGGATGCGCGCCGCCTGCCGCCGCGCCGCATCGCCCATGCGTCCCCCTTGCGTATGGGCTCGTTTCTTGCACGTATAGTGAATATTTTTGCCAAATCATGCAGTATTTTCGCATATTTCAAAATAATTATTGAAAACCGATGCCGGCAAGCGCACAATGCGGCCATTATGGAACAGCACACGAAGATAGAGCACGCGCCCCTGCCCGACCCGAGGCTCTCCTATGCAGACGGCGGGGTTTGCGCCGCGTCCGGCTTTTCCGCATCCGGCTTGCATCTGGGCTTTCGCAAGAACCCGGGCCGCCTCGACGCCGCTCTCGTCGTCGCCGACGAGGGGCTTGCCTGTGCGGCGGGCGTCTTCACCAAGAACAGGTTCGCCGCCGCCCCCGTGGCGCTCTCGCGCGAGGTGGCCGCACGGGGCAAGGCGCGTGCGGTGCTCTTGAACTCGGGCAACGCGAACGCCGCGACCGGGCAGCCCGGCATGGACGTGGCGCGGCACAGCGCCGCCTGCGTGGCGAAATCCCTTGGCTGCGATGCCGCAGAGGTCTTCGTCGCCTCCACGGGCGTCATCGGCGTGCCCTTGTCCCCCTCGCCTTTCACCGAGGGGGTGCCGTTGCTGGCCGAGGCCGCCGCCCCCACGCCCGAGGCGGCCCACGACGCGGCATGCGCCATCATGACCACCGACACCCACCCCAAGGAATGCGCCGTCTCCTTCGAGCTGGACGGGCGGGCCTGCACGGTGGGCGGCATGTGCAAGGGCTCGGGCATGATCTCGCCGGACATGGCCACGATGCTGGCCGTGCTCACGGCCGACGTGCCCGTCTCCGCGCCCGTCGCGGCCCTTGCGCTGAAACAGGCGGTGGACGTCTCCTTCAACAAGGTCACCGTGGATTCCGACACCTCCACCAACGACAGCGTCTTCTTGCTGGCAGCCGGCGCGGCGCATGCCCCGGCGATCGAGTCTGCCGACGACGGGCGCTTTTCCATCTTCGCGGCGGCCTTGCGGGCGACCTGCGAGGACCTGGCCCGGCAGATAGCGGCGGACGGCGAGGGCGCGACCAAGCTCGTCACCGTCTGCGTGCGCGGCGCGCGCAACGCAGCCGACGCCGAGCTGGCAGCCCGCGCCATCGCCAATTCTCCGCTGGTGAAGACCGCCATCGCCGGCCGCGATTGCAACTGGGGGCGCATCGCCGCCGCCGCGGGCAAGTCGGGCGCGGATTTCGTCCAGGAGCGCTGCGATATCGACATCATGGGGCTGCCCGTGTGCCGGGCGGGGCTTGCGCAGCCGTTTTCCGAAGAGGAGGCGCGAGAGCGCTTCGAGCGCGACGAGATCGCCATCGACGTGAACTTCCACGAGGGCGGCGGGCGCGCGCGCGTGTGGACCTGCGACCTCACCCACGACTACATCCACATCAACGCCGACTACCGCAGCTAGGAAAAAGGAGGGCGCACGCGTATGAAGTTTCGCGAGCAGGCAGGCACGACCGCGCTTTCCCTCGAGGCGCGCGCGAAGGTCTTGATAGAGGCGCTGCCCTGGATAGAAGACATCACGGGCAAGACGGTCGTGATCAAATACGGCGGCGCGGCCATGCAATCCGGGCCTTTGCGCGACGCGGTGGTCGACGACATCATCTTGCTCAAGCTCATGGGCGCCAGCCCCATCATCGTGCATGGCGGAGGGCCTGCCATCAACGGCATGCTCTCGCGTCTCGACATCCCCACCCGTTTCGAGGGCGGCCAGCGCGTCACCGACGAGGCCACGATGGAGGTGGTGAAGATGACGCTCGTGGGGCAGGTGAACCAAGAGCTCGTCGCCGCCGTGAACAGGCACGGGGCCATCGCCGTGGGATTGAACGGCGCAGACGCGAAGATCATCCAGGCGCAGCCCCTGGACGCCGACGCGCTCGGGCGCGTGGGGCGCGTCGAGGCCGTGAACACCTGCCTGGTCGAAGACCTGCTCGCCGCCGACTACATTCCCGTCATAGCGACGGTGGGCTACGGCGCCGACGGCGACTACAACATCAACGCCGACACGGTGGCAGGCGAGCTGGCCGCGAGCATAGGCGCGCAGAAGATCGTCTTCATCACCGACGTGGACGGCCTCTACACGGACTTCGACGACAAGTCCACCCTCGTCTCGCGCATGGCCTTGTCCGAGGCCGTCGACCTGGTGGAGGGCGCCACGATGTCTTCCGGCATGATCCCCAAGATAAACGCCTGCGTGACGGCGTTGTCGGCCGGCGTGGCAAAGGCGCACATCATCAACGGCACGATGCCGCACGCGCTGGTGCTGGAGATATTCACCGACGAGGGCGTGGGCACGCTCATACGCCGCGGCGACGACGACTCGGTCGACCCGGATTTCGTCGAGGCGCCGGTCAGCAACTTCGCGAGCAAGCTCGACGCGGCCATCCAGACCATCGGCAGGAAGGAGTAGGAGATGGGCTTGGCGCAGGAAAAGGAGCTCGAGGCGCGCTACCTCATGCACGCCTACGGGCGCGAGGACGTCCGGTTCGTGCGCGGCGAGATGACGCGGCTCTTCGACGATGCGGGCAGGGAGTACCTCGATTTCCTCGCCGGCATCGCGGTGGTGTCGGTGGGGCATTGCAACCCGCGCGTGACGGCCGCCATCGTCGAGCAGGCCGAAAAGCTCGTGCACGTGAGCAACTACTTCTACATCGAGAAGCGCGGGCAGCTGGCCGAGCGCCTCTCGAAGATGCTGGCAGGAAAGGCGGGCGGCGGGAAGTGGAAGACCTTCTTCGCGAATTCCGGCGCCGAGGCCAACGAGGGCGCCGTCAAGCTCGCGCGGCGCTGGGGCAAGGAGCGCCTGGGCGGCGCCTGGGGCATCGTCACGGCCAAGCGCTCCTTTCACGGGCGCACGCTCGCGACGCTTGCCGCCACGGCGCAAGACCGCTTCCAAGACCCCTTCGCGCCCCTGCCGCCCGGTTTCTCGCACGTGCCCCTAAACGACGTCGCCGCCTTGGAGGCGGCCTTGGACGGCGAGGTGGACGGCACGCGTCCGGCGGCGCTTCTGCTCGAGCCCGTGCAGGGCGAGTCGGGGGTGTGGCCGTGCACGCGCGAGTACATGCAGGCGGCCCGCCGCCTCACCGAAGAGCGCGGCATGCTGCTTGTGCTCGACGAGGTGCAGACGGGGCTTGCCCGCACGGGAAAACCGTTTTGCTTTCAGCGCTTCGACGTCGTCCCCGACGTGGTGACCATGGCAAAGGGCATCGCGAACGGCGTGCCCATGGGGGCGTTCTCCGCGCGCGGCGAGGCGGGCTCGCTTCTGCAGCCCGGCATGCACGGCTCGACGTTCGGCGGGTCTGCCCTCGCCGTGGCCGCCGCCGACGCCACGACGCAGATCATGTGCGAGCCGGGCTTTTGCGCGCATGTGGCCGACGTGGGCGCCTACCTGTCCGAGCGCCTGGCCGCCCTGCCCTTCGTCACGCAGGTGCGCGGCGCCGGCCTCATGGTGGGGGCGAGCATCGACGCGCCGTGCGCCCATGCCCTCGTGCGCGCCGGCCTGGACCGCGGCCTTGTCTTCAATGCGCCCGCAGACGACGTGCTACGCTTCTTGCCGCCGCTTGTCATCGAACGCGCAGACGTCGATGCGCTGGTGGACAAACTTCCCGAATGCCACGAGGAGGCATGCAGATGAGCGAGAACACCCTGGCCGGACGCGACCTCTTGCGCCTGGCGGACTTGACGAGCGAGGAATTCTCGTTTGTCGTCGAGACGGCCGCGCGGCAAAAGCGCGCCTGGAAGACCGGCGCCCGCGAGAGCACCTGTGCGGGCAAAGCCGTTGCCATCATCATGGAGAAGCCCAGCTTGCGCACGCGCACGAGCTTCGAGGTGGGGGTCGCGCGTCTGGGGGCGCAGCCCATCGTGATGAGCGACGAGCGCTCGGCGTTCTCGCGCGGCGAGACGGTCCACGACACCACGCTGGTGTTGGAGCGCTTCGTGGACGCCATCGTCTTGCGCACCTTCAAGCAGTCCAAGGTCGCCGAGGTGGCGCACTGGGCCGAGGTGCCCGTGATAAACGCCCTCACCGACGATTTCCATCCCTGCCAGGGGCTGGCCGACGCGCTCACCATACTCGAGCACAAGGGGCGCCTGGAAGGCGTGAGGCTGGCCTACGTGGGCGACGGCAACAACATGGCCAACACCTACATGGAGCTCGCGTCCCTGGCCAAGATGGACGTGGCCATCGGCTGCCCGGCGGGGTATTGGTGGAACGAGCGCGTCGCGGCCGAGAGCGTGGCCCGCTGCCGCAGGACGGGCGGCTCGCTGCGCTTCTTCGACGACCTGTCGGCGCTCGACGGGGCCGACGTGGTGGTCACGGACACATGGACGTCCATGGGCGACGAGGCCGAGCACGACGCGCGCCTGGCGGCCTTCGAGGGCTTCCAGGTGGACGAGGCGGCCATGCGCCGCGCGGCGCCGGACGCCATCTTCATGCACTGCCTGCCCGCGCATCGCGGCGAGGAGGTGGCCGACGAGGTCATAGACGGGCCGGCGTCGGTGGTCTTCGACGAGGCGGAAAACCGCCTGCATGCGCAAAAGGCGCTGCTCTCGTGCGTGCTGGGCGTGGCATGAGGGCGCGCGCATGGGCGTGAGGGGCGACAGGCACGAGGCCATACGCGAGATAGTGCGCGCGACGCCGCTTGCCACGCAAAGCGCGCTCGCCGACGCGCTGGGCATGCGCGGCTTCGACGTCGCGCAGGCCACCGTCTCGCGCGACATCGCCGAGATGGACCTGCGCAAGGAAGACGGCGCCTACGTGCTGCCCGAGGACCTGCGCCTCTCGCAGATGGTGCGCACCCTCGTGCGCGACGTGGCCCGCGCGGGCAACCAGGTGGTGGTGAAGACGGAGCCGGGCGCGGCCATGAGCGTCGCGGCGGCCATCGACGCGGCCGAGCTGGGCGGCGTGCTGGGGACCATCGCCGGAGACGACACCATATTCGTCGCCGCGGCGTCGGAAGAAGACGGAGCAGACGTCGAGGAGAAGATCTCGGCGCGCAGGGAGAAATAGAAAGCGAGGAAATGCGAAAAATGGCAAAAGACAAGGTAGTGCTGGCGTATTCGGGCGGGCTCGACACCTCTGTGTGCATCAAGTGGCTCATGGAGGAAAAGGGCCTCGACGTCATCGCGATGGTGGGCGACGTGGGCCAAGAGCGCCAAGACCTCGAGTTCGTGCGCGAGAAAGCGCTGAAGGTGGGCGCCGTCGAGTCGCTGGCCATCGACATGCGCGAGGAGTACGTGAACGACTTTCTGGCAAAGGCGCTTGCGGCCAACTGCATGTACGAGGGGAAGTACCCCATGGTCAGCTGCCTGTCGCGCCCGGTCATCGCCAAGCACCTCGTGGACATCGCCCACGACTTCGGCGCGAGGTACGTGGCGCATGGCTGCACGGGCAAGGGCAACGACCAGGTGCGCTTCGAGCTCGCCGTGCAGGCCCTCGACCCCGACCTGCAGATCGTCGCGCCCGTGCGCGAGTGGGACCTGCACACCAGAAACGACGAGATGGAGTGGGCGCGCGCGCACGACGTGCCGGTGCCCACGACCAAGGAGTCGCCGTACTCCATCGACGACAACCTGTGGGGCCGCGCCATCGAGTGCGGCGTGCTGGAAGACCCCTGGGCCGAGCCGCCCGAAGACGTCTACACCCTCACGCGCTCCGGCTACGAGGCGCCTGACGGCGGCGACGTGGTGGTCATCGGCTTCAAACGCGGCGTCCCCTGCGCGCTCGACGGACAGGAGATGAGCTTCCACCAGATCATATTGAAGATGAACGAGATCGCCGGGCGCAACGGCTACGGACGCATCGACATGGTGGAAAACCGCCTCGTCGGCCTGAAGTCGCGCGAATGCTACGAGGTGCCGGGCGCCCTGTCCATCATCACCGCGCACAAGGCGCTCGAAGACCTCTGCCTGGAGCGCGAGGTGCTGCATTTCAAGCCCATCGTCGAGGAGAAGTGGGCAGACCTCGTCTACAACGGCATGTGGTACTCGCCGCTCAAAGAGGCCCTCGACGGCTTTTGCGCGACGACCCAGGAGCTGCTCACCGGCGACGTGCGCCTGCGCTTCTACAAGGGGTCGTGCGTCGTGGTCGGCCGCCGCAGCGAGCATTCGCTCTACGACTACAACCTGGCCACCTACGATTCCGGCGACACCTTCAACCGCGATTCGGCCAGGGGCTTCATCGACATCTACGGGCTGGCAAACCGCGTGTGGGCGCGCCAGCGCAAGGCGACAGACGCGCAATAGGGGCGCAAGGCGCTGCGTCTTGCCGCGCTGCCGGCGCGCGCCCGAATGCGCGGGAGCGGGCGTTTTCCCGCAGCTCCGAAGGGGAAAGGGGCGCGTGGCTCTTCGCGGGTCGCGCGCCCTTTTCGCGCCTGCGCCTCTCTCGCGCCCCCCTCGTGCGGGCGCGTGTTCTAGATGTGCGCCCCTTTTTTCGCCGAAAAAGGATACGCCCGAGGGCGTGGAATTTAAGATTTTTCTAGCATCCGCGCATCCGTTGCCCTATAGTGGACGGGCTGTGCCCAAAAGGGCATGGTGCGTCGTGCGTCCGGACAAGGACGTTGCGCCGCAGGAAAGGTCGGCCTTCCGGCGCCTGCGCTTTGGCGGGCAAGGGGAGGAGCGATGAAGCTGCGATCCGCTGCACGGGGCATACCGGACGCCTCCGTATTGCAAGATCGCCTGAAGAGTAAGGCAAGGAATGGTCAACACGATTCTCGGCCGCAAGCTGGGAATGACCCAGGTATGGGGGCAAGACGACGAGATCGTCCCCGTCACGGTCATCCAGGCAGGCCCCTGCGTTGTCTCGCAGGTGAAGACCAAGGCCACCGACGGCTACGAGGCCGTCCAGATCGGCTTTGGCGACATCAAGGAAAAGCGCGTCAACAAGCCCATGAAAGGCCACTTCGACAAGGCCGGCGTCGCGCCCATGCGCTATCTGCGCGAGGTCCGCGTCGAAGACGCCTCCGAGCACAACGTGGGCGACAAGCTCACGGTCGAGGCCTTCGCCGACGTCGAAAAGGTCGATGTCAGCGGCATCAGCAAGGGCAAGGGCTTTGCCGGCGTCATCAAGCGCCACGGCTTCGGCGGCGGCCCGGGCGGCCACGGCCACCACTTCCACCGCGCACCCGGCTCCGTCGGCATGTGCGCCTATCCCGCCCGCGTCTGGAAGGGCATGCGCCTTCCCGGCCACATGGGCAACGAGCGCGTCACGGTGAAGAACCTCTCCGTCGTGCGCGTGGACGCAGACAACAACCTCATCTTGGTCAAGGGCGCCGTCCCCGGCGGCAAGGGCGCCCTCGTCCAGATCCGTATGGCGTAAAGGAGGAGTAGATCATGGCAGACATCAAGATGGTCGACTCCAAGGGCAAGGCCGCCGGTTCGCTTGCGCTGGCAGACGCGGTCTTTGCCATCGAGCCCAACACCCACGCGATGCACCAGGTCGTCCGCAGCCAGCAGGCCGCGGCACGCCAGGGCACGCATTCCACCCTCACCCGCGCGGGAGTCTCCGGCGGCGGCCGCAAGCCGTTTCGCCAGAAGGGCACCGGTCATGCCCGCCAGGGCACGACCCGTGCGGCGCAGTTCCGCCACGGCGGCGTGGTCTTCGGGCCGCATCCCCGCTCGTATGCCTTCAAGGTGCCGAGCAAGGTCGTCAAGCTGGCCATGCGCTCGGTGCTCTCCGGCAAGGCGGCCGACGACGAGCTGTTCGTCGTGCAGGAGTTCTCCTTCGACAAGCCGTGCACCAAAGACGCCGTCGCCTTCCTGAAGGCCCTCGGGGTCTGCGGCCGCACGACCGTCGTGGTCGACGACGACGACGTGAACACGTTTTTGTCCTTCCGCAACATCGAGGGGGTGCGCGTCATCGGCGCCAGCGAGTCCAACACGCTCGACCTGCTCGATTGCGGCGCGCTCGTCATGAGCCAAAACGCCGCCAAGTACGTCGAGGGGGTGTTGCAGTAATGCTGGCACGCGACATCATCATCCGCCCGGTCATCTCCGAGCGCTCCATGGACATGCAGGCGCTCAACCGCTACACCTTCGAGGTGGCAAAGACCGCCAACAAGATCGAGATCGCCCATGCCGTCGAGGAGATCTTCGGCGTCACGGTGCTGAAGGTGAACACCTCCAACGTCAAGCCCAAACCCAAGCGCGTCCGCTACCGTATGGGGAGCACGCGCACGTGGAAGAAGGCGGTCGTCACCTTGGTCGACGGCGATTCCATCGAGCTGTTCGCAGAGCAAGACTAGTTGCGGCACGTCCCCGCCCCGGGTGCTACGGGGCGGGTTTCTTGAAAGGGCTTCGGACGTTTTGGAAGAAACGCCCGGAGCCGTGGTAGGACCGGGGTCGAACCTGCTCGGGAGGATGCACCGCCTCCCCTTCCCATGGCAGGCGTTTTCGGCAATCGGACACGAAGGAGTTTTGCAAATGGGAGTAAAGCAATACAAGCCCACTTCTGCGGGCCGTCGCTTCCAGACGGTCTCCGATTTCGCGGAGATCACGACGGACAAGCCCGAGAAGTCGCTGCTCGAGCCGTTGCCTAAAAAGGCCGGCCGCAACTGCTACGGGCGCATCACCACCCGCCATCAGGGCGGAGGCCACAAGCGCCAGTACCGCAAGATCGACTTCAAACGCGTGAAGGACGGCGTCCCGGCCAAGGTCGCGACCATCGAGTACGACCCGAACCGCTCGGCCCGCATCGCGCTTTTGCACTACGCAGACGGCGCCAAGGCCTACATCCTGCACCCCAGGGGGTTGAAGGTGGGCGATACCGTGGAGAGCGGTCCGGACGCCGACATCAAGCCCGGCAACGCGCTGCCCTTGGCAAACATTCCCGTCGGCACGCTCGTGCACGCCGTCGAGTTCCAGCCCGGCCACGGCGCGGCCATGGCCCGTTCGGCCGGCACCTCCATCCAGCTCATGGGCAAGGAGGGCGGCTACGCCATCTTGCGCATGCCGTCGTCTGAAATGCGCCGCGTGCTGCTGGACTGCCGTGCCACGGTGGGCGAGGTGGGCAATGCCGAGCACGCCAACATCCACATCGGCAAGGCGGGACGCAAACGCTGGATGGGCGTGCGCCCGACAGTCCGCGGCACCGTCATGAACCCCGTCGACCACCCGCACGGCGGCGGCGAGGGCAAGAACAAGACCGCAGGCCGCCATCCGGTCAGCCCCTGGGGCCAGCCGGCCAAGGGCCATCGCACCCGCAACCCGAAGAACGCGACGAGCCGCCTCATCGTCCGCCGTCGCCGCAAATAGAGCGCGCGAAGAAAAGGAGCAGAGTACATGAGCAGAAGCCTCAAAAAAGGCCCCTATGTCGAGCCGCGCCTCCTCGAGCGCATCGTCGCGATGAACGAGGCTGGCGAGAAAAAGGCCATCAAGACCTGGAGCCGTTCGTCCACCATCTTCCCCGAGATGGTCGGCCACACGATCGCAGTCCACGACGGGCGCCGTCATGTCCCCGTCTACATCACCGAGTCCATGGTCGGGCACAAGCTGGGCGAGTTCTCGCCCACGCGCACGTTCCGCGGCCACCGCGCAGATTAGGAGGGGTTGAGAGAGCATGGAATCTCAGGCAATCGCCAAATACGTGCGCGTCTCGCCCCGCAAGGCGCGCATGGTCGTCGACCAGATCCGCGGCAAGGAGGTGCCCGCCGCCATCGAGGCCCTGCGCTTTTCCGAGCGCGCCGTCTCGGAGGTCGTGCTGAAGGTGCTGAACTCCGCCGCGTCCAACGCGCAGACCGCCCACGGCCTGCGCCCCGAGAGCCTCGTCGTGAAGCGCGCCTTCGTCGACGAAGGCCCCACGATCAAGCGCTACCGCCCGCGCGCGAAAGGCTCGGCCTCGCCGATCAACAAGCGCACGAGCCACATCACCATCGTCGTCGCGAACCGAGAGGAGGCCTAGAGCATGGGTCAGAAGGTAAAGCCGACGGGTTTCCGCCTCGGCATCACCGAGAACTGGCGTAGCCGCTGGTACGCCGGCAAGGACTACGCGTCCACGCTGGAAAACGACATCGAGATCCGCCGGCACATCGAAAAGAAGCTGGCCTCGGCCGCCCTGTCGCGCATCGAGATCGAGCGCGCCGGCGAGACGGTCAAGGTCGTCTTGACCACCGCGCGCCCCGGCATCGTCATCGGCAAGAAGGGCGCCGAGGTCGACGCCTTGCGCCACGAGCTGCAAAAGATCGCCGGCCCCGAGTCCAAGGTCTCCGTCGAGGTCGTCGAGGTCAAGCGCCCCGAGCTGGACGCCAACCTCATCGCCCAGTCCATCGCCGAGCAGCTGGAAGGCCGCGTGGCTTTCCGCCGCGCGATGCGCAAGGCCGTGCAGTCGGCCCGCAAGTCGGGCGCCAAGGGCATCCGCATCCAGTGCTCGGGCCGTCTCGGCGGCGCCGAGATGAGCCGCCGCGAGTGGTACCGCGAGGGCCGCGTGCCCCTGCACACCCTGCGCGCGATGATCGATTACGGATTCGCCACCGCCAACACCACGATGGGCTCGTGCGGCATCAAGGTGTGGGTGTACTACGGCGAGGTTCTCCCCGGCCAGACGCGCAGCAACCCTGCCCTCGAGGGCAGCTCCGTGCAGCGCCGCGGCCGCGGACGTCGTGAGAGGAGCAACGGCTAATGTTGATGCCCAAACGTGTACGGCACCGCAAGGTGCAGCGCGGTTCGATGAAAGGCCAGGCCAAGGGCGGCACGAAGGTCAATTTCGGCTCCTACGGCATCCAGGCCCTCGAGCGCCACTGGATCACCAACCGCCAGATCGAGGCCGCGCGTATCGCCATGACGCGCTACATGAAGCGCGGCGGGCGCGTGTGGATCACCATATTCCCCGACAAGCCCATCACCAAAAAGCCCGCCGAGACCCGCATGGGCAAGGGCAAGGGCAACCCCGAGGAGTGGGTGGCCGTCGTGAAGCCCGGCCGCATCATGTTCGAGATCGACGGCGTCGAGCCCGAGGTCGCCCGCGAGGCCATGCGCCTTGCGATCAACAAGCTCCCCATCAAGTGCAAGATGGTCTTCCGCGCCGACGCGGCCGAGCGCGCCGCCGAGTTCGCGGCCGAGCATGCCGCCGAGTTCGCGCATATGCGCGCCGTCGAGGCCGAAGAAGAGGCAGAGCACGAGGCGGAGAAGAAGGCAGCTGCTGCGGAAGGTGGTGCTGACAAATAATGAAGCCGGCAGAAATTCGCGAGCTTTCCGGCGAGGATCTGTCCACCAAATTGGACGAGTCCCGCTCCGAGCTCTTCAACCTGCGCTTCCAGATGGCCACAAGCCAGCTGGACAACACGGCGCGCGTCAAGGCCGTGAAAAAGGACATCGCCCGCATCCTCACCGAGATGCGTGCCAGGGAAATCAACGCCGCAGCAGACGCTGCGTCCTAGCAAGGAAAGGGGACGAAACAAGCGATGAGCGAAACGCAAGAGCGCAACAACCGCAAAGTCCGCCAGGGCGTCGTCGTCTCTGCGGCCACCGACAAGACCATCGTCGTGCAGATCCGCGAGCGCAAACCGCACCGCGTCTACGGCAAGATGATGAACAGCTCCAAGAAGCTGCACGCGCACGACGAGAACAACGAGGCCGGCGTGGGCGACACGGTGCGCATCATGGAGACGCGCCCCCTGTCCAAGACCAAGCACTGGCGTCTGGTCGAGATCGTCGAGAAGGCCAAGTAGCGCAAACGGCGACTAGGCAAGAAAGGATAAAGACGCAATGATTCAAATGCAGACCATGCTGACCGTCGCGGACAACAGCGGCGCGCGCAAGGTGCGTTGCATCAAGGTCCTGGGCGGCTCGAAGCGCCGCTACGCGGGGCTGGGCGACACCATCATGTGCGCCGTGCAGGAGGCGATTCCCAACGGCCAGGTGAAGAAGGGCGACGTGGTGCGCTGCGTCGTCGTCAGGGTGAAAAAGGAGGTCCGCCGCAAGGACGGCTCCTACATCAAGTTCGACGAGAACGCAGCCGTGCTCGTGGACAACGCGGGCGCCCCGCGCGGCACGCGCATCTTCGGGCCGGTGGCCCGCGAGCTGCGCGAGAAGCGCTATCTGCGCATCGTCTCTTTGGCCCCCGAGACGCTGTAGAGGAGGCGTGGACGAGATATGAGCAGCATGAACATCAAGACCGGCGACAAGGTCAAGGTCATCACGGGCAAAGACGCCGGCCACGAGGGCGAGGTGCTGTCCTGCCAGCCGGCCAAGCGCCGCGTGCTGGTTTCCGGCGCCAACATCGTGCACAAGGCCTTGCGCCCCACGCAGCAAAACCCCAGCGGCGGCATCGAGGAGCGCGAGGCGCCCATCGACGTCTCCAACGTCATGCTCGTGTGCCCGCACTGCGGCCTGCCCACCCGCGTGGGCGTCAAGCACGACGGCCGAGACAAGGTGCGCACCTGCAAGAAGTGCGGCAAGGACATCGACTAGGGCGCGCGCGTTTTAGTCGATGAGGAAAAGGCCCTCGCAGCCGCGCCCGCGACATGGGGTGCATCTGCGAGGGGGCGAGGTCGGAAACCCCGCCTGAAACCCCGGATTCGAAGGAGTGGGAAAGCTACATGGCAACACCGCGTTTGAGGGAGAAGTACAAAAACGAGATCTTGGCCAAGCTCGAGCAGGAGCTGGGCTGCGATAACGTGAACAACGTGCCCAAGTTGGAGAAGATCGTCGTGAACATGGGCGTCGGCATCGCCGCCACAGATTCCAAGCAGATCGACGGCGCCGTCGCCGACCTGCGCCAGATCACCGGCCAACAGCCCATGATCTGCCACGCGAAGAAGTCCATCGCGACCTTTCACCTGCGCAAGGGCCAGGCCATCGGCGCCAAGGTCACGTTGCGCGGCGACCGCATGTACGAGTTCTTCGACCGTCTGGTCTCTTTGGCCATACCGCGCATCCGCGACTTCCGCGGCATGAACCCGAACAGCTTCGACGGCCACGGCAACTACTCCATGGGAGTGACCGAGCAGCTGATCTTCCCCGAAATCGAGTACGACCAGGTGGACCGCACCCGCGGCATGGACATCACCATCGTCACGACGGCGACCACCGACGAGGCCGGACGCGCGCTCCTTTCGGCGTTCGGCTTCCCGTTCAAGGAGAGCCGCTAGATCCCCAAAGCGGCGTATCCACCGAGAAAGGCTTTGACGGCGGCCTGAAAAGGAAGGCCGCCGAAGGCGATAAGGAGGCAAGTTTTGGCAAAGAAATCGATGATCGCCAAGGCGAAGCGCGAACCGAAGTATTCCACCCGTGCCTACACCCGCTGCAGCCGCTGCGGGCGTCCGCATTCGGTGTACCGCAAGTTCGGGCTGTGCCGTGTGTGCCTGCGCGAGATGGCACTGAAAGGCGAGCTACCCGGCGTCCGCAAGGCCTCTTGGTAAGAGAGACCCGCTCGGATCAAGACCGGGCTGTCATGTGAAGGCGCCGCGGCTACGGGCCGTGGCGAACCACACGCGAACAGTCATCAACGAACCATAAGGAGCATTTGAATGACCACAGACACCATCGCAGATATGCTGACGCGCATCCGCAATGCAAACTCTGCGGAAAAAGAGCAGGTGAGCATGCCGTCGAGCAAAAAGCTCGTCGAGATTGCCCGCGTCATGAAGGAAGAGGGCTACATCGCCGACTACGAGGTCTTGGCGAAGTCTCCTCAAGACGAGCTCGTCATCTCGCTGAAGTACGGCCCGAAACGCGAGCGCACCATCCGCGGCATCCGCCGCATCTCCAAGCCCGGCTTGCGCATCTACGCGCACGCCGACGAGCTGCCCCGCGTGCTGGGCGGCTTGGGCTGCGCTGTCATATCCACCTCCAAAGGCGTCATGACCGACCGCGACGCGCGCCTGGCAGGCGTCGGCGGCGAGGTCTTGGCCTACATCTGGTAGACGAACCGAGAAAGGAGCACATCTTATGTCGCGTATTGGCAAGTTGCCCGTTCCGGTTCCCGCGGGCGTCGACGTGAAAATCGACGGCGGCACCGTCACCGTGAAAGGGCCCAAGGGGGAGCTGACGCAGAGCTTTTCCACGAAGCTGAAGATCGAGCAGGGCGAGGAGGGCATCACCGTCAGCCGCGCAGACGACGAGCGCGAGAGCCGTTCGCTGCACGGTCTGACCCGCACCCTCATCAACAACATGGTGGTCGGCGTGACGCAGGGCTATGTGAAGACGCTGGAGCTGCAGGGCGTGGGATACCGCGCCTCCCTCAAGGGCAAGACCCTGGAGATGACCCTGGGCTTCTCGCATCCCGTCACGGTCGAGCCGCCGGAGGGCATCGAGTTCGAGTGCCCCGAGACGACCGTCATCCACGTGAAGGGCATCGACAAGCAGCTCGTCGGCCAGACGGCCGCCGATGTGCGCGCCTTCCGTCCCCCCGAGCCCTACAAGGGCAAGGGCGTGCGCTACCAAGGCGAGCACATCCGCCGCAAGGAAGGCAAGGCAGGCGCGTAAGGCGCGTGAAGGCACGCCGCGGGTTTCACCGCGGTCATATTCGAGGAGTTATGAGAAGACATGGACAGCCTTAAGAAGAAGAAGGAACAGCATCGGCGCCGCCAGCGCCGTGTGCGCGGCAAGGTGTCCGGCACCGCGTCGCGTCCGCGCCTGTGCGTCACGCGTTCCAACAAGCACATCTACGCCCAGCTCATCGACGACGTGGCGGGCAACACCATCGTCAGCGCGTCGTCTCTGGACGCGAGCCTGAAGGGCAAGGGCGGCTCTAACGTGGCCGGCGCCCGGGAAGTGGGCAAGCTCGTCGGTCAGCGCGCCGTCGACGCCAAGATCGAGGAGGTCGTCTTCGACCGCGGCGGACATATCTATCACGGACGGGTCAAGGCGCTCGCGGATGCAGCCCGCGAGGCAGGCTTGAAATTCTAGAAAGGGAGAGCAGAGCTTATGCCGAACAGGTCCAACAGCAGAAACAGGAACAAGCGCGACGCCAACCCCGCCGTCCCCGAGCTCGAGGAGCGCGTGGTCTTCATCAACCGCGTGTCCAAGGTGGTCAAGGGCGGCCGCCGCTTCGGCCTGACTGCCCTTGTCGTCGTGGGTGACCGCAACGGAAACGTCGGCGTCGGGATGGGCAAGTCCGCAGAGGTGCCCATCGCCATCAGCAAAGGCGTCGAGGACGCGAAGAAGAACATGTTCAAGGTGCCCCTCACCGAGTCGGGCACGATTCCCCACGAGGTCATGGGCGCCTATTCCGCGGGTCGCGTGCTGATCAAGCCCGCCACCGAGGGTACCGGCGTCATCGCCGGCGGCCCGGTGCGCGCGCTCTTCGAGCTCGCCGGGGTCAAAGACGTGCTGGCGAAAAGCCTCGGCACGGACAACCCGATGAACATGGTGAAGGCGGCAGCCGAGGGCATGAAGCAGCTGCAAAGCCCGCAGCAGGTCGCAGACCGCCGCGGCGTGACCATCGCTGCCATGTACGGGAAGAAGGTCGGATAAATGGCACAGAAAAAGACCCTGCGCGTCACGCAGGTGAAAAGCGCGATCGGCACCAAGCACGACCAGGTGGCCACGCTGAAGGCCCTGGGGCTGGGCAAGCCCGGCAGCATGGTCGAGCAGGTGGACAACCCGTCTGTCCAGGGCATGCTCTTCAAGGTGAAGCACCTGGTCGAGGTGGAGAGCGTCTAGCCGCAAAACCGGACGCGTTATCTGGTACTATTCCCCGAGCCGAACAAAGAGGATCGGCTCGGGGTCTTTTCAAACGGAAGTCAGCCGGCGGCGAGCAGCCGGCCGCGCCGTGAAAACGCGCACCTCTTCTCCCGAGGCGGGGGAGGGGCGCGCCGACAGCGGCGCGTCGCGTGTGAAGGAGTGAAGATGAACCTGCACGACCTGAAGCCCGCAGAGGGCTCTACGAAAAACCGCAAGCGCGTCGGCCGCGGCCATGGCAGCGGATTCGGCGGCAAGTCCGGACGCGGCTCCAACGGCCAGCTCTCCCGCGCCGGCGCAGGCAAGCGCCCCGGCTTCGAGGGCGGCCAGACCCCGCTCGCGCGCCGTCTGCCCAAGCTGCCCGGCTTTCGCAACGTCAACCGCACCGAGTACCTGCCCGTGAACGTCTCGCGCCTCGAGGCCAAGTTCGAGGCGGGCGCCGTGGTGGACAAGGCCGCGCTCGTCGAGGCCTGCATCATCAAGCATGCCGACGCGCCCGTGAAGGTGCTCGGCGACGGCGACATCACGAAGGCCCTCACCGTGCAGGTAGACAAGGTGTCCGCCTCCGCGAAGGCCAAAATCGAGGCAGCCGGAGGGAAGGTCGAATAACCGTGCTTAAGGCTCTCGCAAATGCGATGCGCGTGAAGGAGCTTCGCCGCAAGATCCTCTTCACGCTCGCCATCATCTTGCTCTACCGCGTGGGGTCGTTCATCCCCGTGCCCGGCATCCCGTTTGCCGAGCTGGTGGACAGCTTCAAAGGCGACGACGCCAACGCCGGCCTGATGATGCTGAACCTGTTCTCGGGCGGCGCGCTCGAGTACTTCTCCGTGTTCTCGCTGGGCATCATGCCCTACATCACCGCGTCCATCATCATGCAGCTCATGCAAGGCGTCATCCCGCGCCTGCAGGACTGGGCAAAGGAAGGCGAGACGGGCAGGCGCAAGATCACGCGCATCACCCGCTACCTCACCTTGATCCTCGGCCTGATCAACGCGGTGGGCTATCTCGTGCTCTTCCAAAGCCCGAGCTTCGGCATCACCTTCACCGACGGGGTCATGCCGGTGTGGGCCACCTACATCATCATCGTCGTCACGCTCGTGGCCGGCACCGCCTTCATCATGTGGATGGGCGAGCTGATCACCCAGCGCGGCATCGGCAACGGCATGTCGCTCATCATCTTCGCCAACATCGTGGCGCGTCTCCCGAGCGCGCTCTACGATTCGGTGCTCACTTCCAGCGACACCATGCAAGGCGTGCTCACCACGATCATCATCGTCGCGGTCATCTTGGTGGTCATCCCGGCCATCGTCTTCATCGAGCGCGGCCAGCGCCGCATCCCGGTGCAGTACTCCAAGCGCGTCGTGGGGCGTCGCCAGATGGGCGGGCAGAGCACCTACCTGCCGTTCAAGGTGAACGGCGCGGGCGTCATCCCCATCATCTTCGCGGCGGCCCTGCTCTACGTGCCGCCCCAGATCGCGGCGTTTTTCACCGACGTCGACTGGCTGCAGGCCGTGGCCAACTTCTGCTCGAGCGGATGGGGCAACTGGCTGCTCACCTTCGTGTTCATCGTGTTCTTCGCGTATTTCTACAACTCGATGATCTACCACCCGGACCAGACCGCCGACCAGCTGAAGAACTCCGGCGGCTTCATCCCGGGCATCCGTCCCGGCTCGGCCACCGTGCAGTACCTGAAGAAGGTCATCAACCGCATCACGCTGCCCGGCGCCATGTTCGTGGCCGCCATCGCCATCATCCCGACGATCTTGTACTCGTTTACGGGCAACACCTTGATCCAGCAATTCGGCGGCACCTCCATCCTCATCATGGTCGGCGTCGCGCTCGACACGATGACGAAATTGGAGTCGCAGCTTAAAATGCACAACTACGACGGCTTCTTCAAATAGGAGCGCCGCCGCACCGCAAGCCCCCCGTGCCGCCCTTCCCGCATATGCGGGTCGTGCGGCGCGGGCATGTCTTTAAAGGAGCAGTGCAATGAACATCGTCTTATTGGGCGCCCCGGGCGCCGGCAAGGGAACGCAATCCGCCAAGCTCGTCGCAGATTACGGCTTCGAGCATCTGGCGACGGGCGACCTGCTTCGCGCGGCGGTGGCCGCGGGCACGGAGCTGGGCAAGAAGGCCAAAGGGTACATGGACGCGGGCGACTTGGTGCCCGACGAGGTGGTGATCGGGCTCGTGGCCGAGCGCCTGGAGGAAAACCCCGACGCTTCGTATCTGCTCGACGGCTTCCCGCGTACCCCGGCGCAGGCCGTCGCGCTCGACGGCGTCTTGAGCGACCTGGGCAAGAAGCTCGACTTCGCCATCGCGCTCGAGGTGGACAACGACGTGGTGGTGGAGCGCATCTCCTCGCGCCGCACCTGCCGCGAGTGCGGGTTCATCGGCACGGTCGAAGACGGGCCGGCATGCCCGGATTGCGGCGGCGAGATGTACCAGCGCGCCGACGACAATGCCGAGTCCGTGCGCAACCGCCTGGACGTCTACGACAAGCAGACCAGCCCGCTGATCGACTACTACCGTGGCAACGGCACCTTGGTCGAGGTGGACGGCAATCGTCCCGTGGACGCGGTCTACGCCGACATCAGGGAAATCGTCGGCTAGCATGCGGGTGCGCCGCCGCCCTCGCGTCTTTCTGAAGACGCGTGCGCAGATAGAGGCTTTGAGAGAGGCCGGCCGGGTCAGCGCGATGGCGCTGCATGCGGCCGGCCTCGCCATCGAGGCGGGCGTCTCCACCGCGGAGGTGAACGCGGAAGCGGAGCGCTGCATACGCGCCGAGGGCGCAAAGCCCGCCTTCAAGGGATATGGCGGCTTCCCGGCGGCCGCCTGCGTCTCCATCAACGAGAAGATCGTGCACGGCATCCCGCGGCCCGACGAGGTCGTGCGCGACGGCGACATCGTCTCGGTGGACACCGGCGCGGTCGTGGACGGCTGGGTGGGCGACAACGCGCGCACCTTTCTCGTGGGCGAGGTCGACCCGCACACGCGCCTTTTGTGCGAGTGCTGCGAGGCGGCTTGCGACGCCGGCGTGGCGGCGGCGTGCGCGGGCAACACCTTGGGCGACATAGGCGCGGCGGTGCAGGCGTGCGCGGACACGCATTGCTTCGGCGTGGTGCGCGAGCTGGTGGGCCATGGCGTGGGGCGCGAGCTGCACGAGCCGCCCGACGTGCCCAATTTCGGCCGTGCGGGGCGCGGGATGAAGCTGAGCCCCGGCCTCGTCATCGCCATCGAGCCCATGTTCACCTTGAAAAGCCCCGCCATCTGCACGCTGCCCGACGGATGGGGCGTCGCCACACGGGATGCGGCGCCTGCCGCCCACTGCGAGCACACGGTGGCCGTGACCGAAGACGGCCCGCTCGTCTTGACGCGGCTGTAGGGTTTGCCCCGCTCAAATCCCCGTTTCCGCTGTCTTGGCCCTTGGATTGGAGAGACGCGGTCGTGGTTGTGGCATATATCTGGCGGAGGGACGGGGATTTGAACCCCGGAGACAGGAAACCTGCCCGGCGGTTTTCAAGACCGCTGCATTCAGCCGCTCTGCCATCCCTCCGCGAAAAGGCGCGCGCTGTCTTCGGGCATGCGCGCCGCGTTATTCTACTTCTTTTGGAAGGCGCCGTCTCTCGCCCGTCGCCGCGCGTCCCCTGCCCGGTTTTGCCGAAACGGGGATTTCGGCCAAGGCAAACGCCGGGCACGGCGCCGCGCGCGCGGGCATGACGCGCTACAATTGCAGGTGATACGTGCAAACCGATTTCACCAGCAAAGGTGTCTTTATGCCGCTTCCCATCGTCGCGGTGGTCGGCCGGCCCAATGTCGGCAAATCCACCCTCGTCAACCGCATCACGCAGCGCTCCGACGCCATCGTCCACGAGATGCGCGGCGTCACGCGCGACCGCTCCTACCACAAAGCCGACTGGAACGGACGCGCCTTCACCCTCATCGACACGGGCGGCATGGCGCTTTCGGACAAGGACCGCTTCCAGACCTCCATCACGACCCAGGCGCTCGAGGCCTGCGACCAGGCCGACTGCATCGTCTTTCTCGTGGATGCGACGACGGGCGTGACCGACGAGGACGCCCGGATCGCCCGCACCCTGCAAAAAGCCTCCACCCCCGTCTTCCTCGCGGTGAACAAGCTCGACGACCCCGCGCACGAGGAGGCGCTGTGGGAGTTCTTCGGCCTGGGGTTGGGAGACCCCATGCCCGTCTCGGCCGCGCATGGGCACGGCACCGGCGACTTGCTCGACGCGGTGGTCGCCACCTTCGCCTCCGACGCCGTCGACGACGAGGAGGATCCGGATGCGGTGCGCGTCGCCATCATCGGCCGCCCCAACGCGGGCAAGTCCTCGCTCACCAACCGTCTGGCGGGAGGCGAGCGCTCCATCGTCAGCGACATGGCGGGCACGACGCGCGACGCCATCGACACCATGGTGGAGCACGATGGCCGGCGCTACACCATCGTGGACACCGCGGGCATACGCCGCAAGTCGCAAATCGACGAAGACGTCGAGTACTACGGTTTCGTGCGCTCGTTGCGCGCCATCGAGAGGGCCGAGGTCGTGCTGCTGATGGTGGACGCGACCTTGGGGCTGACCGACCAAGACCAGCGCGTGGCCGGCCTGGCCGTCGAGCGTGGATGCGCCGTGGTGGTGCTGTTGAACAAGTGGGACCTCGTGGAGGGCGCCGACAAGCGCGGCGAGCTGCGCGCCGACGTGGCCGAGGGCCTGGGCTTCATCGACTGGGCGCCCATGATCTCGATCTCGGCGAAAACCGGCCGCTCCGTGCATCGCGTCTGGGACGCCATCGACGCGGCGCACGCCTCCTACAATGCGCAGATTCCCACCGCGATGCTCAACCGCCTCGTCACCGAGCTGCGCGATTTCGGGCACACCATCGTGAAGGGAAAGCGCCGCCTGCGCATCAACTACGTCACGCAGACGCGCACCTGCCCCCCCGTCTTCACCTTCTTCGCGAACTGCCCCGAGCTGGTGGATGCGAACTTCGAACGCTATCTGGAAAACCGTCTGCGTGCGAGCTTTCCCCTCGAGGGCACGCCCGTGCGCCTGCGCTTCAAGAGGAAGAACTAGCCGAGATGGCCTACCAAACCGCTTTGCTCCTCGTGGCCGCCGAGTCCTTCTTGCTGGGTTCGATTCCCTGCGGCGTGATCGTCGGGCGCGTTTTCTACGGCAAGGACCCGCGCTCCGGCGGCTCCGGGTCCATCGGGATGACGAACATGGCGCGGCTGTTCGGGGCTGCTGCGGCTGCAATCACCTTTGCGGGCGACGTGCTGAAAGGGGTGGCCGCCGTCGGCGTGGCGCGCCTTCTGCTCGCGTATGCGCCCATCGGGGCCGCCGCGCCCTGGCAGGCAGACCTCGTGCTCGCGCTCTCCATCGTCTTCGGCATCGCCGGGCACGTGTTCTGCCCTTGGCTCGGCTTTCGCGGCGGCAAGGGCATATCGACCGGGCTGGGCACCATCGGCATGGCCTACCCGCCGGTGGTGGCGCTCATGCTGGGCAGCTTTCTCGTGGTCGCCTTTCTCTCGCGCCGCGTCTCGGCGGGCTCGATCGTGGCTGCGTGCATGTTTCCCGTGGCCGCGTGCATATTCGAGTGGGGAAACGTGCCGCTTTTCGTCGTGGCATGCGCCGTCGCGGTGTTCGTCACCTGGGCCCACCGCGCCAACATCGTGCGCATGGTGCACGGACAGGAGCCGAAGTTCAGCCTGCACAAAGACGACGGCGGTCGTGGCGGCGCAGATGATGAGGCGGCCGGCGCGCACGACGGGGGAGCCGGCGTGGACGGCGAAGAGGAGCCTGCGGCGGGTGAAGGCGCCGGGGGAAGCGGAGACAGGGAGGGAAGATGACGATGGGCAAGGGCATCTCGATCGCGCCGTCCATATTGTCGGCAGATTTCGGGCACCTGCAAGACGAGGTCGCCGACATCGCGGCCGGCGCCGATTTCGTGCACGTGGACGTGATGGACGGGCATTTCGTGCCGAACCTGACCATCGGCCCTGCGCATGTGGCGGCCCTGAAGCAGGCCACGGACCTGCCGCTGGACGTGCACCTGATGATCGACAACCCGCTCGTGCAGCTGCCGTGGTACCTCGATGCGGGCGCCGACGGCGTGAGCGTGCATCTGGAGGCCTGCGCCGATGAGGACGAGGCACTTTCCTGCGCCGAGGCCATACGCGCGGCAGGCGCCGCGCCGGCGCTTGCCATCAACCCCGAGACGCCTGTGTCGGCCATTGCAGACGCGTTGCTTTCCGCCTTCGGCATGTTCCTCGTCATGAGCGTGCACCCGGGTTTTTCCGGCCAGTCCTTCATCGAGGGCACGCCGGGCAAGGTGGCCGAGCTGGCGGCGCGGCTTTCCGCGGCCGGCCTGCAACGCGACATCGAGGTGGACGGCGGCATCGGCGAGAAGACGGCGCCGCTTGTCGCCGCAGCGGGCGCGAACGTGCTCGTGGCGGGCAACGCCGTGTTCAAGGCAGCGGATCGCGACGAGGCCATCGAGGCCATCCGCGCTGCGGCGCTGGGAGCCTGCCGTGCCTGAGAGCTGCGCCTACTTCGATTACGCGGCCACCGCGCCGCTGCGCCCCGAGGCCTCCCGCGCGATTGAGGCCGCGCCCTTCGGCAACCCCTCGTCGTTGCATGCGGCGGGCAAGAGGGCGGCAGATGCGCTGGAGGCGGCCCGCGCGCGCATCGCCGCGGCCCTCGGCGCCCGCGCCCCGCACGAGCTCGTCTTCACCGCAGGCGGCACCGAATCCGACAACACGGCCCTGCGCGGCCTCGTGCCCTTCTCGCCTGCCGGCAAGAAGACGCATGTGCTGGTCTCGGCCATAGAGCACGAAGCGGTCCTGGAGGCCGCCGCCTCCCTGAAGGAACGCGGCTACAAGGTGGACCTCGTGCCCTGCGGCCGCGACGGGGTCGTGGCGCCGTCTGCCCTCGAAGAGCTGCTGGACGGTATCGAGGCGCGTGGCGAGGGCTGCGCGCTCGCGGCCGTCATGTGGGTGAACAACGAGACGGGCGCCATCCAGCCGGTTTCCGAGCTCGCGGATGTCGCGCACGCGCACGGCGCCCTCTTTTTCACCGACGCGGTCCAGGCGTTGGGCAAGGTGGAGATCTCCCTGGAGGAAAGCGGCGTGGACGCGGCCTCGTTTTCCGCGCACAAGGTGGGTGGCCCGGCCGGCGTGGGAGCCCTCTACCTGCGCCGTCGCGTGAAATGCCGCCCTTTCATGCGCGGCGGCGGCCAGGAGGGCGGCATGCGCTCGGGCACGGTGAACGTCGCCGGCGTCGCAGGATTTGCCGCCGCGCTCGAAGCGGCCGAATCGGAGCGCGTGCGGGTTTGGGACCATGTGGCCGCCTTGCGTGCGCGGTTCGTGGGCGCCCTCGTGAACGGGGATGCGAATCCAGCCGCGGGCGCAGCCGCGGGCGCCTCCTTTGCCCGCCCCGTGCGCGAGACGCTCGACGCGACCCTTTGCGTGCCGCACACCCTGCATCTTCTGTGCGCGGGATTGGAGGGCCAGACCCTCGTGCTGCGCCTCGACGAGGCGGGCTTTTGCGTGTCGGCCGGCAGCGCCTGCGGCTCGAAGAGTCTGGACCCCAGCCACGTGCTGACGGCCATGGGCGTCCCCCGCGACGAGGCTTTCGGATCGCTGCGCGTCTCTTTGGGCGCCGAGACGACAGCCGCCGAGGTGGACGCCCTGGCCGCCGCGTTGAGGGGAATCCTCGCATGACGCCCCTCGTGGACTGCCATTCGCACACCGCTTTTTCCGGGCACGGCAGCGCTACGGTGGCGCAGGCCGTGGGGCGTGCCGAGGAGCTGGGGCTTGCCGTCTACTGCCAGACCGAGCACATGTGGATGCCCGAGCGCCTCGACCCGACGCACACCTGCTCCATGAGCCGCGCGCAGGTGGGGGCCTACCGCGACGCCTGCCTGGAGCAGCGAGCGCGCCTGGCCGAGGAGAAAAGCCCGCTTCTCTTCGTCATGGGCACCGAAATCGACTGGTTTGCCGGGCGCGGGCCTGAGCTCGAGGAGCTGTGCGCGGGCTTCGAGTACGTGCTGGGCAGCGTGCACCATGTGGACGAGTGGGCATACGACGACCCCGACGAGCTGGGGCATTGGAACGAGCACGGCACGGATTGGATATGGCGGCGCTATTTCGAGCTGTGGCTGGAGATGGCCGCCTCGAGCGCGCCCATCACCGCGTTCTCCCACCCCGACCTGCCCAAGAAGTTCGGCTTTCGGCCGAGCTTCGATGCGCGCCCCTACTACAGCGAGATGGCCTTGGCCGCCGCCGCGTCGGGTTGCATGGTCGAGGTGAACACGAAGGGGCTGCACGTGCAGGCGCAGGAAATGTATCCTTGCCTCGATTTGCTGCGCGCTTTCCACGACGCGGGCGTCGAGTGCACGGTGGGCTGCGATGCGCACCGTCCGCAAGATATAGGGCGCGACGTGCGCGACGCCTACGAGTGGATGGCGCGCGCGGGATACACGCACGTGTCGGCGCCGACTCCGGATGGCGACAGGATCTGCTGGAAACTGGAGGTGTGAGGGCATGGACGAGAGGGCGAACGAGGGCATGGACGAAGGTGCGGACATGGACGGCAGGCCGCGGACGGCAGGCGAGCTCGAGCAGGCGCTGTTTTCGGTTTTCCCCCGCGCGGACATGGAGCGCTGGGACAGCTGCGGGCTGCAGGTGGGCGATCGCAGCCGGACGGTCGGCCGCATCGGCGTGGCCCTCGATTTCACGTGCGCGACGGTGAAGGCGGCTGCGGACGGGGGCTGCGACGTGCTCGTCTGCCACCATCCCCCCTACATCAAGAACGCTCCGTGCGAGCTGGGTCCTGCCTCGCAGGGCGCGACGCCCGGGCCGGGGCGCGCGCTGTTCGAGGCGGCGCGCCTCGGGGTGTCCGTCATCAACATGCACACGAACCTCGACCGCTCGGCGCTCGCGCGCGAGGCCTTCGCCGATGTGCTCGGCTGCACTTGCAAGGGCAACTTCGAGCACTTGCTCGACCCGTCCCGCTCCTACAAGGGCACGGGCTTCGGCGCCGTGCTCGACCTGCCTGCGAAGACGACGCTGGCGCAGCTTGCCGCCGTGTGCGACGACGCCTTGGGCGGCCGCGCGCGCGTATGGGGCGACCCGGACCTCGAGTTGGAGCGCTTTGCCTATCTGAACGGCTCCTGGCGTGACGCGGGCGCCTTTCAGGCCGCCGTCCGCGCGCATATGGGATGCGTGGTGGTGGGCGAGACGGGGTACCACACGGCGCTCGACGTCCAGCCGCACCTGGCCGTGGTCGAGCTGGGCCACGACGTGTCCGAGGCGCCTCTCGTGCAGGTGCTTTTCGACGAGCTGGCCGGGTGCGGGTATGATGAAGGCGAAGAGCTCGTCGTCGTGGGAGACGCCGCGCCCGCATGGTGGTGCGCCGGCGACGGGCGCTAGAAGGCATGCGCGGTTTCGGCGCCCGCTTCGGCACGGCGCGCGAGACGATGCGAGAGACCCTGAACGGAAAGGCGCGGTGAGGTCTGTATGCAGGCAACGGAATCCGAGATAGAGGCCCTGCTCGGCGTGCAGGAGCGCGACGTGGAGCTCATGCGCCTGAAAACGGAGCTGTCCGGCCTCGAGGAGGTGGCGCAGATCTCCGAGTGCCGCGCCAAGCGCCGCGAGCTGAAGGGAAAGCAAGACCAGGTGCTCGAGCTGGCCGACGGCGTGGCCGCGAAATTGGAGTGCCTCCAGGCCGAGGAGCGGTCTTTGGCCGAGAAGGTGGCCGAGCTGCAGAAGAAGCTCGACGGCAACGGCGACCACCGCGTGGTCGGCTCCATCACCAAGGAGATGGAAGGCCAGGTCAAGCGCCAAGGCGAGAACGCGAGGGAGCAAGACGCGCTGCTGGAGCGCCAGCTCGAGGTGGAGCGCCTCGACGGGCAGCTCTCGCAGATGCTTGCCCGCACCGACGAGCGCGAGGCGGCGCTGACGGAGGCGTTTCGCGAAAGGGGCGGAGCCATCAAGGAGAGGATGCAGGCAGCGCAGGGCGCCAGAGCCGAGCTCGCCGCGCAGGTGAACGCCGCCGTCATGGCCCGCTACGAGCAGTTGCGAAAGGAAAAGGGCGGGCTGGGGCTCGCGACCGTGGAAGACGGGCATTGCTCCGCGTGCCGCACGACCTTCCAGACGGGCCAGATGGCGAAGCTGCGCACGAGCTCGGGGCTGGGCGAATGCCCGAATTGCCACCGCCTCATGGCCTGCCCGGGCACTGCGCAATAACAAGACGCGAGCCGAGAGGACGGAGGAAGACATGGCCGACAGGGTGCTTCTCGGGGTGACGGGCTGCATCGCCGCGTACAAGGCCGCCGAGCTGGTGCGCGCCTTGCAGAAGATGCGCGAGGGCATCGCGGTGAAGGTGCTGATGACGCCTGCCGCGGAGAAATTCGTCGGCGCCGACACCTTCCGCGCCCTCACGGGCAAGAAGGTCTCGACCGGCATCTTCGGCGACGAGGCCAGCGCCATCCCCCATATCGCCTTCTCGCAGGGCACCGACGTCTATGCGATCGCGCCGTGCACGGCCAACACCCTGGCGAAACTTGCCTGCGGGATGGCCGACAACCTCGTCACGGCCGCAGCGCTTGCCACGGACGCGCCGCTGGTGGTCGTGCCCGCCATGAACACGCAGATGTGGGAGAACCCCGCGACGCAGGCAAACATCGCCACCTTGCGCTCTCGCGGCGTCTTCGTCGTGGAGCCGGCGAGAGGCGAGCTTGCGTGCGGCGCCGTGGGCGCGGGCAGGTTTCCCGGGCCCGATGCTTCGGCACGGGCCGTCTTGGCGGTCCTCGACACGGGCGGAGAGCGCGATTTGGAGGGAAAGCGCCTGCTGGTCACGGCAGGGCCCACGCGCGAGCCCTTCGACAGCGTCCGCTTCATCTCCAATGCGGCGTCGGGCAAGACGGGCTATCTCCTCGCGGAGCAGGCGGCGTTGCGCGGGGCGCAGGTCACCCTCGTCTCCGGTCCTTGCGCGCTTGCCGACCCCGCAGGCGTCGAGGTGGTGCGCGTGGACACGGCGGCCGAGATGCTCAAGGCCTGCGAAGGTCCGTTCTCCGATGCGGACGCGGCCGTCTTCACGGCGGCGGTCAGCGACTGGCGTGCGTGGTCGACCTTCACGGGCAAGATGAAAAACGACGGGTCCGACATGCAGCTGCGCCTCGTTCCCAACACCGATATCGCCGCCACGCTGGGAAAACGCAAGGACTCGACGTTTTGCGTCGTGTTTTCCGCCGAGACGGGCGACCCGCGAAAGGCCGCCCGCGAGAAGCTGGCCGCCAAACACGCGGACATGGTCGTGGCAAACGACCTGGCCGAAGGCGACGGGCCAGCGGGGGCCGACGACAACCACGTGTGGTTCATCACGTCCGGAGAGGAGCGCGAGCTTGCGCGCCGCCCCAAGTTCGAGCTTGCCGCCGACCTGCTCGACGTCGTGGCCGCCGCGCTCTGCGGGAAAAGCGCCTGACGGACATGTCCGCGAGGCATCGTCTCGCGACGCCTCGCGCCCGTTGGCACGCTGCCGTGAACCCGAGGCGCCCCGCAGGGAAAAAAAGGCGCCGCATCTGCGCGGCGCCTTGCGATAGCCTGCCTGTGGAAAACCCCTACGGCCGCAGCCCCGAGCCGCCCTGAATGGTGATGGTCTCGCCGGACACGTAGGCCGCCATGTCGCTGGCCAAGAAGACCGCGACGGGCGCGATGTCGGTCTTGGGGTCGCCGAAGCGCCCCAGCGGGATGCCCTTGATCGTCGCGGCGAAGGTGTCGGGGAACTTCTCTTTCCATGCGGCCAGCTGCTCGGTCATGGCCAGCGGGCAGATGCAGTTCGCGCGCACGCCATCCGGGCCCCACTCGGTGGCCGCCACGCGCGTCAGGCCGCGTATGCCCTCTTTTGCGGCGGCGTAGCTGGACTGCCCCGGCTTGCCGAAGAGCCCGGCGCCGCTTGCCAGGTTCACCACCGAGCCCTTCGTCTTCTTCAACTCGGGGAAGGCGTGCTTCATGTAGAAGAACGCGGCGTAGAGCCCGGAGTTGATGGCCAGGTCGAAGTCCTCCTTGCTGTGGTCGACGAGGTTCGTGCCGGATTTCGAGGCCTGCGCGTTGTTCACCACGCAATCGAGCTTGCCGTAGTGGCCCACCGTCTCGGAGACGACCTTTTCCACCGCCTCCTCGTCGGCGCCTTCGGCCACCACGTGGATGACGTCGTGCCCGTAGGCCTCCTTCAGCTTGGCCTCGGCGTCCACGAGGCGCTGCTCGGTGCGTCCGGTGATGCACAGGTCTGCGCCTTGCTCGGCAAACGCGCTCGCGATGCCGAAGCCGATGCCCTTGCCCGCGCCGGTGACTATGACGGTCTTTCCTTCGAGAAGTCCCATGTCGCATGCTCCTTTTCGTGTCAGGGGTCTTTTGCTCGCGCGCGCATACCGCACGAATGCGCAACACTTTAGCCGTATACCCTCGAGATTTCCCGTGTCTGCGCGCCGTATCTTCTCGGGCGGTGCGTTTTCGCGGGCGGGTGGGCGCGCCTGCGAGAGGGCGGGCACGGAGCCGCGCAGCCATCGCCTCGTCTCGTCTGCGAGTTCACATTTAGTTTACATGCCGATTTCAAGTCTTCGACACTTTGCGCCTAATGTGGAGGGGCCCCATGAGGGGTGCTGCTGTGAACGCGCGTGCGCCGCAGCGCGGCTCGAGAGGAGATGCGAGAAGAACATGGATCCGATTACCATCGCCGTCGTCGTCATGGTCGTGGCGACTGCGCTGATCTTCGATTTCACGAACGGGTTTCACGATACGGCAAACGCCATGGCGACCTCGATCGCCACCGGCGCGCTCAAGCCCAAGACCGCCGTGATCGCCGCCGGGACCTTGAACCTCGTCGGCGCGTTCCTGTCCACCGAGGTGGCCAAGACCATTTCGGGCGGCATCATCAACGAGCAGCAGGTCGCGATAGGCGCGGAGTTCATCTTTGCCGGCCTCGTGGGCGCGATACTGTGCAATCTCGTCACCTGGCTCGTGGGCCTGCCCTCCAGCTCGTCGCATGCGCTGCTCGGCGGCCTCGTGGGCGCGGTCATCGTGGGCGCGGGCGTGCAGGGGGTGGACTTCGGCGCCGTCGCGGGCAAGGTGCTCGTCCCGGCGCTCGTCTCGCCGCTGGTCGCCGGCCTCGCTTCATGGTGCGCGGTGAAGCTCATATACCGCATCGTCGCGCATATGGACGAGGGGCAGGTGGCAAACGGCTTTCGGCACGGCCAGACCGTCACGGCCTGCCTCGTGGCCCTCTCGCACGGCACCAACGACGCGCAGAAGACCATGGGCATCATCACCCTCACGCTGGTCGCCTCCGGCTTGCAGGCATCCGGTACAGGTCCCGAGCTGTGGGTCGTCGCGGCGTGCGGTCTGGCTATCGCGCTGGGCACCTATTCGGGCGGCTGGCGCGTCATCCGCACGCTGGGCCGCGGCCTGACCGAGATCTCGACGCCGCAGGGCTTTGCCGCCGAAGCCGCTTCCGCCGCGACGATCTTGGCTTCCTCGCATCTGGGTTTTGCCCTGTCCACCACGCAGGTGTGCTCCGGCTCCATCGTCGGCACGGGGCTGGGCGCCAAGACGAAAGTGGACTGGAAGGTGGCCGCCCGCATGCTCGTGGCCTGGCTTTCCACCTTCCCGGCGGCAGGTGCGCTCGGGGCGGCTGCGTGCGCGTTGGCATGCGCGGGCAGCTGGGGCGTCTTTGCCGTGGCCGCCGTCGCGCTGGCCGTCGCGGGCCTGATACTGCATCTCTCGCGCCGCGATCCCGTGAGCGCGACCAACGTAAACGATGCGAAGACCGTCAGCTTGAAAGCGGTGCCCTCGAGCCCGCAGCCGGCTGCCCCGGCGCAGGCGGTCTGAGAGAAGGGAAGAAGGAAATCTTGCTGGCCTTGTGGCTGATGATTCCCGCGTTCCACTAGGAAACGCCTCCGACGTGCTAGGATGAAGCGCTCTGTCCATCCGACCCTACAAGGAAGGGGCTGCACATCATGGATCTGAAGGGTTCGAAGACCGAGGCCAACCTGCAGGCGGCGTTTGCCGGCGAGTCGCAGGCGCACACGAAATACCAATACTATGCCAGCAAGGCGAAAAAGGACGGCTACGAGCAGTTCTGCGAGATCTTCCTCGAGACCTCGCGCAACGAAAAAGAGCACGCGAAGCTGTGGTTCAAGTACCTGCACGACGGCGACGTGCCCGACACCTTGACGAACCTGACCGACGCCGCCGACGGCGAGAACTTCGAGTGGACCGACATGTACGACGAGTTCGCCAAGACGGCCAAAGAAGAGGGCTTCGACGAGATTGCGGAAAGGTTCGCGCAGGTCGGCGCCATCGAGAAGCGCCACGAGGAGCGTTATCGCAAGCTCATCGAGCGCCTGGGCGAGGGCACGGCGTTTTCCGCCGACGGAGACGCCATGTGGATCTGCCGCAACTGCGGGCACGTCTACATCGGCAAGGAGGCGCCCGAGCTGTGCCCGGTGTGCGCGCATCCCCGCGCCTACTTCGAGCGCCTGGCCGACAACTACTAGGATCGTCTCGCGCGGGGCGAGTGCGGCATGTGCGCAAAGTTGCGTGTGCTGGTCGTGGGCGCGGGGCGTGCGGGCACGCCTGCGGCCTGCATCGCGCAGGCGCTTGCCCGTGAAGGGGCATCGCTTGCGGTGACGGCGCGCTCGAAGGGCGCGTTGCAGACGGTGCACGTGTTCAAGGGTTGCGGCGCCGGGCACGTCGTCGGGCTTGTGGCCGACGGGGCGGATGCGGACGCGGCCGCGCGTTGCGTGCAACAGGCTGAAGAGGCGCTCGACGGCCTTGACGTCGTCGTGGTGGCGGGCATGGCCTCGGTGGCGGGCGTGCCGCTCGCGCGCCTGAAGGCCTCACAGCTCGAGACCGCGTGGCGCACAGGTCCAGCCGCCGCTTTCAACTGGCTGGCTGCTGCGCATGACGCGCTTGCCCGCACGAGGGGGCATGCTGTCGTGTGCCTGCCGCCCGATAGGCGCGCGCGGGCTGCGGGCGCTGCCGTTTCCAGTGCCGTCGCCGCCACGCGGGCGCTGTGCGAGAGCGCGCGCGACGAGTGGGCCGGCGAGGGCATCGCATGCGACGTGGTCGACCTTTTCGCCGAGACGCCCGCCCTCGTGCGGCTCGCAGAAGAAAACGAGGAGGCTTCCTCCGAGTTCGCCGCCCGCGCCGGCGCCTCCCTGGAAGACCCGGGCTCGATCGCGGCCCGCATCCTCGCGCTTGCGCGCTGAGCATCCGGCCGCGTTTCTCGTCTCGGGCGCCCTTGTCCCGGGGCGCCTTCGCTCTCCTGGCGCGCACCCGCGCTTTTCCTAGAGCAGCGCCCGCCCCACGAGCACGCCGCGTCTTTCATCTGCATCGGTGAAGCGCACGGGCACGAGCTGCCCGCAGGGCGCCTTCCCCTCGATTATCACCGTGTGGTAGCTCTCGGAGGTGCCCCGCCCCGGGCGTTCCACCAAGACCAGCTCCGTGTTGCCGACGCGCATCCGGCGGTCGTGTGCGGCAAGCTCAAGCCCAAGCGCCTGCAACTTCGCCGAGCGCGCAGCGGCTACATGGCTGTCCACCTGGTCGTTGCGCTCGGCTGCGGGCGTGCCCGGGCGCGGCGAGTAGCGAAACACGTGCAGGCGCATGAAGGCGCAGCGCCGCGCCATCTCGCAGGTGCGTTCGAAGTCCTCGTCGGTCTCGCCCGGAAAGCCCACGATGAGGTCGGTGGACAGCGCGATGTCCGGCACGGCGGCGCGCAGGGCGTCTACCCGCTCGTAAAATCCGCGTGCCGTGTAGCGCCGCGCCATCTCGCGCAGCACCTTGTCCGAGCCCGACTGCAGGCACAGGTGCGCATGGCGCGCGAGGCGCCCCTCATGCGCGGCGAAAGCATCCACGAGCTGCGCTGTGAGGTTGTGCGGCTCTATGGACGACAGGCGCAGCCGGCCGACGCCCGTGCGTGCGAGCAGCTGCCCGGCAAGCCAGGCCAGGTCGCGGCGTTTTCCATGCGCATCCTCGCGCCAGGCGGCTATGTCGATGCCGACCAACACGATCTCGCGTGCGCCCGCGTCCATCAGCTCGCCGGCTTGCGCCAGCACCTCGGCAGACGGCGCCGAGCGCGCAGGTCCTCGCGCCACGTGCACGATGCAGAAGGCGCACGCGTTGTCGCAGCCGTCTTGGATCTTGAGGTCTGCCCGCGTGCGCAGCCCGCCCGCCTTGCGCAGGCCCGAGATCGCCCGCACGCGCTTGCCGTCCGGGCTCCCGTCCGCCTCTTCCGCCTTTTCCCCGCCCGCCGCTGCGGCATTTGCCGTCGTGCCCTCGCCGCAAGATTTCCCGTCCGCTCCTTTCCCGCGCACGGCTCCCGCCAGCTCGGCCGCCCGCCTCGCCACGAGCTTCTTGTCGCTTTCGCACACGACGCGCGCGTCGATGTCGGCGTAGAAGCCGGCGTCGATGTTGATCGCGCACCCGCATACGAGCACGGGGCAGGAGCCTTCGTCGAGCATGCGGCGTATGAGCTTGCGGTTCTTGCGGTCGGCCTCGCCGGTGACCGTGCAGGTGTTCACGATGACGACGTCGGCGTCGCCGGGCGCCGTCGCCATGCGCCACCCCGCGCACGCGAGCTGCGCCGCGATGGCCTCGCTTTCGGCGCGGTTGACCTTGCACCCGAGCGTGCGGATGCAAAAAGAGGGGGCGCCCCCCGTCGCGTGCTCCATTTTCCCTGCTACCTGTTGTTGCCCAGACCGCCCAGCTGGTACATGCACAGCGCCGTGGCGACCGTGCCGGCCGTCTCCGTGCGCAAGATGAGCTTGCCCAAGCTGGCGACGCGCACCGCGTCCCCGATGCCCTGCAGCGCCTCGACCTCGGCACGGGTCAAGCCTCCCTCCGGGCCGATGACGAGCGCGACCTTGCTGGAAAAATCGCAGCCGGCAAGCGCGTCGCCGATGCTTGCCGGCTTGCCCTCGGCGTTTGTGTCGGCTTCCTCCCACGCGATGACGATGCGGTCGAAATCCTCGAGCTCCTCGCATATGTCGTCTATTTTCGTGGGGTCGTCCACGATGGGCAGGATGGAGCGGCCCGACTGCTTGGCCGCCGACAGCGCGATGCGGCGCCAGCGCTCGCCTTTCAACGCGTGCTCGTCTGTTTTCAGGCGCACGATGGTGCGCTCGGAGAGGAAGGGGATGATGTGCTGTATGCCCAGCTCCGTGGTCTGGCGTATGGTCTGGCCCATGCGGTCGCCCTTGGAGATGCCCTGCACCAAGGTGAGGTTGGGGAGCTTTTCCACGGGCAGCTTGCCGACGCAGCGCGCGAGCGCCTGCCGGCCGTCTAAGGAGACGACCTCGACCTCCCAGCATTGGCCGCCCGCCGCGCAGCAGGCGATGTGCTCGCCCGGCTCTATGCGGCGCACGATCATGTGGCGGCGCTCCTTTTCGCTTACAGGCAACGTGACCACATCGCCTTTCGGCATGATGTCGTCCATGAAAAACCTGGGCATCGACATGGGGCGCCTCACCTTTCCGGCTTGCGGTCCGATGCGGCACCGCGGCCTTTTCGCGCAGAATTTTCCCTATTGTAGCGCGTCCGGCGCAGTGCTATATTGTGCGCACTGTTTCGCGCGGCAAACGCATGTCCGCCGCGTTGCAATTCCCTTCACATGCCGTTCTTCTCTTTTTGTCGCGTGCACGCGCGCGCGTTGCGTTTTGAAGGGAAAAGGCGCCGAGGGGCCTTCGGCGATGAGGAAAAGGAGTCGAAAAAAGCCATGAAATTCTTCTTGGACACAGCAGATCTGGCCGAAATCGAGGAGGTCGCGTCCTGGGGAGTGCTCGCCGGCGTCACCACCAACCCCAGCCTCTACGCGCGCATAGGCGGCAAGCTGGACGATTTCGAGGAGCATCTGGGCAAGATCTGCGCGCTCGTGGACGGCCCTGTCAGCGGCGAGGTCACGGGCACGACCCGCGAGGAGATGGTCGAGCAGGGGCGCGCGCTCGCGAAGGTGGCCGACAACATCGTGGTGAAGGTGCCGTGCACCGTCGAGGGCCTGGCGGCGACGCGCGCGCTTTTCGACGCGGGGATAGACGTGAACATGACGCTTGTGTTCAGCGTGGCGCAGGCCATGCTGGCCTGCCGTGCCGGCGCGCGCTACATCAGCCCCTTCGTCGGGCGCTTCGACGACATCTCCGAAGACGGAGCCTCCCAGCTCGGCGACATCGTGGCGGCTCTCGGCAACTACGATTTCGGCCACGAGGTCGAGACCATCGCGGCATCCATACGCTCGGCAAACCACGTGCGCATCGCGGCGCTTTTCGGCGCGGACATCGCGACGGTGCCGTATGCGGCGATGAGGAAATGCGTGCTGCATCCGCTGACCGACCAGGGGCTGGCGAAGTTCGAGGCCGACTGGGAGAAGGTCGTGAGCGCATGACGGGGGAGGCTGAAGTGGACGCGGAGCAGATGACGCTCGCCGCCGGCGACGACGCGGCGCAAAAGCCCAAACGGCGCAAGAGGCGCACCAAGGCCGAGATGGAGATGGCGCGCGCCGCCGAGGAGGGGGCGCGGCAGGCCATGGAGGAGCTGGGCATCGTCCCGCCCTCGAAGAAGCGCGGACGTCCCTCCAGAAAGGACAAGGAGGCGCAGTCCGCCGCGATGGCGGCCGCCACCGCCGCAGTCGAAGGCGCGGGCAACGCCTCTGTCGACGTCGCGAGAAAAGCCGCAGTCGCCGCACTCGGGGGAAAATCCGGGGCGGGGGACGCGTCTGCGGAAAAGGCGGGAGCCGGTGCGAGGGGCGCCGGCGCGCGCGACGGCCAAGACGCGCCCGTGCAGGCACAGGCCCGCACCGCCCGCCGTGCCGGCGCGACCGGCGGTGCGGGCACGGCGCCCGAGAAGGCACAAGGGGCCAGAGGCGGGAAAGCGAGAAACGGCGGCGGCCAGGGCGGTCCCGCCGCCCAAAACGCCGATGTCCAAGGCGGCCGGGCCTCCAAGGGCGACGGCCCTGCGAAGGCAGGGGCCGAGCAGCGCGCGCAGGCAGACGCGCAAGGCGCCCCGCAGGGCTCCCCGCGCAACCGCCGCAACCGCCGCAACCGCCGCAACGGCAACAACCACCAGCGTCGCGAGGTCGTGCCTTCCGCCACCCGCGACGAGCTGGCAAGTCTCGAAGACGACGCCCTCGTCGCCCGCGCGCTCGAGCTCTCCGTCGACCCGACCGAGTACGGCGAGCGCGACGACCTCGTCTCGGCCGTCTACGACGCATTGCTCCAATCCGAGGGCTTCGTCGAGGTGGAGGGCATACTCGACCTCATGCCGGACGGCTACGGCTTCATCCGCACCAAGGGCTACCTGCCGGGCGAGCACGACGTCTACGTGGGCTCGAGCATGGTGCGCCGCATGGGCCTGCGCAAGGGCGACCACGTGGCCGGCCGCGTGCGCCCGCCGCGCGACAACGAGAAGTACCCGGCCTTGAACACGATCTTGGCGTTAAACGACGAGCCCTTCGAAGGGCCGCAGCACCGCGTGAAGTTCCAGAACCTCACCCCGGTCTACCCCGACGAGCGCCTCGTGCTCGAGCACGGCAAAGACGCCGTCACGGCGCGCGCGATAGACCTGGTCTCGCCCATCGGCAAAGGCCAGCGCGGACTCATCGTCTCGCCCCCGAAGGCCGGCAAGACCACCGTCTTGAAGGACATCGCGGCGGCCATCAGCGCGAACAACCCCGAGGTGCACCTCATGTGCCTGCTCGTCGACGAGCGCCCCGAAGAGGTCACCGACATGGAGCGCTCCATCGACGGCGAGGTGGTCTCGTCCACCTTCGACATGCCGGCCGACAACCACATCGCCGTGGCCGAGCTCGTCATCGAACGGGCCAAGCGCCTCGTCGAGGCAGGCCACGACGTCGTCATCCTGCTCGATTCCATCACCCGCCTCGCGCGCGCCTACAATCTCGCGCAACCGGCCTCCGGGCGCATCCTGTCCGGCGGCGTGGACTCCACGGCCCTCTACCCGCCCAAGCGCTTCTTGGGCGCGGCGCGCAACATCGAGGGCGGCGGCTCGCTCACCATCTTGGGCACGGCGCTCGTGGACACCGGCTCGAAGATGGACGAGGTCATCTTCGAGGAGTTCAAGGGCACGGGCAACATGGAGCTGAAACTCGACCGCACCTTGTCCGAGCGCCGCATCTTCCCGGCCATCGACCCGGTGGCCTCGTCCACGCGCAAAGACGAGCTGCTGGTGGACGCGCAGGAGGCGCCGCTCGTGTGGGGGCTGCGCCGTCTGCTCGCCAACATGAACAACACCGAGCGCGCGATGGACATGCTCATCAAGAGCCTGCGCCAGACCGAGACCAACCAGGAGTTCTTGATCAAGTCGGCGCGCAAGTCCAACAAGCAGGGCATGGTGGTCTAGGTTCGGGGGAAAGCCCGGCTGCCGGCTGCGCGCGCGACGCGTCTGCAGCCGGCAGCCGCTTGCGCCGACGCGCCCCTCTCGGCGCCGCCCTATCCTTCGTCTACCGGCCAGTAGTGGTAGCCGAAGGAGTCGGCTTGCAGCACGTCGAACTCGTATCCGTTGGCCTTGAACCACTCGATCATGCGCGGCAGGGCCTCGACGGTGGTGCCCTTGGCCTCGGTGTCGTGCATGAGCACGCAGGCCGAGTTCTTGTCGGCGGCGTTGCCCGTGACGTTGCCGTATATCTCGTCGGCCGACAGCCCGCGCGGCGAGGCGTCTCCGCTGGACACGTTCCAATCGAAGTAGTGGTAGCCCTTTTCGCCCGCCTCGGTGCACAGCTGCTGGTAGAGGCTGCGGTTGTAGTCGTTTACGCTGCCGCCGGGAAAGCGTATGAGCGTCGGCTTCGTCCCGATTTCGGCGGCCACGGCGTCGCCGATCTTTTCGATGGAGTTCCAAAAGGCCGCATCCGATGCGTAGACCACGTCGTATTCGTGGTCCCAGGTGTGCAGGCCGATCTGGTGGCCGGCCGCCCATATGTCTTTCGCGTAGTCGAGGTGCCCGCTCGTGCCGATGACGAACCACGTGGCCTTCACGTCGTATCTCGCGAGTATGTCCAGTATCTTGCGGGTGTTTTCCGACGGGCCGTCGTCGAAGGTGAGGTAGCACACCTTGCGCCCGGGCCTGGTGCGGTTGTCGCTGTCCGAGACGGCCGTGCGCTTGTCCTCGCCGTCCGCGTTCGCGCTCGTCGCGTTTCGCGCATCGCCTGCCTGCGTCTGCGTGCCCGCGCCGCCGTGCATGCCGTCTCCCGTCCGGGAGCTCATGGCAAACGCGATGCATATGCTGGCCGCGAGAAACGCGAGCAAGACGACGATGAGGACGATCAGGATGCGCCGCAAGCCCTTGTTCGCCGCCTTCTGCTCCTCGAGGCGCTCGTCGTGGTAGCTCGCCGTGTAGCGGTAGCTTTGCTGCTTGTCGTCTTTGCGTTTGCCTGCCATGGTGCCTCGCGCGTCCCTTTTTTCGATGCGGCGCGGGCACCCGAAGGCCGCATGTCCCATGCCTCCCTCGCCGCCCGCTCTCGCATGCGCCTTGCGCGCGTGCCTTTCGCACCCGCGCCCTTCACACGGCCTTTCGCCGGGAGCCTATTCTAGCCCTGTTTCCTCGGGCAGGCCGAGCGCTATGTTCATGTTCTGCACCGCCGCGCCCGACGCGCCCTTTCCCAGGTTGTCGAACAAGGCGACAAGGCAGCTGCGCTCCGCGTCTCCGCTCACCTCGATGCGCAGGCGGTTCGTGCCCGCCAGCTTTCCGGCGTAGAGCGTGGGCGGCTCGTCGGTGAAAGGCGCAACCTCGACGAAACGCGCGCCCTCGTAGTGGCAGGCCAGGGCTTCGCGCAGGTCGCGGGCATGGGGCGCGCCGGAAAGCAGGCGGTTGTGCAAGGTGATGCTCACCGCCATCCCGGCAAGATAGTCGTCGATCGCGGGCAGGAAGGCCGGGGCGTGCGCAAGGCCGCACACCTGCTGCATCTCCGGCAGGTGCTTGTGGGAGAGGCCGCGCGCGTAGACGCCGGGCCACGACAGCTCCTCGCCGCGTGCCGGATCCTCGTAGGCGGCGATCGTCTTCTTGCCGCCGCCGGAATACCCCGTGAGCGAATAGCAGGAAAGGGGATAGTCGGCCGGCAGCAGGCCGCAGGCCACGAGCGGCGCGACGCAGGCGATGAAACCGGTCGCGTGGCACCCGGGGTTGGCGATGCGCGATGCGCCGGCGATGCGCGCGCGCTGCCCAGGCCCGAGCTCGGGAAAGCCGTAGACCCATCCCGGCGCCACGCGGTGCGCCGTCGAGGCGTCGATGATGCGGGCGTCCGTGCCCTCTGCCAGCTGCACGGCCTCGCGGGCCGCCTCGTCGGGCAGGCACAGGAAAACGAGGTCGGCGGCTGCTATCAGCTCGCGGCGCGCATTCGCGTCGTGGCGCTTGTCCTCGTCGATGCGCAGCAGCTCGAGGTCGTCGCGCGCCTCGATGCGCTCCACTATCTGCAGGCCTGTCGTCCCGCTTTGGCCGTCTATGTAGATTCTCGGTTTGCCCATGTGCGTCCTTTCACGTGCCGCGCCTTTCATCTGCGCGCGCCGTACGCCTTTCCCGTTTTCTTCGCAATGTGCGTTTTCTGCGCGCGGGGCGCCTCGTCGCGCCTTCGCCCGTCGCCCGTGCGCCCCTCGGCCCAGGCGCGCGGAAAGACCGCCTTCGAGTATACGGCGCATCGCTTCGCTAGAATGTGGCGATACGGCGACGCGCGGGCTGCACGGCTTGCGGCAACGGACGCGACGGCGCAGCTTCGACGATAGAGGAGATGGTGAAGATGGCGAAGACGGCAGTGGACACGCGGCTGCGCGCAAGCGGGGAGGGAGACCCTGCCCCGGCGCCCTTCGAAGGGCCGGCCGAGCTGTTCCTCTCGGACATACACGGCGAGTACGAGCAGGCCTCGCGCGTCGTGGACAGCGTCTGTTCCTGCGACGGCGGCCTGGGCGCCTTGCACTTCGTGGGCGACGTCTACGACCGAGGGCCTGCGCCCGACGCGGTCATGGACATGCTCGCCGCGGCGCCGGACGCCGATATCCAGTGGGGCAACCACGACATCGTGTGGATGGGCGCGGCGGCAGGCCACCCGAGCTGCATCGCGCATGTGGTGCGCATCTGCGCGCGCTACGGCAACCTCTCGGTGCTCGAGGACACGTACGGCGTCGACCTGTCCGCGCTGTCCGGGTTCGCCTTGTCCGCCTATGCGGACGACCCGTGCGCGGCCTTCGGGTTGAAAGGCTCGCCCGCGTTGCCGGATGCCGAGGCCGTGCGCCACGTGAAAATCCAGAAGGCCATGGCCATCATCCAGTTCAAAGTCGAGGCCGCCCTCATCGCGCGCAACCCCTCTTTCGGCCTGGCCGGCCGCGACCTGCTCGCGCGTGTCGATTTCGCGCACGGCACGGTGGAGATCGATGGACGTGTCCACGAGCTGCTCGACCCCGTTTTTCCCACGGTGGACGCGTCCGACCCCTGCCGCTTGAGCGCCGGCGAGCAGGAGGCACTCGACGCGCTCGTGGCCGCCTTCACCGGCTGCGAGAAGCTCCAGCGCCACATCCGCGTTTTCCTCGACCGGGGTTCCCTCTACAAGATCTGCGGCGACTTGCTGCTCTTCCATGCCTGCGTGCCCCTGGACGCCGACGGGCAGCTGCGGGAAGTCGAGCTGTTCGGCCGGCGCTATCGGGGCCGCGCGCTCTTCGACGCCGTGGACGCGCAGGTGCGCGCCGCCTTCGACGCGGCCGGGCCCGAGGAGCGTCGCCGCGGGCTCGATTTGCTGTGGTACCTGTGGCTAGGCCCGGGCTCGCCGCTGTTCGCAAAATCCAAGATGGCCACCTTCGAGCTGTACTACGTGGCCGACAAGGCTGCGCGCGCAGAGGAGAAGAACCCCTTCTACACCTTGTGCGCCGACGCGCAGGTGCTCGGGCGCATCTTCGAGGACTTCGGCATGGACGCAGGCCGCTCGCGCATCGTCTGCGGGCACGTGCCGGTCAAGGTGAAGGACGGCGAGGACCCCGTGAAGTGCGACGGGCGTTTCATCTGCATCGACGGCGGCATGTCCAAGCCCTACCGCTCCAAGACGGGCGTGGCGGGGCTTTCGCTGGCAAAGGATGCGCGCGGCCGTCTCTTCCTCGCGGCGCACGGCATGGGCGAGAAGGCCGATGCGGCGGCAGGCGAGCTGCCCGGCGGTCTGTGGGCGCAGGTGCGCGAGCTTTCGGCTTTGTGAAGGAAAGGCCCTGTCCCCCGCGCCTCTTCACCTCGGCCGCTCCCGGCGGCTTGTGCGAGGGGCGGCTTCGGAGCATTCCATGTTAAATTCCTATCAATATACTAGGAATTTTCTTGACACAACGCGGCGCGGGGCAAATAATGCGCGAGATGCCCCCGGCGAGGAGAGGCCGGAGGCGCGCATACGGCATTCGGCTCGGCTCGCGTGCGCGAAGACGGTTCGGCAACGACGCGCCCGGGCTGAGGCGCGGATTCTGCTTTCCGTGCGCGACGGCGCCGGGCAAGGGAAAGGTGAGGGACATGGCAGTGAAGGCACTCAAGCGCATCGACGAGCTCGTCGGCAACACGCCGCTCATAGAGTTGGCGGTGGGCGGCAAGGCGCGGGTTTTCGGCAAGCTCGAGTACACGAATCCCGGCGGCTCGGTGAAAGACCGCGTCGCGAAGGCCATCATCGACGACGGGCTGGAGAAAGGCGAGATAGACTCCGACACCGCCATCATCGAGTCCACTTCCGGCAACACGGGCGTCGGCCTTGCCATGATAGGCGCGGCCTACGGCCTGAAGACCATCATCTTCATGCCCGCCTCCATGTCCGTCGAGCGCCGCAAGCTCATCTCGGCCTACGGCGCCGAGCTGCGCCTCGTGGACGGCGGCGTGCCGCAGGCAAACGAGGAGGCCGCCAAGCTGCTCGCGGCCACCCCCAACAGCTTCGCACCCGGGCAGTTCGTGAACGAGGTGAACGTCGAGGCCCACTACAAGACGACCGGCCCGGAAATCTGGCGCGACACGGACGGCGAGGTCGCGGCATTCGTGGCAGGTGTCGGCACGGGCGGCACGCTCACGGGCACGGCCAAGTACCTGCGCGAGCAAGACCCGCAGGTGAAGGTGTTTGCCGTCGAGCCCGACGAGTCGCGCGTGCTCGAGGGCGGCCCGCACGGCGCGCACAAGATCCAGGGCATCATGGCCGGCTTCGTCCCCGACATCCTCGACCGGGGCATCTACGACGAGGTCGTGCACGTCTCCAGCGACGAGGCCATGGAGCGCCAGAAGCGCCTCGCGCGCGAGCAGGGCATCTTCGTCGGCATCTCGGCAGGTGCCGCCGCCGAGGCCGCGGCGCGCCTGGCGTGCCGCGACGAGTTCGCGGGCGAGAACATCGTCGCCTTGCTGCCCGACACCGGCGAGCGCTACCTGTCCATGCTCGACTTCGACGACTAGGGTGCGCATGCCGGCGGGGGAGGCGTTCGATGCGGGCGGCGGGAGAGGCTGCGGGGCGCGCGTGCATGTGCCGCAGGGAGCCGTCGCAGCCCCCGGCTGCGGCCTCGCCTCCTTTCGTGCCGGCGGCAAGGACGTCTCCCAAGCCGGCGGCGCGCCCCGCCTCGAACGCGACGGAAACGGCCTCTTCCTCACAGACGGCGTCCTCGAGCTGCGCGCCGGCTTCTCGCATCTCGCCTGTCGCATGCGCTCCGGACGCCTGCAAGGCGAGCTCGTGGTGCGCGCGGCGAAGGTGAAGGGGTGCGGCAGGCCGCTGTCGGCGCTCGACGCGACGGCCGGCTTGGGCGAGGATTCGTTCCTCTTGGCGGCGGCCGGCTTCACGGTGGACCTCTACGAACGCGACCCGACGATCGCGGCGCTTCTCTCCGATGCGCTCGGGCGGGCGTCGGGCGATCCCGTCCTGTGCGAGGCCGCCTCGCGCATGCGCCTGCACGAACGCGACAGCATCCCCGCGATGCGCCACCTCGACGCGCCGCCGGACGTCGTCGTGCTCGACCCCATGTTCCCCGCCCGCCGCAAGAGCGCGGCGGTGAAGAAGAAGTTCCAGCTCCTGCAGCGCCTGGAGGCGCCCTGCGACGGCGGCGACGAGGAGGCCTTGCTCGATGCCGCGTTTGCGGCCGGCCCGAGGAAAATCGTGGTGAAGCGCCCGGCCAAGGGCGCGCCGCTGGCGGGCAGAAAACCCGACTACTCCCTATCCGGCAAGGCCGTCCGCTACGACTGCTATCTCCCCGCCCGTCGTCGTAGTAGAACTTCTACTTTGCCGAACGCCTGCAGGTAGCCAAGTTTTTGTCGAAGACCAGGTTCACGACGCCGCGTTTGGTCCTCGTCTCAAGTGAACTTCTGTCGGAACTGCCCTCTTTCCCTACGAGTACCACTCGATCCTCTTCACCCCCGCAGCGCCTTTGGCAGAGTCGAAATAGGCGTTTCCGACGCTGTGCTCTTCAAGCGAATCGCCCGATATGCTCATCTCGTGCGAATCGTCGTTCATCTCCACGAATTTGACGTGGGCGTTTCCGCTTCCCTTCGCATTCGCGTGAAGCACCAGCTCCATGTCCTTGCCGATAATCCTGCTCCAATGCCAAAGAGCATCGTCTCTTGTGAAGAAGAAGCTCTCGACGTACCCCCCGCCCTTGAACTTGACGATGTCTTTCAAGGCCGTTCCGCCGATGCTCGTCAACTTGTTCTTCTGGTTGTACGCATGGCTCAACTCTATTTCCATACCCTCTTTGAACTCGATGAAGCCGCTGACCCCGTCGTCGTAGACGCATGCCCTGAGTATCCAGCCGTGGTCGTTGTATTCGTAATACGTGTCCTTGATGTCTTTCGCGTCCGCGTCGTGCTCCGGCGAGGTCGTCAGCATTGCCCCCACGGCGACGACGACGGCGATGACAACTGCAATTGCAGACAACAGCACCGCTTTCTTGGAAGTCTTCGGATGTCCTTGCTCGGATGCGGCCATTTGGATGCTCCCTTTTCCCGGATTTGCTCTTCGCACGCGTTCGCATTGTACACCACGGCAAACGGCCCTTCGGGCTTTGCGTGAGCCACCGAAGCCTTTCCCGCATCGTCTGCGGCGCGCCTTGCCCGCTATCTCGGCAGCAGCGGGTTCAGCAGCGGGTCCTTCTTGTCCTCGTAGAGCACCTTCACCACGCCCTCGTCGAGGTCGTCTGCCTTCACCGTCGTGCTGTAGACCATGGCATGCGACAGGCACGCGTCGCGGCACAGCCGGCAGCCGACGCATTTCGCGGGCTGGAAGACGAGCGTGCCGGCCTTCTCGTCGTCTTGGGCAAAGCGCAGGGCCTGCGTGATGCAGTTCTGGGCGCACATCCCGCAGTAGCGGCAACGCGCCTCGTCGATGGACAAATCTGCCCAAAAGCGGCTCTCCACGCACTTGCCGCGCGGGCGCGTCCCGATGCGGTCGAGCATCTTCAGAAGCCGCGCCGAGCGGTAGGTGCCCACGTCGAAGCGCTCCTCCATGCGCACGATCACGCGCTCGTCTCTCTTCCTCGTCGGCGTCTTGCCCGCGTGCCTGTCCACGCTTTCGCTCACGGCCTGGGTGATGAAGCCCACGACCTGGTTGCCCGCGTCCTTGAACGCGTCGCGCCTGCCCACGCCGCCCACGTTGGCCACGCGCTCCCGGTGCTTCACCACGAGCGCCTCGGGGACTTTCTTCGTCAGGCGCAATGTGCCCTCGACGCCCCACAGCTCGAACAGCTCGCGCAGCTCGCCCACCATCTGCTCGAAGCGCGGCGCCGGCCCGTTCAGCTCGCATTCCCCGCAGCCGGTCCGCATGAGGGTCGCGGCCTTCACCCCGTAGGCGAAAAGGCCTGCCAGCAGGTACTCGTCGAGGTAGTCCAGGCACGGCAGCACGACCACGCGGCTCGTGTCGATGCTGGTGGCGGCCGCGTCGCGCGCGCACATGAACAAGGCGTTGCCCCCGCACGCGGCAGCCGAGGCCTGCGCGCTTCTCACGATGGAGCCCGCGTCCGGCGCCGAGCTGAGCATGCTCGAGGTGGGGCACGCCGACACGCACGCCCCGCAGTCCGTGCATGACGCGTCGTCTATCTTTATGTGGCCCATCGAGCGCGCCACCGCGTCGTGGCGGCACGCGTTCAGGCACGCGCGGCATTTCGAGTTCCAGTTGCGCATGTACAGGCAACGGTGCGGCAGCACCTTGATGGTCGTCTCGGCGAGCTTGTCGCTCACCGCCTCTATCTGGTCGATTTTCGCCATGCGCGAGAGTATACGGCTTGCACGCACCCTTTTGCGCGCGACATCGCCGCCGCGCGCCCGGGCGGGCTTGCGGGCGGGCGCGCAGACGGGATTGCGTGTAACCTGCCGTTCACATGGGCGCGCTATCTTTCCAACGCGCGCCCCGTGCGGGCCGTGGTAGGTTTTTCGCATCGTGCAGGCAGGGAGGTTTCGGCGAGGCAATGTTTGAATCCAACGCGGCAGACCGCGACTACGTGCTGAAAAGCGTCCACGAGCGCAACATCCACTTCATCCGCCTGTGGTTCACCGACGTGCTCGGCCAGATGAAGTCCTTTGCCATCACCCCAAGCGAGCTCGAGTCCGCGTTTTGCGAGGGCATGGGTTTCGACGGCGCGTCCGTCGAGGGCTTTGCGCGCGAGACCGAAAGCGACATGCTGGCCGTGCCCGACGCCTCCACCTTCCAGGTGCTGCCCTGGCGCCCGTCCACCGACGGCGTGGCGCGCATGTTCTGCTCCATCTACAGCCCGGACGGCGCCCCCTTCGAAGGCGACCCGCGCTTCGTCTTGCGCCGCATGCTGAAGAAGGCCGCCGAGGCGGGCTACGAGTTCAACGTGGGCCCTGAAGTCGAGTACTTCTATTTCGAAGACGATGTCGCGCCCGTGCCCATCGACCGCGGCGGCTACTTCGACCTCACCCCGCTCGATTCCGGCAGCGACCTGCGCCGCGACACGATACTCACCCTGGAGAAGATGGGCATACCCGTCGAGTACTCGCATCACGAGATAGCCCCGAGCCAGCAAGAGATCGACCTGCGCTTTTCCGATGCGCTGTCCATGGCAGACGCCGTGATGACCTACCGCCTCGTGGTGAAGGAGGTGGCCGCGCGCCACGGAGTCTACGCGAGCTTCATGCCAAAGCCGCTCGCCGACCAGCCGGGTTCGGGCATGCACGTGCACCAGTCGCTGTTCGCGGACGGCGAGAACGCCTTCCACGACGCGGCCGACCCGCTGGGCCTGGGGCTCTCCGAGCTGGCAAAACGCTACCTGGCGGGCCTTTTGGCGTATGCGCCCGAATACACGCTCGTCACCAACCAGTTCGTGAACTCCTACAAGCGCCTCGTGCCCGGATACGAAGCGCCCACCTGCGTGAACTGGGGCGGCCGCGACCGCAGCGCCCTCGTGCGCGTGCCCAGCTACAAGCCGGGCAAGGCGGCCTCGGCGCGCTTCGAGTTGCGCAGCCCCGATTCGGCCTGCAACCCCTACCTCGCCTTCGCCGTGCTGCTGGGCGCCGGGTTGAAGGGCGTCGAGGACGGCCTTGCGCTGCCCGCGCAAAACGAGGCGGACATCTCGCAGATGACGGCAGGGCAGCTGCGCGAGGCCGGATACGAGCTGCTGCCGCAGGACCTCGGGCAGGCCATCGACGCCTTCGAGGGCTCGCAGCTGATGAAGGAGGTGCTCGGCGAGGACATGCACCGCTACATCGTGGCCAACAAGCGCGCCGTCTGGGAGCGCTACCGCGCCCAGGTCACCCCCTTCGAGCTCGACCGGCTCTATCCGAGGCTTTGAGGGGTTTTCGAGGAAGGGAAGAGGCGGAGATGGACGGACAACGCAAGCGAGTCGCCCTGGTGCAGGCCGGCGCGGCGAGTCCCGCGCCGTATGCGGGCGCCGTCGCCGCGCTCGACGCGGAGTTTTCCACGTGCCGCAGCTCGGATGCGGAGGCCGTCGCCGCCCGGGTGGACTGCATCGTGTGCGCGCCGTCTGCGCAAACGCTCGAGAAGGCCGCCGTCGCCGTCGAGAAGATGCTCGACGCGCATCCGGGCCTGGCCGCCCTGTTCTGCGTGCCGCGCGAGTGCGTGGCGCACCTGCGCCTGCCCGCCTGCAGCCGCGCCGACTTCATCGTCTGCCCGCCCGATCCCGACGAGCTGGGCGTGCGCCTGCGCCGCCTGCTGTGGCCCGGCCAGTCCAGCGCGGCAAGCGACCACATCTCCGTCGACGGCATGTCCATCAACTTGTCCACCTACCAGGTGAAGGTGGACGGCGAGCCGGTGGACTTCACCTATCTGGAATACGCGCTGCTCGCCTTCCTCGTCACGCACCCCGGCCACGTCTTCTCCCGCGACGTGCTGCTCTCGCGCGTGTGGGGCTTCGACTACTACGGCGGGTCGCGCACCGTGGACGTGCACGTGCGCCGCGTGCGCGCCAAACTCGGCGCCCAGCTTGCCGTTCGGCTGGAAACCGTGCGCGGCGTCGGCTATATGTGGAGCATGTAGGCGAAAATCCCCCCCGTGCTCCCGCGTGTCTCCGCGCCTTTGCGCGAAGGGCCTCGGGGCACGGGTTTCCCGACGGGTTTCCAGCGGGGTTTTCACGAGGAGAGGGGACATCGCGAAGATGGCACACGGGCAGCAGCAGACGGCGCAGGCGGGCGGACGCGAGCATTTCGGCAGCCGGCTGGGATTCATCATGGTGGCGGCGGGCTGCGCCATAGGGCTGGGCAACGTCTGGCGCTTTCCCTACATCACGGGCGAGTACGGCGGCGCGGCGTTCATCGTGCTCTATCTCGTGGCGCTGGTGGTCATGGGCCTGCCCGTCATGGTCATGGAGTTTTCCGTCGGACGCGCCAGCCAGCGCTCCGTCGCGCGCGCCTTCCACGTGCTGCCCTCGGGCAGAAGCTTCAAGTGGTTTTCGTGGGTGGGCATCATCGGCCAGTTCGTGCTGCTCATGTTCTACACCACGGTGTGCGGCTGGATGATCGCCTACATATTCAAGTTCGCCACCGGCTCCTTCACCGACGCGGACGCCTCCATCACCCAGCAGGCCTTCGCGTCCATGACGGCCAACCCCTCCGAGATGATCGCCTGGATGCTCGTCTCGGTGGCCATCGCCGTCATCGTGTGCGCCATCGGCCTGCAGAAAGGCGTCGAGCGCGTGACGAAGGTGATGATGATCGCGCTGTTCGCCATCATGCTCGTCTTGGTCGTGCGCGCCGTCACGCTGCCGGGGGCGGGCGAGGGGCTGTCGTTTTACCTCATGCCCGACTTCTCCAAGCTCTTCGCGGGGTCTACGCCGGGCGAGCAGCTGTCCACGTTCGGCGACGCGGCCTTCGCGGCCATGGGGCAGGCGTTTTTCACCCTGTCGGTCGGGATGGGCTCGATGGCCATCTTCGGCAGTCGCATCGGGCGCGAACGCAGCCTGACGGGCGAGGCGGCCACCACCGTCGTGCTCGACACCTGCGTGGCCATCATGGCGGGCCTCATCATCTTCCCCAGCTGCTTTGCCTACGGCGTCGACCCCACGAGCGGGCCGTCTCTGGTGTTCCAGACGCTGCCCGTCGTGTTGGGGCAGATGCCGCTCGGGGTGCTGTGGGGCGTGCTCTTCTTCGTCTTCCTGTCGTTTGCGGCGCTGTCCACCGTCATAGCCGTCTTCGAGAGCAACGTCTCGTGGGTCATGGACCGCTGGGACTGGTCGCGCAAGAAGGGCGTCGTGGTCTGCGGGGTGCTGCTGGCCGTCTTGAGCCTGCCGTGCGCGCTCGGCTTCAACGTGTTCTCCGGCGCCGTCGTGCCGGGCATCGGCGACATCCAAAGCGTCGAGGACTTCATCATCTCCAACAACATCCTGCCTCTGGGCGGCCTGGTGTTCGTCGTCTTCTGCACGCGCAAGCTGGGCTGGGGTTGGGAGAATTTCTTGGCCGAGGCCGATGCGGGCCGGGGCTTGAAGTTTCCCGCGTGGGCGAAGCTGTGGTGCGCGTGGGGCATCCCCGTGCTCATCGCCATCATCTGGGTCATGGGCTGGGTGCCCATCGTGGCCAGCTGGCTGGGCCTGGGCTGAGAGAAGGCGCGGGAGGGGGAGGATTCGCATGGCGACGCGCGGCGCGGACGGCAAGGGCGGCCTGGGCTGCCTCGGCGCCTTCGGCGTGTGCGCGGGCGTGGCCATCATGCTCGGCGCGTGCCTGCGCGGCGGCTTCCTCGTGGCGGCCCTGATCGTCGCGGCCGTCTTTCTGGTCGTCTTGCTCGCGGTCGTGCTCCACAGCTGAGCGCGCGCCGCGCCGCTTCCCGCGCCTCGCTGCCGCCCGCCGCCTCACGTCGCGTTTCGCAGGGAAGCGCCGCTCTTCCAACGGCGTGAAGGTTGGAGAAGTCGCGTTTTCGGGGCGGAATTCGGTTGGAAAAGTCGCGTTCTGCGCCCGAATTTTGGTTGGAAAGTTCCCTTGTTCTCACTAAAACCCGGACGCTCCGTCTCTTTTTGCCTCGTCGGGCGCGAGGGCTTCGACTTCAACGCGGCTCTTCGCCAACGACGTGGGACTGTTGTGCGCCATGGCGCAGGTCGACGTCGCGAAAAGCCTGCTGAGCGATCGGCTGGGGGTGAACTACGGCTCCATCTACGAGAACGCCGTGGCCCAAGAGCTTGCGGCCCACGGGCACGCCCTGCGATTTTTCCGCAGCAAGTCGGCCGGCGAGATCGACTTTCTCATCGAGTCGGGGCGCGGATGGGCCCTTCCCGTGGAGGTGAAGAGCGGCAAGGACTACAAGCGGCACAGCGCGTTGACCAAGGTGCTCTCCTCTCCCAACTACGAGATAGGGCAGGCCGTGGTCTTGTGCGAGGACAACGTCGAGGTGGAGGGAAAGGTCGCCTACCTTCCCGTGTACATGGCGGCGTTTCTGTGAGGGTCGAGCACACGGACCCTGCGCGCGCTGAAAGCGGCAATCAGCCTCGGCGCGTCTGCCTTCGCAATCGGCATGTTGAAATCTTCGCAATCGGTGGGTTAAAATCTTCGCAATCGGCAGGTTGAACAGGAAAGCCGCAGGATATGCCTCAGAAAAAGCTGAATGCGAAGAAGTATCTCCCACGTCTGACCGACACGCTCGTTCAACGCAAGCTCGGCTATGCCGGCGCAGTCGAGGTGCGAGGGCCGAAGTGGTGCGGCAAGACGCAATCGGCGCTGCAGCTGGCTTCCAGTTCCATCATGATGCAAGACCCCGACAAGAGGGCCGACTACCGCATGCTCGCCTCCACGAAACCGTCGGTGCTGCTCGAGGGGGCGGCACCGCGCCTGATCGACGAGTGGCAGGAGGCGCCGCAGCTATGGGACGCCGTGCGATTCGCCGTCGACGGCCAGGAGGAGCCGGGGCGCTTCATCTTGACCGGCTCGGCGACGCCGGCCGCCCCGCCGTCGCATTCGGGGGCGGGACGGATCGTCTCGGTGGACATGGGGCCTATGAGCCTGGCCGAATCGGGGGATTCCACGCGCGAGGTCTCGCTTGCGGCCCTCTTCGGCGGCTGCGACGACGTCTCGGGGTGTTCCGATTGCGACGTCGAGCGCATGGCGTATCTGGTCTGCCGCGGGGGCTGGCCGTATGCCGTGGCGCATGCGAAAGGCGACGATGCGCTCGACATGGCTTTCGACTACCTTGCGACAATCGCCGAGCAGGACATATCGCGCGCCGACGGCGTCATGCGAAATCCGCAGTACGCCCGTCTCATCATGGCCGAGTACGCGCGCCTCAGCTCTTCGCAGGCGACGCAATCGACCATCCTGAAGGACCTGAAATCGCGCGATATCGACTTGTCCCGCGAGACGGTCAACGGCTACCTCGCCGCCCTGCGCCGCCTCTACGTCGTGCAGGAGCTTTCCGCCTGGACTCCCTCGCTTCACGCGAGATCGCGCATCACGAAGACGCCGACACGGCATTTCACCTGCCCTTCCATCGCCGCGGCCGCCCTCGGGGCAAGTCCGCGCTCCCTGCTGCTGGACACTTCGACGCTCGGGCTTTTGTTCGAGTCGCTGTGCGTGCGCGACCTGCGCGTGTACGCCCGCGCCCTCGGCGGGGAGCTGTTTCACTACCACGACGAGGCGGGGCGCGAGGCCGATGCGGTCGTGCAGCTGCGCGACGGGCGCTATGCGCTGTTCGAGGTCAAGCTCGGTGCCGCGTTTGTCGACGAGGGCGCGCAGAGCCTGAGGAACCTCGTGGGAAAAATCGACACGACCGTGATGGGCGACCCGGCGTTTTGCGCGGTGCTGGTCCCCGGCGGGCATGCCGTGCGGCGCGGCGACGGCGTGCTCGTCTTGCCCGTCTCCTGCCTGGATGCATGAGAGCCTGCGGGGAAGGCGCCGGCAATCGGGCGGCGCGCCGCCCCCGCCGAGGCACCCCATGTCCCGCACCCGCGTTGCGGGTCGCGCTTTTTTTTTTCATGTGATAAACTGGGAGAACCAAGCTTTTTTGAAGAGGGACGCGGCGCTCGCGCGGCACGTGCGCGACGGCGCCCCCTTTCGGCAGACGACGGGGCGGGCGCGCGGTTTTGCGCCGCGAGGCGGCAGACGCGGCGCGCCCCCTTCGGCAAGCGGCGGACTTTGGACAGGTGGAGCGCATGAGGGCGACGAACAGGCCGACGAGAAGGACGGGCGGAAAGCGGGGCGGAAGGCTTCCCCGCAAGGCGAGGCGCGCGCTGGCGGCGCTTGCCGTGGTCGTGCTGGCGGCGCTTGCCGTGCAGCCGGTGGCCTCCGCCGTCTCGGGCGGCGCGCAAGACGGCGCCCCCGCCGCCGAGGGGCAGGCGGCCGGCGGCTCCGGGTTTGCCTCGTCTGCATCCTCCGACGGCGCCGATGCGGCCGCAGCCGAGTCTGCCGGAGATGCGGGCGCCCAATCCGCCGACGAGCAGGACGTGGCAGCCGCCGCCGACGAGGGCGCTTCCACGCCCGTCGTCACGGCAGACGACCCCGTGTGCAAGGTGGTCGACGACGTGGACGGGGTGCAGACCTTCGGGACCGTCGCCGCTGCCGTCTCCTACATCGGCGGCGTCGGGGATTTCGCGGCGGCGTTTCCCTCCGGGCGCGCGAAGGTGGAGCTGCTGCAGCCCGAGACGGAGCTGTCCGCCAGGCTGGACATCGTCCTCGGCACGGGCAAGCCCCTCTCCATCTGCACGGCCGCCGCAGACGCGGACGACGGCTACTCCTACAGGGGCGCGGCCGGCACGCAGGCCACGTTGAAACGCGCCTCCTCCTTCACGAACTCCTCGATGCTGTGCATCGGGCCCGGGCGCCTTGCCAAGCAGGCCGACGCCGCCGATGTCGTCCTCGACGGCGTGGTGCTCGACGGCGCGGACGTGGCGGTCTCCTCGAGTGGAGATGGCGTCTTCGGCAAGGCCAGCGCGGTGGTCGTCAGCCCATATTCTGCCTTCGCGATGGAAAACCGGGCGAAGATCGTCTCCTGCGTGGCGAGGGAGAACACTGATGGCACCGTCGCTTTGCTGTCGAGCGAAGACGGGTCCGCCGCCGACCCCCGCGTCACGTTTACCATGAGCGGCGGTTCCGAGATCAGCTCGTGCAAGGGCAGCAACACCACTTGCGGCATCTTCAGCGAGAACAAGAACTCGTCCATCTGCATCGACAGCTCGACCATCTCCGGAAACGAGGGGGCGACCTCTGCCATCAAGACGTACGGCGACGCCACGTTGAAGGGCACGGCGCAGGTCGTGGACAACATGTGCACGGACCAGATCCTCGGGGCCATCTACGTCACGGGCACCCTCTACCTGCAAGACAACGCCACCGTGCGCGGCAACACGCAGACGGTAGACGACGCAGACCTCCCGTATTCGGCTTGCATCCAGGCGACCTACACCCACCTGAGCGGTGCTCCCGTCGTCTACGACAACCTGTGCAACGGCGCCCAGCACAACCTGACGGACCCGACCGACCCGGCCGTGAAGGACGGAGACGACGACGAGATCGTCATCGACGGGGACGGGCTGGACGCGGGCGCGTGCGTGGGCATCTACCGCGCCTGGGACGGCGAAGATGCCACCTACCTCGACTTCGGCACGCACCCGACCTTCGCCCGCACGGCCGTTGCCGACGCGGCAGACGCCGAGGGCCTGGCCGCCGCGTTCGTGAACGATCTGGACCGGCAGCGCAACGCGAAGGCCAAAGGCGACAGCTCCAACGAAGTGGTGTGGGGCGACGACGTGTGCAAGCGGGAGCCGGCCGACGGCAGCGCGCCGACCTACTACAGCTCCGTGGCCGCAGCGTTTTCCGCGGTGCAAGACGGCGACACCATCACCATATTCCGCGACAACGAGGACAACCCGGCTGCCGCCGAGACGCTGTCCGTGGACATAGCCGGCAAGGACATAATCGTGCGCAACGAGGTCGCCGGGGGCGCGGACTGGCGCGCCGGCGCGGCCGCCGGCGCCACGACCAAGCTCGGGGCAAACCGCACGGGCTGGGATTTCCACGGCGCCGGCTCGGTGCGCATCGACGGTTGCGTGCTGGACGCGCAGGCCATGACGTCGTCTGCCCCGGTCTTGGGCGTGAACTACGAAGCCGCCACCGCCGCCGGCACGACGATCCTCGAGCTGGCAGGAGACGTCTGCGTGAAGGGGCACGCGGCAGGGCCTGCGGTGGGCATGGGGTACGCCGCCTCGCGCGTGAACATGAGCGGCGGCGAGATATCCGGGTGCGCGGCGGGCATCGTCTCGTATGCCGCATCGGGCAACGTCGTGGACATATCGGGCGGCGCGATAAAGAACAACACCGGCGTGGCGGGCGGCCCGCAGGGCGGCGTGTGCGCCTGGGATGCGCGGACAGGCGCCTACGGCGAGACAATGGAGAAGTGCTACATCTGGGGCAACCCCTACATCTACGGCAACCGCAGCTCGAACGGCGCACGCCGCGACGTGGCGCTGAACGGCTCGGACGTCATCTGCGTGGGCGAGTACATGGCCGCAGGCTCGCTCGTGGGCGTCTATTCGGAAGACGCCTACGAGGCGGGGGACCGGTTCGCCACCAGCATGAAGGAGGCGGCCGCGGTCGAGGGGCTGGCGGGCTCGTTCGTCAACGACCGCAACGAGGGCATATCGTGCGTGGCCGACGACGTGGCGGGCAGCCACGCCGTGCTGTGGGACGGCGGCAAGGTGTGCCGCATCGTGCGCGCCGCCGGCAGCTCCTACTACAAGAGCCTCGATCTGGCGCTGGCCGACGTGGCCGCAGGCGAGACCATCGACATCATGCGCTCGCACACCGTCGAGGCCGACATGACCATATCCGTGGCAAACGTCACCATCCGCAACATCATCGACCCGGCCGCGAAGTCGGAAGACCCCGCCTTCAACGCCAGCGCCGATGCGCAGCCGGTCGTCACCTTCGCCGCCGCGGCGCAGTTGAAGGTGCAGGCCGCCGGCGCCGTGCTGCAAGGCGTCGTCTTCGACGGCAAGAACGCCGAGCGCACGAAGTCCGCCGTGCTGGTCGGCGCCGCAGGCTCGCTTTCCACGATCGACGGGGCGCCGGGCACGCACGTCGACGGCACGCAGCTCGCGGCCACGTCCACGGTGTTTCGCGACTTCTACAACACTGCCACCACGGACACTTCGACGGGCGGCGGCTTCGCGCTCGTCGACGGAGGCACGCTCGTCATCGAGGGTGGCAGCGTCACGGGCTGCAGGGCAAAGGCGAGCCAGTTCAACGGCGGCGGCGGCGCCGTGGCGCTCGTCTTGAACGACGGCACCCTCAAGCTCGATGGCGGCACGTTCGATTCCAACGGCATCGGCACGGACACGTCCCAGTGGGGCGACGCCACCGTGCTCTTGCGCAGCGGCACCTTCGACATGGAAAGCGGCACGGTCAGCAACAACAAGGTGCGCACGGGCGGGTGCGTGAGCGTGCCCGACACGTGCACCGCCACGATCAGGCTCGCGGGCGGCGTCATCACCAAGAACACGTCGATGAACCAAGGCGGCGCGGTCTACGTCGGCCCCACCTCGAACACCACGTGCACGATAGCGGGCGATGTGCAGATCACGGAAAACAAGGCGGCCAACGGCAGCGTCGTGTGCTGCTATGCCACCACCACGAAGGTCGTCATCGAGGGCAGCCCGAAGATAGAGAACAACACCGGCACGTCCAACGGCCAGACGGGCGCCGCCATCGAGGGGTCGAGCAACAGCTCCGGGCCGCAGATCTCGGTCAGCGGCAGCCCCGTCATATACGGCAACAAGAACAGCTCCAATGCGGCCGCAGACCTCAACCCCGGCGCCTTGGCGCGCCTGAGCGTCGCAGGCGACCTGGGCGCCGGCGCGAAGATCGGCTACTACAGCTCGGACACGAGCCTGACCGGCGCGGACAAGCAGTTCGCCTCCACCGTGGCGGCCAGCGCCTCGTCTGTCGCCCGCCTCTCCGCGTTCGTCAACGACGTCAACTCGGCAGTCGGGGCCATGGCCGGCACGGGCAGCGCCGTCGTGTGGAAGACGGCCAACGTGAAGGTGGTGAACGACACGGCCGGCGTGCAGGTCTTCGAGACCATCGCCGCCGCCGTCACCTACCTCTCCGGCGTCTCCGACTACTCCACGGCCTTTGCCTCCCACGACGGCGTGGGCACTATCGAGGTGCTGGTAAACGAGCTCACCCAGACGGAGCAGGTCTCCATCGCCTTGGGCGCGTCCAAGCCCGTCGCCCTCACCACCGCCAAGACG
>CAVIIZ010000003.1:56418-123400 GCA_963642995.1 bacterium | reverse complement strand
CTGCACGACCGCCGCCTGCACGCCGGACGTGAACTGCACGCCCTCGTTGTAGCAGGTCTTGTCGCCGTAGGTGGACCAATCCGCCTCCTTGTACGACGACTTGTACTTGTTGCTGACGAAGGCGCAGGTTCTCCCGTCGAGGTCGTCGAACCTGTAGTAGGCGGCGCGCCCCTCGGGGCTGTAGAGCGCGCCGTCCTGCCCGTAAACCTTCACCCCCACCTTGGTCCTGACGCTCGCGGTCGCCAGGGGGGTGGTGGTCCCGGTGGCGTACTCTTTCTCGAACCCGTCGGCGGAGATCGACTTCCAGATGCCGCACTCGAGGCCAATCGCTGTCACCTTTTTCTCCGGGTCGGTGCCCTCATAGTAGAAAACGGCGGTCTCGAGAAGGCTGTTCTTGCCCCACGTGCTCGTGTTCGCGGTGACATAGGCCGTGGAGTCGAGCGTCAGGTCCACGTCGAGGAGCTGCCCGTCGCATGCCTTGCACGAGTCCTCGAGACGCAAGGCAACCGCCCCCGGCGACTTCGCCCCCGTCGAAGTCACTCTCTTCTTCCAGCACAGGACCGCGGCCCTCGTGTGGCCGGTTGTTGCCAAGGTGTCCACGAGCTCCCAGGAGCCCGCACCGGACATGATGGAGACGTTGTCGATGGTCAGGTTGTTGTAGATGCTCGTGAAGGCGGCCGGCGCGGCGTCGTCGCCCCATGTGTCGGCGGGCTTGAAGCCCGTGGTGGACAGGTCGTCCACCTTCGCGAGAAACGAGGCGTCGTAGGCTGACGCGCCCTGCATGCCCGAAGCCGTGCACGACACCGCGAGCACCGCAGCCAGCGCGACCGCCGCGCCCCTCGGCAGCGCGCCGCGGCGCCGCCCCTTGCCGCCGCCGGAGGAAAACAGGCGCTTGCGATGTTCGCGGCCTCGGGGATCCGGGCAAGGCGCGGAGTCTTCCCCGTGCACGCGCCCCGCGCGAGCGCGCCGCCTCATGCGGCCTCGGGGGTCAGGCTGTGAAGGACCCCCCGAGCAACATCTTCGCGAACATCATCTGCACCGTCCCGCCCTTGAATTATCTTTTACATGCACTCATCATGATATCAGGCATAGCCCATCTCGTCGACTTGGGCCTCGTCCATGCCGAAGTAATGCCCCACCTCGTGCACGACGCTGCGGCGCACCTCCTCGGCCAGCTCGGCGGCGCTTTCGCACATGCGCTCGTGCGGGCCTTTGAAGATGGTGATGCTGTCGGGCAGGTCCCCGTCGTAGCAGTCGCCGCGCTCGTAGATGTTCACCCCGGAGTACAGGCCCAGCATCTCGCCCGTGCCGCCGTCGGCGATGTCGTCTGCGACCTGTTGGGCGCTCGGCTCGTCTTCCACGAGGAAGACCACGTTGTCGAGCTCGTCGAGAAACTCCCCGGGAATCGAGTCGATGGCATCCGAGACCATCGCGTCGAACTCCTCGTCCGTCACCTTCACCATAGACCCCTCTTCCTCCTATCCGAGAAACGACGCCACGAGCACGATGAGGAAGCCGGCGGCGCATCCTGCGGCAGACACCCAGACCGGGCGGCTGCGCGCGAGGCGGCCGGCCAGCTCCATGACGAGTATGTAGCAGATCATGCCCGCGGCGGCCGCGACGAAAAAGACCATGACCGCCTCGGGCACCGCCTGCGCAAGCGCCGCCATGAGAAGGCCGCCCGCGAAAGTGGAGAAGGTGACGGCGGCGACGGCGGCCCGGCGTGTGGAGGGGCGGCTTTTCTCCAGCGTGGAAAAGAGCAGCATCCCGACGGGAACGTTGTGCAAGGCGATGGCGAATGCGTAGAGGGCGCCGTCGGCCGGCGAGGAGAGCGCGACGCTGTAGACGGCCATGCCCTCGACGACGTTGTGCAAGGCGATGGCGACAGCCGAGATGATGCCTATGTGCGCCGCGTTGCCGTCGTGCGTGTTCCCGTCGTGCGCATGGCCGGCGGCGCCGTCGTGCGCGCGGCCGGCTGCGACCCCTTCGTGGTCGGGGATGGCCCTGTCGAGGGCCACGAGGCCGGCAAACCCCGCGACAAGACCCACGGCGACCTGCACGCAGGCCCCTTCGGCAAGACCCTCGAAAAGCTCCGGGCCCAAGTCGAAGGCGAGCAGCGCGAGCATGGAGCCTGCGGCGAGCGCGATGGAGAAGTGCTCGATGCGCCGCGCCCCGCGCGAGAGGCGCACGACAAGGCCGCCGAGCACGATGGTCGCGCCTGCGAGAAGCGATATGAGAAGCGCCGGTGCCACGAAACCCCTTCAAGACGGGAAAAAGAAACGATGCCTCCCATGATAGGGTAAACGCCCCCGCGGCTAGGGCTACAATGGGAAGCCCGCAAAAAGCGCAGACGCAACCCCTCAGCGAAGAAGGAGCGCCCCATGGCAAAGATAGAGATGAAGACCCCGCTCGTCGAGATGGACGGCGACGAAATGACGCGCATCATCTGGCAGATGATAAAAGACGAGCTGCTCGCGCCCTACGTCGACTTGAAGACCGACTACTACGACCTGGGGCTGACGCATCGCGACGAGACGCGCGACGCCGTCACGATCGAGGCGGCCGAGGCCACCAAGCGCTACGGCGTGGCGGTGAAATGCGCGACCATCACCCCCAATGCCGCGCGCATGGAAGAATACGACCTGCACGAGATGTGGAAAAGCCCCAACGGCACCATACGCGCCATGCTCGACGGCACGGTCTTTCGCGCCCCCATCGTCGTGAACGGCATCGAGCCGTACGTGCGCACCTGGAAAAAGCCCATCACCATCGCACGCCATGCCTACGGCGACCTCTACCGCGACGTCGAGATGCGCGTGCCGGGCCCGGGCAAAGTCGAGCTGGTCTTCACCCCCGAAGGAGGCGGCGAGGGGCAGCGCCTGTGCGTGCACGAGTTCTCGGAGCCGGGCGTGGCCGAGGGCATGCACAACCTGGACAGCTCCATAGAGGGCTTCGCGCGCAGCTGCTTTTCGTATGCGCTCGAGACAGGCCAGGACCTGTGGTTTGCGGCCAAGGACACCATCTCCAAGACCTACGACCACCGCTTCAAGGACGTGTTCGCCGAGGTCTTCGCCGCCGAGTACGCCGAGAAGTTCGCCGAGGCGCACATCGAGTACTTCTACACCCTCATAGACGACGCGGTCGCGCGCGTCATGCGCAGCGAGGGCGGTTTCATCTGGGCTTGCAAGAACTACGACGGCGACGTGATGAGCGACATGGTCTCGACGGCCTTCGGCAGCCTGGCCATGATGACGAGCGTGCTGGTCAGCCCGCACGGCTGGTGGGAGTACGAGGCCGCGCACGGCACGGTGCAGCGCCACTACTACAAGCACCTGAAAGGCCAGCCCACCTCCACGAACCCCATCGCCACCATCTTCGCGTGGACGGGCGCCCTGAGAAAACGCGGCGAGCTGGACGCGACGCCCGCGCTTTCGGATTTCGCAACCCGGCTGGAGGCGGCCACGATCGCCACGGTGGAAAGCGGGCGGATGACAGGCGACCTCGCGGCCATCACGGCGCTGCCGGCCCCGAGAAAGCTCGGCACCGAGGAGTTCATCGCGGCCATCGCCTCCGAGCTGGCCGGCCGCCGCGCCTGAAAAAGGGGGCGCTGCAACGCCCGGGAAGCATCCCGCAGGCGAGGCGGGAGCAGCCGCAGGGCACGGGCGCGGGGGGCATCGGCAAGGTCGCGGCGCCCGCGCGCCCCTTCACCGTGGAAGACGACGACGAGGAGCATGAAGTGGACGAGGTTTTCGCCGCCGAGCAGGCGCACCTGAGCGAGGTGCACGCACGGCTTTCCGAGATAAGGGACGAGCTGGAGGCAAAGCGCGCCGCAAACGAGGCGGCCGCCGCAGCCGACGTGCACGACATGAACGAGGAGCTGACGCTCGATTTCTCCGACGACGTGCGGGACCAGGAGTCGCTCACGGAGATGAAGGGCGTAAGCGACGTGATCGACATGTACAACCGCCGCCAGGAGGCGATAGTAGAGGAGCTGCGCCGCGCCTACCTGCTCTTGCAGCGCCCCTATTTCGCGAAGGTGAAGCTGTTCTTCCCGAAGCTCGGAAAAGAAGACGACGTCTACATAGGGCGCGCGGGGATGGGCGACCCCGACACGATGAAGCAGATCGTCGTCGACTGGCGCAGCCCGGTGGCCGAGACCTACTACAACCAGAGCACCGGCGCGACCTCCTACATGGCAAACGGCCGCGAGATCGCCTGCGATTTGCGCGTGCGCCGCCAGTTCGACGTCGAGGGCGACCGGTTGAAGGCCTGCTTCGACACGACCGTGGCCATCCAAGACCCGCTGCTGCTGAAGGCGCTGTCGTCGCGGCACTCCGACAAGCTGCGCGACATCACCCAGACCATACAGCGCGAGCAAAACGAGATCGTGCGCCACGACGACGTGCCCGTCATGCTGGTGAACGGCATCGCCGGCTCGGGCAAGACCTCGGTCATGCTGCAGCGCATCGCCTGGCTGCTCTACCGAGACCGAAAGACCCTCGACGCGGGCCTCATGCGCCTGTTCACCCCTTCCCCGCTGTTTGCAAGCTACATCGCCGACGTGCTGCCGGGCATGGGCGAGAAGAACCCGCGCATACTCACGTGGAGCTCGCTTGCCGCCTCGCTGGACCTGGAGGGGCGCGCGGCGGGCGGGCCTGAAAGCGCGGCGCAGATGCGGCGCCTCGAGGAGCTGGTGGGCGGCACGCAGCTGGAGGCAGGCGACCTCAAGCCCATATGCGTCGGCGGGCGCGTCCTCGTGTCCGCAAACCAGGTGAAAGGCGTGCTGGGCAAGTTCAAGCGCATCTCCCCCGGCCCGCGCCTGGCCGCCCTGGCAGGCGACGAGCTGCACGCGCGCCTCGACGCCCGGGTGAGAAAGCTCGCCCGCGAGGACTCCCTGCGCCGCGAGGTGGAGGCCCTCGACATACCCGCGATGATGGACGTGTTCGGGCGGGCGGTCGACCTCGACGAGGAAGACGACGAGACGTGCGCGCGGCTGCTGGGGCGCTATGCCGAGGCCGTCTACGGGCAGCCGGCCCGCGAGCTGGTGGACGCCGGCGCGTGGATCGCCTTCGACAAGCTGGGCATGCGGCTTTTGGGCGCCGGGTCGCTGGACGCGCCCACGTGGATGTACCTGCGCCTGCTCGTGGCCGACGTGGCGGCGCGCGAGGTGCGCTATGTGATGGTCGACGAGGTCCAAGACTACAGCGAGGCGCAGCTGATGGTCCTGGCGCGCCAGTTCCCCCGCGCCCATTTCCTGCTGCTGGGCGACGAAAACCAGGCCATACGCGAGGGCTGCGCGAGCTTTTCGCAGGTGAAAGACGTGTTCGCCGCCACGCACGGAGAGGTCTGCGAGATGCGCCTGGCCACGAGCTACCGCTGCACCCCGCAGGTCACCGAGCTGTTCGCCTCGCTTCTCGACGCCGGCGAGCACGTGCACGCCGACTCCGTGCAGCGCAAGGGCGCGCCGGCAGACATCGCCGTGGCGGCAGACGAGGACGCCTATCTCGCGGCGCTTCGGGAGCGCGTGGACGCGGCGCGCGGCAAGGAGGGGCTGTGCGCGGTGATCGCGCCCGGGAAGAAGAGGGCGCGCGCGCTGGGCGAGGCGCTGGAAGGCGTCGCCGTCGTGGCAGGCGAAGACGACCCGCTGCCGGCGTCCGGGGTCCTCGTCATCGACCTCGCGCATGCCAAGGGCCTCGAGTTCGACCGCGTGGTCGTGGACAGCGCCGACGCGCGCATCTACCCCGCCACCGACCTCGCCCGCCGCAGGCTCTACACGGCCATATCGCGGGCCACGAGCGAGGTGTCCGTGCTCGCGTGCGGCACGCTCACGCCGCTTTTGCGGCAAGGGTGAAACGCGGAGGCGGGCCGGCGCGGGCATGCGCGGCACGGCGCCTTCTTCGGTGCGGCTCTTTTGCCCGAAAAAAGCGTGCCCGAAAGCGCGCGGCGCGAAACCGCAGATGGGGCGCCGCCGAAGAAAAGGCGCCCCTACTGTCGATAGCCGTCCAGGAAATCCGCGATTTTCACGACGGCCTCGCGCAAGGTGTCGATGCGCGGCAAATAGACGATGCGGAAATGGTCGGGCGCACCCCAGTTGAAACCCGTGCCCTGCACGACCAAGACCTTCTTCTCCTTCAGCAGGTCCAGCGCGAAGCGCACGTCGTCGGTGATGTTGAACTTCTTCACGTCGAGCTTGGGGAAGATGTAGAAGGCGGCCTTGGGCTTCACCGCGGATATGCCGTCGATGCCGTTGAGCGCGTCGTAGACGAAGTCGCGCTGCTCGAGCACGCGCCCGCCGCTTGCCACGTAGCCCTTCACGCTCTGGTGGCCCCACAACGCCGTCTGGATGATGGACTGCGCCGGCACGTTCGAGCACAGGCGCATGTTCGAGAGCATGTCGAGCCCCTCGATGTAGCCGCCGGCCGCGTCCAGATTGCCCGACAGCACCATCCACCCCACGCGGTAGCCCGCGATCATGTGCGACTTCGACAGGCCGGAAAACGTGACGCAGAACAGGTCGGGGGCAAGCGAGGCTATGGAGGTGAACTCGGCGCCGTCCATGACCAGGCGGTCGTAGATCTCGTCGGAGAATATGATGAGCTCCTTCTCGCGGGCAAGCTCGACGATCTCTTGCAGCAGCTCTTTGGGGTAGAGCGCGCCCGTGGGATTGTTCGGGTTGATGATGACGACGGCCTTCGTGCGATCGGAGACCTTCGCGCGCATGTCGTCGACGTCGGGCAGCCAGCCGGCCTCCTCGTCGCAGACGTAGTGGACGGGCCTGCCGCCCGCAAGCGTCGCGCACGCCGTCCACAGCGGGTAGTCCGGCGCCGGGACCAGAATCTCGTCGCCGTCGTCGAGCAGGGCCTGCATGCACAGGTTGATAAGCTCGGAGACGCCGTTGCCCGTGTAGATGTGCTCGATGTCGACATTGGGCAGGTGGCGCGTCTGGGCGTACTGCATGATGGCCTTGCGCGCCGAATAGAGGCCCTTGGACGGCGAGTAGCCCTCGCAATCGACCAGCTGGCGCGACATGTCGTAGACCACCTCGTCGGGGGTGCGAAACCCGAAGGGCGCGGGGTTGCCGATGTTGAGCTTCAAGACGTGCGTGCCCATCTGCTCCATGCGGGCGGCCTCCTCGACCACCGGCCCGCGCACGTCGTAGCCCACGCCGTGCAGCTTGGATGATTTGGCAAACTCGCGCATGTGCGCCACCCCGTCTTCCCGTCTTCGCCTTCCCGGCAGCTCCGCACGAGCCGCCCGCACGCCCAGTCGCGCCCCGCATCCGCCGCGACGCTCGCAGGCGCCGCCTCATCGTGCAGGATACCAAAACCGCCGCCTGCCCCGCACTCCACCACAAGCTCGTCGGCATCTTCGAAAAGTCGCAGATGGAGCGTAAAAAACCGCTGTCCCCGCGCGTCACCATCAGCACGTTTCCCCCGCGCGCAAGCACGGCGGCGGCGCTTTCTCGCACGGTTGCGCCCGACTTGATAATGCTACAATAATGCAACTTTCGTGAAAGGAGACCGTCATGCCCACTTGCGTGCCCATCAAAGACATGCGCGACACCGTCAAATTCGACGAGCTGGTCGCCACCTCCCCCACGCCCGTCATCGTCACGAAAAACGGCTACGACCGCTTCGTGTGCATACGCAGCGAGGACTACAAGGACATCCAGCGCATGCGCGACGAGGCGGCCGCGGAAAAGCTCCGCGCCAGGCTGCGCATCATGGAGTACGAGCGCGAGCACGGGCTGGCCCGCGACGCTTCCGAGGTCCTCGACGAAATCGCGGAGAAATATGGCCTGTGAAATTGAAATACAAGATTCAGCGCACAAGGACATCGAGGAGATTCTCGCCTACCTGTCGTCCGTGAACCCAGCGGCAGCCGATTCGTTCTACGCGAACCTCAGGAAATGCGTGGCGGACTTGGAAGAAGGCCTGGTCGATTATGCCCTCTCGCGTTTCCCCGAACTTGCCGACGCGGGCTACCACGCGCTGCTCTTCGACGACTACATCATCCTCTATTTCCAAGAGGACGCCGCGCGCACGATCGCGCACGTCTTCCACCAACGGCAAGACTACGCGCGCCTCGTGTGAGGGCCGCACCGCGCGAGAAAAGCACGTGCTGGTAGAATCGCCCGCATGGAAAACGAGACGGCACAGCCAGAAGAGGAGCAGGCGGACGCGGGCAGCTTGGGCGCGCTGATCCCCTGGCCTGCCGACGCGCGCGCGTGGCCGGACATCGGCGCCGACGAGGCGCTCGACCTCTTCTTGGGATGGGTCGAGGCGCGCGGCACGAAACTGTGGACGCACCAGGAAGACGCGCTGCTCTCGCTTGCAGCCGGCGATCACGTCATACTCGGCACGCCCACAGGCTCGGGCAAATCCCTCGTCGCGCTGGGCCTGTGCTTCACCGCCATATGCACGGACCGCCGCGCCTGCTACACCGCCCCCATCAAGGCGCTGGTCTCCGAGAAGTTCTTCGACATGGTGCGCGTGCTCGGCCGCGACAACGTCGGCATGATCACCGGCGACGTGGCGGTGAACACGGACGCGCCCGTCATCTGCTGCACGGCCGAGATACTCGCAAACGACGCGCTGCGCCTGGGCGCCGGCGCCGACATCGGCTGCGTGGTCATGGACGAGTTCCACTACTACGGCGACGCGCAACGCGGCTGGGCTTGGCAGGTGCCGCTGCTGACCCTGCCGCACGCGCAGTTCCTGCTGATGAGCGCCACGTTGGGCGACACGGGCGCCATCGCGGCCTCGCTCGAGGCGCGCACGGGCCGGCACGTGGAGACGCTGGATCGGGCCGAGCGCCCCGTCCCCCTCGAATACGAGTTCGTCGAGACGGCCCTCGAGGCCACGGTCGAGCTGGAGCTGCGGGCCGGCGCAAGCCCCATCTACGTCGTGCATTTCGCCCAAGACGCGGCCTACAAGAGCGCCCAGGCGCTTGCCAGCTACGGCGTGTCGAGCAAGGAGCAGCGCGAGCGGGTGAAGGAGGCGATCGCGGGCGTGCGCTTCTCCACGGCCTTCGGGCGCGCGTTGCGCCGCCTGCTCGTCTGCGGGGTCGGCGTCCACCACGCCGGCATGCTGCCGCGCTACCGCCTGCTCGTCGAAAAGCTCGCGCAGCAAGGGCTTTTGCCCGTGATATGCGGGACCGACACCCTGGGCGTCGGCATCAACGTGCCCATCCACACCGTGCTCTTGACGGCGCTGGCCAAATACGACGGGCGCCGCATGCGCCGATTGAACGCGCGGGAGTTCCACCAGATAGCAGGCCGCGCCGGCCGCAGCGGATTCGACGCGTGCGGCCGCGTCGTGTGCGAGGCCACCGAGTACGACATCGAGCGGGCGCGGGCGCTGAGAAAGGCGGGCGGGGACGCGAAGAAGGCGCGGCGGGCGAAGGTGAAGACAGCGCCGAAGGGCTTCGTGGGCTGGACGAAGCAGCACTTCGAGCAGCTCGTGGCCGCTGCACCCGAGACCTTGCGCCCCCACATGCGCGTGAGCCACTCCATGGTGCTAAACGAGGTGCTCCAAGGAGGCGACGCCCGCGCGCGCGTGGACAAGCTCATCGACGACTCCGCGCAAGAGCCTGCCGAAAAGGAGCGCCTGCACCGGCGCGCCACCGAGATATTTTCCACCCTGATGGCCGCAGGCGTCGTCGAGGAGGGCTGCGACGAGGAGGGCGCCTACTACCAGCTGGCCTGCGAGATGCCGGACAACCTGGCCCTCGACCAGCCGTTGTCGCCTTTCCTGCTGGCCGCGATCGAGCTGCTCGACCGCGACGACGACGACTACGCGCTCGACTTGATATCCATGGTGGAGGCCACGCTCGAAGACCCCTGGCAGATCCTGCGGGCCCAGCAGCGCCAGGAGCGCGACCGCGCGATGGCGCAGATGAAGGCCGACGGGCTCGACTACGACGAGCGGATCGAGCGCCTGCAGGAAGTCGAGCACCCCAAGCCGCTGGCCGAGCTGCTGGAGCCGGCGTTTGCCGCCTACTGCGAGAAGGTGCCCTGGGCCGCCGACTTCACCTTGAGCTGCAAATCCATTCTCCGCGACATGGTGGAAAGCGCAAGCGACTTCAAGGGCTACATCGCGCGGCTGGGCATAGCGCGCTCGGAGGGCACGCTGCTGCGCTATCTGTCGGATGCGTGGCGCGTGCTCGACAAGACCGTGCCGGACGCCGCCTACGACGAACGCCTGGACGAGATAGTCGAGTGGCTGGGGCTGGTCGTGCGCACCACGGATTCGAGCCTGCTCGACGAGTGGGCGGGGCTTTCGGGCGGAGAAGACGCGGACGCGGGCGCCGGGCTGGCCGCGCCGCAGGCGGCAGACGTCGTCGTGCGCGACCGACGTGCCGTGCAGCTGCTCGTGCGCAACGCCCTCATCGCGCGCGTGGTGCAGATGGCGCGCGGCGACGCGCGGGCGCTGGCCGCCATGGACGAGGACGCGCACTTCGGCCAGGCGGCGTGGACGGCGGCGCTTGCCGAATTTCACGAGGCCCACGACGAGGTGCTGCTCGACGGCGACGCCCGCTCGGCGCGCTACCTGTCCATCGACGAGTCGCACGAGAAGACCGGGCGCGTCTGGCACGTGCGCCAGATGGTCCACGATTCGGACGGCGACGACGACTTCGGCATCGCAGGCGACGTGGACTTGGACGCGACGCAAGAAGAGGGCAGCGTCGTCTTTTCCAGCTATCGCGTGGGGTTTGCCGAAGAACTCGGGATAGGGTGAGGAAGGGCGCATGTCGAAGACCATCCGCTTCGAGGGCTTGCGCAACGTGCGCGATTTGGGCGGCACGCCCGCAGACGGCGGCGCGCGGTGCGTGAAGCGCGGCCTGATCTTGCGGGGCGCGGCGCTGGCATCGGCAAGCGAGGGAGACCTCGACGCGCTTTTCGGCGAGCACGGGGTGCGCTGCGTCATCGACCTTCGCTGCGGCTGGGAGCGCGCCGCAAACCCCGACCCGGACGTGCACGGCGTCGAAAACCTCCACATCCCCTTCTACGACAAGGACATCGTGGGGCTGGAATACACGAAGAAGCTGCCGGGCACCATACGCATCGGCCACGATTTCGCCTGCGACCAAGTCGACTTCTACCGCTCCACGGCCAATCCCGCCACCGTCGCCCAGATGGCGCGCGCGCTCGACGCGCTCTTTGCCCGCGCGGCATCCGGCATGCCCGTCTACCTGCACTGCACCGGCGGCAAAGACCGGGCGGGCATACTCTCCGCGCTCGTGCTGGAGGTGCTGGGGGCGCAACCCGACGCGGTGCTTTCCGACTACCTTGCCACGAACGCCTCGCGCGACGCCCATATCCAGGGCACCTACGAGCGCTTCTTGCGCCTGTGCGAAGGCGACGGGAAACGGGCGCGCGAGCTGTGCGATTCGCACCGCGCCTCGCCGGAGAACATCGGCGCGTTCTACGACGAGGTGGGCAAGCGCTATGGCGGGATGGAGCCCTTCATCGCCTGCCAGCTGGGCATCGGAAAAACGCGCCGCGCCCATCTCCAAAACGCGCTGAGCGAACCCGTCGCCTGACGCGCGCCGCGCTCCGCTGCGCCGCCCCTACACCATCTTCACGGCCCGATCTCCCACGATCGAGCCCACCTGCGCCAAGAGCTCGGGGCTCTCGCAGTTCACCTGCACGGGCAGCTCCGCGCGAAACTTCCGCCCGTCTTTCTGCTCGATGAACAAGGTGACGGGCTGCGCGCCCGGATAGTTTTCGAAGACGCCGGACAGCCGCGTCATCACCGCATCGGAAAAAACCTCGGATTTCAGGTGTATGGACAGCGCCGACGGCCCGCGCTTTCTTTGCGACGCGGGGTCGAGCGGCTCCAGGCTGTCCACGATCACCTGCGCCCCGCGGTCGCCGCGCTCGAGCCTGCCGTGCACCAGCAAGATGGAGTCCTCCTCGATCATCGAGCGCCTGCCCGTATCGTCGAGCTCTTTGAGGGTGCGCGGCCACACGACGCACGGCACCGACCCCTCGAGGTCTTCGAGGGCGACTATGGCCATGGTGTCCTTTTTCTTCGTCACCTTTATCTGGCAAGCCGAGACCATGCCCGCGAAATCGTAGGTCTTGCCGTCGGTGAACACGTCCGCGTCGTCGATGGACCCGAGCGAGGCGCTGGAGCGCTCGCGCAGCAGGCCCGCGTACGGCGACAGCGGGTGGTCGGACACGTAGATGCCGACGATCTCCTTTTCGAAGCGCAGCTTCACCATGCGCTCCCACTCCACGCCGTCGGGCTCCGGGACCGCCTCCACGAAATCCGACGCGGCGTCATCCGGGTCGGCCGCCGCCAGGTCGAACAGCGACACCTGCCCCGTCTCGCGCTCGTTGCGCCGGCGCGTGGCCGACTCCAGCAAGGCGCCTTCTTCCACGAAGCCCCACAGCTGCTTGCGCGGATATCCCGTCGAGTCGAACGCGCCCGACTTCACCAGCGCCTCGACCACGCGCCTGTTGCACGCGTCGGCCGGCAGGCGGTTGAGATAGTCGTGCAGGCTCTCGAAATCGCCGCCCCGCTCGCGTTCGGCGATGATCTCCTCGGCCACGGACTCGCCCACGCCGCGCAGGCCCGCCAGCCCGAAGCGGATGCCCTCCGCCACGGGCGTGAACTGCGTGCGCGAGCTGTTGATGTCGGGGGGCAGCACCGCCACGCCGCTTTCCCGGCAGCCGTTCACGCACTTCACCGTCTTGTCCGTCTTGCCCATGTAGCTCGTGAGGTCGGCGGCGAGAAACTCGTTGGGGTAGTGCGCCTTCAGCCACGCCGTCTGCATGGTGAGTATGCCGTAGGCCGCCGAATGCGACTTGTTGAAGGCGTACTCGGCGAACTTCAAGACGTCGTCCCAGATGGTCTGGGCTATCTTGCGCGAGTAGCCGTTGCGCTCGGCGCCGTTCATCCAGTGGTCTTCCATCGTCTCGGACGTGCCGTCTGCCCAGGTCTGCACGACCTCGCGCATGAGGGCGATCTTCTTCTTCGCCACGGCCTTGCGCACCTTGTCGCTTTCGCCGACGGTGAAGCCGGACATGACCACCGAGATGCGCATGACCTGCTCTTGGTAGACGATGCAGCCGTAGGTGTTCTCGAGTATGGGCTTCAGGCGCTCGTCGTAGTAGGTGACGGGCTTGCGGCCGAGCTTGCGATCCACGAAGTCGTCGACCATGCCGGCGCCCAGAGGGCCGGGGCGGTAGAGCGCGAGCACGGCCACGATGTCGTCGTAGCGGTCCGGCTTCATGCGCTTGAGCAAGGCGCGCATGCCGGGCGACTCGACCTGGAAGACGCTTGCCGTGTCGCCGCGCGCGAACAGCTCGAATATGGCAGGGTCGTCCATGGTCATGATGCTTGGATGCGCGCCCCGCGTGGCGGCCGGGTCGATCTGGCCGTGCGGGTTCAGCTCGACGTCGACGCCGAAGTTGCGCTTGATGTTGGCCAGCGCGTCCTGGATGACGGTCAGGTTGCGCAGCCCGAGGAAGTCCATCTTCAAAAGGCCCATGTCGGCCGTCATGTGCCCGTCGTATTGGGTGATGATGACGCCGCCCTTGGTGTCGTATTTCACCGGCACGTAGTCGCTCACGTCGTCGCGGCAGATGATGACGGCGGAGGCATGCACGCCCTCGCCGCGCGTGAGGCCCTCGATGCTGCGGGCGGCGTCGATGATGCGCGCCGCATCCGGGTCGGTCTCGTAGGCCTTGCGAAACTCCGGGTTCTCCTCGATGGTGCCGTCGATCGTGGCCTTCGGGTCGGCGCCCACGAGCTTGGTGATGCTTTGGCTTTTCCACACGGGAAAGCCCAGCACGCGCGCCGCGTCGTTGATGGCGTTTTTGGCCTTGAGCTTCGAGTAGGTGATCACGTGCGCGATGCGCTCGTCGCCGTAGACCTCGCGGCAATGCTGGATCACGTCCAGGCGCCGGCGATCGTCGAAATCCATGTCGATATCGGGCATCTCGGTGCGCTCCGGCGAGAGGAAGCGCTCGAAGATGAGGTCGTTTTTCAGCGGGTCGAAGGTGGTGATGTCGAGCGCGTAGGAGATGATGGAGCCGGCCGCCGAACCGCGCCCGGGTCCTACGCCTATGCCGTTTTCCTTTGCCCAGTGCGCGAACTCCTGCACTATGAGGAAGTAGGCGGCAAATCCCTTCGTGCATATGATCTCGTACTCGTGCTCGAAGCGCTCGAGCACCTCGGGCGGCAGCGGGTCGCCGTAGCGCACCTTCAAGCCCTCGAGGGCCATCTCGGACAGCGCCTCCTCGGGCGTCTGCCCCTCGCGCAGGAAGGGGTAGCGCGGCAAGATGATGTTGCCGAACTCGATGGTGACGTTGCATTTGTCGGCGATCTCGAGCGTCGTGGCCAGGCACTCGGGATGCTCGCAGAGCGCCTCGGCCATCTCCTCGTAGCTTTTCAGGTAGAACTGGTCGTTTTTGAACTTCATGCGCGTGGGGTCGTCCACCTGCTTGTTCATGCCGATGCACAGCATGAGGTCTTGCATGGCGGCGTCTTCGCGCTTGAGGTAGTGCAGGTCGTTCGTGCCCACCGTCTTCAAACCCAGCTCGTCGGCGAGCTTGCACAGGAGGTCGTTCAGACGGGGCTGGGAAAGGCCGTGGTCGGTGACGATCTCAGGTCCTTGGTTTTGCAGCTCGATGTAGAAGTCCTCGGCGCCGAATATGTCGATGAAGGTCTGCGCCCACTCCTTGGCGCCCTCGTATTGGCCCTGGTCGAGGTACTTCGGGATGATGCCCGCGATGCAGGCGCTGGTCGCGAGTATGCCGTCGTGGTACTTGCGCAGGCTGTCCAAGGTGACGCGCGGCTTGTACCACATGCCCTCCACGGCGGCGTCCGAGACGATGCGCATGAGGTTGCGGTAGCCCTGGTTGGTCTTTGCCAGCAAGAGCATGTGGTAGAGCTCGGGGCGCGACTGGCCGGCGTGGTCGAGCGTGGGCGCGGGGGTGAAATAGACCTCGCAGCCGATGATGGGCTTGATGCCCGCGTCGACGGCCGCGCGGTAGAACTCGGCCGCGCCGTACATGTAGCCGTGGTCGGTGATGGCCACGGCCGGCATGCCCAGCTCCTTGGCATACGAGCACAGATCGCCCAAGCGCGTGACGCCGTCGAGCAGCGAGTACTCCGTGTGCACGTGCAGATGGACGAAGTTGCCCGTCTCGCGGCAGGTGGTGGGAACCGGCCCTGCGCCCTCGCTGGCGGCCTTGATGGCCGCAAATCCCGGGATGTCCTGCTCGGCCATGCCCGCTACCTCCCCACCGTCTCGCGCGCGGCCAAGACGTCGAGCGCGCGGCGGTATCCCCCGGCGCCGTAGTTCAGGCACTTCGACACGCGGCTGACCGTGGTGGCCGACGCGCCCGTCTTCTTCTGGATCTCCACATAGCTCGCGCCGGCGTCGAGCAGGCGGGCCACCTCGAGGCGGCCCGCCGCGTCTTCTATCTCGCGCACGGTGAGCAGGTCGCGGAAAAGCTCGTAGAGCGCGTCGGGATCCGAGATCTGCGCCAGCACCGAAAGAAGCGCCTCCACCTTGTCGTTTCTCACTTCGTGTTCTGCCATGCACGCACCCCTGCTTTCCGCGCGGACGTCTCTCGACCGGATTTCACCCCATGGTACTACGGAGCACGGCCGCGATGGGCGGCGCGCAAGGAGGTCTAGAGGGCGTCGGGGTCTTCGCGCTTCAAGACGAAATGCCAGATGAAGAGCAACACCGCCTGCACGCACACGCAGGCGATGGCGATGGAGGCGACGGTGTGCAGGGGAAGACGGGCCTGTGCGTAGAGGAAGGCCGCGACGGCGAGCGCAAGTCCTGCGAGGACGGCGGCCCACGTGCGTTTTCTCCCCTTTCTCCCCAGGCAGGTGACGGCGTATCCGGAGATGCCCGCCACAAGCGAGAACAAGCCGGAGAACCAGCACACGGAGGCCATGATGTTGCCCACCTCCTGGAACTGGATGATGAGGCTGTAGGCGCTCGCGGCGGCGCCTGCCGCGCACACGAGCACGGACACCGCGCGCATCGCGACTCTCCTGAATGTGAGCTTCTCGTTTTCCATGACGGCGGCAATGGTAGCGCAAAAAGCGGCCCGGCGAAGGCGGGCGCGGCGGATGCGGCATGCCCGCCTTCAGGCAATCGTCACGACGCCCACGTGCGCCTCATGCGCTCCCAGGCAACGTCGCGTGCGGCGGACATGGCGCGCACGTCGGCTTCGGCCAGATGCGCGAAACGGCGCTGGCCTTTCAGGTAGGCGCCGAGGTCGGAGAAGTCGCCCGGGTCGTGCGTGAGGCGCGTCTGCGCGCTTTTTCCGTCGTATTCGGCCAGGTACCACAGCCCGCAGTCCACCGCCTGGCGGGCGATCTCGCACGACAGCTCGGGAGCGTGGCCCCAGCCCGTGGGACACGGGGCGAGCACGTGCAGAAAGCGGGTCCCCTTCACGGCGGCGGCGCGCGCGAGCTTGGCGTCGAGGTCGGAAAGGCATCCGGCCGAGGCCGTCGCGGCATAGGGGATGCCGTGGGCCGCGACGATCTCGAACAGGCGCTTCTTGTCGGTGGCGACGCCGCTTGCGCAGGCGCCGGCCGGACTCGTGGTCGTGGCGGAAAAACGCGGCGACAGCGAGCTTTCCTGGATGCCCGTGTTCATGTAGGCCTCGTTGTCGTAGCAGATGTAGAGGATGTCGTCGCCGCGGTCGATGGCGCCCGAAAGCGACGCCAGCCCGATGTCGGCCGTGCCCCCGTCGCCCGCGATGGCGACCACGGTGCAGTCGCGCGGCTTGAGCCCCTGCGCGCGCAAACCGGCCTCGATGCCGCTTGCCACGGCCGCGCACGAGGCAAACGGCGTGATGGCGGCGTTTGTCGTGAAGGCCATCTGGGGGAAGTTGAAGGCCACCGCGCTCATGCACCCTGCCGGCAGCGCGGCCACCGCATGAGGGCCTAGGACCTTCATGACGTGGCGCACCACGAGCGAGGCCGCGCAGCCCGCGCATGCCGCATGCCCGAGGAAACGCTCCTCGCCTGCAAGCGCGCCCCCCGCGCCCGCGACAGGCTTCTCCCTCACGAGACCACCTCCCCTTCTCCTCCGTCGATGAAGGCGACGCGACGCGCCTCGCAGCTGCCGTCTGCCAGCTCGGAGAACAGGGCGCGCACCGCAGGCGCGGAGATGTCGGCGCCCCCGAGGCCGCCGATGCGGTTGCAGGTCCTCGTGGACGCCCCGCCTTGCTGCAGGGCCGAGTTCACGTTGGTGAACACCGTGCCCTCCGCGCCGAAGGAGACGTCCTTTTCCAGCACGCATGCCCGCTTCACCCCGGCCAAGGCGGCGCACAGCTCCTCTTTCGGGAAGGGCCGCAGGTAGCGCAGCCGCACGAGGCCGGCGCGCACCCCTCTTTCGCGCAGCTCGTCTACCACCGAGGCCACGAGCCCGGAGATGCTGCCGAGCGTGACCACCGCCACCTCGGCGTCTTCGCAGCGATATGCCTCCAGCATGCCCGGATAGCAGCGCCCGAAGATGCGGGCGAACTCCCCTTCGGCCTCGGCCACCACCTCGCCCACGCGCAGCATCGCCTCGTGCGCCTCGCGCTTGTAGCGCCAATCGTGCGCAGGCCCGGCGGAATACCCGATGCTTTTCGGCGCGTCGAAATCGAAGCGGTTGTCCGTGGCATACGGGGGCAGGAAGGCGTCTGCCTGCCCGCAATCGGGCACGTCCACCGTCTCGTAGGTGTGCGTGAGGGCAAATCCGTCGAGGTTGACCATGAACGGCGTCGCCACGCGCCGGTCTTCGGCGATGCGGTAGGCCAAGAGCACGAGGTCGAGGGCCTCTTGCGCGTTGCCCGCATAGGCCTGGATCCAGCCCTGGTCGAGCAAGCCGATGCTGTCGCGCTGGTCGCCGTAGATGTTCCAGGGCAAGGCCGTGGCGCGGTTGGCGTTGGCCATGACGATGGGAAAGCGCCCGCCCGCCGCATAGCTCAAGACCTCGGCCATGTAGAGCAGCCCCTGGCTGGAGGTGGCGGTGAAGGTGCGCGCGCCGGTCATGGACGCGCCGAGGGCGGCCGACAGCGCCGAATGCTCGGACTCCACGTGGATGTACTCGGCGGAAAGCTCGCCGTCGGCCTTCATCCGCGCGAGGGCCTCCACGATGGTCGTCTGCGGGGTGATGGGGTAGGCGGCCACCACATGGGGGCGCGCGAGGCGCACCCCGCATGCCACGGCCTCGTTGCCGCAGATGAAGCGCGTGCTCATGCGGGCACCTCCTTCTCGTGCTCGCTCACCATCTCGATCGCGCGCACGGGGCAGGCGCGCGCGCATATTCCGCACCCCTTGCACAAGGCGTAGTCGACCCCCACCGGATGCCGGCGGGGCTTTTCACCCTGCCGCAGGCCGCGGCGCGCATCGGGCCTGTCGTGCGAGGCGGTGTCCTTTCGGATGATGCAGGCGTCGGGGCATTGCATCCAGCAGCGCAGGCAGCCCACGCAGGCGCCGGCGTCCACCACCGGGCGCACGCTGCGCCATCCGGCGTTGCCGTGGTCGAGATAGCCCGACGGAAAACAGGTCGTCTGCGCGATGGCCGTGTAGTCGAGCACGTCGCGGCGCACATGGACTGTCGGGGCGTGCCCGTCTTCTCCCCGCGCGTCCGCCTCCCCGCCTGCTCCCGCGTCCGCCCCTTTCGCGAGAGCCGCAAGCTCCACGGGCCGCGACGCGGCGGGGCCTGCCATCTCGCGCACCGCGCGCGCCGCGGCCCGGACGGCCTCTTTGTTGGCCTCGCGCAGGCGCGGCGGCATCAGCTCGTCGATGGCGCGCATCGCGTCCGAGACGTCGAGCGCCCCGGACAGCTCGCATATGGCGCCGAGGAAAGCGGTGTTGGGGATGTCGCGGCCCAGGGTCCCGGCGGCGATGGCGCTTGCCGGCAGACAGCAGATGCCGTCTGCCGTGCGGCCGGCCTGCCCGTGGTTCACGAGCACGGTCGTCGCGCACGACGCCGCCGGGGCCGAGCCCGCATCGCCTCGGCTCCCGGCCGCCCTGCGGCACTCCCCGCGCCATCCCCCGTCCAGCAGCGTCTCGTCGAGGTAGACGACGATGTCGGCTTGCGCGGGCACGGAGCGGTCGGCGACGGGCTTTTCGTCTATCTTGGTGAACGCCCGCATCGGCGCCCCGCGGCGCTCCGGGCCAAACGAGGGAAACGCCAACGCGTGCAGCCCCTCGTGGCCGGCAGCCGCCGCGCCGAGGAGCCTGGCCGCCGTGAAGGCGCCCTGGCCGCCGCGTCCATGCCATATGACCTCGATCATCTTTCGGACCTTTCGCCGTCTTGCGGGCCTGCGCCCGCACCGAGGAAGCGTTCGGGCACCACGTTGACGCGATGCGCGATCTGGCCGGCGCCGAAACCGTTGTCGATGTTGACCACCGAGACCCCGCCCGCGCATGAGTTGAGCATCCCCAGCAGCGCCGACAGCCCGCCGAAACTCGCCCCGTAGCCCGCGCTCGTGGGCACCGCCACCACCGGCACGTCCACGAGGCCGGCCACGAGGCTGGCAAGCGCGCCTTCCATGCCGGCCACGCAGACGACGACGCGCGCGCAGCGCAGCTCCCGCTCGTGGGCCAAGACGCGGTGCACGCCGGCCACCCCCACATCGGGCAGGAAAGCGACGGCAGAGCCCATGACGCGGGCGGTGATGGCGGCCTCCTCGGCCACCGCGACGTCGCTCGTGCCCGCGCAGGCCACGAGCACGCGGCCTTGCGCGCGGGCCGGGCAGGCCAGCAGCTCCTCGAGGGTGGCGCCGGCTATCGGATCGTCGCGCACGTCGGCGAAGAGCATGCCGCTGCGCTCGAAGAAGCGGGCATGCGGCACCCGCGCGCGCGCGGCCTCGGCGGCCTCGGGGGCCACCCGCGTGGCCAGCGCCACGCCGTGCCTTTCCACGAGCGCCTCCATGATGGACGCCACCTGGCCGGCCGTCTTCCCCGCGCCGTAGACGACCTCGGGAAAACCGCAGCGCTGCGCGCGCTCGAAGTCGAGCCGGGCGAAATCGCCCAAGACAGCGTCGCCACCATCTGCCATGCCCGCCCCCTAGCCCAGCTGCGCCGCTATGAGCTTCAGCTCGCGGTCGAGGTCGGCGAGGTCGGCGCGCACCTTCTCCACGGCCTCCGGCGCGGCCTTCGCCAGGAAGTTCTCGTTGGAAAGCTTGCGGTCGAGCTTGTCTTTCTCCTTTTGCGCGGCGCTGCGGCGCTTTTCCAGGCGCCTTGCCTCCTCGGAGAAATCCACGAAGCCGGAAAGGCGCACGTAGACCTCCACGTCGCCCACGAGGTCGATGCCGCATTCGGCGGGGCGCGGCGCATCATGCGCCAAGACCTCGAATTCGGACAGGCGCGCCAGGTTCACGACGAGCTCGCGCTGGGCGTTCAAGAAGCGCTCCTCGTCTGCCGCGCTTGCCACCGCATCGCCGTCCACGCCCTCTCCGTCGCCGTCCGCGCCCGCCTCTCCTGCCGCATCACCGGCGGCCACGCGCACGGACACGGCGAGCTCCTGGCGCGGGCTGATGCCGTAGCGCGCGCGCGTCGCCCGCACGCTCGAGACGACCGCGCAGGCAAGCGCGACCGCCCGCTCGCCGTCCTCGTCGATCCAATGCGCCAGATCCGCCGGCTGCGGCCAGTCGGCCACCATGAGCGCCGGCGCGGGGTCGGCCGCCGAGGTGGGCAGATAGGCCCAGATGGCCTCCGTGACGAAGGGCATGACGGGGTGCAGCAGGCGCAGGGCGCAGTCGAGCACGTAGACGAGGTTGCGCTGCGCCACCGCGCGCCCCTGCCCGCCCTCTGCAAGCCGCGCCTTGCACAGCTCGATGTACCAGTCGCAGAACTCGTTCCAGAAAAACCCGTAGAGCGCGTGCGCGACCTTGGAAAACTCGTAGGCCTCCATCCCGTCGCCGACCTGCGCGGCAAGTTTTGCCAGGCGCGAGAAGATCCACGCGTCGGCAGGTTCTGCCACCTGCGGCTCCCCCGCCTCGTAGCCGTCGAGGTTCATGTGCACGAAGCGCGCGGCGTTCCAGATCTTCGTGACGAACGAGCGCGCCGAATCCGTGCGCGGCGAGGCGAGCAGCGCGCGCGTCTTCTTGTCGAGCTGCGCGTCGAATTTCACGTCCTGGCTGCCCGTGACGAGCGTGAGCAGGTTGAAGCGCATCGCGTCGGCGCCGTACATCTCTATGAGGTCCATGGGGTCGACGCCGTTGCCCTTGGACTTCGACATGCGGCTGCCGTCTTTGGCCAGGATGGTCGCGTAGATGAAAACGTCGTGGAAGGGTATCTCGCCCGTGAAGTACATCGAGCTCATGACCATGCGCGCCACCCACAGCGCGATGATGTCGCGCGCCGTGACCAGCACCTTCGTGGGGTGGTGCCCCTCGAGCTGCTCGGGGTGGTCCGGCCAGCCCTGCGTGGCAAACGTCCACAGCTGGCTGGAAAACCACGTGTCGAGCACGTCGTCGTCTTGGCGCAGCGCCGCGCCGCACTGCGGGCACGTGTCCGCGTCTTCTTCGAGCGCGTCTGTCCAGCCGCATTCGTCGCAGTAGAACACGGGGATGCGGTGCCCCCACCACAGCTGGCGCGAGATGCACCAGTCTTTCAGGTTTTCCATCCACGTGAGATACGTTTGCGCCCAACGTGCGGGGTGGAAGGCGATTTGCCCGCTCTCGACCGCCTCGACGGCAGGCCCCTTCAGCTTGTCCACGGCCACGAACCACTGCTCGGACAGCCACGGCTCGAGCGTCGTGTCGCAGCGGTAGCAGTGCATGACGGAGTGCTCGATGTCTTCCACGCGCTCGAGCAGCCCGTGCTCCTCGAACCAGGCCACGACGGCCTCGCGCGCCTCGTCGCGGCCCATGCCGGAGAACTTTCCGAATCCGTCTGCCACGACCGCATGCTCGTCGAAGATGTTGACCTGCTCCAAGCCGTGCGCGACGCCCATGGCGTAGTCGTTGGGGTCGTGCGCCGGCGTGACTTTCACGAAGCCCGTGCCGAAGCCCGCGTCCACGTGCCAGTCGGCGAACACGGGGATCTCGCGGCCCACGATGGGCAGCACGACCGTCGCCCCCACGAGCGCGGCCTTGTCCGCATCGCCTTCGGCCACGGCCACGCCGGTGTCTCCCAGCATGGTCTCGGGGCGCGTCGTGGCCACGACGACGTGGTCGCGCCCGGCGACGGGCTCTTTGAGGGGGTAGCGCAGATACCACAGATGCGACGCCTCGTCTTTGTACTCGGCCTCGTCGTCGCTGATGGCGGTGGCGCAGCTCGGGCACCAGTTCACGATGCGCTTGCCGCGATACACCAGCCCGTCGCGGTACCACCGGCAAAAGACCCGCCGCACGGCTCGCTCGTAGTCGGGGCTCATGGTGAACTTCTCGTCGGAGAAGTCCACCGAGCAGCCCATGCGCTTGATCTGCTCGACGATGACCCCTCCGTATTCCTCGCGCCACTTGCGGCACTCCTCGACGAAGGCCTCGCGCCCTATCTCGAGGCGCGAGACGCCTTGCTCCTTGAGCTTTTTGTCCACCTTGGTCTGGGTGGCGATGCCCGCGTGGTCGGTGCCCAAGATCCAGCGCGTCGAATAGCCGCGCATGCGCGAGTAGCGCACGTAGGCGTCTTGGATGGTGTCGTCGAGCGCATGCCCCATGTGCAGCATGCCCGTGACGTTGGGCGGCGGGATGACGATGGTGCGGTCCTCGCCCGCATGCGCGCCCTTGCCCTGCGAGCGCGCGTACCAGCCCCCCTCAAGCCATTTGGAAAGGACGGCCTGCTCGTTTTCGGCAGGGTCGTAGGTCTTGGGCATCTCCTTGTCCGGCACGGGAAAACTCCTCTTCTTTCGGCGCGTGCTCGCCGCACGCGTGTCTGCGCCCCTTCGCGCGCGTCCGCTCGCACGCGCTCGCCTTCGCGCGTCCGCCTTTACGCGCTCGCCCGGGCCGGGCGCGCGCGCCTTTCATGGCCGCGGCGCACGAGCACGGGGTCTGCGCCCTCTTCCACGCAGGCGCGCGTCACGACCACGCGCTCGACGTCGTCGGCGCCGGGCAGCTCGTACATGGTCTCCTGCAAGACCTCCTCGCAGATGGCCCTCAGGCCGCGCGCCCCGGTGCCGCGCTCGATGGCCAGCCGCGCGATGGCGCGCAAGGCGTCGTCTTCGAAGACCAGCTCGGCGCCGTCGAAGGAGAGCATGCGGCGGTACTGCTTCACCAACGCGTTCTTCGGCTCGGTCAGGATGCGCACGAGGTCGTCCTCGTCGAGGTCTTCCACCGACGAGATGACGGGGATGCGCCCGATGAACTCGGGAATCATGCCGAAGGTGTTGAGGTCTTCCGGCAGCACCTGCGCGAGCAGATCGGCGCTTTTCTCCGCGCCGGTCTTTCCCACCTCGGAGTTGAAGCCCACCCCGCGCCTGCCCACGCGCTCGCCCACTATCTTGTCCAGGCCGACGAAGGCGCCGCCCAAGATGAAGAGGATGTTGGACGTGTTGATGTGGATCAGCTCTTGCTGGGGGTGCTTGCGCCCGCCCGCGGGCGGGATCGCGGCGTCGGTGCCCTCGACGATCTTCAGCAGCGCCTGCTGCACGCCCTCGCCGGAGACGTCGCGGGTGATGGACAGGTTTTCCGCCTTGCGGGCCACCTTGTCGATCTCGTCGATGTAGATGATGCCGATCTGGGCGCGGTCGATGTCGTTGTCGGCCGCGTTGACGATCTTCAAAAGGATGCTCTCGACGTCTTCGCCCACATAGCCGGCCTCGGTGAGCGCCGTGGCGTCGGCGATGGCGAAGGGCACGTCGAGTATGCGCGCGAGCGTCTGGGCGAGCAGGGTCTTGCCGCAGCCCGTAGGCCCTAGCAGCAAGATGTTGGATTTGGCCAGCTCGACCTCGTCGCCTTCCCCATCGGAAAACGCGTCCTCGCCGGCGTCGGCGCCCGACAGCCCGAGCGCCACGCGCTTGTAGTGGTTGTAGACGGCCACGGACAAGGCCTTCTTCGCCTTGTCCTGCCCGATCACGTATTGGGACAGCTCGGCGTCTATCTCGCGCGGGGTGGGCAGGGTCTCCAGCGAGAGCAGCCCGTCCGTGCGGCCTTCGGCCTGGGGCAAATCGCCGCAAGAGCCGTACCCCTCGAGCTCTATGCCCTCGTCGAGCATGATGTCCGTGCACGCGCCCACGCACTCGTCGCAGATGTAGACCCCGTCGCCCGAGATGAGCTTTTGGACCTCGTTTTGGGTCTTGCCGCAAAACGAGCAGCGCAAAAGCGGGGTGAAGCCGTCGCGTCCGCCGCGTCCGCCGTATGGGTCGAAACCGTCGCCCATGGCCGCTAGTCCTTCTTCTCCGCGGCCTTGTCGGCGGTCTCCGAGCGCGACAAGACGACGTCGTCGACCAGGCCGTAGTCCTTGGCCTCGGCAGGCGTCATGAAGTTGTCCTTTTCCGTGTCCTCTTGGATCTTCTCGATGGGCTGGCCGGTGTGCTTGGCCAGGATGCCGTTGAGCTGCTCGCGCGTGTCCTTCATGAAGTCCGCCATGATCTGGATGTCGGTCTGCTTGCCCTGCGCGCCGCCGGAGGGCTGGTGGATCATGATGCGCGAGTTGGGCAGGGCGAAACGCTTTCCGTTCGCGCCGGCGGCCAGGAGCACCGCGCCCATCGACGCGGCCATCCCCAGGCACACCGTCGAGACGTCGGGCTTGATGAACTGCATGGTGTCGTAGATGGCAAGGCCTGCCGTGACAGAGCCGCCGGGCGAGTTGATGTAAAACGAGATGTCCTTGTCCGGGTCGGCGCTTTCCAGGTGCAAAAGCTGCGCGACGATGGAGTTGGCGGAAGCGTCGGAGACCTCCTCGCCCAAGAAGACCACGCGGTCGTTCAAGAGCCGCGAGTAGATGTCGAAGCTGCGCTCGCCGCGCGGGGACTGCTCGATCACGTAGGGGATCAGCGGGTTTTGCACCGGTTGGTAGAGGTTCATGGTAGATGCGCCCTTTCTCGTCTTCACGCCTTTATTTCTCGTCCGCATCCTTTGCGGCCGCCTTCTTCGCGCCCGCGCCGTCTGCCTTCTTCGCATCCACGCTTTCGGAGTCCGCCTCCTCGTAGACCACCTCCGCGGTCTCCACCAGCCATTTCGCCGCCTTCTGGCGCGCGACGGCCTCGCGCAGCATGCTCATCTGGCCGCGCTCCTCCCAGTCCGCACGCGCGCTCTTGCCGTCGGGCAGCTTGGAGAACTCCTCGTCCAGGTCGGCGTCGTCGGCCGTGAAGCCCTTCTCCTTGCACAGGGCGTCGAGCGCGAGCGCGCCGGCCGCCGTCTCCTTTGCCTGCTCGGCCACGTCGGCGTCGAAAGCCTCGTGCGTGGCCCCTTGAGAGGCGAGGAACGCGTCGAAGGTCTGGCCGGAACGCTGGAGGTTGGTGAAGAAGTCGCGCAGGATGTCGTCGCGCGTGTAGTTCAGGTAGGACTGCGGGATATCGCCGTGGATGCGCTCTGCCAGCGCGTCGATGCAGCGCTCCTCCTTCAGGCGGTCGATGTTTTCCGCGCGGCTCTTCTCCAGGGCCTCGCGCACCTGCCCGCGCAGCGCGTCGATGCTCTCCACGCCGGCCTTCTCGCAGAACTCCTCGTCGGAGAGGGTGCCGTCGGAAGGGTCGTAGTAGCCGCGCAAGGTGTCGACCTGCGTGTCCACCAGCGAGTCGGTGATCTCGAGGGGCGGCAACGTGACCTTCACGGGGTCGTAGGACAAAAGCTCCATCTCGGGCTTGACCTTGCCGCAGACCGTGTAGGTGAAGGGCTCGCCGTCCTCGAGCGGCCGGACGTCGTCGGGAGCGGGGTCGTTGATGAAAATGACGCCGACGCTGTCCAAGGCCTTCGGCGCGGTCGCGTTCACCACGTCCGCGGAGATCTCGGCATACACCGCCGCATGGCCGCCGAAGTGCTGCTCCAGTATGCGGCGCGGCGCCTTGCCCGGCCGAAAGCCCGGGATGCGCGTGCGGGCGATCCGCTTGAAGTACGCGTCGACGTGCGGCTTGACCTCCTCGGGCTCCAAGGTGACGGCGACTTGCGTCTTGCCGTCGGATTCGCGTATCTCGGTCTTCACGTCCACGTTGACTGCTCCTCAATCTCGCTTGTCGCGCGGCGCCGCGAGAGGGCTTTTCGCCCAGCCGCGCCGCATCTGTCTTCTGCCTGCGCATATGGTACGGGCGAAAGGATTTGAACCTTCACGGGACACGATGCCCACCGGGACCTAAACCCGGCGCGTCTGCCAGTTCCGCCACGCCCGCATATGCGCGAAAAGGCACCGCTTCCACGGTGCGCACAGCGCTCGATTGTAGCGTAGATGGACACGTGCGCCCACGTGCATGCCGAGAAAGCCACGAAAACGCAACCGCGCCGAGGTGCATGCTGTGAAATTGGGATGATTGGTCGGACCGCGTAATCGAGCTGCTACCCGAATATATTTACGAGCTCGACCGCTACGACCCAGACGAGTTCAGCTGGATTGACGAGGAAGGTTTTAACACCCTAAAGAAACTCTACGCGAGCTTCGGTGAAGATTGGGCAGAGCTTCTTCAAGAAGCGGCCGCGAAAACCCCTTCGACAAGCTGGCGCTTTCGATTATTTTAGGTTGACACTCATAGATGGTTAAGAATTGCATGGAGGCGCGCGGATGGACATGTCCGCGTGCCTTTTACGAGGTTGAAACAGCCGCAAACCTGACGGCGACGGAGCCGTTGAACTCTAGACGACACGCGCAAAACGGTACGTTGTGCGCACCTTGTACTCGAAATCCTCGAGGCCCAGCGCCTCGAAGTGCTTCTCGGCACACTCGATTTTCAGCTTCTCGGCGTCGCGCAGGTTGGGCTCTCCGTTTTTGCCGCCCTTGGTCTCGGTGACGAAGTAGACACGGTGCTCGCCGTCTGTCTCCTCGACGTAGGCCCAGTCGGGGTTGTAGCTGCCAAGCGGCGTGTCGATTTTGAACGACGAGGGCAGCTTGGCGAACACCAGCACCTCGTCTTGTTTGTCGAGGGCCTCGGCAAACGAGCGCTCGACGCCTGCGGAATCGTAGACGACGTAGTTGTACAGACTCTTGTCGGACACCTCGGGCTTCCAGGCGTTTTGGCCCAGGTACGCGGTGAAGTCGTCCAGCTCCAGGTCGCTCATGGTGTACCACTCGTCCTCGGGCAGGCGCACGTACTTGACGCCTCTGGCGATAAGGCTCGTCTTCACCTTGTCGATCTTCTCGCCCACCTGCGCCAGAAACGTCGCCGGGTTCACCTTGAACTCGTCGAAACGGCTGCAGCCCTCCAAGATGGCCTTCAGCGTCGCGCGCGTGAGGCCCACGGCGTCTTGCAGCTCGGCAATCGGGTCGGGCAGGTCGTAGTCGACCGCGCTCGCGATGTTGATGGAGGAGGTCCCCGTGCCCTCGGCGGTCACGCCCGCATCGCTCACGTCGAGGTCGGCGCGCTCGCTTGAAATCTTCGGGCGCGTGACCTTCAACATGCCGTCGATGGCCTCGATGCTCTGCTCGACGAGCTTGTCGGAGTCCACCTCCACCTCGAAGCGCGTGCGCTGGCGGATGCGGTTCCACAGTTCCTGGAACGCCGGGTGCAGCGTGACGTCCTTCTGCAGCTCGACCGAGACCTCCTGCTTCTTGTCGCGGATGGGCACTTTCTGCGACTTGTGGATGATGATGGCCTCGACGGCCTCCTTGGCCGCCGCAAGCTCCTCGGGAAGCTCGACCCTGCCCTCCTGCGCGGCGGTCTTCAGCCCGGGCTTCACCGCGCCCTTGGAGTCCACCATGCCGGTGGCCACGAAATGGTCGTACACCTGCCTGGAACGCTCGTAGCCCAAGCGCTGCTCGTTGCCGCTCTCGTCCTCGATGACGACTTTGGTGAAGCTTTCGGGCGTGATGATGCCGAACCTGAAATCCTCGGCCTCGAGCTCCTTTTGCAGGCCGTTGGCGAATTCCTCATAGCTTTCGTTGGCGATGACGGTGAGCACGTTGGCCTCCGGATCGTGCAGGCGCTCGCCGTCTTGGTTCACGCACAGGCGCAGGCCGCGGCCGATTTTCTGGCGTTTGGTGAGGGTGTCTTTGGTCTCCACCAGCGTGCAGATTTGAAAGACGTTGGGGTTGTCCCAGCCCTCCTTGAGCGCGGAGTGGCTGAAGATGAACGACACGTCCTTGTCGGCGTCCTTGCCGTCCGGAAAGGAGACGAGCGTCTCCTTCTTCTGCATGATCAGCTCGAACGCGCCCGCATCGTCTGCAGTGCCGGCCGCGCCCTTGGAGTCCTTGAACTTGCCCTTCTTGTCTTTTGCGAAGTAGCCCTGGTGCACGGCGGAAGGGTCGCGCACCAACGGCGCACCCACAGCCTCGTAGCACTCGCGCCACGTGCCCTTGCCCAGGCCCGCGGCCTTGGCGACGCGCCTCGGCGCCTTCGTCTCAAGCAGGTCGGCATATTCGCCCTCGAAGACCTGCGCGTATTCGCCGCCGTGGACCTCGGGCTCGTAGACGCGGTACTTGTCCACCCGGTCGACGAAGAACAGGCTCAGCACCTTCACGCCGCGCGGCCACAGCTCGAGCTGGCGGGCCAGGTGATTCTCGATGGTGCGGCGGATCTGCGCGCGCTTCACGGCCTCATCGGCAACGTCGCCCAAAGCCTCGCCCAGCTCGAGCACCTCCCCGTTTTGGAACTCGACGAACTCGTCGCCCGCGGCGGTGCCTATGTTGCTCACGATCCAACCGGCCTCGTAGTCGGTGTTCTCGTTGCTCTTCTCGTAGAGGTCGGCGCCGGTCTTCACGGCGACGGCCTTGCGCTTTTGCGTGCCGTCGGCCCGGCGCACGTCGATGGTGAGCTTCGCGCTGAAGGGGTTGGCCTTCACGGACTCCAATCGCACGTAGGCGCCGTTCAGGTCGGTGTCGGCCCTGACGGAGTCCACGCAGATGCCCTTGACCAGGTTGCGCTCGAAGGCGTCCACGGGCGTGAGGCGGTAGATCATGTTGTAGGCCGTCTTGTGCGTGGCCGAGTAGCGCAGCACGAACAGCGGGCTCAGGCTCTTGATGGCGGCCTTGGCCTGCTTGGTGTTGTCGACGCTTTGCGGCTCGTCGATGATGACGATGGGCTTGCACTCGCTCACCAGCTCGCGCGGGCTGCGTCCGCCGACAAGCTTCTCGCTGGCACGGTGGAACAGGTTGCCCTCCTTGGCCGTGCCGTCCTTGTCCAGACCCTTGTTGAAGGCGTCGATGTTGATGACCATCACCTGGATGGAGCTGGACGTGGCGAAGTTGCCGACAGGCCCCATGTCCTTCGAGTCGTACACGAAATAGTCGAGCGGCGTGTTGTCGTAGAGCGTGTCGAAGTGCTTCTTCATGGTCTGGAAGCTCTTCAGCACGCCCTCGCGGATGGCGATGCTGGGCACCACGATGACGAACTTGGTGAGGCCGTAGCGGCGATTCAGCTCGTAGATGCTGCGGATGTAGACATAGGTCTTGCCCGTGCCCGTCTCCATCTCGATGGTGAAATCGCGCAGGCGCCCGTCGGTGAGCTCGTCGGTGGGCGGCAGGCAGTTGTCCTCCTGCACGGCGTGCAGGTTCTCCAACAGCTGCCCGGGCGTCACGCGCACGTCGTTGCCGTGGCCGACGCTCAGGACTTCGCCATCAGCAAAGAGCCCCTCGCCCTTGTAGGTAGCGGCAGTGAACGAGCTGCTGATGAACTGTTGCCCCTTGAACAGGTTGCAGGTGGCCTCGATGGCCTCGGTCTGGTGGCGCTGGTCCGACGAGAATTTGAACTCGAGCTTTCCGCTAGCCATCGTAGCGCCCCCTGCAGGAAACTATCCTCACGACATGCTCGTCGATTTTGTAGACCAGCCGGTTCCTCGCGTCGATGCGCACGCTGCGCAGCCCGTGTCTCGACCCTTTGAGCAGCTCGGATTTTCCGATTGGCTTTCCGTCCCGCTGAATCGATTTGACACAGGCGTTTATGCGCTTCAGCGTCTTCCTGTCCTCCGTCCGCCACGACAGGTACTCGTCCCAGGCTTCAGGCGACCATTGCAGCTCCATCCCGCCTACCCTTCGACAAGGTCGTGCCGGATATGGTCGCCTTGGAGCATCCGCTCGTAGCGCGCGTCCATGTCCTGCGCAAACCCGAGCGCCTCGGCGTCCTTTCTCGAGACGTACACGACCGGGGTCAGCACGATGCTCCCGTCCCTGTAGACGACGTCGAATGCGTCGCCTGTCCGAAGCCCTGCTTCCCTGACGACGTTTGCGGGGATCGTCACCTGCGACTTCGCTTTCAACGTTGCAACCATCTTTCGCAGCCTCTCAGCACTTGAAATTTCCAACTTTCCCACATTCTAACAGACCCTCTTGCAATCGCGTCCGCTCCCGCCCGCTAGAGCGTCCTCAATTCGATCTCGTGGCCGCAGCGCTCCTGCGCGTGCTTGAAGATCTGCACGGCGTTGAGCTTCAACGTGTCGTCGAGCACGGAGTCCAAGATGAGCACGCGGCGCGGCTCCATTTCGGCGATGGCCTCAAACGTCTGTGTGGTAAGGCCGCGTTTCATGCAGCAGATGAGCTCGTCGTGGTCAACGGACCAGATGGGATAGCCCGCTGCCTCGGTTTTCTCCACGGGCAACGTGAGCTCCAGACCCCACTTCAGCATCATCTCGAAGACGATATCGAGCTCGGAGCGGTCGGGCTTCACGACGTCGAGCACAAGCTTGCCAGGCTCAGGTTTTTCGATGCCTGATTCGTCGAGCTCGAACACGCGGAAGCCGATATCTGGAAGCTGCTTAGGCTCCTCGTTAAGCTTGGGTTGACGGTTGGCTTCTTCGCATAAACCAATTAAATCTTCACCAGCTAATCGAATTCGTTGTTCACCTGCCTGGCATATGTTCTCAAACCCCATAGAGGCTGCTGGAGAATCAGGGTCGCAGGCGCTCGGAAGCTGCATCATTACCCAGTGTCGATTTTCGGAATTTTCAAAATCCGTCACCATACAGGCATGCGCCGTAGTTGCAGACCCTGAATAAAAATCAAGCACTCGGGCGCAATCGGTCGTCGTAAGGCCAATTATGTCTTTGATTAGATCAAGAGGTTTTGGATAATCAAATGGCGACTGATCGGTGCCAAATAAATCTTTAAGCTGGCTTGTTCCTTTTACTGTTTGATAGTCCTTTTCAGCAAGCATTGATGGAATTTGCGCGCCTGCTGTTTTGTTTTCACCAAAAACTAACGTTTTGCCATTTGCCTCAACTCCGACAACAGGAAGCTGCCCACTCTCGACCTTTTTAATTACTCCATCAGGAAGGTACTGAAGGCTAAAAGCGTTAGGGCATGAGTCATAAACGTTGGAAGAGACTTTTATATAGCCTTTCTCCCAGTCAGACAACAAGCGGTCAGGCTTCAATCGCCAAATGCACTCTTTTCCTTTTGCCGTATAAGGCCAAATCGCAATAGTGCCAGAAGGCGCCTCGGTAAAATCATATTTAAAGTCGCCTTTGATGCCTTGATACGACCCGTCGTTGATTCTCTCCGCTAGCGACTTTCCTACACCTGCAATAGTCAGAGTATCTGGGTTGATAAAAATGGGATATGCTTGATTAGGGCGCTGAATCTTGTTAAACGTACTCAGAGGAAGACCTTCGAACGGGCTCCTCTGCGCACCGCCAAAACGGCTAATTCGATTGGCTTGAAATTCCTCATCAACTACAAACAAAAGGTACTCATGCAAGAGATTGAATCCACCTGAAGGCTTACCTCCGGATGTCTGAACAGTGATTGGAACAACCTGTTTGTCGGGAAATATTTCGCCACAGAGCCTTAGAAGATTTTCAATCTCTTGTACCCCGATGCTGATAACCAATGCGCCAGTATCGGAAAGCAACTCTCTAGCAAGCCGTAAGCGCGGGTATAGGGTCGTACACCAAGAGGAGTGGAAACGGCCAGCAGTGGGTGCATTCGACTGCCCAATTAGACCAGCTTGCTGTTTGTAATTCGCAATAGAATCTCCGAAAGTATCAGGATAAATAAAATCTTTTCCGGTGTTGTACGGGGGATCGAAATAAATCAAATCGAACGAAGCGTGGTATGCACGCAACAACAGCTTCATCGCCTCAAGGTTATCACCCTCAATGTAGATGTTGTCGGAGTCGAAGCTGCCGTCTTCGCCGTCGCGGCCACGGGACTTCTCCACGTTTGGACGCAGCGTCGCCGTGCTCGGCGTCTGCGATTGGCGGATGGCGTTCATTTTGCCGGGCCACGTGAAGGCGTAGCGCTCCGATCCATCTTCGACCTCGTCGCCCAGCAGCAGGCGCAGCTTCTCGAAGTCGATGCCGTCTTCGCCGAACGCCTCGGGCAGCAGCTGCCTCAGCTGCTCTATGCGCTCGGCAACCAAGTCTTTCGACTCCAAATCCATCTTCTCGATTTCCGACATGCCGGCCCTTCCCACTACCTTTTCCTGCACCGGATGCTAGGAGTTCTTCATGATGACCATGAGCATGGTGTCCCCGGCGTCCTCGGCGCAATCGCAGCAGTTCTCCAGCGCAGACAGCACGCCGCCCATGCCGAAGGCGTCGATCTTCGTGTTCGGGTCGTCGGATTCCTCGGCGCGCTTGTACAGCTCGTGCATGCTGCGGATATAGGCGTGATCGCCCGCGTCCTCGTAGTCGTTGACCTTCACGATCCACTCGCGCAAGGCGCCCGGCTGCTTGTAGTCGGCGAAGTGCTCGCAGGCCGCGTGCAAGGCCCGCGTGGCCTCGAGCACGATGTTGGCCATGTCCACGACCTCGCGCGAGACGTTCTTCACGTTGTACATGTACATGCGCTGCAAGACCTCGTCGATGTGGTCGACGACGCTGTCGAGCTCGCCTGCCAGCGCGAGTATGTCCTCGCGCTCGATGGGGGTGACGAACTCGCTGACCAGATTGGACGAGATCTCGTGGGTGATCTCGTCGGAGGCCTCCTCGATGGCGTGGAACTTCTCGTAGGCTTTGAGCGACCCCTCGACCTTGCCCACTTTTCCGGCGGCGCCCTCCTCGTAGTTGTACTCGAGCCACTTGACCATTTCCTCGGCATAGGTCACGGCATGGGCGCTGATCTGGACGAACGCGTCGAAATAGTCGAACTTCTTCTTGCGGGCCATGGGGCTCTCCTCACTTGCGGACGCGGGCTGCGGTTGCGGGCGTTTCCCGGCGGACGCGAATGCGCAAATGCGCAGCGCGCCTTCGCGGCTTTCCTAGTAGTCCTCGACTTGGACGAGGCTGAAAAACTCCGCGTCCGTGACCTTCGCCATCTGCTCGCGCGCTTTGAAGGGCACGAGCTCCAGCAGAAAGCCCAGGCCGGCGAGGCGCGCGCCGCTTTGGGCGACGAGCTTCACGCAGGCCAGCGCCGTGCCCCCCGTGGCGATGAGGTCGTCGACCACCAAGGCCACATCCCCCGGCCCCATGGCGTCGGCGTGCATCTCCAGCGAGGTGTGCCCGTATTCCAGCTCGTAGGACTGGGTGAAGGTGGCGCGCGGAAGCTTGCCAGGCTTGCGGGCGGGCACGAAGCCGGCGCCCAGCTTCGCGGCCACGGGCGCGCCTACCAGAAAGCCGCGCGCCTCGGCGCCCACCACCTTCGTCACGCCGCAATCGGAGAAGTGCCCGGCGATCGCATCGACGACGGCGGCAAAGCCTTGCGCGTCGGCGACGAGGGGGGTGATGTCTTTGAAGGTGACGCCGGGTTCGGGGTAGTCGGGAATTTCGGCGATGAGCGACTCGAAGTCGAAGGCGGGCATGGGCGCAGCGCTCCTCACGTGTGGACAACGGGCATGTGCGGTGAAAAACAACGCGCACAAGGATAGCGCAAAACCGCCGGGTCGAAGGAAGGGGCGCAAGGCGTTTTTCGGGGCGGCGCGGGCAAGGGAGGAGACGGCTCGTTTTCGAGGCGGTGCGGACGGAGCAGGCGCCTTGCTTCCCGCGCACGACACGCCACGAAAAAAGACGGCCCGTTTTTCGGACCGCCCCGAGGCTTTGCTGGTGTCGGAGATGGGAGTTGAACCCACACGCCCGTTAAATTGGGCACTAGCACCTCAAGCTAGCGCGTCTGCCATTCCGCCACTCCGACACACGAGGAAAAACAGGCAGCGGTACCGCAACTCAAGAAGAGCCGCCGACCGTGCCCTGCGGGTATATTACCATCATCAGCAAAAGGCACACGATGAAGAGGACGGCGAACACCACGGTGATGCGGTCGAGGTTTCTCTCGATGATGCTCGAGCCCATGTCCGTGCCGTAGACGCTGCCCATGATGGCATCGGACACGCCCGTGCCCTGTCCGGAGTGCAGCAAGACGAAGACCACGAGGCCCACCGCCGAGATGGCCCAGACGATCACGACGGCGATGACCACCGGCGCCGATTGCAGAAAGCTGATGACTGATTCCACGTGCAACGACTCCTTTTGATGCTTTGATGCTCGCGTGATGCCTTCGCGCATCACGAGTTCGACAGTGTAGCACAAGCTAGCCGCGCACGAGCAGAGATTTTCCCGTCCATTCGCGCGGGCATTCCAGGCCGAGCAGGTCCACGAGCGTCGGCGCCACGTCGGCCAGGCGCCCGTCTCCCGTGTCGGCCAGCGAAAGCGACGCGTCGCCGGCGAACAAGAGAAGCGGCACGCGGTTGGTCGTGTGCGCCGTCCAGGGGCTTTCCCCGTCGTCGGCGAGCATCTTGTCGGCGTTGCCGTGGTCTGCCGTGACGAGCGCCGCGCCGCCCTTCTCCAGCACCGCCCCCACCACGCGCGCCACGCCCGCGTCCACGGCCTCGACGGCGCGCACCGCCGCGTCGATGACGCCGGTGTGGCCCACCATGTCGCAGTTCGCGTAGTTCACGATGTAGACGTCGGCGGCATCGGCGCGTATGGCCGCCTCCAGCTTCTCCGTCACCTGCGGCGCGCTCATCTCCGGCTTGAGGTCGTAGGTGGCCACCTTGGGCGAGTCCACGAGGCAGCGCTCCTCGCCTTCCTTGGGCTCCTCCACCCCGCCGTTGAAGAAGAAGGTGACGTGCGCGTACTTTTCCGTCTCGGCCGTGTGGAACTGGCGCAGGCCGGACGCGGCCAGGTAGTCGGCCAGCACGTTTTCGGGATGCGCCTTCGGGAAGGCCACGGGCACGTCGAAAGTCTCGTCGTATTCGGTCATGCACACGAAGTTCACCTGCGGCACGTGCACGCGGTCGAACCCGTCGAAGGTGCCTTGCGCCGCGATGAAGGCGCGGGTGAGCTGGCGGGCGCGGTCGGGGCGGAAGTTGAAGAAGACGACCGTGTCGCCGTCGTTGACCCCGCGGTGGTCGAGGACCGTGGGTATGACGAACTCGTCGGATATGCCGTCGGCGTAGCTGGCGCGCACCGCCTGCACCGCCGCGCCGCGCGCAAACCCCTTGCCCTGGCCCAGGGCTATGGCGTTCCAGGCCTGCTGCACGCGGTCCCAGCGGTTGTCGCGGTCCATGGCGTAGTAGCGCCCCGAGATGGTGGCCACGAGCGCCATCGCGCCGTCGTGCTCGTCGAATATGCGGTTGCCGAAGTCGACGATGCGCTGCATGTAGCCCTCGCCCGAATGCGGGTCCACGTCGCGGCCGTCCATGAAGGCGTGGATGCGCATGTCGCGCGCACCGCGGCCCGCCGCCATCTCCAGCATGGCCTCCAGGTGCGCCATGTTCGAGTGCACGCCGCCGTCGGAGAGCAGCCCCATGAAGTGGATGGGGCGGCCGGCCTCGATGGCCGCGTCGATCGCCGCGACCAGCACCTCGTTTTGCTCGATGGAGCCGTCCGCGCAGGCGTCGTCGATGCGCGTGAGCTCCTGGGGCACCACGCGCCCCGCGCCCATGTTCAAGTGCCCGACCTCGGAGTTTCCCATCTGCCCGTCCGGCAGGCCGACATCGCGCCCGGACGCGCCCAGGGTCGTGTGCGGCCTGCCGGAGAATGCCGCGTCCAAAAAGGGCTTGTCGGCCAGCTCGACGGCGTTGCCGGGGCCGGCGGGCGCCAGGCCGTAGCCGTCCATGATCGCCAAAAGCACAGGTTTCATCGCATGCGTCCTTTCGCGTTTGTCGGTGGAGGGGAAAATCGAGCGGCGCGGGCGAGCCGGCGTCAAGGCGAGCCGCGCCGCCCCTTTCGGCATCGGGCCGGACCCGCGCCGCACCACATGCTCCCCGCGCGCCTCCACCATCGCCCTCGCGCCGTTTTCCCGGCTATCCCAGCTTGCGCGCGTCGTCTGCGCGCTTGGCGCATTCGACCAGCTCGGCGAACTTGCCGGCATGGAGCGCCGCGCCGCCGATCAGGCCGCCGTCGCAGTCGGGCAGCTCCAAAAACCACGCGGCGTTTTCCGGCTTCATCGACCCGCCGTAGAGCACGCGCAGCTTGGCGGCCGCCTCCGACCCGGCCATGTCGGCCACCACGGCGCGTATATGCGCGCACATCTCCTGCGCCTGCTCGGGGGCCGCCGCCGCGCCCGTGCCGATGGCCCAGACGGGCTCGTAGGCGACGATGCACTTCGCCACCTGCGCCGCCTCGAGTCCCGCGAGGCCGGCGCGCACCTGAGCCTCGACGAAGGCCAGATGCCCGCCCGCGTCGCGCACGCCCGCATCCTCGCCGCAGCACATGATGGGGACGATGCCCTTCTTCACCAGCGCGGCCACCTTGCGGGCCACGTCGGCATCGCTTTCGTGGAAATACGCGCGACGCTCGCTGTGGCCCACGATGCAGTAGGCGCATCTCAGCTCGGCCAGCTGCGCGCAGCCGATCGCGCCCGTGAAGGCGCCCTCGTCTTCCCAGAAGACGTCCTGCGCGCCCAGCTCGATGCAGCTCTTGTCGAACACGAGCACGTTTTCCACGCTCTTCAGGCAGGTGAACGGCGGGCACAAGACCACGTCCACGCCATCCCAGCCGTTTTCCTTGTAGCTGATCTGCTGCGCGAGCGCCACGGCCTGGGCGACCGTCTCGTTCATCTTCCAGTTGCCGGCGACGACCGGCCGGCGGCCGGCGGCATTGCCCGTCCCCGCTGTCTTCTCCATGCCCTAGCCCTCCTTGTCCTGCAGCGCCTCCACGCCGGGCAGCGGCTTGCCCTCCAGCAGGCGCATCGACGCGCCGCCGCCGGTGGAGATGAAGCTGACCTCGTCTTGCAAACCGAACTTCTTGACGGCGGCCACCGAATCGCCGCCGCCGATGATGGTCGTGGCAGACGTGTCGGCCACCGCCTGCGCGACGCCTTTCGTGCCCGCCTCGAAGCTGGGGAACTCGAACACGCCCATAGGGCCGTTCCAGAACACGGTCTTTGCCGCGGCGATCTCGGCGGCAAACATCTCTACGGTGGCCGGTCCTATGTCCAGCCCCATCATGTCGTCCGGCACCTCTTCGACGCCGCACACCTGCGTTTTCGCGCCCTCGGCGAACATGTCGGCGCACACCACGTCTGTGGGGATGAGCAGCTTCACGCCCCTCTCGGCCGCCGCGTCCAGCATCCCGCGCGCGGTCTGCACCATGTCGGCCTCCATCTTCGAGGTGCCCGTCGAGTGCCCTTGCGCGGCCAGGAAGGTGAAGCACATGGCGCCGCCTATGAGTATGGCGTCTGCCACGTTCATGAGGTTTTCGATGATGCCTATCTTGTCCGAGACCTTCGAGCCGCCCAATATGGCGACGAAAGGATGCTCGGGTGCGGCCAGCATGTTCGTCAGGGTCTCGACCTCGCGGGCCATGAGCAGGCCGGACACGGCCGGGACGAACTCGGGCACGCCGGCGATGGAGGCATGCGCGCGGTGCGCCGCCCCGAACGCGTCGTTCACGCACATGTCGCACAGGCTGGCCAGGCGGTGCACGAAGGCCAGGTCGTTTTTCTTCTCGCCGTCGTCGAAGCGCAGGTTCTCCAGCATCATCACCTGGCCGTCTTTGAGGGCAAGACTTGCGGCCAGCGCGTCCTCGCCTGCGATGTCGGCGCCGCCTATCACGGTGACGGGCCGTCCCAGCAGCTGGATGAGGCGCATGGCCACGGGCATCATGGAGAACTGGCTCTCGAAGGCGCCGTGCCCGCTCGGGCGGCCCAGGTGGCTTGCGATGATGACGCGCGCGTCGTGCTCTATCAGGTACTCGATGGTGGGGAGCGCCTCGCGTATGCGCGTGTCGTCTGCCACCGTGCCCTCGTAGAGGGGAACGTTGAAATCGACGCGCAGCAGCACGCGCTTGTGGGCGACGTCGGCGTCTTTCACCGTCTTCTTGTTGTACATCGCTATCTCGCCTCCTTGTTCGATGCGGCCCGTCTTGCCATCGGCCGGCGCGGCGCGTCCACGCCGCCCCTTGCCCGCACGTCTCGTGCGCCCGCGGCCTGCACCTGTTGCGGTGCGGCGAGCGGGCGTGCGGCACATGCTAGTTGCCCGTGTTGTTGGAGCCGTTCGAGTTGTTCGAGTTGTTCGAGTCCCCGGAATTGCCCGAATTGTTCGAGCTGCCCGAGTTGTCCGAGCTGCCGGTGTTGCTCGAATTATCCGTGTTCTCCGAAGACCCCGAGCCGGAATCCGTGGACGTGGAGGTGTTCTGGCCTGTCGTGTCCGTGGTCGTGGCGCCGTCGTTGTTCGTGGTGGTGACGTTGCCGTTGGCGTCGATCGACATGGTCTGCGTGTCGCTGCCGGTGACGGTCGTGGCCGTGCCGTCGGTGCCGGACGCCGAGCTGTCGGAGTCCGTGGTCGTGGTGGTGGTCGACGTGGAGCTGGAATCGGGATCGGAGTACTTGGGCGAGGACGGGTCGTAGGTGGTGTCGGAGGGCATGTCGTTGATGTGCAGGTCGGAGTTGCTGACCAGCTCCTTCACATGCGCGTCCCACGCGTCTTGGTCGAAGTCGTCCTCGCTTTCGTCCTTGCCCGTGACCTCCTTTTGCAGCTTGCGCTCCTTCAAGGTCTCCTTGGCCTCCTCTTTGAAGGCGGCGAGGTTCTTGTAGCCCATCATCTGCAGGATGCTCTCGAAGGTGCCGGACATGCCCTGGCCGTAGTAGGACTCGTAGGTGGTCTTCTGCTCGTCGACGTAGGTGTTCAGCTCGTCGTCGGAGATGGTGTAGTTCTTCTGCTCGACCTCGTAATCCACCACCTTCGTCTTCATCAGCGTGTTGATGGCGTATTCGCGCAGCTGGGCCACCGTGCCGTCGCCTTTGGCCTTGTCCTCGTCGCTGGCGTCCGAATCGTAGCTGCGGTTCTTGATGTAGTCCGGCCACGACTCCGTGGTGGAGCTGCTCGAGTCGTCGGAGCTCGTGGTGGAGCTGGTCGAGCGCGAGGACTGCATCGAGGTGATCTGCGTGGTGACGTCGGACTCGAGGATCTGCCCATGCGCCCATGTGGCGGCCACCTGCTCGCCGCAGCCCGAGAGCGCGCACGCGAGCGCGACGAGGGCGCCGGCGACGAAGAGGGGCGCGAGATATCGTTTCGTGAAAGACATGGAACCTCCGCTGTGTGATGGTGTCGGGTCGAATACAACAGCCGCTAGTATAAACCCCCGCACGCGGCGCACCACGCCTTTTTCGGGAAGGGCGGCGCGCTGCCTTGCCCGCGGACATGGGAAGCGCCCTCGCGCGGACGCAGGGAAAAGCGGGGGGGCTACGCGCCGAACATCGCGCGGGCGTCCACGACGCGCGGCTCGCGTGCCACGGCGTCCCAGGAAAAACCGGCCACGAGCTCGCGCGCCGCGACGGGGTCGGGCGCATCGCGCAAGCCCGCCCAATGCGCCAGCCATCCCACGAGCGCCTCCGCGCCGCCTGCCAGGTGGTCGCGCACATAGCCCATCTCCAGGTCGCGGTCGCGCTTGGACAGGCGCCGGCCCCGCGCGTCCACGAGCAGCGGATGGTGGAAATACGCCGGCGTCGGATATCCCAGCAGGCGCTGGAGCCAGATCTGGCGCGGAGTCGAGGACACGAGGTCGTCGCCGCGCACGACCTGCGTGACGCCCGCCGCCGCATCGTCTGCCACGACGGCCAGCTGGTAGGCGAAGACGCCGTCGCTGCGGCGCACCACGAAATCCCCCGCCTCGCGCGCGAGGTCTTGGCTCACGCGCCCCAGGTGCCCGTCGCGAAACCCCACGCGCTCGGCCGGCACCTCGATGCGCCAGGCAGGCCCGTGCCCCGTGCGCGCGCGCAGCTCCCCTTCTTTTCGCGTTCTCGCCGCCTCGTCCAGCCCGCGGCAGGTGCCGGGATATATGGGGGTGCCGTCTGCGGCGTGCGGCGCCGACGCGGCATGCAGGTCGGCCCGCGAGCAATAGCACGGATAGAGCAGGCCCGTCTCCTGCAGGCGCGCGAACGCCTCCTCGAAGAGGGCCGGATGCGCCGATTGGCACTCCGGTTTCCCATCGAAGTCCAGTCCCATCCAGCGCAAGTCGTCGACGATGAGACGAGACGCTTCATCGCTGCGGCAGCGTCCGTCGAGGTCTTCGAGGCGCAGCTTGAACTCCAGCCCGTCGTGGCGCGCCGACAGCCACGCCAGCAGGGCGCTCAGCATGTTGCCCAGGTGCATGCGCCCGCTGGGGCTGGGGGCAAACCTTGCGGCGGGCACGAGAAGCCTACCTCCCCTTCCCGCCGGCCGCGCCGGCGCCTGCCGTGCCGTCGCCGGCGCTCGAGGCCGCGGCCGCGCCGTTGCCGGCATCGGCTGACGCGCCGCCTGCTTCACCTGTTCTGCCGCCTGCTTCGCCCGCGCCCCGGGCGGCCACAGCCGCGTCGCCGCCGGCCGCGCCGTCCACGCCGGCAAGCGTCTGCTCCAAGGGCACGTCCACATCGTAGGACAAGCCGTCCGGCATGTCCGAGACGACGACCGACGCGCGCGAGCGCACGTCCGACAGCCACGACTCGAAGGCGCTCTCGCGCTCGGATTGCAAAGTGTCGGCGCGCAGCTGATCGACTATGGGCGAGGGGATGCGCTCCAGCGAGACGAACTCCTCGTCGCGTCCGACCTCGAACACCTCGTCGCACAAGACCAGCCGCCACACGCCGTCGTCTTCGAACGGCTCGCTTGCCGCACCGGCGGAAAGCCCCTGCAAGGCCTTGGTGTAGGCGTTGGACATCTTCGCGCGGTCCTCGGGAAGCGAGCTCCAGCCCGCGTCCTTGACCGCCTGAGGGTCGGCGGAAAGGGCGGCGAAGGCCTCGCGGGACAGGCCCTCTGCCCCGCCGGCGACCAGGCGCTCCCTCGCGCCTTGCGCCTCTTCGGCCGTCGCGAAGTCCAGGTACAGCGAATGCCTGCCGTTGTAGGCGCTGGCCTTCTCGTTTGCCGCGACCTGCACCGCGTCGTCGCCCGGCTCGCCCACCTCGACCACGGCCTGGATGAGCTTTTTCTCCAGCAGGCGGTCCTCCTCGTTGTCGCGCCACGAGGCCGCGTCGTAGCCGTAGCTGGCCAAGACGCTGTCCCACGAGTCCTTGCCGTAGCGCTTCTCGTAGTAGCTCTTCTCCTGGGCGATGAGCGATTCGAGGTCCTTGTCGGTGACGACGATGTCGCGTGCGGCGCATTCCTGCCTCACCAGCGCCTCGGGGATGAACACGGTGTCGAGCACGTGGTGGCGCAGGCCCTCGGCGGTGTAGCCCGCGTCGGAGAGGAAGCTCGCCCAGCCCGTGTCGTTTTCGTAGTCGACGTTTTCCGAGCGAAAGCCCTCTATGTAGGCCGTGACCTCGTCTTCGGAGATCTCGGCGCCGTTCACCGTGGCCGCGACGGCGCTTTGCCGCGAGGACAACGCGCGGGGGACGACGCCTGCGGCGGCAAGCGCGGCGCCAGCCAGGACGCAGACGCAGGCGATGAGGAGAAAGCGGCGCACCTAGACGCTCTTCCTCCCGCTTTCAAACGCGGCGAGGTTGGCCTCGACGGTCTTTGCGGGCACGCGGGCCTCTATGGTGGCGCGCCAGGCGTCCTCGGAGAAGGGCAGCACGGTCGAGGCCGCGCCGAGCAGCGCGATGTTCGCCGATTTCGGGCTGCCGGCCTCCTTTGCCATGCGGGTGGCGCAGACGAGGCGGGCGCCGAGTTTCTCCAAACGCCCGTCGATGTCGCGCGGCAGGCGCTGCTTGCCGCAGGCAACCGCCTGGGGGACTTGCATCTCGTCGTTGGTGAACAGCACGCCGCCTTCGCGGACGAGGAGGTCTTGGACGCGCAAGGCCTCGAGCTTGTCGAAAGACACGATGAGGTCCGCGCACCCGGGCTCGGCTGTCATGCCGGCCACCTCGGCGCCGAAGCGCACCACGGTGCTGACCGACCCTCCGCGCTGCGACATGCCGTGTATCTCGGAGAGCTTCACGTCGAATCCCGAGGCGAGGGCCGTGCGGGCCAGCACGTCGCCCGCAAGCACCGTGCCCTGTCCGCCCACTCCCACGAGCAGCACGGTCGTCGTCGCGCCCGCAGCGCCACCTGCCTGTTCGGACGCCTCGAAAGCCGGGCGCCCGGCTTGCGCGCCCGCGTTTTTCAACATGTTCATCGCATGTCCCCCTCTCCCTCGCCGATGCAGCCGAAGGGGCAGGTCTGGGCGCATTGCCCGCAGCCGATGCAGCGCGACGCGTCGATGCTCGCATGCCCCTGCCCGTCCGTGCCGATCGCAGGGCAGCCGAGCTTCACGCACAGGCCGCATGCACGGCACTCCTCCCCCACCTGCAAGGCGGGCTTGCGCGTCCTGTCCACGAGGCGGCACGGCGAGCGGAATATGCGCACCGACAGCGTGTCGGCCGCCTGCGTCGCGCTTTCCAGCGCCGCCTTCACCGCGCCGAGGTCTTGCGCGTCGACCTCCTCGACGTCGCGCACCCCCAGCGCGCGGCACAGCGCGGCCAGGTCGAGCCGGCGGTCGGCGGGCACGTCGAGCGGCGAGGCGCCCGGCTCGACCGACTCCTCGAGCGTGAGGCCGTTCACGGGGTTTCCCTGGCAGCCCGTCATCGCCGTCGTGCGGTTGTCGAGTATGCACAGCGTGCCCGCTCCGGCGTTGTAGACGGTGCCGAGGAGGCTCGTGATGCCGGAGTGCGCGAAGGTCGAGTCGCCGATCACCCCCACGACGGGACGGCCCGCGCGGGCGGGCACGCCGGCCAGCTCCATGCCGTGCGCCATGGAAAGCGAGGCTCCCATGTCGATGGTGGAGTGCACGGCCGACAGCGGCGGGGTGGCGCCGAGCGTGTAGCAGCCGATGTCGCCGCACACGATGGCCTTCATGTCGCGCAAGGCGGCAAACACCAGACGGTGCGGGCAACCCGGGCACAGCGAGGGCGGACGCTCGGGCACATCGGAGAGCTTCGGGTAGTGCCGCGCGGGGGGCTTTGCGAAAGAGGCCGCGATGCGAGACGCCGTCAGCTCGCCTGCGGCGGGCAAGGGCCTGGCGGGCGGGCGGGAGACCTCGACGCCCATCGCGCGTATGGCGGGCTCGAAAAACGCGCAGGCCTCCTCGACGACGTAGAGCCTTTCCACCGAAGCGGCAAACTCCCCCACCTTCTGCGGCGGCAGGGGCCAGGACAGGCCGAGCTTGAGCACGCTGGCCTCGGGCAGCGCCTCGCGCACGTGCTGGTAGACCGCGCCGCTGCACACGACGCCCATCTCGCGCCCGCGCATCTCGACGCGGTTCAGGTCGCTGTGCTCGGCGTATTCGACGAGCGCCTCCGTCCTCTTGTCGGCCAGGGCGCGGCGCTCGCGCGCGTGCGCGGGAACCATCACCCATTTCGACGGGTCGTCCCCGTAGTCGCCCGCCGCGGCCTCGATGCGCCCGGCAGACGTGTCCACGACCGTCTTCGTGTGGGCGATGCGCATGGTCTCGCGCACCATGACGGGCACGTCGAAGGTCTCGGATATGTCGAAGGCGCGCAGCGTGAACTCGCGGGCCTCGGCCGAATCGGCGGGCTCGAGCATGGGCACCCGCGCGAATGCCGCGTAGTTGCGCGAGTCCTGCTCGTTTTGCGAGGAATAGCACGACGGGTCGTCGGCGGCCAAGACCACCAGACCCGCGCCCACGCCGGCGTTGCAGACGGACATGAGCGGGTCGGCCGCGACGTTGACCCCCACGTGCTTCATGGTGACGAGCGCGCGCACGCCGCCCATGCTGGCGCCTATCCCGACCTCGAGGGCCACTTTCTCGTTGGGCGCCCACTCGCAGGCAGGGCCCGTCCGCCGCGCGAGCGCCTCGAGCGTCTCGGTAGACGGCGTGCCCGGGTATCCCACGCCCACGGCCACGCCCGCCTGCCATGCTCCCAAGGCCACGGCCTCGTTTCCCGACATCAACTCCCTGTTCACCGTTTTCGCCCTTCCTCTTCGCGCCCGTTTCGAGGCTTTTCCCTCAGGCGCGGTTTTCCCTGTCCACGAGCCGCTCCGCGTCGTAGGTGCGCCGCAGCAGCGGTTTTTCTATCTTGCCCGTCGCGTTGCGCGGCACGTCGGCGAATATCACCCGGCGCGGCCGCTTGTAGCGCGGCAGCCCCAGGCAGAAATCGTCGATGGCCGCCTCGTCCACGTCCTCAAACCCCGGCTTCAGCTCGACGATGGCGGCCGCCACCTCGCCCAGGCGCGCGTCTTGCATGCCTATGACGGCGACGTCTTTGACAGCCGGGTGCGCCGCCAGGAAATTCTCCACCTGCACGGGGTAGATGTTCTCGCCGCCGGAGATGATCACGTCCTTCTTGCGGTCCACGAGCCAGAAGAACCCCTCGTCGTCGCGGTAGGCCATATCGCCTGTGAGCAGCCAGCCGTCGCGCAGGACCTCTGCGGTGGCCTTCGGGTCGTTGTAGTAGCAGCGCATGACGCCCGGCCCCTTCACCCACAGCTCGCCCACCTCGCCGTCCGCAAGCTCGGTCCCGTCCTCGCGGGCGACCTTCGCCTCCCAGCGGTGGCCCGGCACGCCGATCGCACCCGCATGCTCGATGTTGTCCACGCCCAGGTGCACGCAGCCCGGCCCCGTGGACTCGGACAGGCCGTAGTTCGTGTCGTATTGGTGATTCGGGAAAAAGCGCCGCCAGCGCTCGACCAGGCTCTTCGGGACGGGCTGGGCGCCGATGTGCATGAGGCGCCATTGGGAAAGCGCGTAATCCGACAGGTCGATGCTTCCCGACTCGAGGCCTGCGAGCATGTCTTGGGCCCAGGGCACGAGCAGCCACACGATGGTGCAGCGCTCCGAGCTGACGGTCTGCAATATGGTCTGCGGGTCGACCCCGCGCAAGAGCACGGCGCGCGAGCCGGATATGAGGCTGCCCATCCAGTGCATCTTCGCGCCCGTGTGGTAGAGGGGCGGGATGCACAGAAAGACGTCGTCTGCGGTCTGCCCGTGGTGGGCCTGCTCCATTTCGGCGGCCTGGGAAAGCGAGCGGTGCGGATGCAGGATGGCCTTGGGAAAGCCCGTCGTGCCCGAGGAGTAGTAGATGGCCGCGTCGTCGTCTTCGGAGATGGGCACCTGCGGGTCGGCAGACGAGCAGTTCGCGGCCAGCTCGCGGTAGCTCTCCGCGAAGCTCGGGCAGTCCTCGCCCACGTAGAAGAGCAGGCGGTGCGGCTGGATGGAGGCGGCGACCTCCTCGACGCGCCCCGTGAACTCAGGCCCGAACACGAGCACGTCCACCTCGGCCTTGTGCACGCAATAGTCGATCTCGGCGCCGGTGTAGCGAAAGTTCAGCGGCACGGCGCATGCCCCGCTTTTCAGGACGCCGAAGTAGATGGGCAGCCATTCCAGGCAGTTCATCAGCAATATGGCCACGCGGTCGCCCTTGCCGACGCCGCGCTCGATCAAGAGGTTGGCGAAACGGTTGGCCTTCTCGTCGAAGACCTTCCAGGTGATCTCGCGGCGGTAGGCCACGGTGTCCGTGGGCTGGATGAGGTCGTAGTCGCGCCACGTGACGGCGCGGCGCTCGCGCAGCTTCGGGTTTATCTCCACGAGCGCCACATCGCCCGGACGCGCGGCGGCGTTGCGGCGCAGGTAATCGGTGACCGGCATGGGCGGGCTTGTCCTTTCTCGAAAACGTCAAGCCCTCCTATACTAGCGCAGATGAACCCGCGCAGACGTGCAAGGCGGCGCCCGCGCGGCACACGGGGCGCATCGCGGCGCCTTCCGAACCCACTGAGGAAAAGGTTTCGCGGGCGCCATGCGCGGCCTTTTGCGATGGGGCGAGATGGTGTGGAGCGTGTCGCGCGCGCCCCGCTCACCAGACGCGGCAGGCGCCGAAGTAGTCGCCCCGCGAAGACAGGCTCGACACCTTCACCACATCGCCCGTGCGCGGGGCGTGCACGTAGAGGCCGTCGCCTATGTACATGCCGACGTGATGGATGTCGCTGCCGAAAAAGACCATGTCGCCCGGCTGCAGGTCCGAGCGCGAGACGGGGGTGCCGTCGTAGTACTGGCTCGAGGAGACGCGGCTGATGGAGATGCCCACCTGCCTGAAGCAATATTGCATGAGCCCGGAGCAATCGAAGCCGGACGGCGTGGTGCCGCCCCACACATAGGGCACGCCCAGATACCCCAAGGCCACGTCCACCGCCGCCTGGCCGCCGCCCGACCCCGAGCCGGACCCCGAAGCAGACCCCGCATCCGAGCCGCCGGCATCTGCCGCCTCGTCATGGGAAGGAGCCGGCGCGACATGGGTCTCCTGCTGCGGGGCGGGCGCAACCCAGCTGTCCTGCGCACCGCCTGCGTCGGCGTCTTGCGCGCCTTGGACGCTGCGCTCCGCGCCGTCCGTCGCGCCCGCATCCAGGGCAACGACGTCGTTGCGCGCGTTCACCGCCTCTTTTTGCTCCTCGGTCAGGCTGTCGAAGATGGCCTGCTGCCGGGCGACGCTTTCCTCTGCGGCCGTCTTCTTCGAGGCGGCCTGCACCTTCAGCTGCTGCTGCTCGTCGAGGGAGGCCGAAAGCCGCCCCTCGGCGTTCTCGAGGTCTTCTGCCAAGGTGGTGACCGTCTGGATGGTGTCGGCGCGCTTTGCCGCTATCTTGGAGAACATGTAGAAGCGCGTGGAGAACTCCTCGAAGCTTGCGGAGTCGAGCAGCACGGACAGATACGACACGCTGCCGTTCTTGTAGGCCTCTTGCACCGTGGCGCCGAGGTTTGCCTTCGCGCCTTGCAGCTCCTCGCGTTTTGCCGCGATCTCGCTTTGCGTGCTCTCTATCTCGGTTTTCGTCGACTCGATGCGGCTTTCTATGGAGGCGAGCGCGACGGCGGCCGACTCTGCCTGCGAGGAGAGCTGGGCGAGTTTTTGCGCCGCCGCCTCCACCGCGTCTTGGCCGGCGCCGTCGGCGTTTGCCGCGGCATCGGGGTCGGCGAAGGAGACAGACGGAGCGAGCGTGGCGGCCAAGACCGCGGCGCAGGCAAGCGCAGCGCCCCGTTTCACCAGCAAACGAGCCCTATACGCGAACGCGCCCCCAAGCAGGTGGCGCGCGTGGGGCATGCGGGTCGGGACGTGCGGTCGCGTTTTTTGCATCTCGTCGCCTCCGTGACATGGGCGCACTGCATGTGAAAATCATTTTCGCATGTCCTCCACCCTAGGCGCAAAGCCGGGTTTTTGCAAGGGGCGCGAAAGGCGGGCGGCGCGAAAGAGGGCAGGTGCAAGGAGCGGCGAAAGGACGCGGGAGCCGGACGGCGGGCGCGGCGCAGGCCCTAGAACGGGCGGCACGCGCCTATGAGGTCGCTTCTGGCCGAGAGGTTCGAGATCTTCACCACGTCGCCGGTCTGCGGCGCGTGGATGAACTGGCCGTCGCCGATGTAGATGCCCACATGGTGGATGGTCTCGACGCTGCTGCCGAAAAACACGAGGTCGCCCGGCATGAGGGCGCTGTAGGCGATGTGCTGGCCGCACTCGTATTGGGAGCGGGCGAAATGCGGCAAGTCGATGCCGAGCTGCGCGTAGACGTAGAGCACCAGCCCCGAGCAGTCAAAGCCGCCGGAGGGCGAGGCGCCGGCCCACACATAGGGCACGCCCAGATACCGGCGCGCTATCTCGACGGCGGCCGGGTGCGACCCCTCCCTGCTGGTGGAGTCGCCCGCGTTGCTGTACCAGCTCTCGCTTGCCGACAAGGCGTCCGAGATGGCGCCCGTGTGCGTGCCGACGGAGGCCGCGTAGTTGCCACCCGTGACCCCGTCGAGCTCGCGGGCCTTCTCCAGCGTGGACGAGTCGAGGTTTTCCAGCAGCGTCGACTGGTCCGACATGGCCAACGCGACGGCGACGCCTTTCTTCGTGGCCTCCAGCTGCAGGGCGCTTTGCTTTTTCTGCGCCGTGGACAGCAGGTTTTTCTGGTTGGCGTAGGCGCGCGACAGCTCGCCGGCCTCGTTGATGACGCTCTCCCAGCCGCTTGCCACCTTGCCCAGCAAGAAGGCGTTCGAGACGAAGGCGTCGAAGTCCGTCGAGCCCAGCAGCACGGAGATGAAGCTGCTCTCTCCGCCCGTGCGATACATCTCCTTTGCCGTGGCGCCCAGCGCGGTCTTCGCCTCGTCGAGGCGCTTTTTGGTCTCGTCGAGCTTTTGCTCCAGGGCCGCGATCTCGTTTTGAGTGTCGGCAAGGTCGCGGTTCACCTGGTTGAGGTCCTCGTAGGAAGTCTCCAAGCTGCCCGCCAGCTCGGTCAGGCGCGACGCGGCCTGGTCGGCCTTGCCCTTCAGGCTCTCGGCCTCCGCCTTGAGCTTGGCCTCGCGCTCCTCGGCGGGCATGTCGTCGGAGAGCTGTTCTTGCACGCTTTCCTGCGCCTCGGGCTGCGCGCCGTCCGCACCGGCCGCATCCGGGGATTGCCGCGCGTCTCCCGCCTCCTCGGCGCCGCCCGTCGCGCCTTCTCCCTCCGTTTCAGACGCCGGATCAGACGCCGGGGAATCCGCGCCGCCCTTTTTGGCCGTGGGGTCCTTCGCCGAGCCCGCGGAGCCTTCCTTTTGCGCCGCCGTGGCAGACGAGCTGTCCTTTGCGGCGTGGGCGGCAACCGGCGGCAGCGAGAACGCGCAGGCCAAGACGAGCGCGAGACCCACGCGAAACGCCGCGCGGAAACGGGCGCGCACGCCCTTTCCCCCCGCCGCCCTATGTGCGCAAGGCAACCGCATCGGCGCTTCGCTCAGGCCCCCTTTCGCGGAGAGGGGGCGTGCACGTAGACCATGTCGAAAGTGCCTATCTGCACGTTCGTGCCGGGTACGAGCGGCGCGCGCTCGACCACCTTGCCGTCCACCCAGGTGCCGTTGAGCGACCCCTCGTCGGAGATGGTCGCGCCGGAAGCGTCGACGTGGATGGTCGCGTGATGGCGCGAGACGGTCATGTTCGAGAGGAAGAGGTCGCAAGACGGGTCGCGTCCGATGGTGAAATCGCCGAGGCCCATGCGGAAGCTCTCGCCGGCATACGGGCCTTTCAGCACCTCCAGCGCCGGCACCGTGTCGGGCTCGGCCTGCTGCGAGACGGCGGCGGCGCCATGCGCGTCCACCGGGGCGAAGGCCTGGGTCTTCCCCACGAGCTTGAAGCCGCAGCGCGGGCACTCGCCCGCCTGGGGCTGCAGGGACTCGCCGCATATGGGGCATGTGGCCGTGCTGTCGTCCATCTGGCGTCCGCCTTTCCCGTGGCCGGAATCTATCGTAGCCGTCGATTCTAGCACGTAAGGCGCATGCGGAGGCGAAATCGCGCTCACGCACGAGGGGAAAGCCCGCGAAATCCTCAGGCCTGCTCGAAGGCCAGCCGCGTGACGTCGGTCTCGAGCCTGGAGTCGATGCGGCCGGTCAGGTTCTCGGCGCGCTCCACGGGCAGCGCGCTCGCGTGCGCGACGCTTTGGGCCACGCAGTCGTCGCCCGTGAAAACCCCCACGAGGCGCATGGCGGCCGTGAGCACGGCCTGCGGCGCCAGCGGGCTGCCCACGCTCTCCTTTGCCACGAGCGGCGCCGAGCACACCACGAACTCGCCTTGCCGCCAGGTGACGGTGCCCACCTCCTCGCCGGCGTCCACCCCGTCGGGCAGGTCGCGCAGGTGCATGTCCACCGAGACGTCGCCGTTGTAGTCGAGGATCTGCGCGCTCGTGTCCTCGGCGACGCCGGCTTTCACCGTGCGGTCGAGGTAGGCGCTCACGGGCGCGTCGACGAGCACGTCCGAGGCCGAGGCCAGCTGCACGCTGCGGTAGTGGTCGAAGCCCCAGGTGAGTATCTTGTACGAGTCGGTGAAGCGGGTGGCCGCGTTCGAGCAGCCCAAGACGACGGCGTAGAGCTCCCGGCCGTCCCTGGAGGCGGCCGAGGCCAGGCAAAAGCCCGCGTTGTTCGTGTAGCCGGTCTTCACGCCCACGCACTCGTCCCATTCCTGCACGAGCACGTTCGAGGACGGGTAGGTCATGTCCTTGCCGCCGGAGACGACGCGCACAGACGGCTCGCGCACGATGGAGCGGAAGGTCTCGTTTCTCATCGCGTAGCGCGACAGCACGCAGATGTCCTCGGCCGTCGAGTAGTGCTCGGCGTTGTCGAGGCCGTGCGCGTTCGTGTAGTGCGTGTTCTTCAAGCCCAGCTGCGCGGCCTTCTCGTTCATCCGGGCGACGAAGGCGTCCATGCTGCCCGCGACGCCTTCCGCGATGGTCACGCCGGCGTCGTTGCCGGAGTGCACGAGCAAGGCCTTCAAGAGGTCCTCGAGGCTCATCGACGAGCCCTCCACCAGCCCGGCAGACGACTCCCCCACCGTCGCAGCCGCGTGCGAGACGGTGAAGCGCGCGTCCGCGCTCGTGCTCTCCAAGGCCACGACGGCCGTCATCACCTTGGTGATCGAGGCCATCGCCGTCTTGCTCGAGCTGGAGCGCGACCACAAGACGTTGCCGTCGGCGTCGCACAGGATGCCGTAGGTGCAGTCGAGCGTGGGCACCTCCGAGACCGTGAGGCTGCGGTCCGAGACGCTCGTGGAGCCTATGAGGTCCGAGCCGAATATGTCGGCATGCGCGGGCGCCGCGCAAAGGCAGGAAGCGAAAACCCCGAGCGCGCACGAGAGGGCCGCGGCCGAAACGGCGCCGGCGAGAAGGCGCCGCGCACCGCAAAAGCGCCGCCCGGCGCGTGCGCAGGCCGCGCGGGCCGGGCGGCCGGGCCTTGCAGGCGCCGCGGCTTTCATCGGGAAAGCTCCTCTTGGGACAGCACGGCAAACCCCGCGCCCGAAAGCGCGTCTTGGGCCTCGGGCGCCGCCTTCAATGCCACGAGCGCCGCGCCTTGCGCGCCCGTGAAGCAGTACCCGTACTCGACGCCTATCCGCGCGTCGTCGAGCGCGGCCAGCACCTGCGCCAGCCCTCCCGCGCGATCGGGCACCTCGACGGCCACCACCTCGGCGCAACTCGCCCGAAACCCCGCCTCGGACAAGGCGTCCTTGCCGCGTTTCGGGTCGTCGCAGATGATGCGCACGACGCCGTACTCGCTCGTGTCGGCCACCACCAGCGCGCGCATGTTCACCTGCGCGTCTCCAAGCGCCCGCGTGAGCGCGGTCAGGCGCCCCGTCTCGTTTTCGATGAAGACGGTCAACTGCTCGATCATCGTCGCATCCTCCTCGCTTCTCGCGCACGCCCGTGCGCTTGCCCGCCGCTTGCTTGCCTTTCGCCTGCGCGCCGCGCGCGCCCTTTCACCCGTCCTGCACGGCCGCCTATTCGCGCATGTCCACGATGCGCACGGCCTTGCCCTCGGAGCGCGCGATGCTGTGCGGCTCCACGATCTTCACCCGTATCTGGATGTTGAGCTCTGCCTTCAACGCGTCGCGCAAAGCCGCCTGCAGCCCCTCGATGCGGCGCACCTCGTCGATGGGGAAACCCGGCGCCGTCTCGACCTTCATCGTGGCGACGTCCATGCCCTTCTCGCGCGTGAGCTCGATCTGGTACCAATCGGCTATCTCGGCGAAACCCGAGGCGATGTCTTCGATCTGGCTGGGGAAGACGTTCACCCCGCGGATGATCATCATGTCGTCGGTGCGTCCGTGCAGCCGGTCGATCCTGCGGTGGGTGCGCCCGCATGCGCAGGCGCCCGGCATGATGCGGGTGATGTCGCGCGTGCGGTAGCGCACCACCGGCGAGGCCTCCTTGTCCAGCGTCGTCAAGACCAGCTCGCCCCACTCCCCATCCGGCACGGGCTCGTGCGTCTTGGGGTCGAGGATCTCGGCGTAGAAGTGGTCCTCGGCCACATGCAGGCCGTTTTGGCAGGCGCATTCCATGGCCACGCCCGGCCCCATGGTCTCGGTCAGGCCGTAGACGTCGTAGACCTTTATGCCGAGCTTTTCCTCCAAATTCGCGCGGAAGCTGTCCGAGAACGCCTCGGCGCCGTGTATGCCCGCGCGCAGCTTCGGGAAGTCCACCGTGGGGTCCAACCCCATCTCGATGGCCGTGTCGGCGATGTGCATGGCATAGCTCGGGGTGCACGCGATGATGGTGCTGCCCATGTTGCGCAGCACCGATATCTGGCGCTTCGTGTTGCCGGCCGACATGGGGATGACGGTCGCGCCGGTGGCAAGCGCGCCGTAGTGGGCGCCCAGGCCGCCGGTGAACAGGCCGTACCCGTAGCACACGTGGAGCACGTCGTCTGCCGTGCCGCCCGCGTAGTCGATGCCGCGCCCGAAGCAATCGCCCCATATGCGCAGGTCGTGATCGGTGTATCCCGAGACCGTTGCCACGCCGGTGGTGCCGGAGGACATGTGGATCTCCTTCACCTTGGCAGGCTCGACGGCAAAGAGCCCGTAGGGGAACGCGTCGCGCATGTCTTGCTTGGTGGTGAAGGGCACGGCGCGCAGGTCGTCGAGGCTCTTCAGATCGCCCGGCGCGAAACCGGCTTCGTCGAAGGCCTTGCGGTAGAAGGGGATCTTCTCGTAGCAGACGCGCAGGGTGCGCTTCAGCCGGTAGAGCTGCAAAGCGGCGAGCTCGCCTTCGTCCATGCGGCATATCTCGTCTTGAAACGCCATGTGTGCCTCCGTTTTCCGTGTCCTCTCGGGGTGGCAACCCGCATGCAAACCATGCGGGGCCGTGTGCATGCAGCGCAAGGGCGCGCGGATCCGCCGGGACGGCTCCGTGCGCGAACGCGTGCCTCAGGAGCTGCGCGATTTCGCCTCCGCGACGCTTTTCGCCGCGTTCGCGTCCGTGCTCGTGCCCACCTTCGTGATCTCGTTTTGCGGGACGTACTCGGAGTTGAACGTGATGTCGTGCAACGTCTCGCCGCTCGCCGACTTCACCAGGTAGTGGATCTTTATCTTGCGGCCGTCCACGCCGCTTTGCGTCTGCTCCGTCACGCCGGCGGCCAGCGTCGGGTCCTCCTGGCGAATCTTTTGGTACTTCTCGCCGTCTTGCCATTCGCCGCGCTCGCAGGTGACGGTCCGCCCGTCCTTCGTGCCCCACAAGGAGACGCGCACCGAGCCGGAAGCGGCGCTGGCCGTGAGCAAGACCCAGTTGTCCATGTCGTTCACGAAGGCGAAATCCGGCTGCGGCCACGAGACGGTCGCGTCGGCAAAGCCCTCGTCGTCGTAGGTGGAGATGTAGAAGGAGTGGTTCACGCGGCTCTCTATGCCCAGGCCCGCGTAGCACGCCGCGTTGTAGACGCAGGTGGCCACCTGGCACACGCCGCCGCCCAGCTGGTCTTCATGGGCGCCGTTCACTATGACGGGCGCCTTCTGGAAGCCCTTTGCCTCGGTGCGCTCGCCTGTCGTCGCGTTGAACGACCAGGTGGCGCCCGGCTTCACGAGCGAGCCGTCGATGAGGTCGCACAAGAGGTTGATGTTGCTCACGCGCGCGGCCGTGCCCGACACGGGGATCGACCACGACGAGAGGCGCTCGGTTATGCCCATCTTCTGCGCGTCTTCGGTGCTGATCTCGGGCTGGATGACCACCTCCTGGATCTGCACGCTGCGCTGCGCGCCACCGCCGAACAGGTCGTCTTGCATGGCGCGGGCGGCGCTGTGGTGGTCAGGCCCTGTGCCCACGTGGCTTTCCACGATCCGGGGCGTGCCGCTGCTCGTGTCGAAGCTCGCGTTGCTCATGTCGCCTTCGGCCTCGTCGCCCAAAAGGCCGACTATGTGCGCATCCGCCTTGTCCTGGTCGATGTAGGCCTGCAAGACATACCCGCTCGCGTCCGTGCCGGTGCTCGTGTCGTAGCTGGCCCGGGCGCCGTCTGCCACCTGCTTGACCTTTTGGGTGTTCTCCTCGAAGACGAGCACCTCGGCAGGCGAGAGCACCCGCTGGCCCACGAGCGAGCCTATCGTGGCGGCGTCCAAGGTCCAGGACTTGTCGTTGTAGGAGACGGTGAAGGGCTGCGAGAGCGCGTCTTGCACCTGCGCGAGCACCTTCTCGGCCGTCGCGCGCGTGATGTGCACGGCAGAGGTCTGCATGGGGATGGTCGTCGCGGGCGCGGCGGCGTCGAAGAAGGCGGCGCACATGTTCTTCGTCAGGGCGCCCTCGTCCACAGAGCGGCCGTCGTGCCCTTCGGATATGGAGGCCTTGCCGTCTTCGACGTTCACCGTGTAGTCGACGATCTCGGTGCCGATGGCGGAGTTCATCTCCGTGCACAGGTCCGAGAGCAGGTCGGAGTTGCAGGTGATGGAGGCGGGGATGTCGGTCTTGCCCATCGCGGCGTCGATGCGCTCGGTGAAAAACGGCCAGCTGCGCCCTTGCGCGAAGGCCTCGTCGGCGAGCTTTTGGGAGTCCAACGCCGCGCCGACGGTGGAGGCCGTGACGTTCCAGCGGTCGTCGGTGCCGTCGCCGTCGCTGTCCACGCCGGTGGTCTCCCGGGCGCCTTGCTCGGAGGTGACGTCTTCGCCGGACTCGGCCGCAGAGGCCGCGTGCGCGCCGTTCGAGACGGCGCCGGCCAGCTGGGCGCCGTCGTTTCTCGCCGTCGCCTCGTCTTTGTAAAGCGCTATCGTCGTCTCGTTCAGGCGCGGCTTGAGCTGCTCTTCTATGCGCGAGACCGCCTCGTCGCGCGTGAGGCCGCCCACGTCGACGCCCTGGACCTTCACCCCGGGGTGCACCTTGCCCATCGAGACGGCCAAGTCGACGACCACGATGGCCAAGAGGACCGCCACGATGGCGGCGAGGGGCCAGACGATGCGCGGGTGGGCGTTGGCGAGGCGGATGAAACGCGAACCGCCCGGACGCCGGCTGCGGGAGCTCGCGCCGCAAGACGGGGCGGTGCGCGTGCCCGCGGACATGCGCGAGGCGGACGCGGGCCGGGCGGGGCGCGGGTCGAGGCGGCCGGACGCGTTGCGAGGCCGGCTTGCCGTTGCGTTGCGGCGGCTTGGCACGCGGGACTGGCGCCCCGTTTCCGAGGCGCTGCGCTGACGCGAGGCGGGCGCGGGCCGGGCGGCGCGCGGCGAAGACGCGCCCGTGCGCAAACGCGCGCTTTGGCGCGGAGCGGACGCGCGCGAGGCGTTTTTGCTCTTGTCGCTGTTCATCCTGCGTGTGGGCATGGGACTTTCGGGACGTTCCTCTTTGTAGGCGTCAAAATAACTCACGCACTATAGCAAAAAGAGGGGGGAGAAAAAGCGACTGTTGCTATACTGCACGCCCTCGATGAGGAAAACAGGGCGGCGAAAAGCGGGACGAACGCGCTGCGAAGGCCGCGGAGACGGAGGGCGCATGGACGGACGCGAGGGCGGGCGCGACATGGAAGACCGCCGCGGCCGGCAGATGCAGCAGCGCCGCTCGGCGGCAGACTACCGAAGGGAATCCTACGCGGCGCGGCGGCGCAGGTGGCCTTTCGCGCTCGCCGCGGCGCTCGTCGTCGTTTTCGCGGCGCTGGCCGCCTTCATCGCGCTGAAATCCCTCGGGACGGCCGAGACGGCGGGCACGGCGGGCGGCGCGGCGCAGACGCCCGCGTCCACGGCCCCGGAAGGCCGCATCGTCATGACCGTCCACGGCGACGCGGAGACCATCGTGCGCCTGGGCGAGCCCTACGTCGAGGGCGGATGCGACGCGCGCGACGCAGAGGAAGGCGACATCTCGGACGGCGTGCAAGCCTCGGGCACCCCCGACACCTCGACGCCCGGCGACTACGAGGTGGTCTACACGGCGAAAAACGCCGAGGGCATGGTCCAGACGGCCACGCGCAAGGTGAAAGTGGTCGAGGGCGCCGAATGGGACGGCGACGGCATCTCGGTGATGATGTACCACTACGTCTACCCGGACGCCGACCCGCCCGACGAGGCAGACGCCAACCTCCTGCCCGCCTCGATGTTCGAATCGCAACTGCAATGGCTCGTCGAGGAGGACTACTACTACCCCTCCTACGCGGAGCTTTCCGCCTACATCGCCGGCACCCACTCGCTGCCGGCCAAAAGCGTCGTGCTGACCTTCGACGACGGAGACTCCACTTTCTTCGACGTGGTGAAGCCCCTGGCGGAGAAATACCGGGTGCCCGTCACCGGCTTCATCATCGGCAACCGCGACGGCATCGCGCAGACGGTGAGGGAAAACCCCAGCCCCTACGTGAACTACGAGTCGCATTCATATGCCATGCACGAGGACGGCACGCAAGACATCGGGCGGGGCGGGGCGATCTACGACTTTTCCGCCGAGGACGTGAAAGCCGACTGCGACAAGGAGCGCGAGGCCATCGGCGCCTACGAGGCGTTTGCCTACCCCTATGGCGACGTTTCCGACGTCGCGGCGTCGGCGCTTGCGGCAAACGGGGTGAAGACGGCCTTCACCATCGTCTACGGCCAGGTCCACGCAGGCGACGACCCGATGCGCCTGAAGCGCATGCGCGTGTTCGGCGGAGGGTCGCTGTCGGGATTCCAGTACCAGGTGGAGCACGGGCCGGAAAGCTAGAACGCGGGCGCGGCGCGAAAACCCGTTCGGGGAAACGCCGCACGACGGACCGCGGCGGGCGGCAAGAGAAGGCGCGCCGGCCTTGCGCCCGACGGCCATGTTCGCCCGCGCCTTTCACGCGCCGCGTCCAGGCGCGCACCCGCGTTTTCCATGAGAGCGCACGTATAATGCCGCATCGAAGACGAAGCGCCGTGCTGCGCGGGGAGGGCCGGCGCGCTCAAAGCGAAAGGAAACGCCGTGCACATAGCCTGCCTGGACCTGGAGGGGACCCTTGCGCCCGAGATATGGATCGAGTTCGCCCGCGAAAGCGGCATCGGGGAGCTGACGCGCACGACGCGCGACGAGCCCGACTACGCAAAGCTCATGGACTGGCGCCTGGCCGTCTTGCGCGAGCACGGGATGAAGCTGGCCGACATACAGGCCGTCATCAGCCGCATCGAGCCGCTGGAAGGCGCCATGGACTTCATCGCGCAGATGCGCCGCTTCACCCAGATCGTCATCATCTCCGACACCTTCGAGCAGTTCGCCATGCCCATCATGGAGAAAATGGGCTGGCCGACCATCTTGTGCAACACGCTCGAGGTGGACGCGGACGGCGCCATCGCCGGCTACACGTTGCGCGCGGGCAACATGAAGGTGAACACGGTGCGCGCCCTGCAGCAAATGGGCTACGACACCATCGCGGCGGGCGACAGCCACAACGACCTGGGGATGCTGCGCGCGAGCAAGGCCGGCTTCCTGTTCCGCGCACCCGAGGCCATACGCGCCGAAAACCCCGACATCGAGGCATTCGACGACTACGACGACCTGCTCGCAGCCTTCAAGCGGGCATGCGCGTGAGGGCGGGCGCGAGCACGGGAGGAGCGAAGGTGGGCGTGATTTCGCCGGTTGCGGCAAGGACATGGGCGAAGGCGGGCGCGATGTGCGCTGCCTGCGCATTCGTCTTGGCGGCAGCCATGCTGTGCCCGTCGGGCGCGCACGCCGCAGGATTCGGCGACGAGGATGCGGCGCTTGCCGAGGCGGCCGCCGCATCCGCAGAAGACGGCGCAGGCGCAGAAGGCGTCGCAGGCGCAGAAGGCGTCGCAGGAGCAGACGCGGCGCAGGCAGGCGCCGGCGCCGACCGGGCAGACAGCGGCGCTGCCGCGGGCGCCGTCTCGGCGGATAGCACGGATGCGGCTGCGGCGGGCGCGGAGGCGAACGGCGCCGGGAAGGCGACGGGCACAGGCGCAGACGCAGGCGCCGCGACGGCAGGCGGCGCAGGCTCCGGCGCGGACATGGCAACGGATGCGGGCGCGGGCGAGGGCACGCCATCGGATGAAGATGCCGGCACAGGCGCCTCGAAGGCCGCCACGCCTGTCAGCGCCTCGAAGGCCCCCACGGCCATCACCGCCGGCGCGGGCGCCTCGAAGGCCGCCGCGGCGAACACGGCCGCGAAGGCGGGTGCTGTGAAAGCGGGCGCCGCGACCGCACATGCGGCCACGGCCACGGCCGCCACGGCAAGCTCGACTCCCAAGGGCGGTGCGCGCGTCCTCGAAAACGGACACGTCTACATCGTCTATTCGGCCGCCTCGGGCAAAAACGTGGAGGTCTACCGCGGCTCGACTTCCAACAAGGCGGCCATCACCCAATACAGCGCCAACTACACGGCCGCGCAGCAATGGCGCGTCTCCTACGACGCGAACAACTACGCCACCTTCGCCAACGTCAAAACGGGCAAGGTGCTCGACGTGGCGAACGGCAAGGCGTTCAAGGGCGCGACCGTGTGGCAGTTCAAGGCAAACGGCAGCCTCGCCCAGAAGTGGATCGTCACCAAGCTGGCCGGCGGCGGCTACCGCATCGTCTCGGCGCTCGATGCGCGCTTCGCGCTGGACCTCTACGGCGCCTCGAAGGCAAACGACGCGAAGCTGTGGCTGTACAAGGCAAACGGCACCGCCGCGCAACGCTGGAGGCTCTACGACGTGACGTCCGCGAAGGCGACGCTTGCAAAGCAGGTGGCTGCCCGCAAAAACGCCATCGCGTCCGGCGTCTACACCATCGCCACCTCGCTGTCCGGCGCGCGCGTGCTCGACGTGTCGGGCGGCTCGACGGCAAACGGCGCCAACGTGCAGCTGTGGGACTCGAACTCCACGCAGGCGCAGATGTGGCGCATCACCTACGACTCGACCGGCTACATGCAGCTGGAGAACGTGAACTCGGGCAAGATGCTCGACGTGGCGGGCGGCAAGAAGGCCCACGGCACCAACGTGTGGCAATACGCGGCCAACAACAGCCTCGCCCAAAAATGGGTGGCCGTGCCCTACGGCGACGGGACCTACAAACTCGTCTCCGCCCTCTTCCCCCGCATCGTCGTCGACGTCTGCAACGGCAACAGGGCAAACGGCGCCAACGTCAACATCTTCAAGGCGAACTCCACGGCCGCGCAGCGCTGGAAGTTCAAGAAGGTCACGGCGATCGTCGCAAACGGGCTCTACTCCATCGCCAGCGCGCTCGGCTCCTCGAAGGTGCTCGACCTGTCGAACGCGGGCACGGCCGACAACACGAGAATCCAGATCTGGACGTCCAACAAGACCTACGCGCAGAAATGGTACCTGTCGCGGGTCGCCGCCAACACCTACACGCTGCAGAGCACCGCATCCGGCAAGTACCTGACGGCCAAATCGGACGGCTCGCTGTACCAGCACGCCAAGACGAACGCTTCGAGCCAGCGATGGCTCGTCGACAAGAGGAGGGGCTACTACCTGCTGAAGAACCTGCTCACGGGCAAATGGCTCGACCTTTCGGGCGCGGTGACGACAGACGGCAACACCGTGCAAACCTGGAAATGGAACAACGCCAAGGCGCAGCGCTGGAAGCTGGCGCGGGCCTACGCCGTCGAGCCGGATGCGTACTTCGCCATCGTCTCGGCGCTCAGCAACAAGACGATCGTCGGCGCCGCCCACGCGCGCACCTCGGTCGGCACGAACGTGTCCCTGACGACGAAGTCCACCTACGACACGCAGAAATGGCTCTTCGTCTTGAATTCCGACAAGGCGAGCTACACCATCGTGAACGCGGGGTCGGGGCTTGCCCTCGACGTGACGGGCGGCTCGGCACGCAGCGGGGCGAACGTGCAGCTGTGGACGCGCAACTCGACGAAGGCGCAGAAGTGGCGCGTCTACTGGTCGGCGTCCGGGTACTTCACCATCGCTTCGGTGCTGAAGACCTCGTTGCGCCTCGATGTGGCAGGCGCGCGCACGGCCAACGAGACCAACATCCAAGTCTACGCCGCCAACGGCACCAAGGCCCAGGGCTGGCGCTTCACCCCGACGAGCTACGACGCGAGGAGGAGCCTGCGCGGCATCGACATCGCCTCGTGGCAGGCGGGCATCGACATATGGTCGGTGGACGCGGACTTCGTCATCGTGAAGGTCTCGCAAGGCACGAGCTACACCAACCCCTACTGGCGGCAGTGGGCGCAAGCGACGCTGAACTCGGGCAAGAAGCTCGGGCTGTACCACTACGCGGCGGGCGACAGCCCCGAAGACGAGGCGAATTTCTTCGTGAACCAGATCGGCGACTTCCTCGGGCGCGCCGTGTTGATAATCGACTGGGAGCGCGTGCAGAACAGGGCATATGCCGAAAACGGCGCGTGGTGGACGAACCGGTGGCGCGCGCAGGTGAGAAACCGCACGGGCAAGACCGCGTGGACCTATGTCAGCCAGAGCATCTCGCACCACTATTCCGGTCCGCTGTGGATCGCGCAGTACGCGAACTACAACACGACGGGCTACCAGGACCGCCCCTGGAACGAGGGCGCCTACACCTGCGTGTGCAGGCAATACACGAGCCAGGGAGACGTCGGCGGCGGAGGCGGGCTGCTGGACCTGAACAAATTCTACGGTTCGGCCGCCGACTGGGACGCGTGGGCGCAGGGGCGCAGCTCCTAGAGCGGGGAAAGCAAGGCGTCGAAACGGTGGGGGCAAAGCGAAGCCCCGGCCTTCCCACGGGGAAAACCGGGGCTTTTCCCCTACCCTTTCGTGTGCGCCGCGCGCGAGGACGGGCCGCCTCACCCCCACAGCCGCGAGAAGATGCCCGCCTCGTCCTCGCTTGTCAGCTCCCAGTTCTCGCCTTGCTTCACGACCCTCACTTCAAAGTTCTTGCTTGCCGGCGACTCGCTTTTCGCACGCTCGAAGGCCTTGGCGCCGATGAGCTTGTAGGCGTCTTCTGCCGACGTGACGTTTTGGAAATCCGCAGAGGAGGCCGCTTCCTTTGCCACCGCGGTGACGCATTCTTGGAACTGGGACAAATCATGGCAGGTCGCCTTCACCGTGACGGTGGCCGTGTTCTTCTGCTCGTCCAGCTTCGTCACCGTGTAGCTCATGTCCTCCTTCAACCACGAAGCCAGCGCGGCCGCGTCGATGCCGTATCTGGAAAAGCTCTCGCCCATGTCGTTTTCGACCAGCTGCGCGATCGTCGAGCTGTTCGCGGACCTCGCGTTGCCCAAGGCCTTCTCCACCGTCTTCGCCGCGTCGCTTCCGGGCGCGGGAGAAGACAAGAACACGCAGACGAGGGCGCCTAGCAGCACGAGGCACGCGACGGCGCAGGTCGCGATTATCGCCGTGCGCTTCCCGGCCTTTTTCCTCGGGGCGGCAGGGGTCTCGGCATCCCGGACGGCGTCTGCGCCGTGCGCCCCGATGTCACGGACGGCCTCCTTTGTAGGGTAAGGCTCGCTCAGGAGGGCGTCTGCGCCGTGCGCCCCGATGTCACGGACGGCGCCTATGCTATGCGCCCCTTCGACGCCGGAGCCGAAGCCCGCAGATTCCCTTTGGGCACGCGCCGCCCGGGCAAGCGCCTCGAGCACCGCCCCATCGCCTTCACCCGCGACTTCGGGCTTCGAGTGCGCCCCGACGACAGACCGCCCGGTTTCAGCCCGCCCGTCCGTCGCATCGTCGCAGGCAAACGCAGCAGCACCCTCCCCGAAAGCCGATGCCTGCCCGTCACTCGTCTTGCGCATACAAGCCCCCTCGCCATATCGACATCTCGTTTTCTCGAAAACCATCTTTTGAAAACCGCATTCATTATCACACGGAAAAGCGGCCGTCGACGCCCGGGCGCGCGCAAAATGCCCGCACGCATGAGAAGCCCGCATCCGCGCATGGAAGCGTGCGTGCGAAAGCCAATTGCGATGGGCAAAAGAAGTCCGGCAATATTCCTTGCCACGCGCCCGTTTTATGCTACTATGCCGTCTTGCGCGAAGCGCGCATGCATTCCTCGGTAGCTCAATGGCAGAGCCCTCGACTGTTAATCGAGTTGTTGCAGGTTCGAGTCCTGCCCGGGGAGCCAGCCTTTTCAAGGGGGTTCCTTTCGGGGCGCCCCCTTTGAAGATGCGGGCGTTTAGCTCAGCGGGAGAGCGCTGCCTTCACACGGCAGAGGTCGCTGGTTCGAAACCAGCAACGCCCACCATCGTAAAACCGCAGGTCGGACGGGGTAAAGCGTCTGGCCTGCTTCTTTTTTCCAAGGGGTCGGAAAACGGAAATCTGCAAATCGCGCACGGCTACGCCCGCTTCTCCAGGTCTTGCGCGCCGCGAATGTGTGCAGGCCGTCCTTTCGGGGGCGGCTTTTTCATTGCCCGAAAGGGGCGCACACGGGTGGCAGGGGCATGAACGACGCGACTTGCAACCGCAAGGCGAGCCTGATGAGGCGCATTTCGGAAATCATGCCCGCGCGAGGTACGGGTTCAGCGCGCGCTCGGCGCCCATGGTCGTGGGCTGTCCGTGCCCGCAGTAGATGTTCACGTCGTCGGGGATGCCGGCAAGTTTCCCGCGCATCGACGCGCAGATGGCCTCGAAACTGCCGCCCGCCAGATCCGTGCGCCCATAGCGCCCGCCCGCGAACAGGGTGTCGCCCGCAAAAAGCGCCTTTTGCGCGGCGCTGTAGAGGCAGATCGACCCCGGCGTGTGGCCGGGCGTCGCGATCACGCGAAACGAGACGAAACCGATGTTCACGCTGTCGCCGTCTTTCAAAAGCTCCCCCACGGCGGGCATCCCGTAGGGGCTCTTGCGCACGCTTTCCTCCTCGCAGGTCTCGATGGCATGCGCGTCTTCCCTGCCCGCCGCTATGCGCGCGCCGGTTTTCGCCGACAGCCCCGCCGCGGCGCCGATATGGTCCCAATGCCCGTGCGTCAAGACGATTTTCCTCACCGGCCTGCGCGCGACGGCCGACATGATGCGATCCAGCTCGTCGCCCGGATCCACGACCAGAAGCTCGCCGCAATCTTGCACCAGATAGCAGTTCTCCCCTATCGGCCCCACGACCCGCGTCTCCACCTTCATCGGCCCTTCTTCCCCTTCCCCTTTTTCGCGCCCGGGGCGGGCAGCATGCGCTTGGCGCCGAAAACGCCGTCCACCGTGAGCAGGTTGTGCAGTATCTCCTCGATGCGTTCCGTGTCCGACATCTCGAACAGGAAACGCATCTCCACTATATCGTCGTTGTGCGTCGTGGTCGCGCACGACACGATGTTGACGCCCTGGTCGGCCAGGAAGACGACGATGTCTTGCAGCAGGCGCAGCCGGTCGATGGCCTCGACGAAAATCTCGACCTGGTAGCTGGAACGCACGTCCTTTTCCCACGCCACCTCGATCATGCGCTCCGGGCTGCGCGTCAGGTCCTTGGCGTTCGGGCAGTCCGCACGATGCACGGACACGCCGCGGCCGCGGGTGATGAACCCGATGATCTCGTCGCCCGGCACCGGGTTGCAGCAACGCGACAGGCGCACGAACACGTCGTCGAGGCCTGTCACCTCCACGCCGGCGTTGTTGCGCTTGCGCCCCTTGCCGTGCGAAGACGCCTTCGCGGCGGGCACCCTCACCTGCGACAAGGGGTCGGCCGTCTGCGCGCTCGCCTTGCTCATCACGCGCATGACGCGATGCGAGACCTGCTTGGGCGAGAGCTTGCCCGCGCCCACGGCCACCATCATCTCGTCGGCCGAGGCAAAGCTCAGCTCCGAGGCCACCTCGTCGAGCATCTTCAGCACTTTGGCCGAGCCCGCGCCCAGGCCGTCTTTGCGCACCTCCTTCAAGATGAAGTCGCGTCCGCGTTCCAGGTCGTCGTTGCGCGAGGCCTTTGAGAAGTAGGTGCGGATCTTTGCGCGGGCGCGCGGCGTGCGCGCGATGTTCACCCAGTCCAGCGAGGGGCTCGCGTTTTTCTGCGTGAGGATCTCGACGCGGTCGCCGTTTTGCAGCGTGTAGGTGAGCGGCACGATCGAGCCGTTCACCTTCGCGCCCACGCAATGGTTTCCCACCTCGGTGTGGATGGAGTAGGCGAAATCGAGCGGCGTGGCCGCGGCGCGCAGGCTGATCACCTCGCCTTTCGGGGTGAAGGCGAAAACCTCGTTTTCAAAGAGGTCCACCTTCAACGAGTCCATGAACTCGCGCGGGTCTTCCATCTCCTGCTGCCAGTCGAGCATCTCGGCAAGCCATGTGAGCTTCTGGTCGAAGCTGCGCCTGTCTTTGCCGCCCGCGCCGTCCGCGCCGCCTTCCTTGTAGCGCCAGTGCGCCGCGACGCCGTACTCGTTCATGCGGTGCATGTCCTCGGTGCGGATCTGGATCTCGAGGGGGCGGCCGGCAGGCCCTATGACCGTCGTGTGCAACGACTGGTACATGTTGAACTTGGGCATGGCGATGTAGTCCTTGAAACGCCCCGGCATGGGATGCCACAGGTTGTGCACGGCGCCAAGGGAGCTGTAGCACGCCGAAACGGACTCCACGATGATGCGCACGCCGATCAAATCGTATATCTCGTCGAAGTCCTTGCGGCGCATCGACATCTTCTGGTAGATGCTGTAGAGGTGCTTCGGGCGGCCGTATATCTTGGCGTCGGCCAGGCCCACGCGGTCCAGCTCGTCGCGCAATATGCCCACCACGCGCTCCAGGTAGGCCTCGCGGCCCTCGCGCGTTTCAGACACCATCTTTTGCACCTGCTGGTATTTGGCAGGTTCCAAATAGAAGAAGGCGAGGTCTTCGAGCTCCCATTTGATCGACCCCATCCCCAGGCGGTTGGCCAACGGCGCGTAGATCTCCATGGTCTCCTTGGCTTTGAAGATGCGGCGGTCCTCGCGCAAGGCCATGAGGGTGCGCATGTTGTGCAGGCGGTCGGCCAGCTTGATGACGATGACGCGTATGTCGCGGCTCATGGCGACGAGCATCTTGCGCAAGGTGCGCACCTGGGTCTCGGACAGCGACTCGACCTCGATGTTGGAGATCTTGGTCACGCCGTCTACCAGCTCGGCCACCGTGTCGCCGAAGCGCTCGCGCACGTCGTCGAGGGTGAAGTCGGTGTCTTCTACCGTGTCGTGCAAGAGCGCGGCGCGCAAAGTGTCGGGGTCCATGTGCAGCTCGGCCAAGATGATGGCCACCTCGACGGGGTGAACGATGAAAGGCTCGCCGGACTTGCGGCGCTGCCCGTCGTGGGCGGCGACGGCGAAGTCGTGGGCGTCGGCGATGCGGTCGAGCTCGTCTTCGCTCAGATAGTCGGCGGCGATGGCCACGAGCTTGTCGAAACCGTCCAGGGCCTGTTGCGCGTCGTAGGCCCGCGCGCGCTCGACGGCCCGCCGGGCTGCGCTCGCGGTGTCTTCGGGGTTTGCCTCCGCGGATTTCGCGCGCGGCTCGGCGTTCGTGTCGTCTTCCCTTTGCATGGGGCGGGATTCTACCTCAGACATGTGACGCGACGGTTTCGGGCGCGTCGGATGTCGCGCCAAAGCCCGAGAAGACGCATGCCGCATCCGGAAGTATGGGATGGGTGAAACGGGCGAGCAGCGCGCGCTCGTCGGCAGACAGCGCCCATTTGCGAAACTCCGAGAATTCCTCCACCTGCTCTGTCCCCTCGCGATAGCGCACGGAGGCGGACAGCTCCATGCGCGCGGGATGGTCCGCCATGCGCACCACGCGCTCGTGCGCATCGCCGTCCGCCTGCAGAAAGCCCAGTTCGGCGAAGACGGCCAGCGCGGTGGCGGCGCTTTCGGGCCCGGCCTTGCCCGCGTGTGCGGCCAGCTGCTCGTCGGAGACGCGAAACTCGCCGCCGCCCTCACCGCATGTCTTTCGGCTGCAGGACATGAGCGCGCGATAGAGGCGCGCCATCGTGTCGCGGTCCGGGGCGAGCGCCTCCAGTATGCGCTCGTTGATGCGCGCGTCGGCGTATCCGTAGAGCAGGTGCACCCACGCCTCGCGCCCGTCGCGGCCGGCCCGCCCGCTCATCTGGTTGAACTCGATGCCGGAAAACGGCATGTGGAACAAGACGACATGCTCGATGTCGGGGATGTCGATGCCCTCGCCGAAGGCGCTCGTGGCCACGATGCAGGACAGCTCGCCGGCGCGGAAGGCCTCCTCGACGATGCCGCGGTCTGCCTTGGAAAGGCCGGCGTGGTAGAAGGCGATGCGGGGCGCGAGCGCGGGCAGGCGGTGGCGCAACATGCGGGCGAGGCTTCGGGCGGCGTCGCGCGAGTTCACGTAGACCACGCATTTCGCCTCCGTCGCCACGATGCACGCGAGATAGTCCTCGCGACCGGTGCAGTCGCGCCTGTCGTCGAGATGCAGATTGGCGCGCTCGGCGGCGTCCACCACCAAATCGGAAATGGAAAGCGACGAGCATATGGCCTGCGCGGTCGAATCGGGAGCCGTCGCCGTCGCGGCGAGCACGCAGGGGTTTCCCAGCTGCGCGGCCGCCTGCCCCAGCTCGGCATAGGCCGGGCGGTTGCCCGCGCGCGACAATCCCACGTGATGGGCCTCGTCGACGACGAGAAAGCCGATGCGGGACGAGGCCGCGATCTGCCCCGCATGCAGGCACAGGTACTCGGGGGTGGTCAGCACCACGTCCACCTCGCCGGCGGCCAGCCCCGCGTAGACCTCTTGGCGCGCCGCCTGCGGGGTCTCGCCCGTGAGCAGGCGCACGACGAGGCCGAAGCGCGCGTAGGTGTCCTTCAGGTGGTGAATCTGGTCGGCGACGAGCGCGCGCAGCGGGTAGACGAAGACCGAAGCCTTGCCCTCGCGCAAGGCAAGGCGCGCCGCGTGCAGATGGAAGACGAGCGATTTTCCGCGGCCTGTGGCCATGACGGCCAGAGTCGAGCGCCCGTCTGCCAGGCTGCCCAGCGCTTCGGCCTGGGCGTCGTGCAGGGAGCAATCGCCCACGAGCGCCTCGCGCAAGGCGTCGTCGAGGGCGCCTGCGGGCATGGCCGCCCATCGCGCGCGCAGGCATCGCAGCTTTTCTGCGGCACTTGCGGCATCTGCGGCACGGACGGCGTCCCCGGCGCCTGCAACGCCCCCTCCCCCGGCGCCTGCGGCGCCTGCGGCGTCTGCGGCGCCCGCAACGACTGCAGCGT
>CAVIIZ010000003.1:11102-56408 GCA_963642995.1 bacterium | reverse complement strand
GCAGCGTCGGCGGCCAGCAGCTCGTGCACCCGCGCGGCAAGCGGGCCGCGGGCCGCATCTTTTGCGGGCGGCGCGGAAACGAGCACCCTGCGCGTCATGAGCTTTGCCGTCTTGCGGCCCTGCCACTCGTCCACCTGCGGCTCGAACACGATGTCGCACACCGTTTGGCAATTCACCAGCACGTCCAAATCGGGGGGGTTGAAATAGATGCCCGCAACGCGCGACAGCCCGTCGGCGGCCTCGTAGCGGAAATGCGCACCGGTCTTTCCGATGGCGCGGCGGTTTTCCAAAAACACATGGGGCAGCACGAGCAGGGGACTGCGGTTGATGTTGCCGAAGGGCTCGAGGCGGGCAAGCTCCTCGAAGGCCGGCAGCGTGCAATCCGAAAGGCGCACCTGCGCGTCCACTGCCGGCGCAGGCGCCGTCTCGGCCGCCTGCGCGCTCTCGCATTGCGCGGAAAGGCGCCGGCGCAGTTCGGGCAGCTTGTCTGCAGGCAGGGTCAGCCCGATGGCCGCCACGTGCCCGCCGAACCTCTCGTAGAGGTCTTGGGCGCTCGAGGCCAGCTCGAAGAGGTTCAGCTCGCCGTATGTCCTGCCCGAGCCGCGCGCGCTGCCGTTTTCAACGGTGAAGATGATGGCGGGCTTCTTGTATTCGCGGGCCACGCGCGAGGCGACGATGCCCTTCACGCCCTCGTGCCACCCCTCGCCGGCCACGACGACGACAGGCGACTCGACAAGCGTCGGGTCTGCGGCAAGCGCGGCTTTCACCTGCTCGAGCAGCTGCGCCTCGACCACCTTGCGCTCGGCGTTCACCTCGTCGAGCTTTGCGGCGAGGCGCTCGGCCTCGGCCGCATCGTCGCTCATCAGCAGGTCGAACGCCAGCGTCGCATCTCCCATGCGCCCGGCTGCGTTCATGCGCGGGATGAGGGAAAAGGACAGCCTGGTGGCCGTGACAGACGCAAGGTCCGTCTTGGACACGGCGGCAAGCGCGGCGATGCCCGGGCGCGGGGCGCTGCGCATGCGCTCCAGCCCGGCAGCCACGATGGCACGGTTCTCGCCGGTGAGGGGCATGATGTCGCTTATGGTGCCGAGCGTGGCCAAATCGACCAGCTCGCGCCATGCGTCCGGTCGCCCAAGCCGCCGCCCCAGCAAGGCTATGAGCTTCAAGGCCACGCCCGCGCCGGCAAGGTCGAAAGAGGGGCAGGCGCGGTCGAGCTTGCTGTCGGCCACGGGGACGCCGCGCGGCACGTGGGCGCCGGCCTCGTGGTGGTCGGTGATGCACACGTCGATGCCCGCCTCGCGCATGGCCGCGACCTCCGCATCGCAGGCGATGCCGCAGTCCACCGTCACGACGAGGTCGGGCGAGAACGTCTCCATGCCGCGGCGCACGGCGGCCTCGGACAACGCGTAGCCCTCGTCGTAGCGGTGCGGGATCAGGCCGTCGGCGCGGGCCCCGAGCGCGCGCAGGCCCCGCACGGCAAGCGCGGTGGCCGAGACGCCGTCCACATCGAAGTCGCCGAACACGAGTATGCGGCCGCCCGCCTCCATGACGCGAAGCACCTTGTCGGCCACATCGGAAAGCCCTGGCACGAGATCCGGGTCGTGGCAATCGCGCGCAAGCGACGGCGAGAGGAAGACGCGGACGCGCTCGGGCGTGTCGATGCCGCGCGAGACCAAGATCCGCGCCGTCAACGGCAAGAGGCCGCAGCCGGAGACGATCGTCTCGACCGCGGCCTCGTCGGCCGGCGCCACCGTGTATCCGAAGGGAGCGTTCACCAAGCTAGTCCGACTTCCCCTCGTCTGCCTTCTCCTCCGGCTCGGCGACCTGCCCGGCAGGCGCCTCGCCGGCCGCCTCGTCTGCAGGCGCATCCGGCTCTTCGGCGGCTTTCCCGTCCTCGTCTTCGGCGGCCTTCTCGTCCTCGACGGGCCTTTCGTCTTCGGCGGCCTGCTCGTCCTCGACAGGCCCTTCTTCTTCGGCGACCCGCTCGTCCTCGGCAAAGGCGTCCTTCTCGTCTGCATCGCCCTTGGCGGCGCTTGCTTTCTCCTTCTTTCCCGCGCCGTCCTTTTCACCCGCGTCCGTTTTCCCCGCGTCCTTCTTGTCCCGGGCCGCTTTCTCCCTTGCCTGCTCCTTTGCCTTGGCCGCTTGCTCTTTGGCCTGCCTCTTGTCCTTTGCGGCCTGCTCCTTTGCCCGCTTCCTGTCCTCGGCGGCCTGCTTCTTCTCGGCGGCGCGCTTCTTCTTCCAGTCCTTGCGCGCCTGTTTGAGCATGGGCTTGGTGAACGGCGATTGCTCGACCGTGTAGGGGAATTTCTTCTCCAGGCGCGCGTACTCCGGCTGGCGGCACTTCCACAACGTGTAGACCGGCGCCGATATGGCCAGCGTCGAGTAGACGCCCAGCAACATGCCGATGAACATGGCGAACGCGAAATCGAGCAGGGTGTCGGTGCCCAGCAGCAACATGAAGAACACCGGGATGATGGACGTGATCGAGGTGTTCAGCGAGCGCACGATGATCTCGTTGACGGAGATGTTGGCGCAGGTCTTCATCGACATGCGCATGTTCGGGCTCGCGTTTTGGTTGATGCGGTGGAACACGACGATGGTGTCGTAGAGCGAATACCCGATGATGGCCAGCAGCGCCGCGATCACGTCGGCGGTGATCTCCATGTGGAAGAACATGCCCGCCCACGCGTAGATGCCCACGACGATGAACATGTCGTGGAACAAGGTGATGAGCGCGACGACGCCCATGCGCGGCTCGCGGTAGCGCAACGCGATGACGATGAGGATGGCCACGCACGACAAGATGAAGGCGAGCACCGAGCTCCAGATGACCGACGCGCCCCAGCTGGCCGAGATGGTCTGGATGGTGACGTTGTCCGAGCTGATCGAAAGCGTCTCCTGGACCTTGCTCATCACGCTGCTCTCGCTGCTCGTGTCCGAATCGGTGGTGCGCAGCAAAAAGCCGTTCACGCCGCCGGAGGAAGTGGTCTGCGCCGACGAGATCTGCGAGTTCACGCCCAACTCGGAGGCCGTCGAGTTGTAGGTGTCGACGAGGGTCTGCTCCGTCAGGTCGCCGGCATCGGAGACCTGGATGGAGGTGCCGCCGGAAAACTCGGTGCCCAAGGTGAGCGCCGAGCCCGTCGTGACGAAGCTGGCGACCAGCCCCGCGATGGACAAGACGATGAGGATGGCGGAGAGGACGAAACCGTACTTCCACATTCCGACGAAGTTGAACTGCCTGTGAGGTCTGAGAGAGTACATGCTAGTCCACCCCCTTTCGCGCCGAGACGCCTCGAGGGCCGCGCGCCTTTCCCTGCACGCCCTTGCCCTTGGCGGCGTTTTCCTTCTTCTCGTCGGCGAGGAGCTTGTTCAGGTAGGCGCCCTCGTTCACGTCGTCCATGGTGCCCCAAAAGCCCGGATGGCGCGCGATGACCCGAGGACCCAGGATGCGGATGATGGGGCCGGCGAACAAGGCCATGACGAGCAGGTCGCACATGATGCCGAGCGCGAGCGTGAGGCCGAAGCCGCGCACGTCTCCCACGGCCACGAAGTAGAGCACGAGCGCCGTGACGAGCGTGACGAGGTCGGCGTCGATGGAGGTGAAGATGCCCTCGTGGACGCCGGAGACCGACGCGCTCTTCACCGACTTGCCCCGCCGTATCTGCTCGTGGAAACACTCCATGATGAGGATCGACGAGTCGGCCGACATGCCTATGTTGACGATGATGCCCGCGATGCCGGGCAGCGTCATGGAAAACCACCCGAGCTGCGAGAGCATGGCCAGAAGCCCGAGGTAGATGAGGGACATGATGAGTATGGCCGCGCCGGCGAGCAGGCCGAGGCCCTTGTAGAAGAGCAGCAGCCAGACAAAGACCACCGCAAGGCCGATGAGCGCCGAGACGATGCCGACCATCAGGGCGTTGGAGCCCAAGGTGGGCCCTACGATGCTGGAGGACTCGACCGTGAGCGAGACGGGCAGCGAGCCGGAGTCGATGATGGCCTTGAGGTTGTTGGCCTCCTCGGAATCGTAGCTGCCCGTGATCTGCACGCGGCCGTCGGTGATGGCGCTTTGCACGGCAGGCGCGCTTTTCACCACGCCGTCGAGCACGATGGCGATCTTTCCCTTGTCCTCTGCCAGCTCCTTTGTCGTGTCGCCGAAGGCCTTCGCGCCCTCGGAGTCGAGCTGGAGGTTCACCGCGTAGTCGGCAGAGCCCTGCGGGCGGTCCACCGTCGTGTTCGTGACGTGGTTGCCGTCCATGAAGCAGGTGTAGTTGGCGTTCTGCTCTTTCAGGTTCATGCCCCACAGGCCGTTTTCTATGGCCGTTTTCACGTCGTCGGATTCGATCTGGTCGACGCGGACGAACTCGAGCACGCCCTGGCTGGACAGGGTCTCGATGATGGACTGGGAGTTGTCGGCGCCGGGCACCTGCACGAGAAAGGCGTTGGAGCCCTGGGTCTGCACGCTGGCGGCCGAGGCGCCCGAGGAGTTCACGCGCGAGGTGATGACCTGGCGCGCCTCGTCCATCTGCTCGGCGGTCGGGGTGCCGCCGTCGGAGGTGGCCGCCGTCAGGCTGACGGACAGGCCGCCCTGGATGTCGAGGCCCATGGTGATCTTGTCTTGCGGGGGCCACAGCATGAAGGCCGCGCCCACGGCGAGGATGAGGGTGACGACGAGGCAGATGCGCGCGTTGCGGCGGTGCGTGGAGCCCGCGGCCGCGGCAGCCGTGGCCGTGCGGGCCTCGGCGTCGCGCGAAGACACGGCAGATTGCGCGGCGGCGCGCCTGCCCGAGCGCGACTTTCTCGCGTCAACGGCGGCCAGCCCCTCTTTCTCGGCACGTTTTTCCTGCTTGGCGCGAGTCTTCGCCGCCTTGCCGGCTTTCTTGGCCGAACGCTTGCGGTTCTTCTCCATCTCCTTTTTGCCCTTGGCCTTCAGGCGGTCGGCCTCCTTTTGGAGCTTGGCCTGGTGCTTCGGGTCGTTTTTGAGCTTCTCGGCGGCGGCGCGCTCGTCGGCCGCCTTCTTGCGCGCGGCCTCGGCCGCCTTCTCGTAGCGCTTGGCGTCGCGTTCCTGGCGCGACTTGTCCTTCTCGCGCTTCTTCTCGCGGCGTGCCCGCTCCTTCTCGCGCTGGGCCTTGACCTTTGCCAAGTCCGCGTCGGAAAGCTCCTTGCGTTTTTCTGCCATCAATCATTCTCCTGTTGCATAGCATGTCCGAAAGCCCTTTCCCGACGGGCTTTCCCGTTCAAACATACAAACGGAAATTCTACAACAAAGTTCATTCGCTCCGGGAAAGAATGTTTCCCAGAAAGCTCATGCGGTGGACGGGGCTGGGGCCCATCTCGCGTATGGCCTCTATGTGCTCGGCGGTGCCGTAGCCTTTGTTGCGCTCGAAACCGTAGCCCGGATAGCGCTCGGCCAGCTCGGCCATCAACGCGTCGCGAGCCACCTTCGCGTAGATGGAGGCCGCCGCGATGCAGGCGACCTTTCCATCGCCTTTCACCACGTTTTGCTCCTTGGGGTGGATGCGCAGCGGGTTGCCGTCCACGAGCACCGCGTCCGGCTCCACGCCGCAACGCGAGAGCGCGCCTGCGAAGGCCGCCCTCAGGCACGAGGCCATGCCCTCGGCGTCGATGCGGGCGGGCTCGACGTGGCACAAGCCTATGGCCCGCGCCGTGCCCTCGATCGCCGCGGCCAGCTGCTCGCGGCGCCCGGGGGACAGCTTCTTCGAGTCGTCGAGGCCTTCTATCTGCGGTTCGTCGGGCAAGACGACCGCCGCCACCGTCAGAGGGCCTGCCAGAGGGCCGCGTCCCACCTCGTCGAGGCCCACGACCACGCCCGCGCCGGCCAATTCGCGCATGAAAGAGTAGAGCCCCGCCGTTTTCGCCCGGCGGAGCTCTTCTCGCTCTTTTCTCGAAAGTCCCAAGGGGATGCAGCTGCGCGGTGCGCGCAAGACGGCGTGTGCCCGGCCTCTAGAAGCCCTTCTCGCGCAGGCGGGCGGCCTTGCCCACCTTGTCGCGCAGGTAGTAGAGCTTCGCGCGGCGCACCTGGCCGATGCGCACGACGTCGACATGGTCGATCTTGGGGCTGTTCACGGGGAAGGTGCGCTCGACGCCCACGCCGAAGCTGACCTTGCGGACCGTGAAGGTCTCGCGGGCGCCCTTGCCCTTGCGCGCGATCACGTCGCCTTCGAAGACCTGGATGCGCTCGCGGTTGCCCTCCTTGATGCGGTAGTGCACCTTCACATGCGCGCCCACGGGGAAATCGGGGATGTCGTCGCGGATCTGCTGTTGCTCGATTGCGCGGATGTAGTCCATGGATCTTTTCCTCTTCCTTCAAGCCATGCGTTTCGTGTGCGGCCGGTTGCCCACAGAGGAAACGACGATGCGAATCGTCAGACTACAGGAGTTTCCCCCTGCAGTAAATGCCTGTTTTGCCCATGCGGAAAACGTGCGCCTATTCGGCGATCGTGTTGACGAGCTTTTGCACGCCGCTCTTGCGGTTGGCCGCCTGGTTTTTGTGGATGATGCCGCGGCTGGCCGCGTGGTCGAGCAGGCGGCTGGCCTTGTTCGCGGCCTGCTGCGCCTTTTCGGCGTCGCCGGCGGCGACGGCCTCCTGCACGCGGCGCACGGCCGTTTTCAGCTCGGCACGGGCGGACTTGTTGCGCAGCGTCGCCTTGGCGTTGGTCTTGATGCGCTTCTTCTGAGACTTGATGTTGGCCATCTTGTTCGCGTTCCCTTTCGGTCAAAGTCTTTCCTGCGGCCGAAGAGGCGCGCCGCACCGGCGCTCCTTTCGGTCGCGACAAACCCGCACATGATAGCACAGCCGCCGCAGACGCAAACGGGCTTTTTCGCGCCGTCTTCGCTCTCCGGCCGCCGACCCGGCCGTCTCTGCGTGCCGCACCGGCCTTTCACCCGAACACGGCCGAGATCACAGGCAGAAAGCGCTGGATTGGGCGCGGACGCGGGCGATGTAGGAGAGCACGCGCGCGCGCAGGTCGTCGTCGAGCGGGGTGCAGGCGCCGCCGAGGGCGGCGATGCGCTGGGGCAGCCAGTCCGAGCCGTACCAGGGGATGCGCGCCTCGACGGCGTCGCCGCTTCCGCCTTTCCCGCCTTTTCGCCTGCCCGCCTTCTTCGCCGGCTTCAGGCCGGGCCACTCGGGCAGGGGCTGCCCTTGCGCAAAGCGCAGGCGCACCATGCGGGGATTTCCCCTTTTGCCCTCTTCGGGCAGCGCCGACGCCTCGAAGCGCTCGTCGAGCACGCGCACGTCGGTCATGCGGTCGATGCGGTAGCTGCGAAACTCGAAACCCGCGCCGCGAGGGAAAAAGCCCGCGGCCGCGCCCTGCGAGCCCGCCGCGTCCGCGCCGCCCGCGCAGGCAGCGCCGTCATCCGCGCACCTCCACGCCTGCAAGAGGCTCACGTCGCCGTCCGAGACGATGCGCACAGGCGCCACCCGGCGCACGCGGCTTTGCGAGGCCCCCGCCGGGCAGTACGCAAAGGAGACGAGACGGTGCTCTTCGAGGTCGATGGTCGAGGCCAGCACGGAAAGCGCCGAGACGATGCATCCGCGGCGTCCTGACGCGCCTTGCGGCCTCACCGTGCCCGAGGCGGCCTGCGACGCGGTTCTCGCATCCTCCCCGCAGACCGCGTCGCCGGCGCCGGCGGCGTCGGCAAGCGCGCCCTTCGCCGCGAAGAGCTTCTCGTGCAGCGGGTCGCCCGCCCCCATGCCGAAATCCGCCAGCGCGTCGCGCAAGGCCTCGTCCTCGCCGGCCGAAAGCCGCGTCCTCGGGCCGGCCCCGTGCCCGCCCGGGCGCGGGTTCCAGGCAAAGCGGGTTCCCGACGCGCCCATGTAGCCCAGCTCGGTGGAGACGGCCTCGTCGGAGAGCGCCGCCGAAAGGGCGACGAAGAGGTCTTCCGCCTCGTCTGGGGCAAGCCCCATCATCTGCGCGAAGTCGCCGACGGCAAGCGCGCCGTTTTGGGCGAGCATGACAAACGCCCGCATGACCAGGGCGTCGTCAAAGCGCACGGCAGCACCTCCCCGCACCGTCCAAGATGTCCGAAAACGCCTGCACGGCCTCCGGCGGCGCGAGCGGCTGCAACCCGGGCCCGTTTTCCACGCACCATGCCGCGAGCGCCCGGGCATCCGAGGCCTCCACCTCCCACACGGCGCCGCCCCCGCCTGCGGACACGGCGCCCTCGTGCGAGGCGTTGCCGGATGCGCCGTCTGCACGCGTGAAGGAACCGCGCCGCATGGTCGTGGCGCTTGCCCGCGCATACGCGGCCGGCGAGAAGAGGACCTTTGCCGGGAAACGGCGCGCGGAAAACTGGAAGGGCAGGCACGGCCACGCATCAACGCCCCGCGTGTCGAACGCGCTGTCGGGCAGGGCGCCTCCCCCCTTCACGTGCGACATGCGGTCGAGGCGAAAGACGCGCAGGCGGCCCGCGCCGTTCGCCTCGTCGGATTTGCACGCGCCGCCCGCCTTCGCGAAAGCCGCCTCGCCACCCACGCAGCCCGCCTCATCGCCGTCCACGTCGCGAGCGACGAGATAGAGGTGCCGCTCGAAGGTGAAGACGCGAAGCGGCGCCACCTTCCTGCGCGAGGCGGCTCCCCGCGCGTCGGCGTAGGAAAACGAAAGGGCGTTTTTCCCCTCCAGGGCGCGCCGCACCTTCGCGATCGAGGAGGGCAGCGAGGATGCGGGCAGGCCGGCGTCCATCAAGGGCAGCAGCGTGTCGGGCACGTCGAGTTCGCCGGAAAGCCGCGCGAGCGCGCCGAGCAGCTCGGATGCGCGCGGGTAGGACGCGTCCTGCAGAAGCGACGCGCACGCCACCCGCAAAAGCGCCGCCTCGTCGTCGGTGAAGGAGACGGATGCGGCAAACGTGCGCCGCGCGTCGACCTTGTAGCGCCCTTCGGCTGCGGCGACGCCCGAAGCCCTCCCTTCGCCATCCGCGCCCGCAGCCTCTGCAAGGCCTTCCGCATCCGCGGCGCCCGCGGCCTGCGCGGCGTCCGGGGCGGCAACCGCGCGCGCCCCGTCGTCGAATACGATGTAGAAACCGTCGCGGGCGAGTTTTCCGATGTCGCGTCGCAGGGCGCGCTTGGCGCTTTGCACGTCGATGCTGTCGGTCGGGTAGCAGCGGGGCAGGTCGTGCAATATGTCGTCGGAGCTTGCGCCGCCCGGGCGCTCCAGCAGGTAGAGAAACAGCACGAGCCTGCGCGCCAGATCGCCGGCAACCCGTTTCATCGAGCCACGCCCCCTCCTGCCGCCCCTCGCCCGTCTGCGGGAAAAAGCCCCCGCAGGCGCCCGCAGGCCTCGAGAGCCCCCCGCAACCGGCGGTCCCGGCATGTGCTTTCGGCTGGTGCGCCCGGCGGGATTCGAACCCGCGACCTTTGGATTAGAAGTCCACTGCTCTATCCAGCTGAGCTACGGACGCATCGAACGGAGATTGTAGCGCAAGACGCGGCGGCGCTTTTTTGCGCACGGCGAAACAGGGGCCATGCGGCAAAGGCTCCAGGCGATGCCCGCGCCCCCCCACGTGCGCGCCCGCTCCGACATGCCCGCCTCGGGGCACCCGCCGCAGCGCTCCCGCTGCAGCGCGCCCGCTTCGGAAAGCCCGCTTCGCCGCGCCTACTCCAGCGCGCCGAAGCCGGACAGCGGCCAATAGCGCCAGAAAGCGTGGCCCGTCACGTTTTTCACCGGCACCGAGCCGAACACCCGGCTGTCGAGCGAGTTCGTGCGGTTGTCGCCCATCACCCAGATCTCGCCTTCCGGCACCTTGTAGGGATAGGTGACGCCATTGGAGTTGGACAGCGGCAGGCTCTCCTTGCCCTCCGTGTAGGGCTCGTCGAGTTTCTCGCCGTCCACGTAGACCGCCCCGTCGCGCAGGTTCACCGTCTGGCCTCCCACGGCGATGACGCGCTTGATGAGGGTCTGGCCCGCCTCTTCCTTCGTGCCCTCGAATGTGACGATCTGGCCTTGTTTGGGCGTGTCGAAGTAGTAGCTGAGCTTTTCGGAGAGTATGCGGTCGTCTATCTGCAAGGTGTCTTGCATGGAGCCGGAAGGGATGTAGTAGTACTCGGCGACGAAGGCGCGCACGGGAAATATCAAGGCGAGCGCGAGGATGAAGATGAGGAGGAACTCCAGGAAGAAGGCGAGCAACGAGCGGGCATGGCCGCCGGTCTTCGCGTAGTGGCGCCCCTTGCCCTGCGCGATGGCCTCGTGGTCGGGCTCGACCAAGACGTTGGCCCCGCGGTCTTTCGTGGGGTTCAGCAACTCGGAAACGTACTCGCGCATGGTGCGGTCTGCCGGCGGGTCGGGCGCGGGAAAGGGCGGGACGCGAGCGGGAAGGGAGGCGGCGGGCGCAGCGGGTGAGGCCGCAGCGGGCGCCGCAGAAGACGCCGACGAGGCCGCAGCGGGCACCGCAGGCGAGGCGGAGCCTGCAATCGCCGCAGATGCGGGAAATGCGGGTGCGGGTGCGGATGCGGCCGGCATGGCAGCGGCATCGGCCGCGGGAACGGAACGCGCCCCGGGGACGGACATGGCGCCGTACGCGCCGTGAACGCCCGCTTCACCATCTCGAGCGCCTGTTTCGCCAAGGGCCGGCGCGCCCGCGTCCGGCATGTCGCCCTCACGCTCCCTCAATCTGGAAAGCGCTGCCCGGCGCACGGCCTCGCGCAGCTCCTCCTCGCCCACGGCGGGAACGTCCGCCGCGCTCGCCTGCCCGGACGCAAGAGTCCGGCGCAAGGCCTCGAGCTGCAGGCGTCGGTTGTCGAAAGGCGCGGGCATCGGCTAGGCGCCCCCTTCCACTTCACCCGTCTCGATGATGCGCACGAGCGCCGCCTCGTCGAGCACGGGCACGCCCAGCTGCTCGGCCCGTGCCAGCTTGCTGCCGGCGCCCGGCCCTGCCACCACGTACGAGGTCTTCTTCGACACCGAGGCAGACGTCTTGGCGCCCCAGCCGCGCAGCAGATCCTCGGCGTCTGCACGGGCATAGGCGGAAAGCGAGCCGGTCAAGACGAAGGTGAGCCCGGCCAGGCTCTGCGGCTTTTCCTCTTCGACGGGCGCGGAGCGCATCTGCAGCCCCGCCTCCCGCAGGCGCTCCACGAGCCTGCGGTTGGCCTCGATGGAGAAGAAGTCCACGACCGATTGGGCCACGACCTCGCCGATGCCGTCCACCGCGACCAGCGCCTCGGCGTCTGCGGCCATGAGCGCGTCGATGTCGGTGAATACGGAGGCGACGGCCTGCGCCGTCGTCGCGCCGATGTTGCGTATCCCGAGCCCGCAGAGCACGCGGGAAAAGGGCTGCCCCTTGGAGGCCCGGACCTGCGCGAGCGCCTTGCCGGCCATGAGGCGGCCCAGCACCCGCGGGCTGCCGTCCGCGCAAGGCTCTCCCACCACGAGGCGCGCGAGCTGCCCTTCGTCGAGCGTGTAGTAGTCGGCCACGTCGGAGAGCATGCCGGCCTCGACCAGGCGCTCGATGAGCTTTTGCCCGAACCCGTCGATGTCGAGCGCCTGGCGGCTGACCCAATGCGAGAGGCGCGTGAGGAGCTGGGCCGGGCACTTCGCGCTGTCGCAGCGCAAGATGGCCCCGTCGCGGTAGACCGGCGCGCCGCAGCTCGGGCAGACCTCGGGCACGGGCACGGGGCGGGCATCGTCCGGGCGCAGGTCGAGGATGGGGCCGACCACCTCGGGAATCACGTCGCCTGCCTTGTGGATGACGATGGTGTCGCCGATGCGCACGTCCTTGCGCGCGAGCTCGTCGTAGTTGTGCAGGGTCGCGCGAGAGACGATGGAGCCGTCCACCCCCGTGGGGTCGAACTCGGCCACGGGGGTGAGCGCGCCGGTGCGCCCCACCTGCACCGCGACGCCGCGCAAGACGGTGGTCTTTTCCTCGGGGGGGAACTTGAACGCGATGGCCCAGCGCGGCGCCTTGGCGGTGAAGCCGAGCTTGGCCTGCAAGGCGAAATCGTCCACCTTCACCACGACGCCGTCGATGTCGTAGTCGAGGCCCTCGCGCTTTTCGGCGGCCTCGGCGCAAAATTCGTGGACGGCCTGCTCGTCGTCCACGAGGGAGATGTTGGGGTTGACGGAAAAACCCGCCGCGCGCAGCCAGTCGAGCAGCTCGTGCTGGCTTTGCACGGGCAGCTGCGCGGGGTCGGCCGCAGCATAGAGGAAAGTGGCCAGGTCGCGCCCGGCCGTCACGCCCGGATCCTTTTGGCGCAGAGAGCCGGCGGCGGCGTTGCGGCAGTTTGCGAAGGGGCGTTTCAGCCTCAGCTTCCTGCCCGGCCTCTCGCCCGCCTCGACGTGGGCGTTGTGGTCGAGTATCTCGTCGTTTTCCGCTGCCACCTGCGCGTTCAGGCGCTCGAAGGACGTGCGCGGCATATAGCATTCGCCGCGCAGCTCTATGGGCTCGGCGAAGTCGGGCGCGCCGCTTTTTGAGGAGAGCCGGGCGGGCACGTCGTCTACCCGGCGGATGTTTTGCGTGATGTCCTCGCCCACGCGCCCGTCGCCGCGCGTGGCGGCGCGCACGAGACGGCCCGAGTCGTAGGACAGCGAGATCGAGGAGCCGTCGATCTTCAACTCGCAGCAATAGCGCGGGGAAAAGCCCAGGGCCTCGCGCGTGCGGGCCAGCCAGGCGTCGAGCTCTTCGAGGCCCATCGCGTCTTCGAGCGAGTACATCGCCGCCGCATGCTCGACGGGCTCGAAGCTGGCCGAGACGGCGCCGCCGACCTTTTGCGTCGGGCTGTCCGCGTCCACGAGGGCAGGCCAGGCGGCCTCCAGCTCTTCCAGTTCGCGCTCCAGCGAATCGTAGGCCGCATCGGAAAGCTCGGGCGCGTCGTCTTGGTAGTACTGCTCGCGGGCGCGCTCGATGGCCGCGCGCAGCTCGGCGGCGCGCTCTTTCACGTCGTTGGGTATCTCGGGTGCAGGCACCTCGGGCATCCTCTCGGTTACACATCGGCAAACGCAGCGCAGCACGTCTTCGGGAAATCGGGTGCGCTGCTCGGTTTCACCACACAAACGCACAGCATAACCCTATATCCCGTTGTGTATCAGCCGGCGCTTGCACAACTCACCAAAAAACCGCGAGAACCGACGGGAGGACACGGCAGCCTCCATCGGGAAGACCCGCACCTCAAACGACGGCGCGGTGCATGACCTCGCGGGGCACCTGCACGCAGACCCCCATCGCGCGCGCCCAGATCTCGACGGAAAGCGCCGCCTGCTCGACGAGCATCTCCAGGCCGTCGACGGCCCGTGCGCCGCTTTCGCGCGCGCCCGCCACAAGCGCCGTCGTGCCGTGCGCGTAGACCACGTCGAGCACGAGCTGGCCCTCGTGGAAAAGCGCCGTGTCCACCACGGGCGCATCCCCCGCCTCCATCCCGCGCGGCGTCGCGTCCACGAAGACGTCGGCCGCCGGCACGACGCGCTCCGCGTCCGCATAGCCCGCGCCGGCCAGCACGCAGCGGCTTTCACGCGGCAGATGCGCCCGTATGCGCTCGGCTGCCGAGACGGCCTTTGCCGGCGTGCGGGAGAAGAGGGTGACGCGGGCGGCCTTGGCCTCGGCCAGCGCGCAGGCTATGGCAAGCGAGGTGGGTCCTGTGCCGCACACGCACGCGTCGCGCCCGCGCAGGTCCATGTGCCCCACGCGCTCGAGCGCTCCTGCGGCGCCCGCGCCATCGGTGTTGTAGCCCACCAGCTCGAAGCCCTCGCGCACGAGCACGTTGGCGCCGCCGGCCACCTCGGCCGACGTGTCGAGCCTGTCGGCGCAGCGGGCCGCGAGGCGCTTGTAGGGCATGGTCACGTTCATCCCCCGGTAGCGCCCCGTGCGCACGAAGGCGATCCTGCGGGCCGCCGCGTCCTCGTCGGCGCAGCGCACGGCCGTGTAGCTCCACGTGCGAAACAGCGGCTCGCGCGCGGAAAGCGCGCGGTAGAGATGGTTGTGCATGAGCGGCGAGAGGGAATGCGCCACGGGGTCGCCTATGAGGACGAACTCGCGCGCCGTCCCGTCCGGGGGCGCCGTCTCGCCTGCAAGCGCATCCCCGCCCGCAAGCGCCGCCCCGTGTGCGTTTTCAGCCTCCATGCTCTCGTCCATCCTCTCGCACCCGCCCTAGAGCAGCGCGGGCTTGTCCCCGTCTGCCTGAAACGCCGGCGGGCCTCCGGCAGGTTCCAGCCCGCGCAAGAAGAAGCGGTCGAGCTTGCGCAATATCTTCGTGTGCCGCAGGTCTTGCGCCACCAGCGGCGTGACCAGCAAAGCGCGCATCCCCGCCAGGTGCGCGCCGATCACGTCGGTGAAGCTCTGATCTCCCACCACCACGCATTCCCGGCGGCACGTGGAGGTGCGCCTGCGCGCGCGGATGAAGCCGTGCGGCAGCGGTTTGAGCGCCCTGCCCACGAAGGGCAGCCCCAGCTCCTCGGCGGCGTTCACCACGCGCTCGTGCCAGTTGTTCGAGAGCAGGCAGATCGAAAAGCCCGCGTCCACCGCCCGCTTCACCCACGCGCGCAGGTTCTCGGGCACCTCGCGCTCGGTCCTGGGCAATATCGTGTTGTCCACGTCCAAGACCATGCCGCGCACCCCCTCCTCGCGCAGCGCGTCCAAATCGATGTCGAGCACGGAGACGTAGTAGGCGTCCGGTCTGAACAAATGCACGGCGATCCGGCTCTCCTCGCATCCTCGCTGCGGCGCACCGCGCCTCAGCTGTTCTCGGCAGCCCACGCCCTGTTGAAGGAGGCGTCGTCGTCGAAGAACTTCACCTTGTCGTCTTTGGTCGAGTAGAAAAAGTAGAGATAACTCGCCTGGCTGGGATTTGCCGCCGCCTGAAGGGCCGCCAGGCTCGGGTTGCAGATGGGACCCGGCGGCAGGCCGCGGCTGTTCGGGTTGCGCGTGTTGTAGGGACTTTCCGAGGCGAGGTCTTCGGTGGTCAGGTCCTCGGTCAGATCCTTGCCCACGGCATAGTAGGTGGTCACGTCGCTGCCGAGGGCCATGCCGGCATGCAGGCGGTTGTAGAAGACGGCGGCGATGTCGGCCATGTCGCCTTGGGCGCGCGACTCCTTCTCCACGATGGAGGCCAAGACGAGCACGTCGTGCGCGTCGAGGTTCTTCGACTTCGCGTAGCTCATGTCCACAGAGGAAAACTCGCTGCGGTACTGCTCGAGCATCATGCGCACGATATCGTCGGCGCCTGATCCATCCGGCACGGTGTAGGTCTTGGGAAAGAGGTAGCCTTCCAGCGAGCTGTCGTAGGCTCCGCTCGTGAAAGGGTAGTCGACCGCGTACTCGCCCGCCTTTTTCGTCTGCGCGTAGAAGTCGTCGGCGGACACCTCGGTCGCGCCGGCCACGCGTTCGGCGATCTGGCGGGCCGTCAGGCCTTCGGGCACGGACAGGGTGGCCCCGGTCTTCCCGCCCGTCTTCAGCGCCGCGATGATCTCTTCGGCGGAGGCGCCGCCGGTGAAAGTGTAGGTGCCGGGGCGCAGGTCGCCGTCCGCGCCCGCAGCGGCCACCGCAGACGAGAAAGCCGTCGCCGAGGAGATGACCTTGGCGTCTTCTAGGATCTGGCCTATCTGCCTGGCCCCGGCGCCCTCGGGCACCGCGACCTCGATCTGCTGCCCTTGCAAGACCTCGCCGCCGAAGGGCTTGAAGACGATGACGGCGGCCGCGGCCAAGACGACGAGGAGGGCGACGACGGCCAAGACGGCGAACTTGCCGCGCCCGCCGCCACGCCTCTTGCGCGCGTGCTCGATGGTGTTCTCCCTGCTATATGCTGCCACGCTGTGCGCTCCGCGTTGCCGGTGCCTGTACCCTGCCATCCATGCGTCCCTTCTCGTGCGGTCGTGTCATGCGCGCGCGTCGAGCCACGCCTGCAAGAACAGCGAGGCCGCCACCGCGTCGAGCTTGCCGCGCATGCGCCGCTCGTCCATGCCCTGCGCGCGCAGGCGCCGCCTAGCCTCGGCACTCGACAGCCTCTCGTCGCAAAATTCCAGCGGAAGGCCCGCGGCGGCCGCCGTTTTCTCGGCAAACTCGCGCACCCGCCGGGCTTGAGGCCCCAGGCGCCCTGCCATGGTCTTGGGCAGACCGGCCACGATCAGCTCGGGCGCCTCGTCTTCGAGCAGCGCCCTCCAGGTGCGCGCGCCGCCTTGCACCTCGGCGGCCGGAAGCACCTTCACGGGCAGCGCCATGCGCGTGGCGGTGTCGCCCGCGGCCACGCCCACGCGCACCTGCCCGATGTCGAGTCCCAGCACCCGCACGCGGCTAGAGCCCCTACAGCCCGAACATCGCCTTGGCCGCCGCGAGCGCCTGCGGCACGGCAGACGCGTCCTTGCCGCCGGCCTGCGCCATGCCCGGCTTGCCGCCGCCGCGCCCTCCCAAGACGGGCGCGACCTCCTTCACCACCGCGTTGGCGTCGAAACCCGCCGCCACAGCCGGCTCGTTTGCAGCCGCGAGCACCACGGGCGTGCCCTTCTCCTCGACCACCGCCAGGCACACGATGGCAAACGGGGCGCTGCCCGCGCGTTTTTTCACCACGTCCCACGCGCCGCGCATCGCAGATACCGCCTGCACCGTGCCGAGGTCTGCGACGAGCAGGCGATAGGCGCCGGTGTCCACCGCCGCGTCCACCAGCTTCGCCACGTCGCCTTCCGCCGCGATGCGCTTGGCGTTTCTCGCCTGGCGCTCCAGCATGCCCAGCTGCTTTTCCATCTTCTCCACGCGCTCGGACACGTCCAGCGGGGGCACGTTCAGGAAACGCGCCGTCTCGCGCAGCTCCTCTTCCATGCGGCTCATGTAGCGGTAGGCCTCGAGACTCGTCACGGCCTCGACGCGCCGCGTGTTCGCCCCCACGGAAGCCTCGTTCACGATCTTGAACAGGCCGATCTCGGACGTGCGGCCCACATGCGTGCCGCCGCACAGCTCCTTGGAAAACGAGCCGGCCTCGACCACGCGCACGAACTCGCCGTATTTCTCGCCGAACAGCGCGAGCACGCCGTCCTCGCGGGCCGCCGACAGAGAGGTCTCGTAGGCGCGCACCGGCGCATCCGACATGACGACCTCGTTGACCCTGCGCTCCACCTCGAGGATCTGCTCGTGGTGCATCTGCTCGAAATGGGTGAAGTCGAAACGCAGCCTGTCGGGGGCCACCAGCGAGCCCGCTTGCTTCACGTGCTCGCCCAAGACCTGCACGAGGGCGCGTTGCAGCAGGTGCGTGGCCGTGTGATTGCGCGCGATACGGGCGCGGCGGTCCACATCGACGGCCGCATGCACGCTCCGGCCGACCTCGAGCGTGCCCTCCTTCACCGTGCACATGTGCACCGGCAGGTCGGGTTCGGGTTTTTTCGTGTCCTCCACTTCCAGCACGAGGCCGTCGGCTTCGATGCGCCCCGTGTCGCCCACCTGGCCGCCCATCTCGCCGTAAAACACCGTCTTGTCCAAGACGACGCCGCACGCCTGCCCCATGCCGGCACTGTCCACCAGCTGCCCGTCCACGACGATGGCGCGCACGAGCGCCTCGCATTCGTCGTCGCGGTAGCCGCAGAACTCGGTTTTCCCGCACGAGTCGAGCACCTGCGTGTAGACGCCGCCCACGCCGGACCACGCCTCGTCGTCGCGGGCGTTGCGGGCGCGCTCGCGTTGGGCTTGCATCTCGCGCTCGAAGCCGGCCTCGTCGACCTCGATCCCGCGCTCGCGGCATATCTCGGCCGTCAGCTCGAAGGGAAAGCCGTAGGTGTCGTGCAAGGTGAAGGCCGCGGCGCCGGACAGCTCGCGCGCGCCGCCCAGGGCCTGAAGCTCTTCTTCCAAGAAGCGCTCGCCCTTGTCGATGGTCGCGCGGAAACGGCGCTCCTCGGACGCGAGCACCTGCTCGATCAGGGCGCGGTTTTCCACGATCTCGGGGTAGACGGCGCCCATCTCCTCGACGATGGCCGCGAGGTACTCGCCCAGAAACGCCCGCTCGACGCCCAGCATGCGCCCCTCGCGCACGGCGCGGCGGATCAGGCGGCGCAAGACGTAGCCGCGCCCCTCGTTGGAGGGCAGGACGCCGTCGCCTGTCATGAAGACCACGGAACGGGCATGGTCGGCGATCACGCGCATGGAGAAATCCGCGCGCGGGTCGGATCCGTAGGCCTTGCCCGATATGCGCTCGCCCACGGCCACCAGCCCGCGCAATATGTCGGTGTCGAAGTTGGACTGCACGCCCTGCATGATGGCGGCGACGCGCTCGAGCCCCATGCCGGTGTCGATGTTTTTCTTCTCGAGCGCATCCATCGTGCCGTCTTCGTGGCGGTTGAACTGGGTGAACACGAGGTTCCAGTATTCGAGGAAGCGGTCGCAATCGCAGCCCGGCTTGCAATCGGGGCTGCCGCAGCCCACGTCCGGGCCTTGGTCGTAGTACATCTCGGAGCACGGACCGCACGGCCCGGTGGGGCCGGCCACCCAGAAGTTGTCGTCTTCGCCCAGGCGCGTGATGTGCGATTCCGGCAGTCCGACCGCACGCCAGATCCGATGCGCCTCGTCGTCGTCGGTGAACACGGTGACGTGGATGCGCTCCGGGTCCAGCCCCAGCACCTCTGTGGAAAACTCCCAGGCCCAGGCGCACATCTCCTTCTTGAAATAGGCGCCGAAGCTGAAATTGCCGAGCATCTCGAAAAAGCTCAGGTGCCGTCCGTCGGTGCCGATCAGGTCGATGTCGTTGGTGCGCACGCACTTTTGCGCCGTCGTCGCGCCGATGTAGCGGGAGTCGAGATGCTTTTGCTGCAGGAAGTAGGGTTTGAACTGGACCATGCCCGCCACGGTGAGCAGCAGGCTGGGGTCGTCGGGGACCAGCGAGGAAGACGGCATGCGCTGGCAGCCCTTCTCCTCGAAGAATTTCAGGTACGCCTCGCGGATCTCGGCGGAAGTGGTGGGTGTGCCGGACAAGGTGACTCCTTCGTGAAGCTCGTGGAACATGAAAACGTGCGGTTTGCCCCACGCGAGGCGGGGCAGGTGAAGCGGGCGCGGACATGGCGCGCGACGCCGCGAGACGGCGCGGGGCCTACGACCCGCCCGGGCGCGGCGCGGCGCGGCGTTATTTTGCCGCCGTGCCCTCTCCCGCATCTGCCGCCTGCTTGCCGGCGGCGGCGGCGATCGCGGCCGCGACGTCGGCGACGGACGGGTCGCCTGCCTGCGCCTGCGCTGAGAACACCGCGTCTTGCGCCGTCTGGGGCGTCGCGGCGGCGGGCTGCGCGGATTCGGCGGCGGGCTCGGCTGCGACCGGCTCGGGGTTCGCGGCGTCCCTCACCGCAGGCTCGTCGGCTCCGCCCCTCTCGGCGGGCGCGGCGCCCGACGGATACACGAAGCGCTTCACCTGCTTTTTGCGCTGCGCGTCGCCGAATGCCCCGCGCACGCGCTCGACCACGCCCGCCACGGCCTTCACGGGGGCAGAGGTGACGGTGTCGACGGTGTCGGCGGCCTTGCCCGCCACGCCCGTGACGCTTTCCACGTCCTCCAAGATGCCGTCCAGGCGCAAGAGCTCCAGGTTCACCGTGTCGACGGTGAGCGCGGCCTGCTCGACCAGAGGGTCGACGCGCTTCAAGGCGGGCGCGATCTGCTCGTTGACCTCGTCGACCAAGGTGTTCACCTTCTCGACGGTCTCGTTCGCGCTCTTCACCGCAGTGCTGACGCGAACCAAGACGACGATGAGCGCGACGATGGCGACGATGCCCAAGACCACGAGCACCGCAGCGGCGAAAGGCCACATGCCGCCCAAAGCTTCTCCCATACCGTCCATGATGGATTGCCCCCGTTCATCGAGTACTTTTTTCGTAGACGAACCCACATGGTACCCGAAAACGGCGCGCTATGGCGGCGCCGTGGGCGGAAAAGGGGCGCCGCGCGCCCTTCACCCTTCGTCGTGGGCTCCGGGAAAGCGCAGTTTCTCCCAGCCGTGGCTCGTCGGCTTGTAGAAGGCGCCGCGCGCCAGACCGTCCGGCAGGTACTGCTGCTCGACGTAGGCGCCCGGATAGTCGTGGGGGTATTTGTAGGCGCCGTAGGCCTCCGCGCCCGGGCGGTGGCGGTCGCGCAGATGCGGCGGCACCTCGCGGGCAGGGCCGTTGCGCACCTCGGCGATCGCCGCGTCGATGGCGGCCTCGCCGGAGTTCGACTTCGGCGCGAGGGCCATGTAGATGGCGGCCTGCGCCAGCGGGATGCGGCACTCGGGCATGCCCAGCACCTCGACGGCCTTGAAGGCAGACGCCGCGATCTGCAGCGCGCGCGGGTCGGCCAAACCGACGTCTTCGGCGGCCAGGATGAAGATGCGCCGGGCGACGAACTTCGGGTCCTCGCCGCCCTCGAGCATGCGGGCCATCCAGTACAGCGCCGCGTCCACGTCCGAGCCGCGCATGCTCTTGATGAAGGCCGAGACGATGTCGTAGTGGTTGTCGCCCTTCTTGTCGTAGGGCAGCTGGCGGTGCGGCATCGCGTCGGCCACGTCGCGCGCGGTGATGCGCCCGGCCTCTCCTGCCAGCTGCGCGGCCAGCTCCAAGGTGGTGAGCGCCATGCGCGCGTCGCCGCCCGCGGTGATGACGATGGCCGACAGCGCGTCGTCGTCGATCGTGTAGGCGCCGCCCAGCCCGCGCTCGTCTTCGAGGGCGCGGGCCACGATGGCCTCGACGCCGGACGCGCCGATGGGTTTCAGCTCGACGATGCGGCTGCGGCTGATCAACGCGGAGTTCACCTCGAAAAACGGGTTTTCCGTCGTGGCGCCCACGAGCACGACGACGCGGTCTTCCACGGCATGCAGCAGCGCGTCTTGCTGCGAGCGCGAGAAGCGGTGGATCTCGTCGATGAAGAGAATGGTGCGCATGCCGGAGGCGCCCAGGCGCTGCTCGGCGGCCTTTATCTCGCGCCGCAGGTCGGCGACCGTGCCCGTGACGGCCGAGACCTCGACGAAGGCCGCGTGCGTGGTGAGGGCGATCACGTGCGCGATCGAGGTCTTGCCGGTGCCGGCAGGCCCGTAGAGGATGATCGAGGACAGCGTGTCGGACTCGATGGCGCGCGCAAGCCAGCTGCCGCGCCCCACGGCCTCGTCTTGTCCCACGACCTCGGCAAGCGTCCGCGGGCGCATCGCCACGGCAAGCGGCGCGTTCTCCCGCTTCCTCGCCTGCTCGACTTCGGTGAAGAGGGTGTCCATCCGGGCGCTCATGCTGCTCGCCTCTTTCGCGTCTTTCCCCAAATCCCCGCGCGAAACATCCGGCATGCGAAGGCGCGGGGCAAAAGAAAAGCCCCACCCCATGCCCGGCAAGGATGAACCCACCTGGTGAAGGTGGGTGCCCGCATCGGGTTTTCCAGCTTCCTCACGTTCGAGCAGGATACCTGTACGACCCGAAATCTAGGGATCCCAAAGTGCTGACATCGGTCCATCGCGAAAAACCGGCGCAAGGGATGAAGCTCGTCTTCGACTATAGCCGCGGCCGCAGCGCAAAACCAGTCTTGACTTGCGCCGATTTGCAAAGGAAAATAGACGGCACACGTCAACGCGACGAGCCGGAGTGGCGGAATGGCAGACGCGACGGTCTCAAAAACCGTTGCCTTCGGGCGTGTGGGTTCAAGTCCCACCTCCGGTACCACATGTTTTCACGATCTTTCCCCGAACACGCATGCTTTTCAGCAAGGCCCGCCTTTGCCCGAGGCACGAGATGTCCCCGCCGTCTCGGCCGCGCTTGACCGCAAGCCCCGGACAGGCGCCGCCGCGTGCACGTGCACGACCCCCGCAGATGCCGCGCACGCCGCCGCCGGCATGCGCCGCGAGACCACACCCCGCGAAACCGGGCATTGCAAGACCCGGAGATATCCGGGCGAGGTGCGCTAGACTCTACGACGCGAGGAGAAACCCGCACACGACGAGAGGATGCGCTTTTCGATGATGAACGAGGAGATGCGCGCGCTGGGCGCGGCGCCGAACAAGATACGCGAGACGTTTGCCTACGGGCTGGCCCGCAAGGCCGAGGTGGGCGCCGACAAGGTGTTCGACCTGTCCATCGGCAATCCGTCGGTCCCGGCGCCCGACATCGTGGGCAAGACCATCGCGCGCCTTGCCGCAAGCGGCGACAGCTCGGTGCACGGCTACACCCCCTCGCCCGGCCTCGAGAAGGTGCGAGCCGCGATAGCCGACAACCTGAACAGGCGCTTTTCCACCTCCTACACGGCAGCCGACCTCTACCTCACCCCCGGCGCGTCGTCTGCCATCGCCATAGCGTTGAAGGCGCTGTGCGGGCCTGGGGAAACGGTCGTCACGACCGCGCCGTACTTCACCGAATACAAGACCTGGACGCAAAACGCCGGCGCCGCCCTCGTCGAGGTGCCCGCCCGCCCAGACGATTTCCAGCTCGACTTGGACGCGCTGGACGCCGCCATCGACGCACGTTGCGCGCTCGTCATCGTGAATTCCCCGAACAATCCCGTGGGCGTCGTCTACCCGAAAGGCGACCTCGCGGCGCTGGCGGACATCCTGCGCCGCAAGAGCGTCGAGTTCGGGCATCCCGTCTACCTGCTCTCCGACGAGCCGTACCGCGAGCTTTTCTACGACAGCGCCGACAAGCCCGCATGGGTGCCCGGCCTTTACGAGAACACGATAGTGGCCTACAGCTGGTCGAAGAGCCTGAGCTTGCCGGGCGAGCGCATCGCCTACCTGCTCGTGGCGCCGGACGTCGAGCACAACCGCGACGTCTACGACGCCATCGTGGGCGCGGGGCGCGCCATGGGCTACATCTGCGCCGGCGCCCTTTTCCAGCAGACGATCGCCGAATGCATCGACGTCGAGCCGGACAAGGCGCCCTACGCGAGAAACCGCGAGCTGTTCATGCGCGGCCTCGACGAGATCGGCTACACCTACGTGCGGCCGCAGGGCGCGTTCTACATGTGGATACAGGCGCTCGAACCCGACGCGACCGCCTTCTACGAGCGCGCGAAGGCCCGCGACCTGCTGCTCGTGCCGGGCGACGAGCTCGGGGCGGCCGGCTGGGTGCGCGCGGGCTATTGCTGCGACGAGTCCACGGTGAAAGGCGCGCTGGGCGTGTTCCGCGAGCTGTGGGACGAGTACCGCGGGGCGTGAAGGAGCGCGCCGGCGCACGGCGCGTGACGGCGGCGCTATTGCAGCACGCTCACCTCGCGCACGCCGTCCTTTTCCGTGTAGGTGGCGCTCACGGCGTCTCCCGCCTTCAGAAAGGGCAGGTTGTTGCCCGCGGATATCGAGGCCACGTAGATGGACGCGTCGCCTTGCAACTTGAAGTACCACCGCGTGTTGCCGTCCGCGACGACGGGCTGGATCGACTCGATCGCGCCGGCGGCCTTCGGGATCTGCTCGCTTGACGATAGGGCGTTCACGTCCAGGTGCACCTCGTCGTTGTTCGCGAGCGCCGCCACGTAGTTTTTCTGCGCGTCGCTGATGGTCGAGCCCGTGCCGACGATCTGGTACTGCTGCACGTCGATGAAGGCGTACATCTTCACCAACCCGGCCGAGTCTTTAAGCGACAGGAAATACGTCGGGCGGTTCGCGATGTTGAGCAGCAAGGGGCTCGTTGCCTTGTAGCTCATCTGCTGCACCTGGCCTTCCGCCGAGCGCATGGCAGAGGTCTCCGTCGCGCCGGCGCAGGTGTACTTCCTCGTCTCCTTCGTGCGCAGGTTCGTCAAGACGAACGCGACCAGCGACTCGTCGCTGTTGGCAGACGTCATGCCCGTGTACATGTAGACGTCGTCGTCGATGGCGAGGTAGTTGTAGCCGCTCGAAGACGAGCTCGAGGTGTTTTGCGACTCTGAGCTGTTCGAGGAGAACAGGCTCGGCGCGGAGCTGCCCGTGGGGATGGTGACGCCGGACTGGCCTATGAGCGAGTTGATGAAGCCGCCCTGGTAGCGCCCGTAATAGCCGAGCTGCTCGTAGACCAGGTCGGCGGAAAAGACCTTGTCGCACCACCCCGGCACCTCGGAAAGCTCGTAGTTGCGCATCTCGCCCGTGCACGCGTTCACCAAGATGGCGCCCTTGTAGTCCTTGCCGCCGAAAAGGCCTATGCGCATCTGCACGGTGGGCACGATCCAGTACGGGTTGCCGTCGTCGTCTATCTCGAAGGCGGCGTCGCCGAACATCTCGGTCGGATACGCGAAGCGCACATAGCGGTACAGGTAGTTGTTGAAGTGCTCGGCAGTGGAGATGTGCATGTACTTGCCCTCGTCGAGGCGCACGAGCTTGGTCTCCTGGGTGGCCATGTTCACCGTGACGTAGCCCGGCAGGCCCGCGCCCGTGTTCGTGAGCCACTTTATGATGTCGGCGTAGACCAGCGGGCTGACGCGGTACGGGGCGTTCTTGTAGCTGATCTGCGTGTAGGCGTTGTAGCTCTCGTCGATGGCGTACTGGCTGACCAGGTCGCTCATCTCGCCGATGGTGCGGCTGCCCAGGCGCACCGCCGTGTCCTTGTCCACGACCGGCACGTTCGACATCCCCACCTCGCCTATGTCGGCGGAAAAGTCGCCCTCCTCGGTCTGGAGCAGGCCGGCGTAGGCGCGCGCGTTGAAAAACGGCGAGGACGCGATGTTGCCCACGAATATGCCGAGGGCGAGAAAGACCACGGCGACGACGAGCCAGAAAAAGACGCTGCGGCGCTTGCCCCTCTTTTTCCCCGCGCCCTTCTTCTTGCCGCCGTCTGCCGCGCCCGCCTGTGCGGACTTGGCCCCTTTCCTCTTCTCGTGGCGCTCCCTGAAGACCTCGCCCGCGCCCTTCGCGTGGAGATCCTCGAAGAAATCCGTCGAGACCTGCACGCCCTGCGCTATGCCGTAGAAGGCGGCGACGACGACGATGCACCAGATGCAAAACCACCAGAAACCGGTGTTCTGCACGTTGATCGCGGGGATGGTGACATAGTAGATGACGCCGATGACGACAAGCGACATGATGCCCGGCAGGATGTACTTCTTGAACACATTCATAGCTGCTCCTCGTGTTTCACGCCGCGCCTAGCGTGTGCGCCTCGCGGCAAACAGCGACGGCAAGATGCCCGCAAGTCCGGCCACGACGGCGCTCGCGACGAGCGCCCCCACCACTATCTGGGGCGTGAGCTGGGCGATGTCGAAGGCCACGGAACCGGCGCGCACGGCCGAGTTCACCGCATAACAGACAAGCGCGCTGACCGCGACGCTGAAAAGCCCCGACAAAAAGCCCAGGAGCATGGCCTCGGAGTCGAACAGCGCGAAGATGTCGCGCCTGGTGGCTCCGAGCATGCGCAGCACGCCGACCTCGCGGGCGCGCTGGAACGTCGAGACGGCGCATATGACGGCTATGAGGATGACGATGGACACGAGCGAGAAGGCCAGGATCGCCACGAGGACGGCGCTTATGCCCTTCACGGCCTTGTCGACGACGTCGGCGATGCTGCCCGCCGTGTCCGAGTACGAGATGGCCTGCGACTCGCTGTCGGCCAGGCGCTTCTCGTTGTTGTATTTGTCGAGCACCGCCTTGATCTTCTCCTTGTCGGAAAACGTCTTGGGGTAGATCGTGCACGTGATGGGCGTGTCGGTGGTGGTGTAGCCGAAGTCCGCCAAGTTCGAGGCGTAGGTGTGCGAGGTGTCGCCGATGAGGTAGTGCCCGAGCTGGGAGATGTCTTTTTCGGTGATGTTTATCTTGAGGCTTTTCGAGAACTTCTGCTCGTCGAACTCGATCAGGGCGGGGCCGTCGTCGGCCTCTTCTGCGCTCAGCTCCTTTTGGATGTCGGCGACGAGGTTGTTTATCTCGGCCTCGAGGGTCTCGACGATGTAGTCCGACACCTTCTGCGCGTACTTCGCGACGAAGTTCGAGACGTCTTCGTCGAGGCTTTCGGGCAGGACGGACTGCGCGAGGAGCGTCCACGCGTAGCCGTCGCCCTTCTCGGAAAACCACAGCTGGGAACTTTGCGGGATCCTGTCCTCCAAGATCTCGTCGGCGCAGTACTCCGCATAGGCGGCGCCGGCGGAGGCGAGCGCGGTCTCGACGTCTTTCTCGAAGGTGGGCGACGAGGCGAGGTCTTGCAGAAACTGCTGGAACTCCTTGTCGTTCAAAAGCTCGGCCACCATCTGCTCCACCTGCTCGTCGGTGAGCTGCACCTCCTCTTGCACCTCCTCCACCTTCTCGTCGAGCCCGAGCGCCTCGGGGTGCACGGTGACGCAACCGGCGAGCGCGTCGGCGTCGAAGTTCACCAGGTTGCTGAAATCCACGCGCTCCGTGACCTTCGCGGCCTCTTTGAGCCACGCGAAGGTCTTGCCGCTGAGCACGTCGGTGTCCGGGTCGGCCAGCTGCTGCTTGACTATGTCGGAGGCCGCCGCCCGCGCCATGGTCTCGGTGTTCAGCGAGGGCATGTAGTAGATTCCCGAATTCAGCACGGCGCTCGCCTTCGAGCCGTCCGCCGGGATGACCACGCCGACTATCTTCAGGTCGCGGCCGTCGCGGTTGACGAGGGTCTTCATGTAGTCGCTGTCGGTGCTCATGTCGGCCCAGGTGCCGTCGTCTTGCCTTTGGTAGACGCTGGCCGGGGTGAGCACCTTGAAGGTCGTGCCGATGACGTCGTCGTAGGCATACGAGTCGTATATGCCCGGATACTCCACCTTCTCGCCGTTTTTGTACTTCTCCATCAAGGGCTCTATCTCGGCCTTGAAGTTCTTCAGGCCCAAGGTGTAGGCCAGCGTGTCGTCCATGGTGCCGTCGGAGTTCAAGACGAGCATGCACTCGTCGCTGTTCTCGGCCCATTTGCCGCCGGCCAGCGACTGGTCGTCGGAATAGGTCTGCGGGTTTTCGGGAAAGACCTTGAAGTCGCTCAGGTAGTTTTGGATGGAGTAGGCAGACGAGGTCATGGAGGCCTTCGAGCCCTTGGTGCTCGAGCTGCCGGTGCCCGTCGAGCCGAACATGCCGCCCGGGTAGACCTCCGAGACGGCGTCGTTGGCAGTCGAGTAGATGACGGGCGAGGTGTCGTAGGTGTATTCGATCGAGGCGGCGGCGGATTGTATGTCGTCGGGGTTGGAGTCGAGGTAGGACTTCAGCGACGGCACGTCGTTGAGCAGGGTGGCGCCGTCGGTGTTCTGGTTGCCGTTGGAGGAGAGGAGCGAGGCGATCGTGTTGTTCAGCGCGATGCGCCTGTTCTCCGAGGCCTCCTTCAGGTATTGCGCGCGCTTGGACTCCCTGTCCTTGGTCTCCGCCGCGCTCGCCTGCGCCTGCTCGGTCGAGGACTGCGTGGCCGAGCTCTGGTCTTTGTACCTGCCGATCGTGATGGGCGTGGAGGACAGCGTCGTCTCCTCTACGTGGCCGACATATGCCGAAAGCCCGCCCGACAGCGCCAAGACCGTGCATATGCCTATGATGCCCACCGAGGTGGCCAAGATGGTGAAGACGGTGCGGAACTTGTGCTTTCCCATGTTGGAGAGCGCAAGGCCCGCGCCCTTCAGCACGCCTAGAGACGACGCGTAGCCGTCTTCGGCGCCCGGCTTCCCCGAATCCCGCTGCCCCGCCTTCCTCGCATCCGGCTGTCCCGGCTTCGGCGACGCGCCGCCCTTGCCGCCGGATGCAGCGGCCTGTTTCTGCGCCTCCTTGCCGGCGCCGGCCGCCGCGCCCGCGGACGCAGACGCGCCGGGCTGCGCCTTCGAGGCGAGCTTGCCGTCTTTCATCTCGAAGCGCGCGCCTCCGAGGAAGTCCGCGACGTGCGCATCGTGCGTCGTCACGACGACGATCCTGTCGGCGGCGGCCTTCTTCAGTATGCGCAAGACGTCTTTCGCGTGCTCGGAGCCCAGGCAGGCGCAGGGCTCGTCCGCGAGCAGCACCTTGGGCTCTTTGACGAGCGCGCGGGCTATGCAGACGAGCTGCCTTTGGGCGATGGTGAGGCTTTCGACCTTCTCCTTCTCGAAGCCGGCAAGCCCCACGTCCTTCAAGGCGGCCGCGGCGCGCTTGGCGCTCGAAGCGCCGGGAAGGCGCTTGAACGCGAGGGCGCACTTCACGTTGTCCAACACGTTCATGTGCTCGATGAGCGCGGGCGAGGGCGAGACGAAGGAGACGTCTTTCGCGCGCAGGGCCGTCGAGACCCCAAGTATCTTGAGCTTCGACTCGCGGCCGTCCAAGACCACCTGCCCGGCGTCGGGCTTCTCCAATCCCGAGACGACGTCGAGCAGCGTCGTCTTGCCGGACCCGTCCGGGCCTTCGACGACGGAGACCTCGCCCGGCTCGAACACTGCGGACACGCCGTCGAGAGCCGTCTGGCTCGCCTTGCCGTTTTTCGTCTTGTAGGACTTTGAGACGTTGCGTATCTCGATCATCTTCATTCCCTCGATCCCCTCAGGTAAAGCGCGCAATCGCGCCTGCGGATTCTAGCAGAGAAAGACCCGCCCGCATCGTGCGGACGGGCCTTTCGGGGCTTCGGCGGCGACATCGTTCGCGGCGCGGCAAGACGCGGCGCTCGAGGCGGCGGCCGGTTGCGAAGGCGCCCCTAGGCGGTGTAGACCTCTTTGCCCTCGAAGTAGACGCTTTCGACCTTGCCCTCGTGGATCTTGTCCTTGTCGCAGGCGGTGACGTCTTTGTCGAGCAACAGGAAATCGGCGTACTTGCCGGTCTCGATCGAGCCGCGCTCGGCGTCGAGCATGAGCTGCCTGGCGCCGTTGATGGTCATGACGTCGATGGCCTGCTCGATGGTGATCCTCTCCTTTTCGTCGAGCTGCCAGACCTGCTGGTCGGGACGCGTGTCGTTGACGGCGACCTCCATGATGCCGCACACGTCGCACGGGGCGCCCGAGGCCGCGGGCACGTCGGTGGAAGACGACACGTTCACCCCGGCGTCGAGAAGCGACTTCAGGGGGTATCCCGCCCGGGCGAGGCCGACGTCGAGCGTCTCGGGGACCTTGTCGCCGTTTTCCGCGGCGACGAGGGTGCGCCAGTTGATGTTCTCGGCGGCGTAGATGCCGTGCTCGCCCATCTTCTTCTTGGTCTCCTCGGTGATGTTGCGGCCATGGCATATGCCGTTGTAGACGCCGGATCTCTTCGATTCCTGCGCGTTGATGAACGCGTCGACCACCTGCCGGGAGGCGGCGTCGCCTTGGGAGTGGACGTGGACGGAGATGCCCTTCTCGTTGGCGGTCTTGACTATGTCGTTCATGACCTCGGTGTCCCAGACCTGGGTGCCGTGGGTGCCGTCGGGGTAGGCCTCGATCATCCAGCCGGACTTCGACTCGACCGCCTCGCCGTCGGCGAACAACTTGACCACGTTGTACTTCAAGTGGTCGGTGGGGTACTTCTTCATGGCGGCCTCGGCGTTGTCCAGCTCGGCCTTCCAGTCCTCGTAGGAGTCGATCTTGTACGAGCCGCTGGCGACGATGGCAAGCCCCGCCTTCTCGTCGTAGCTCTTCAGGCAGTCCATGACCTGGGTGCCGTAGTAGTTCATCCAGCCGTCCTGGTAGTAGGTGTAGCCGTAGGCGTGGAGCTTTTTCTCCATGGTGCGGCAGATGCCCTCGTAGTCGCCCTCGCCGAATATGGGCGCGGAGACGACGACCTTTTTCAAGACGTAGTTGTCGGCCATGTCGGAGACCAGGCCGGACAGCTCGCCGCCTGCGGTCTTGACGAACTCGCCTCCGACGACGGAGGTGTCTTTGGTGACGCCGGCGAGCTCGAAGGCCTTGCTGTTGACGAAGGCGTTGTGGCCGGAGTTGTCGCCTATGAACAGCGGCTTGTCGGAGCAGATCTCGTCGAGTTTGGGGCGCATGTTCATGGTGAACTTCGCCTGGTTGAGCGCCACGTTGTCCCAGCCGAAGGTGCAGTAGGCCTGCTTGTCGGGGTTGGCCTCGACGAATTTCTTGACGTTTGCCAAAATCTCCTCTTCGGTGCTGCCGGCGATCGTGAGCTTCATGTACTCGAGCACGCCGGCCATGGCGTAGTGGCCGTGGCCTTCGGTGGCGCCTGCCATGACGAGCCCCTTGCCGCGGTGGTCGACCACCTTGGTCGTGCCGTCCTTGATGTAGCCCTTCACGCCGTCCTCGTCGCCGACGTAGACGTACTTGCCGGCCCTGACGGCCAGCGCCTCGGCGTACTCGCCCTTCGAGTTGGACGTGTAGATCTTGCCGTAGACGACGGTGTCGGCCGCCTCGGGCGACGAGCCGCCAGACGAGCCGCCGTTGCTCGAGCAGCCGGCCAGCCCTCCCGCGAGCACGGCGCCCGCGCAGCCGATGCCTGCGGCCTTGATGAAGCTCCTCCTCGTGATGTGGGACATGTCAACCCTCTCCTTTTCGCAACGTGCCTTCTCTTCGCTTCACCCCGCTCCCCCGCTTTCCCCGGCTCGAGACCGGCCGGCGGAGGAAAGGGAAGGCGAACCCTTGCAAGAATAGCATCCGCGCCTCCGCTTCGCGCCGTGCAGGCCCCTCACCCGTCCAGAGGCCGGCGATCGCCCGGATATGCCCCGATCGCCTCCAGGTAGCGCTCGAAATAGCCGCCCCGAAACAGCCGGCAGCTCTGGGCAAGCGAGTCTTGGTGCGCGTCCGCCAGACGCGACAGCGGGCATCCTCCCCGGCACAGCGCAAGCCAGCGGCATCCGCGGCAACGCTCCTCTTTTTCCAGCATGTCGGCCACCGTCTCCTCGTAGCGTCTGGAATACGCCGAATCCGACAAGATGTCGCGCAGGCTCGCCGTGCGTATGTTCACGTCGTCTCCGCCCATGACGCCCCATGCAAGGGAGGCGCCCTCGAAGGCGCTGCAGAAAAGCGCCCGCCCGTCGCTTGCGATGAAGAGCATGCTCGACGCCTTGGGACAGCATGCCATCGTCTTCTCGCGGCCCGTGGCCGGCGGCAGGTCCGCGATGCGCTCGAACACGCCGCAGGGCGCATGGAGGTGCAACGTCGGCATGTGCAGTATGTCGAGGTCTGCAGGCCAGGCCTCCTCGCGCGAGACCTCCAGCAAGGAGAGCATGGCCTCGAAGTACGCGTCGCAATCGAGGTCGGCCTGCACGCCGGTTTGGGAGAGCGCGGCGTTCCACGCGGGCGAGGGGGCCGTGCGCATGAGGTGCAGCGCGTCGACCTCGCGCTCGAAGACGAGGTGCCTGCAGGTCTGCTCGAGCACGGGCGCGCTCGCCGCGTTGACGTTGACGCTTGCCACGAGCTCGAAGCCCTCGCGGCGCACGAGGTCCATGGCGGCCAACGCGCAAGACTCGGCGCCCGAGGCCCGGCGCATCCAGTCGTGCACGCCCAGCCCGTCGAAGCTGATGACGAACACCGGGGCCTGGCCGAGCGCGCGCAACTGCCCGAGCAGCCCGGCGCGAAGCAGGAAACCGTTCGTGTAGATGCGCCTGATGCGCAACCCCGCGCCGTCGGCCGCCTGCACGATCTGCGCGAAGTCGTCTCGCAGCAGCGGCTCGCCGCCCGTGAACTCGACATAGCGGATGCCGAGCCGGGCCATCTGCGCGAACAGGTCCTCCATCTGCGCCAAGGAAAGCTCGCCGCGCCCCGCAAAGCCCCCTTCCGTGGCCATGCAGTGCCGGCAGCGGAAGTTGCAGCGGTCGGTGACGGAAAGCTGCACCACGTCGCGTCGCAGGTAGTCGTGGTAGAGGTAGCGGGGAGAGGCCGCCTGCGCCGGGTCGTGCGTGATGAATCCCTGCAGCGCCAGGCGCGCAAACGCCATGGAGTCCGCGGCGGGCGCGCGGGGCCCGTCCGCACGAGGGCCGTCTTCTCGCGGCGCGCCCGGGCCGGCGGCGGGCGGGGCGTCCAGGCCGCGCACCACCTCGAACTCGGGGCGGGTGAGCGGGCGTATCGCGCAGGAGCGGGTGTCGCGCAGGCAATACGGCTTGTCGCGCCAGCCCTCCAACGCGTAGGGCTTCTTCAGATAGGCCGCCATCTCGCGCACCACCTCCCGCTTTCGACTCGCGCTCCGATGACGCGACCACGGCGCATGGGCGCCGGAGGAATGTAGGATAATATACCCGGGCAAGCACCGGGCGACGCGCGCGAAGGAGCCGCACATGGACATATACCGAAAGAAGAGCCTCGAGCAGCTCGACCATCCGGACAAGCTCGACTCGCTGGTGGAAGTCGCCTCGGGCAGGGCATGGCTCGTGCTGCTGGGCATCGTCTTGTTCGCGGTGGTGGTCTCGTGCATAGTGGCCGTGTGCCTGCACATCGAGTTTTTGCCGTACGTGGACTGAGCGCTTGAGCCGGCTCCCGCGACAACCCAGCATCGGCAGGCGCTGCCGCAAGGTCCCGCAGCTCATGCAGATGCAGGCCATGGAATGCGCCGCCACCTGCCTGCGCATGGTGTGCGCCTACTACGGCAAGTGGGTCTCGCCGGAGAAGCTGCGCGACGATTGCGCCGTCTCGCGCGGCGGCGCCTCCGCCAAAAACGTGCTCGTGTGCGCGCGCTCGTACGGGATGCGGGCGCAAGGGAGGCGCTACGAGACGCGCGCGCTCCAAAAGCAGGGGCAGTTTCCCTGCATCGTGCACTGGAGCTTCGGGCACTTCGTCGTCTTGCGCGGGTTCAAGCACGGCCGCGCCTACGTCAACGACCCGGCGCGCGGCGAGATGTCCATGTCCATCGAGCACTTCGACCGCTGCTTCACGGGGGTGGTGCTCGACTTGTCCCCCACCGAGGATTTCACATGCGACGGCGCCGCCCCGAGCATTGCGGGCTTCCTTCGCGACCACGCGGAAAACACGCGCAAGGCCGTGGCGTTTTGCGTGGCGGCCACCGCCGTGGCAGGTTTCCTGGCCATCATCTGGCCCCTTTTGTCGCAGGTCTTCGTCGACAAGGTGGTGGGAAGAGGCGATGCGCGGGCGACGTGCGGGTTTTTCATCTTGGCCGGCGCGATATGCGCGGCGCAGGTGGCGGCATATGCCTCGAGCTGCCTGCATCTGCGCAAGACCACGGGCAAGCTGGCCGCGGTGAGCGCCTCGACGCTGATGTGGCGCATGCTGCACCTGCCGCTCGGCTTCTTCTCCCAGCGCTCGACCGGAGACCTTGCCTCGCGCCTGCCCATGGGCGAGCAGGTAGCCACGAGCCTGCTGGCCACCTTCGCGCCCGTCGCCATCAACTTCGCCACGGCGCTCGTGTGCCTGTGCATCATAGTCGTCTCCTGCGTGCCGCTTGCCGTCGTCGCCGCGCTCTCCACCCTGCTGAAGGCGGCGGTCGCGTTCTGGATGAACAAGAGGCGCGTGAACTACATCCGCGTCGAGATGCGCGACCGCGCGAAGATGGCGGGCGCCGGGGTGGCGGGTTTTTCCTCTATCGAGACCCTGAAGGCCTCCGGGGCGACGTCCGGGTTCTTTCGCAGATGGGCCGGCTACCAGGCGGCGGCGAACAGCCAGTTTCGCTCGTACAGCACGATGGACGCGCTGTGGGGCGTCGTGCCGAAGGTCGTCTCCGGGGCGATGGACGCGGCGGTCTTGGGCGGAGGCGTCCTGCTCGTCGCGTCGGGCAGCTTCACCTTGGGAGGGCTCCTCGCGTTCCAGGGCGTGCTCTCTTGCTTCGCCGCTCCGATGCAGTCCTTCATCGACCTGCAGAAAAACATCCAGCAGGCGCGTGCGCAAGCCGAGCGCATCGCCGACGTGGAGCTGCACCCCGTCGACGAGCTGGCCTGCGGGCGGGCGGAGGACGCAGACGGCGTGCGGGCGGCCGGGGCAGAAAGGCGCGGCGCCTTGCGAGGCGACGTCGAGCTGGACCGGGTCGGCTTCTCGTATGCGGCAGATTCCGAGCCGGCGCTGGCCGACGTCTCCCTTCGCGTGGAGGCGGGCAGCCGCGTGGCCTTGGTAGGCCCTAGCGGATGCGGCAAATCCACGCTGGCGTCCATCATCGCCTGCCTCGTCTGCCCGGATACGGGCAGGCTGCTCTTGGACGGCGCGCCGGCCGCCGACGTCGCGCGCGACGTGCGCTGCGCCTGCATCTCGATGGTGGACCAGGACGTGACACTGTTCGCGGGCACCATAGCCGACAACATCCGCATGTGGGACGACACCATCGCAGACGCCGACGTCGAGGCGGCGGCCCGCGACGCGGGGCTCTACGACGAGATATCGCGCAGGAAGGGCGGTTTCAACCATGTCCTGGAAGAAAACGGCTCCGATTTGTCCGGCGGGCAGCGCCAGCGCCTGGAGATAGCGCGCGCCCTCGCGGGCAACCCGCGCGTGCTGGTGCTCGACGAGGCCACGAGCGCGCTAGACGCGATAACGGAGCGGGAGGTGCTCGCGGCGATCGAGGCGCGCGGCATCACCACGATACTCGTCACCCACAGGCTCTCGGCCATCCGCGACTGCGACCTGATCGTCGCCTTGGACGAGGGGCGCGTCGTGGAGACGGGCACGCACGGCGCCCTCATGGAAAAAGGCGGGATGTACGCGCGCCTGATGGAGGACGAATAGCATGGGCACGGCAAACGAGAACGGCGCTTCGACGCGCGCAGCCGCCGAAAGCCCCGCCTTCGCCGAGCGCCTCGAGCGCAAGTCCCGCGAAGAGGCCGCCATGCTCTCCGAGGGCCTCGACCGGATACGCGCCGGCATCACAGGCCGGCAGGCAGGAGCGCCCGCCTCCCCGGCTTCCTGCGATCTGGAATCGGCCCTCGACTGCATACTGTCGTTTTACAGGGTGAAAAAGGCGCGCAAAGGCACGGTGGGCGGGCGGGCCGCCGGGGCGGGCGGGCAGGCCCGCGCGACGGCGCCTGGCGAAGCGGAGGTGGAATCCGGGATCGAGGCGCAGCTGGAGTCTAGCGGCATGGAGTTTCGGCAGGTGCGCCTCGAGGGCGCATGGTGGAAGCGGTCGGCGGGCGCCATGCTCGGATTCACGAAGGAGGGGGCGGCGGTGGCGTTGCTGCCGAGGCGCGGCGGCTATGTCTACACGGCAGAAGAAGACGGCCCGCGCACCCGCGTGGACGAGCGGGCCATGCAAGAGGTCTTGGACGGGCGGGCGTATTGCTTCTACCGCCCGCTGCCCGCCCGCCCGCTGTCCCTCGGCGACCTCGTGGCGCACATCGCATCCGCCCCCAGGCGCATCGAGTACGTGAAGGCGCTGGTCGCAGCCCTGATCGTGGCCGGCGTCGGCGCGGGCGTGCCCTACCTGAACTCGCTCGTCTACCACATCATCGTGCCCAACGCCTCCCAGATCGCCTCGAAGATCGTGCCCGTCGCCGCGGCCATCGGCATAGCCGCCGCCTCCATCGCCGCCTCCCGGGCGCTGTTCGAGGCAAACGTCCAGCTCGTGAAGGCGCGTTTTTCCTCGATGATGAAAACCGACCTGTGCGCCGCCTTCATGATGCGCATCCTCTCGCTGCCCGCCTCGTTTTTCCGCAAGCACCCGGCAGGCGAGCTGGCCACGCGTTTTTCCGGGTTGGAGCCCGCCGTCGACGCCTTCCTCACCCTCGCATGCGACAGCGGGCTGGCGGTCGTGTTCATGGTGGTCTACATCGTGCAGCTGGGCGTGCTGTCTGCGGGGATGCTGTGGACGTGCGTGCTCGTCGTGGGCGCGACGCTTGCGGTCAACATCGCCGGTTCGTGGTTTTCCGCGCGGCGCACGAACCGCATCCTCGCCGCGCGCGCCGAGACGAGCCAAGTGGAGCTGTCCACGATCTGCGGCATGCGCAAGATCCGCAGCGCCGGCGCCGAGAAACGCGCATACGCCCGATGGGCGAGGCCGTATGCCCGCCAGACGATGCTGTCCTACGGAAATCCGGGCCCTCTCGTGTGGTCCCAGGTCCTGACGTGCGCCTCGAACCTGGCGGGGCTTTTGCTCCTGTATGCATGCGCGTCCGCCGGCGGCGTGGACGACGGCAGCGACTACATGGTCTTTGCCAGCAGCTACGCCCTCATACAGGGATGCATGACGTCGGTCGTCGCGTCGCTTGCGCAGGTCTTCACCTTGAAACCGCATCTCGACATGCTCAAACCCATCATGCAGGCGGTTCCCGAGACGGCGCAAGGCGGAGAGGTCGTGCGCGACGCATGCGGGCGCATCGAGATGCGCCACGTCTCGTTTGCCTACGAAAGAAGCGTGCAGGTGTTTCACGACCTGTCGCTTGACGTGCAGCCGGGCGCGTACGTGGGGATAGTCGGAAAAAGCGGATGCGGGAAATCGACCCTGCTGCGCCTCCTGCTGGGCTTCGAGCGCCCGGACCTTGGCAGCGTGTGCTTCGACGGGCGCGATTTGTCCACGTTGGACTGCGAGCGCCTGCGCCGCGACGCCTTCGGGGTCGTGCTGCAGGACAGCCGCCTTTTCGAGGGCAGCATCTTCGACAACGTCGGCGTCTCGTGCGCCTCCCTGACGCACGAGCAGGCATGGGAGGCGCTCGAGGTGGCAGGCCTTGCAGACGACGTGCGCAAGATGAAGCTGGGGATCGGCACCTTCGTAGGTCCTGACGGCTGCAACCTCTCGGGCGGGCAGCGCCAGCGCGTCCTCGTCGCGCGCGCCGTCGCATCGCATCCGAAGGTCTTGCTGCTCGACGAGGCCACGAGCGCGCTCGACAACGCGACGCAGAAGAAGGTGGCCGACGCGCTGGCCCGCATAGGGTGCACGCGCATCGTGGTGGCGCACCGCTTGTCCACGGTGCGCGATTGCGACCGCATCCTCGTGCTCGAAGACGGACACATCGTCGAGGACGGCGCCTACGAGGAGCTGCTGGCGCGAGACGGCGCCTTTGCCGAGCTGATGCGCCGCCAGCAGCTCTGAAAAGGGAGAAGGCGCCTGAAAAAAGCGCCGCGGGCGCACCCGGGAGGGCGGCTCGCGGCGCTTTTCCACGCCTTTCGGCATGAACGAGAAAACCGGGGAAAGGAAGACTCCTTACGCCACGCAGTTCTCCGGGCAGGTCAGGCAGGTGCCGCCGTGCCTGCGGACGCCGCCGCATCCTCCGCCTGCCGCCGCATCGAGCGCGTCGTCGTCCAAATCGACCTTGTCGCACTCGCCCAGGAACTTCGCGACGTCGTCGACGTCGAGGTCCAAGCCCGCCTCGGAGATGAGCGGCATGAGGTCTTGGGCGTATTCCGCGCTGGACTTGCCCGCCTCTTCGGCAGCGGCCTTGACCGCGAGGAACCTGGTGCGGAAATCCTCGTCTTCGGCGACTTTGTGAGAGAGTATCTCGCTGGGATGCATGTCGGTCTCCTTTCGATGTCGATCGATAGACGCCGTCTAGTTTAGCATCCCCGCCCCGAAGCCGGCGCCTGAAAGCGCGTGGGGACGGGAAAAGGCGCGTCGCCGTCGCCGTCGCCGAGGGCGCACAGGTCGCGCACGTACGTGTCGATGTTGTGCTTCAAGGGAATGCAGACGTGCCTTCCCTTCACGATGCGCTTGTGCGGGCAGCCCCCCAGGCACACGGGCAGCAGCTTGCATTCCATGCACTCCTCGTCGTCGCCCGGCCACACGCCGGCCATGAACCTGTCGTAGACGCCTATGCGCGCGTCGGGCTCGCGGTCGTGGAGGCGCTCCTCTATGTTGCCGACGACGAGGCTCTCGTCGCCCATGTGCTCCCAGCACAGGTACAGGTCGCCCCTGCCGTCGACGGCGTCGCCTGCCGCGTTGCACGCCATGCACGAGGTGCCGAGGAAGCGAAAGCGCGCCGGAACCTTCTTGCGGGCCCGGTAGAAACCGAAGAAGAGGTCGGAGTACTCCTCGCGGTCGAGCAGCAAAGAGCATGCGGCCTCGCGGTCGACGGCGCCCATCTCGGCGTCCATGAAGGCAGGCGTCAGCTCGATGTCGGCCCCGTTTTCAGCCGATATCCCGTCGAGGAGGGCCTGCAGCCGCTCGAGGCCCCCCGCGTTTCGCGCATGGCAGTTGCAGCGGACGTCGACGTGCAGCTGCGGGCAGATCCCGCGCAGGTTCTCGACGATGCGCTCGAAAGTGCCGCCGCCGCCTGCCAGATGGCGCGTCGCGTCGTGCGTGGCCGCATCGGGGCCGTCGAGGGTGACCTGCACGTTTTTCACCCGCGCGGCGCGCAGGACCTCGGCGCAGCGAGAATCGAGCAGATAGCCGTTCGTGACGATGTCGGCGCCGTAGGCCATGTGGAGGCGCTCGCACAGCTCCATGAAGCGCGCCGACAGAGAGGCGATGACGTCGAGGGCCAGCAGCGGCTCGCCGCCGTACCACACGATCTCGAGACGCGAGCTGCCCAGCTCCCGAGCGCGTTTTTCCACGTACTCCACCACCATGTCCTGCACATGCGCGTCCATCGTGGCGGCACGCGCGTGCTCGAAGCAGTAGGGGCAGGAGAAGTTGCACGCGAGCGTCGGGCACACCACGAGCCCGATGTGGGAGGTCTGCCCGCAGCCGGCGACGAGCTCGGTGCGCATGCGGGCGCGCTCGTCGTAGTCCACGAGAAAGCCCTCCTCGCCCAGCCTGCGGACAAACGCGGTGTTCGCGCTGCGCCCCCTCGCGTGCTCGTAGCTGTCGTGGGTGATGGGGTCGAGGTGCACGAGCTTGCCGGTGCGGAAGTTGTACAGCGCCCAGCTTGCCCGGCCCGTCTGCACGATATGGTTGTAGCGGGAATAGTCCACATCGCCTCCCGGCGGCCGCGTCGGCAAAGCGCGCCTATCCTATGCCATGCCCCTCGAGCGCGGCAAGTATGGAGCGCTTCCTTTGGGTGCAGGAAAAATCTCCCGAATCGAAATCGTGCTTGTCCGCGGCGTACATGCGGCACATCCCGCCGCACAGATAGCGCACCTCGCAGCTGCGGCACTTCTCGTTGGTGTCCACGCCCGCGTTGAAAAGCTCGAGCTGGTAGGGGTGGAAAGCCGCGGCCGCGAGCGGCTCGCAAGAGAGGTCGGCGAGCTTGTGCCAGGGCTCGCACCACGCGTAGCAGGGATAGGCCGCGCCGTCCGGCTCGACGTAGAGGCACGAGCCTATCTGGCATCCGTAGAGAGGGCAGATGTCCGCATGCCGCGCGCTGTGCCACTCGGCATGGGACCCCTCGTCCGGCACGCCCTCGCCCGGCAAGGCGCGCCCCATGGGGACGGGCGTCTGCATGGAGAGGTCGTGGATGCGGTTGTCGCGGCAGAACCCCTTCAGAAACGAGCCGTCCTCGCCGTCGAAGGCCTCCTCGTCCATGACGGCGGCCACCCCCATCTCGCAGGCGCCGCGGCGTGCGCAATACGCGGCGGCCTCCGTGGCGTTGTCCCAGCAGCCCGCGCCCCGGTTCGCGTCGTGGCGCTGCCGCCTTCCGTCGATGCTGACGACTATCTTGTCGAAGACCGCGCACAACGCGTCCAGGCGCTCGCGCGCCACGGGAAGCCCGAAGGAGGTGCGCAAGACGAAGCGCGTCTCGCCGTGCGAAATGCCGGCCAGAAGCTCCAGCAAGCGCCCTATCTCGGGGTAGACGAGCGGCTCGCCGCCGAGGAAGGTGACGTCTTCGTAGCCCAGCTCGACCGCCTCGGAGACGATGGAGGAAAACCTCTCGGCGCAAAGCGCGTCCACATGCCGGCTGCCCCCGTCGGCATAGCAGAAAGGGCACCGCGACGGACAATCGAAGGTGAGGTAGAGGTAGAGCTTGGTCAGGCGCCCTCGCAGGCTGTCCGCGTGCGGCGAGTGCGCATGGCCGTCGCGGCCCATGCCGTATATCTGCGCAGCCCGCTCGACCAGGCGCCTTTCCCGCGCCTTCGGGTCGGGGCGAAAGCGGAGCAGGCGCGCGACGTCGTCCGGCACGCCGGCAGGCCCGAGGCGCTGCTCTATTTCGTGAGAACGCGGTTTCATGAATCGTGTAGTATGCCACAAAAGGGTCTTTTCCCGGCGTCGCGCGACTGCAGGCGGGCGCAAGGCGCCGAAGGGCGCGGCCGGGAGGAGACGCGCGCCCGAAAGCACGGGAAAGCGAGAAGGAGAAGAGAACATGGACTCCATTCAAGACGCGGACCGCAAGGATATGCGCGCCGGCGCGCGCAAGCCCCGCGCACGCCATGTCCTCGCCGCCATGGCCGCGGCGCTGCTCGTGGCCTGCGCGGCCGTGGCGGCGCAGACGGCGGTGCAGGCGAGCGCGGCGCAAACCGTCGTGGCGGTCTACAACATCGGCTCCCCCACGGAAACCGACGTGAAGGCGACCCTCTACAACGACGGTTCCCTGGTCATCGACGGCACGGGCGACATGATCTCCTACAGCGGAGGCTACACGCCGTGGGCCCTCGACCACCGCAGGGACAGCATCACGAGCGTCAGCTTCTGGGGCCAGCTCACGCCCACGAACCTCGACTACTATTTCCACGATTGCGAGAAACTCGCCAGCGTGCACTACCTGCCCTCGACCGTCACCTCCATGTGCTGCACGTTCGACCACTGCTACTCGCTGACCAAAGCGCCCGAGCTGCCCGCCAGCCTGACGAACATGGAGGCGACGTTTTACTACTGCACATCCCTGGTCGAGGTGCCGGATTTGCCGGCGGGGGTGGAGAATCTGGACAGCACCTTCTCGTACTGCAAATCGCTGGTCCACCCTCCCGCCGTCCCCGACGGCGTGACGAACATGAACAGCGCGTTCTACTCGTGCGACAACCTGGTCGAGGCCACCCTCATCCCCGAGAGCGTGACAGACGCCACCGACGCGTTCAGAAAGTGCGAGAACCTGAGGTACCTGCCCGCCGGGTTCAAGTTCTGGCACAACACCGATACCGACCAGGGCATCCGCTCCAACTACACCATCTTTCGGATAGACAGCAAGGAGAACACGCCCAAGCATACGGAGTGGGAGGCGGAGCAGCACGCCCTCCACATCGACGCCCCCGCCGATCCCTCCATCACCAAAAAAGAAGATTACTGGATAAGGGTCGGACGCAAGGTCTATGTCCAGACGGAGGTGGACATAGAGAGCAAGACCACGGTGCACATCAGCGGCGAGGAGACCTACAACGGCTCGCAGATCAGGCCCGACGTAGACGTCGAGGGGATGACCGAGGGCAAAGACTACGTGGTGTCCTACGGGGAAAACAGGAACGCGGGCACGGGCACCGTCACCGTGAGCTGCATCAGAAACTACAAGGGCTCGACGAGCCGCGAGTTCACCATATCGCGCAAGAAGGTCGCGATTTCCGCGGGGATCACGGCGCAAGACCGGGAATACGACAAGACCACCACGGCGACGCTCGATTTTTCCCAGGTGGTCTTCGACGGCAAAGTCGAAGGCGACGACCTCGGCGCACGGGCAAGCGGGTCTTTCGCCGACGCGGAGGTCGGCGAAGGCAAGCGGGTGAACATCTACGCCCGCTCGCTGACAGGAGAGCAGGCGGGCAACTACGAGATCGCATCGACGGGAAACCAGGAGTACACGACGGCGAGCATATCGACGGCGGTCCTGGACTTCACCACGGACATGGAAGCGGACACGAAGCCCAAGACCTACAACGGCCGAGAGATCTGCCCGAAGGTCTCCTTGCGCCATGCGGGCGCGGTTCTAGACCAGGGCGTCGACTACGACGTGACCTACAGCGACAACGTGGACGTCGGGAAGGCGCGGATCGACATCAAGGCGAAGAACAGCAACTACAAGGGCGTGACGACCATCTACTTCAACATCGTCGCCTTGCAGGTGAAGGTCGGGGGCATCAAGGCGAACAGCAAGGTCTACGACGGCACGAAGAGCGCGGAGCTCAGATACGACGAGACGAGCGTCTATTTCACGGGGAAGCTGCCCAAAGACAAGCTCTGCATCTCGGGGACGGGCACTTTCGACACGGCAGACGCCGGCGAGAACAAGACGGTGTGGATCTCGGACTTGCAGCTTTCCGGGGACTCGGCGAAAAACTACGAGCTCGCGCCGGACGGCCAGCAGACGTCTGCCAGGGCAAGCATCGAGAGCGCCGAGCTCGACTTCTCGAAGGCGGTGGTAGACGAGGGTGCCAAGAAGTACAACGGGACGCGCTATACCCCCTTCGCCCTCATCAACAAGCTGACAGAGGGCAGCGACTACACGGTCTCCTACGGGGACAACGTGAACGCCGGCACGGACGCCGGCAGCATCACCATCGAGGGCCTGGGCAACTACACGGGCAGCAAGACGTGGACGTTCGACATCACGGCAAAGACGCTCGATTTCTCCCAGGCGGACGTGGACACGGATCCTAAATCCTACGGCTACGGCGGGCACATCGAACCGAAGGCTTTGATGCCGGACCCCCTGAAAAAAGACGTGGACTACAAGGTCTCCTACAGCGACAACGTGAACGCGGGCACCGGCAGCATCACCATCGAGGGCCTGGGCAACTACACGGGCAGCGAGACGTGGACGTTTTCCATCGAGCCCGTGGGCTTGAACCTCGACTACGCCGAGGCCGACGACGATCCGAAAGAGTACACGGGAAGCCCGATCACCCCCGACGCGCAAGTCGAGTTCAGGGACCCTGCAACCGACTACGAGGTCTCCTGGAGCAACAACGTGAACGTCGGGACGGGCACCATAATCCTCAGGGGAAAGGGCAACTTCACGGGAGAGAAGACCTGGACGTTTCCCATCACGGCAAAGAAGATCGACTTCGACAAGAAGGCCATGGTCGAGCCCAACATGGAGCGCGTCTATACCGGCGGGCAGATCGCGCCGCTCGTGGCCGTGGACGGGCTGGAGATATCCAAGGATTACAGCGTCGAATACGGAGAGAACGTGAACGTGGGCACGGCATCCGAGGCGCAGGCCGACGCGTCGAAAGGCGGCAGGATCACCATAAAGGGCAAGAAGAACTACGCGGGCGAGCGCACGTACTACTTCTCCATCTGGCCGGCAAGCATCGACGAAAGGGCCGTCGTCGAGGCCATCGGCAGCCGGACGGCCACGGGAGCCGCCATCGAGCCCTCCCCCGTGGTGAAGAGCCCGTCGGGCGCCGTGCTCGAACGCGGAGTCGACTACGAGCTGTCCTACAAGGACAACGTGAACCCCGGGACGGCGACCGTCACCGTGGCCGGCCTCGGAAACTGGGCGGGAAAGCAGGAGGCGACGTTCACCATCGAAGCCGCCCCCGGCCCCGCGCCCGTCGCCGGCGTCTGGAAGCGGCTGGCGGGCAACACCGCGCTGTCCACGATGAAGGCCATCGTGAACGAGGGCTGGACGGAAAGCGAGTACGCCATCGTGGCCACCAACAAGGGCTACCAAGACGCGCTGTCGGCAAGCGGGCTGGCCGGCCTGCTGGGCTGCCCGGTGCTCATGACCGCGCCCGACGCGCTGTCCACGCAGACGAAGGCGCTGATAGAGTCCAAGAAGGTGAGAAACGTCGTCATCGTGGGCGGGACGGCGGCCGTGTCCGACGCCGTGAAAGGCCAGATCGAGGCGCTGGGGGCGAAGGTGGAGCGCGTGGCGGGCAACACCGCCGTGGGCACCGCCAACAAGGTCTACGACTACGGCAAGACGGTGAACGGCGGCTGGGGTTCCGACGCGATCGTGGCCACTTCGGGCTCTTACCACGACGCGCTGTCCATCGCGCCGTACGCCTATGCGAAAAAGGCGCCCATATTCCTCGCCCGGGCAAAGGACGGCACGCTGGGCGACGCGACCGCCTCGAGAGTGAAGGCGAAAAACTTCACCCGCACCCTCATCGCCGGCGGGACGGCCGCCGTGGCCTCCTCGGTGGACGGGCAGGTGACGAAGCCGATGCGCCTCGCGGGCAACACCGCCTACGGCACGTGCAAGAAGGTAGCCGAGTTCTGCCTGCAAAACGGCATGACGGCCTCGCACATGGGCGTGGCCACAGGGCGCTCCTACCACGACGCGCTGGCCGGCGCGGCGCTGTGCGGCAAGATGAACTCGATCCTCGTCTTGGCCGACGACAAGAACTCCGGCAACGTCGACAAGGTCGTGAAGCCGAACAAGGCGGCCCTGCGGGAAAGCTGCTATATCTTCGGCGGCGCCTCGGCGGTGTCGGCCAAGGTGGAAAGCGCCCTGAAGGCGGCCTGCGAATAGGGGGAAGCGGCGCCCGGACGTGTATGCCCACCTCCGCCTGGAAGGCGGCGGCCGTCGTGTGGACCTCGGAGTGCATGGCCGGCAAGGTGGAAGTTGCGGCGGCGCGGCATGCGGGCGAGGCGTCAGCTGCGCCTTCTCGCGGCCGCCTTCTCGTCGAAAAGGCGCCTGAACTCGTCTTCGCTCTTGACGTCGATACGGCTCAGGAGCGATATGGCGTCGGCCGCCGAGAAGAGGCTCTCCGCATGCACCGGGTCTCCCACGCGCCTGGCCTCCTTCCTCAGGTTCGACACGACGCGCCGCAGGCCGTCCCTGCTCAGGCACAGCGCCTCGTCTTGCGCGGAGAGCACGCCCGCCCTCTTGGCCACGGTCTTCTTGCGCGCAACACCTGCCTTTGCCTCGGCGGCGCACGGCGGGTGGACGCCGGCGGCGGCGTAGCGCCTTGCAAGCCAGGCCTTCGGGAAGAAGCCCACCTTGTTCAAGAGCAACACGGACAGGTTGACCAAGACGAACACGGACAGAGCGTCAAAGGAGCGGTCGACGACGAGCGCGAGGAAAGTCGCGAGATAGTAGTTCACCCCCTGCTCGGTGAAAAAGACCCGGTAGCCCTCCTGGTAGGGGGTCATGAAGACGCCTTTGGAGAGCCAAAGCGTCAAGACGAAGGAGATGGCGCTTTCGGAGAGGATGATGACGAAGAGCACCTTGAGCGCGTTGCGCAGCGGGACCTTGCCGTCGTCGGCACGTCTGTACATGAAGGCGTAGACGAGGGCGACCAGCGCGCTTTCCGAGAAGTACAGCAGGCTCTGCGGGTTGTTCTGGTATATCGCGATGATGAGGTTGTCGACGAAGCTGACGATGATCGCCGCGGCCGGGTCGAGCATGCAGGCGACTATGGCGGTGCCCGTCGTGTCGAGCCACAGCGGCTGCCACAGCTCCGAGAAGAACAGGCACAAGAAGAAGTTGATGGCGATGCCCGCGACGATGAAGCGCGCGTACAAGACGACCTTGGGATGCGTCTTGAAGTACTCCCTCGCGTTTTTCGGGCGCAGGTGCAGCTTGCCCGGCTTTAGCTTGGAGAAGAAGCTCTCCTCGTAGTACTCCTCCCCCTCTTCCTCCTTCTGGCGCAGCTGCTGCAGGAAGCCGCCCGTCATGATGCCCGCGGGCAAGGCGAAGATGAAGATGCCGAAGATGGACGAGACGCTTGTCAGGACATGGCCCAGGTCCGATGTCGGGTGGATGTCCCCGAAGCCGACCGTGGTCAACGTGATGGTCGCCCAGTAGAGCGCGTCCGTGAAGTTGCTGAAGGTGGAGGGCTCGAAGGTGAACATGATGAGCGCGGTGGCGAGGATGTAGGCCACCGCCAGCATGAACACGGACCCGAGCGTCTTTCTCTCCTGCACGAAGACGTTGACGATGATGGCGAGCTGCCTGGAGTAGCGGAAAAGGCGCACGATGCGCAACGCGCGCAGGAAAAGGAAGCCGCTGGGCAAGA
>CAVIIZ010000003.1:0-11092 GCA_963642995.1 bacterium | reverse complement strand
GGATGGAGAGCAGGTCGACTATGGCCCCGAAGGTGAACGGGTACCTGACGAACTCCCGCACCCGGCCGCGCTTGCCGGCCTCTATGTCGCAGGTCATCCAGCGCAGGAGGTAGTCGAACGAAAGTATGTAGGCCGTGACGACGTCCACGAGCGCGAGCGCGTCCTGGATGTCTTTGTGCACGCTGTTCGCGTGAAAGAGCGCAGGTGCGATGGACAGCAGCGCCACCACGACTATGAGAAAGTCGTAGAGCCTGCTGATGGTGTCGCCGTGCTTCGGGCGGTGAACTATCTCGGAAAGCCTTGTCCTCATTGCCGGCGCATTATTGCACAAGAACTGCGGGCGTTGCAGCTTTCGTCGGCGCGCGAGCCCGGGCAGGCGCTATTTGCCGGACCCCAGCAGGCGGCGCTTGGCCGTCTCTATCTCGTGGCTCGAGAGGTTGCTCGAGCCCTCGATGCGTATGGAGGCGTCTTGGCCGGTGCCCAGCTCCTTGGCCGTGACGTGCACGATGCCGTCGGTGTCTATCTGGAAGGTGACCTCTATCTGCGGCTTTGCAGCCGAGCGCTTCAGGCCGCCGAGCCTGAAGCGCCCCATCGAGACGTTCTCGCTCGCGCGTTCGCTTTCGCCTTGCAAGACGTGTATGTCCACCTCCGTCTGGAAGGCGGCGGCCGTCGTGTAGACCTCGGAGTGCATGGCCGGCAAGGTGGAGTTGCGCGGGATGAGGACGCTGGTGGCGTCGCCTATTATCTCGATCCCGAGCGAATGGGGGGTCACGTCGAGCAAGAGCAGCTCGCCCGCACGGCCCGGCGCGCCGGCGAGCACGCCGCCTTGCTCGGCTGCGCCCAAGGCCACGCTCTCGTCGGGGTTTATGTTGTGGCTGGGCTCGATGTCCGTGAGCTTTCGCACGGCCGCGCGCACCGCCGGGATGCGGCTCGACCCGCCCACCATGAGCACGCGGCCCAGGTCGCGGGCGCTCATGCGCGCGTCTGCCATGGCCTGCTTCACAGGGCCTACCGTGCGCTCGACGAGCGGCGCGGTGAGCTTGTCGAAGTCCGCGCGGGTGACGACCGTCTCGAAATGCAGCGGGTTGCCGTCGGCGCCCGTGGCCAGAAACGGAAGGTTCACCTGCGCCTGCTCGACTTCGGAGAGCTCCTTTTTGGCCGTCTCGGCGGCCTCGCGCACCCGGGAGAGCGCCTGCTTGTCGGAGGCGATGTCGATGCCGGTGTCGGCCTTGAAGCGCTCGTAGAGGCTGTTGGCCAGCATCGCGTCGAAGTCGTCGCCGCCCAGATGGTTGTCGCCTGCCGTCGCGATGACCTCGACCACGCCGTCTTTGATGGACAGTATGGACACGTCGAAGGTGCCGCCGCCCAGATCGAAGACCATGACGGCCTTGTCCTCCTCCTTGTCCACGCCATACGACAGCGCGGCGGCGGTGGGCTCGTTGATGATGCGGTCCACCTGCAGCCCGGCGATGGCGCCCGCGTCTTTGGTGGCCTGGCGCTGCGCGTCGGTGAAGTAGGCGGGCACGGTGATGACCGCGTTCGTGACGTCGCAGCCCAGATAGGCCTCGGCGTCTTTTTTCAGCTTCGCCAAGATCATGGCCGATATCTCTTGCGGGGAATATTTGCGGCCGTCTATCTTGATGCGCTTCTTCGAGCCCATCAGGCGCTTTATCGAGGTGATGGTGCGCCCCGGGTTCATGGCCTGCTGGCGGCGGGCGGCCTGGCCGATCAGGTGCTCACCTTTTTTGCCGAAGGCCACGACCGAGGGGGTGGTGCGCTCGCCCTCGGCGTTTTCGATGACCTTTGCCTTGCCGCCTTCCACGACGGCCATGCACGAGTTCGTCGTGCCGAGGTCTATGCCTATGCTCGTTCCCATTTACTCGAACTCCTTCACATAATGCGCGATGAGCGCGGCGGACGTGGGGGTGCACAGCTCGCCTGCGAGGCGCGTGGGCTGCACGGGAATCGAGAAACGCTCGATGATGGCCGCGGTGGCCGGCGCGGGCACGGGCAGGGTGCCGTGCTCGCACTCCACGCTGCCCGACCCCACCTGCACGGGCGTGGCAGACACCGTCTCGGGCGCCGCGAGGGCAAGGCCTTGGGCGATGGCGGCGATCTCCTTGACCGTCTGCAGGTCGCCCACCTCGTGGAAATGCACGGCCTCCACAGCCTGCCCGTGCACCTCGCCTTCCGCTGCGGCCAAGATCTCGTAGACGGCGAGCGCGGCGGCGCGCGCGGCGGCGTCTGCGGGCAGGAGGCGGAGAAACTCCCGCACGTCGTCCAGGCGATGGCAGCGCGTGTCCGCGAAATACGGCCGGGCGTCGACGATGGCCGCCACCTTCCTCCTGCAGCCGGCGTCGAGCAGCCCCACAACCGGCCCGAAGACGTCTTTGCGCGTGGCCGATTCGGTGAAATCGAAAGCGAGCTTTCCCGCTGTATGTCCCGCCATGTCCGTCCTTTCCCCTTTTCGCCGCCGCATGCGCGCCACATGCGGCATTTGCCGCCCCGCCCGCTTTTCAGCGCACGTAGACGGGTATGCCCGCCTCGACGATATTGTAGAGCTCGACGATGTTGTCGTTTGACAGGCGTATGCAGCCGTGGCTTGCACGGGTGCCGAGCTGGCTTTTGCTTGTCGTGCCGTGGATGAAGATGCCGCCGCCGCACGACAGGGCCAGCGCGCGCAGCCCCAGCGGGTTGCTCGCGCCGGGCGCGATGGTCTCGGGCATGTCCTTCGACCAGGAGCTGTGGGGGTTGTACCAGGTGGGCGCCGGGTCCTTGTAGGACAAGGTCCAATCCCCGCGCGGGGTGGCGTAGCCCCTCTTTCCCGGCGTGCACTTGTAGGTGCGCGCCTCGGCGCCGTTCTCGTAGAAATGCAAGACGCAGGCCGACGTGTCCACGTAGATGGCCTGGCCGGCCTCCGTGTCCTGCGCCTTCTCGGTGGTGGCGACGCCTTGCACCACGCCCGTCTCCGCGGTGTTGGCGATGTCTTTCTCCACGGCGGCGACCGTGGCCGCCACGTCGACGTGGCGGCCGTCTCGGGCTGGCACGACGACGGGCTTGTTCTCCTCGTCGCTGAACTCCCATGCCGCATCGCGCACGTCGCGGTCGTAGTCTGCCGCAATGGCCTCGACGGCCAGGCGCACCTTCTCCGCGACGGGCTTGACCGTCGTGGCCACGCTGCGCTCCGGCTGCTCGTCGCCGAAGATCTCGCCCACGTGGTCGATCATGCGGTCGACGATCGGCACGTCGTAGGGGGAAAACGCCGCGGCCACCATCGCGTCGGCGTCGACCTCGCCCATGTCCTGCAGTTCGATCTCGTGCAGCTCGCCGGCAAAGTCGATGCCCACGCGTTTGCCCTGCCCGCCGCTGAAGCGCCCCTCGACGGTGCGGCGCAGCTCGTCGCGGGTGAGGCCGGAGACGTCCACGTCGCCGTCTATCTTCGTGTTGGCGGGAACGCGCGTGATGCGCTCTGCGTCCATGACGGCCAGGGCTATGACGCAGCAGGCGAAAGCCGCGAGGAGAACGCCCGCGACGGCGACGAGCGCGCGCAGGAGGCGCCTGCGCGCAGGAGGCGGGTCCGGCGGCACGGCTTCCGGCACGGCCTCGGGCTCGGCGCCTTCCTCGTCGGCGTCGAAGCCGGCGGCGCCGGCGGCGTCGGCGGCAGGCTCGGCGTCCGGGGGCGTTTCAGGCAAGTCCTGCAGGCCGCTCGTGGCGTCGAGGATCTGCTCGGCTGCCTGCAAGAGCTCCTCGTCGTGCACAAGGACGCCGCCCTCGTCCCCGACAGGCCCGGGCGCGCCGGCATCCGCAGCGGGATTTGCGGCATCGCCTTGCGGCTCGGCAGACTCGTCGAGGCCGTCTCGGCCCTCGGGCTCGAGCCCGTCGCGGAGATTGTCGTCGAATGCCATGCAGTTTCCTCTTGCCGCATCGTGGCCAGCCACATGTCTTTCGCGAAGGGCAATGCGGGGGAACGGCCGCAGAAAGCCCGTATTCGCCGCCTTCAACTTTACCATATGCACACACGCGCCCCCGCCCGCGCTCCACTATCATCATGCGCATGAACCGCGTCGTCGCACAACAGGCACTCCGGGCAGCGCTTCCCATCATGGGGGGCTATGTCGTGCTGGGGCTGCCCTGCGGCCTCCTGTGCCAGCAAGCCGGCCTCGACTGGGTGCAGGTGCTGCTGATGAGCGCGCTGTTTTACTCGGGCGCCGGCCAGTACATGATCCCCAACATGTGGCTTGCGGGAAACCCGGCGCTGTCCATCGTCTTGTCCGTCTCGCTCGTGAACACGCGCCAGACGCTCTACAGCGCCGCGCTCGCGCGCTACTGCCGCGACGCCTCGCATCGCCTCGCGTTCCTGTTCTCCGCGACGGTCACCGACGAGAGCTTCGGGGTGAACGTCGCCAGGTTCGACGCGGGGGGCTGGACATGCGCGCATGCGACCTTGGTGAACCTGTTCAGCCAAAGCTCGTGGGCCGTCTCGTGCGCGGCCGGCTGCATCGCCGGCGGGCTGGTGAGCGTGCCCGCGGCCCTCGCGTCGTTTGCCATGACCTCCATCTTCATCTGCCTTCTGTGCATGCAGGAGGTGAACGCACCCGCCGTCGCCACGATGCTCGCCGCGGCGGCCGGCGTGGTCGCGTGCAAGTGCGCGGGGATGCCGGGCCCTGCCATCTTGGTCGGGGCGCTGTTCGGCCTGTGCTGCGGCATCGCCGTGCAGCGCGGAAGGGAGGGACGCGGCGAGGACGGGCGGCCCTGCGAAAAACGCGCGGGGCGTGGCGGGCAGGGCGCGCGCGATGGCCGCGCAGAGGATGCGGATGCAGACGGGAGCCCGCGATGAGCTGGGGCGATTTCCTCGTCATCTTTCTCGCGTGCGCCGCGACCATGCTCGCCTGCCGCGTCGTGCCGCTGTTCGCGTTGAAGGGGCGCGAGCTGTCGCCGCGCGCCGAGTCGGCCTTGAACCTGATCGCGCCGGCGGCCTTTGCCGCGCTCGTGGCAAACGACCTGCTGGGGCCTGCGATGTTCGACGGCGGGCTGTGGCCCGGGCTGCGTCCGCTTCTTGCCGCGTGCCTGGTGTTCGCCGTGGGCAAGAAGACGGGGTCGCTCGTATGGTGCATCGTGGCCGGCGTGGGAAGCTACGCCGTGATGATGCTCGTGTAGAGCACGAGGGGGCGACGGTGGACATGGTGAAGAGAGCAGCGGTGCCGATAGACGGTGAAAAGGGACTGGCAGGCACCGACGGCGGCGCCGGATGGCCTCCCATCGAGTTTCACGAATCTATCGACTCGACGAACACGCGCTGCAAAGAGCTTGCCCGCCATGGGGCGCCGCATGCAAGCATCGTGGCCGCAGCCCGGCAAACGGGCGGGCGCGGGCGGCAAGGGCGCCCGTTTTCCTCACCGGCCGGCAGCGGCGTCTACTTCAGCATGCTCCTGCGCGTGCCCGCCCCCCTCGACGCGGGGCTTTTGAGCGCACAGGCCGCGCTGGCCGTCTGTGACGCATGCGAGGAGCTTGCCGCGGACACGGGGGCGCGGGCCGAATGCCAGGTGAAATGGCCCAACGACGTCTACTGCCGGGGCAAGAAGGTGGCGGGCATACTCATCGAGGGCGGGTGCGGCGGCGAGACGGGTGTCGGCGGGACGAGTGCCGCCGAAGCAGGCGCCGGCACAGCAAGCGGTGAAACGGTCGGCAACGGCGAGCCGAAAGAGGCCGCGGGTACCGCCGAAGTAGGAGACATCAGTGAACTGAAAGAGGCCGTGGGCGCGGGCGGCTGGTGGTACGTGGTCGGCATCGGGATAAACGTCTACGAGCCATGCGGAGGCTGGCCGGCAGAGCTTTCGCGGGCGGGCGCCGTGTTGGAGCGCGGACAAGAGTTGCCCGACGCAAAAAACCCAAAAGCGGGCGCCGGCGCGGCAGCCACCGCAGAGAGCCAGGCAGGCAACGGCAAGGGCGGCAGCGGCGAGGACGCCGGCATCGCCGCCGCACGGGACTTCCTTATCGGCCGCATACGCAAAAAACTCGCAGATGCCCCTTTCACCACCCCGGACACGGCAGGCCTGCTGCAGGTATACCGCACGCGCTCGATGCTTGTGGGCAGGCGCGTCGGCGTCGAGTGCGGCAACGAACGCTTCGAGGCTGTGGTGAAAGGCGTAGACGACGACTTCTCCCTGCGCGTGCGCGCAGACGACGGCCTGCGGCACCTGCGTTGCGGGGAGGTTCACCTGCACCTCGACGCCGCGGACGGGGAAAACGCGCTTCAAGCGCTACAATGCGCGGGCAAAACAAACCTCGCACGAAGAGAAAGGCGCCATGCCATGCCCGAGATGGTCTCCCTCGAGAAAGCCCGCGAAACAGTCCTCGACCACACGCAGCCCCTGCCCCCTTGCGAGGTGGACCTGCTCGACGCCTGCGGGCGCGTGGCCGCCGCCGACCTTGCCTGCGACATCGACAACGCGCCGTTCGCGCACGTGGCCATGGACGGCTATGCCCTGCGCGCGGCCCAGATCGCGGACGCGAGCGCCCAGGCGCCCGTCGAGCTGGACGTGGTGGCCGAGATCGCGGCGGGCGACGACTTCACCGGCAGCTTCGGCGACGGGCAGTGCGTGCGCATCATGACGGGCGCGAAGCTGCCCGAATGCGCGGACGCCTGCGTGAAATACGAGGTCGTCGGCATCGTGGCAGGCGACGGCAAGGCAGGCGGGCGCGTCAGCTTCACCGCTCCCGCGAAAGCCGGGCAAAACGTGCGCGCGGCCGGCGAGGAGGCGCGCGCCGGCGAGGTGGTCGTGCATGCGGGCGAAGTGGTGAACAGCGCGGGCGTCGGCTTTCTCGCGGGCTGCGGCGTCGTCGAGGCGCCCGTCTTCTCCCGGCCGCGCGTGGCCATCATGGCGACGGGATCGGAGCTCGTGCCGCACGACCAGGCGCCCGCCGGCGCGAAGATCCGCAACTCGAACGCGCCGGCCATCGCGGCATGCGTGCGCGAGGCCGGCGGCATCCCCGACATATTGCCCATCGTGCGCGACACCTACGAGGAGCTGCGCTGCGCGGTGAAATCGGCGGTGGCCGACCACGACATGGTCGTCACCACGGGAGGGGCGGCAAACGGCGACTACGACTTCATCAAGCAGGTCGTCGCAGACCTCGGGCAGACGCACCTCACGCTCGTGAACATGCGCCCCGGCAAGGCCGAGACCTTCGGCACCGTAGACGGCACGCCCGTGTTCGGCCTGCCCGGCAACCCGGCGGCCGCCTACATCGGCTTTCAAATGCTCGTGCGGCCCGCGCTGCGCAAGATGCAGGGCTACACGCACTTCGAGCGCATGCGCGTGAAGGCGCGCCTGGCCTGCGGCATACGCGCGAAGAAGGACGCGCGGATGACGCTCATGCGCGCCGTGATGACGCGCGCCGACGACGGCGGCTACGAGGTCGCGCCGCTCGACAAGCAGTCCTCGGGGCTGTTCGGGCCGCTGCAGAAGAGCAACGCGCTCATCGTCGTGGAGCGCGGCGACGTCGCCCACGAGGCCGGCGAGGACATCGAATGCCTGCTGCTCGACATCGACGAGGAGTGCGTGCTCTAGCAAGCCCTGCCGCAGCCTTTTTGCCATAGCTCGCTTTGCCGCAACCCGCTTTTGCCGCAGCCGGCCCTGCCGCAACCCGCTTCTGCCCGTTCGGCGGGGCGGGCCGGCGCGCGCAGGCGCCGCTGCTAGGCGGCCGGCTCCTCGGCGTTGCGCTTCACCTCGCCGATCGCCGCCACGAGCGCTTCTTGCTGCTCGCGGCTGAACATGCGCACGAACGATTGCGGGCGGTCGAAGGGCGGTTGCGTGAGCGCCGCAGGCTCCATGTAGCCGTTCTCCACCACGTAATCGACCACCTTGCGCACGAACGAGATCTGCTGCTCGGTCAGCTGCTGGGAGTTTATGAACCCGGCGAAGGCCTCCATGGCCGCATCGTGGTCGAGCTTCACGAGCTTGCGCACCAGAAGGCCGAACGGCGTGTCGCCAAAGGCGCGTTCGTAGTCCCCGGCGCTGCCAAGCTCTTTCGTGAAGATGCGCTCCAGCTCGGCGAACTCGTACTCGGTCATGGGCAGGTTGCGGTGCAGCTTCTGTATGACCAGCGAATCGCCGTAGTCGCGCAGATAGCGCTCCACCTTCAGACGGTAGTCGGCGAAGTCGTCGCCGGTGACCGCCGTCGCGCCGTACTCGATCTGCGTCAGGGGGTCGTCGAGGTGCGTGACGACGTCGCGCCGCCCATCGCCGCGCGGCAAAAAGCGCATGAGCCCGCGCAGCCCGCGGCGCAGCTCTTCCAGCTTCAGCGCGGAAACGCCGTCGAAGAAGCGCTCCTCCGTGACTTCCTGCAGCAGCGGCAGCTTCTCCTTCACCTGCGGGATGGCGACCATCTGCTGCAGCGCCATGGATATGGAAACCAGCCTGCCGGCGTAGGCCGAGATGGCCACGCCGTCCGCAAGCGAGCACATGAACCCGTACATGAACGCATCGAAGCGCAGCGCGTCCACGTCGGCTTCGTCGTCGTGCACGAGCGGGGCTATCTCGGTGATGAGCACGCCGAGGTCGGCGTCGTCTATGCACTCGTAGACCTTTTCCTGTTTGAAGCGCTCGACCGCCCGACGGCGCAGGCGCACGCCGACGAGCTCGTCGTTGAGGTCGGCCACCTGGTAGCAGATCTCGTGCACCATTTCCGCCCGCCAGCTCTGGTACTCGTCGGCCGCGAAGACGCTTTGCTGCAGCTCCTTTGCCAGCGTCGCCTTGCGGCTGAACACCGTCTCGGAAAGCGACGAGCCCACCTTGCCCTCGACCACGTTGGGGTTCTCGGCGAAGAACTCGAAGTTGCGGCACCAGTCGAAGATGAAGAAGCGCTGCTTGTCAGCGTGGCGGCCGTCCAGAGGGTCGTCCACCTCCAGCCCCGGGCACAAACGGGTGCCGCGGCCGATCATCTGCCAGAACTTTATCTTGGATCGGACTTTCTTGAAGAACACGAGGTTCACGATCTCGGGCACGTCGATGCCCGTGTCCATCATGTCGACCGACACGGTGATGACGGGCAGCGGCTTCAGCTCGAACTCGTCGATTGTCGTATGCGAGTAGTCGTCGGAGTGCAGCACCGTCTTGATGTAGTTGCCGGGCAGCTTGGGGTAGAGCTTGCCGAAGCGCTCGACGATGTAGCGCGCGTGCTTTTGGTTCTGGGCGAAGACGACCGTCTTGCCAAGGTCTTGGCCTCCGTTCACGCGGATGCCCTTCTCCATGAGGGTCTCTAGCACGGAATCGACGGTCGCCTCGTTGAACACCCAGCTGTTTATCTGGGTGCTGGCGATGTGGTCCGGGACGTCTTGGCCGGTCTCCCCGAAGTCCTCTTCGATGGTCTGCTTGTCCTCGTCGGAAAGGTCGTCGTAGGTGATGCCGTCGTCGATGAAACTCGTGTGCGTCTTTATCCCCAGAAACGGCACCAGCACGCGATCTTGCCCGGTGGCCATCTCGTACTCGTACACATAGGTGGGCACGCCTCGCTCTACCTCGAAGAAGTCGTAGGTGTTGCGGTCCACCTCGTCGGCGGGCGTGGCCGTGAGGCCCACCACCAGCGCGTCGAAGTACTCGAAGATGGCGCGGTATTTCTTGAAGATGGAGCGATGCGCCTCGTCCACGACGATGAGGTCGAAATGCGCGGGCGTGTACATGCGCACGCCGTCTTCGTTGCGCACGGCGTCGATGGCGTTCAGGATGGTCGGGTACGTGGAGAACACGATGCGCGCGTCGCGCTCGTCCTTGTTGCTGCACAGGTTGCAGCGCGAGGTGTCGGGCAGATACCTCTGGTACGCGCGGGCCGCCTGCGCCACCAGCGCCACGCGGTCGGCCAAAAACAGCACGTTCTTCACGCGGCCGGCACGCATGAGCACGTCGGTCAAGCCCGCCGACACGCGCGTCTTGCCGGTGCCCGTGGCCATCACCAAGAGGCCGCGGCGGTGGCCCTCGTCGAAGTTGGCGCACGCGCGTTTGATGGCCTCCACCTGGTAGTAGCGGTTCGTGCCCCCGCCGGCGATCTCCTCGTTCACAGGCACAGACGTCAACGGCGCAGCTTGTCCGCGGCGGTTGATGATGCGCTGCAAGTCGTCTCTGGAGGAGACGCCGCTCACCGGGCGCATGGGCGCGCTCTCGTCGTCGACGAAGAAGGTGTCGAAGCCGTTCGACAGGAAGACGAGCGGGCGGTAGCCGAACTCTTCCTGCAGGCAGTCGGCGTACAGGCGCGCCTGCTGCAAGCCCTTTTGGGCAGACAGGCTGGTGCGCTTGGCCTCCAAGATAGCGAGCGGCTTGCCGTCCTTGCCCAGCAGGAGATAGTCGATGTAGCCCGTACCTGTATGCGCGCCCGAGGCGGTCGGCATGCCCCGGACCTCGCGTTCCTCGATGACGTCGTCGCCGATCGTCCAGCCGGCAAGCCCCAGGTCCCAGTCGATGTAGCGCTTGCGGGTCTCGTACTCGGATATGGCCTCGGGGTTGAACTCGCGCGTCTGCTGGTTCTTCTGTCGCTCGGCTGCGAGCTCGGCTGCCATGTCCTGCAGTTTGGCCTCGAGGCTTTTGATCTCGTCGTCTTTCTTTAACACGAGGGCGCCCTGCGCTTTGATGGCGGCTATCTGCTCCTTGGTGAGGGACACGCCTTTGCCGGGAATCAACTTGTCGTCGAAGCTGCGCTTTTCGTAGGCAGGGCCGTAGCAGTAGTCGATCCAGTCGACGAAGTTGAACAGGGTGCGCAGCGACAAGGCCGCGTCGGCGTGGGTGACGTTCTTGTCGGTGTGCACCGCGAGGTTGCCGAGCTTGCTGACACCTAGAAGCGGCCGCCACACGCGCCCGTCAACGCATTCCCTGAAGCTGTGCTCGTGCAAAAGCGAAGAGAGGTTGTCCTTGTAGGGCATGCTGATGGAAGAATCCGCAGCGTAGACCCATTTCACAGCCAGCTCCAGCGCCTTGCGGCAGCCGATGGCGCACATGGCCGGCGAAGTGGCGAACACGCGCTCCGCCTCGATGCAGGCGTCGGCGAACAGCTCGTAGTATCCGCCCTGCTCTTTCAGGAAGTCGAAGTTCATGGCGAGTCC
>CAVIIZ010000002.1:71944-150233 GCA_963642995.1 bacterium | reverse complement strand
CCGCTTCTCGGGCAAGGCGCGAGGCGCCTCTTTTCCCGATTAACTTAACTCGCACTTTGCCTTTCTAAAGCTAAAAAAACTAAAGGAACCTAAAAGAATTAAAGGAACCTAAAAGTTTTAAAAGCTATAGAATTGCAGGGCGGCAGATTCCTGCCCGAATGTCTGCCCCGGCTGAAAGGCGGCGAGCATGAAGAACCTCTTCACCCCGAATTTTGGACAGGTCCCTCTCGTCCTTGCGGGACGCGAAGACGTTGTCGCCGACATGACGCGGGCCCTCGACAACGTGCCCGGCGATCCTAATCAAACAACGGTCCTCGTCGGGGCGCGCGGCACAGGCAAGACGGCGCTTCTGCGGGTGGCGGGCAACGAGGCGGAGCGACGTGGCTGGATTTCCGTGAACGTCGCCTGCCTCCCCGGCATGTTGGAAGACATTATCCAGCAGACGACACGCAGGGCGGCACATATCCTCGAACGCGAGGGTGGCGTGCGCTTCAAGAGCGTCTCCGTCGCCTCTGTCTTCGGAATCGAATGGGAGTACGCCGACGGCCCCGAACCGAATTGGCGCAGCCGCGTCACGGACATCCTCGAGGCATTGGCGGAACACGATCTAGGCTTGCTCGTGACGGTAGACGAGCTCGATCCATCGCTCGACGAGATGATTCAGCTCGCGTCGGTGTACCAGCTCTTGCTCGGGGAAGAACGCAAGATTGCCTTGTTCATGGCGGGACTTCCTCACCAAGTGTCGACCCTTCTCTCGAATAAATCGGTTTCCTTTCTCAGACGCTCGGCTCAATGCCATCTGAAGGCGTTGCCCGACATGGACGTCGCGGAGGCTTTCAGGGCGACGGCGCAAGCGTCGGGCAAGGAGGTTGACGAGGAGGCGCTGCAGAAGGCTGTAGCAGCTATCGGTGGCTTCCCGTACATGCTCCAATTGATAGGCTTTCGTTCGTGGCAGGCTAGCAGCGATGCACCCTCGATAGAAAATGAGGCGGTCATCCGCGGTGCGCATCTGGCCGAAGGCGACATGCGCACGCGCGTCCTGAAAGCGACGTTGGACGAGCTCTCCGACAACGACCTCGCGTTTCTGGGCGCGATGTTGCAAAACTCAGGCTCCTCTACCGCCGCCCAGGTGGCTGATGTCCTCGGCAAGGGGAGCGCGCACGTCTCCACCTATCGTCGACGCCTGCTCGAACAGGGCGTCATAGAGAATACGGGACGCGGCAGATTCGATTTCGCGCTGCCCATGTTGAGGAACTATCTTCCAGAATACTTGGAGACGCAGGCTTAGGGACGCAGCGCCGCTCCGACGATGGCGGGAAATCATGCTATCTTGCGTTTGCGCAAACGGCTGTCGCCTGCGCCAACGGTGGCGGGGTCGCCTTTGCTAAAAGGAAGAAAGGGGCGGCATCAGAGGCCGGCATAGTCGAAGGCGGGGATGAAGGAGTCGGCCGCGGCGGCGCCGTCTTGCATGAAGGAGCGGGTGAACCCCAGGGACAGCGCATAGTCGACGAGGGCGTCGTAGTCGTCTGGATCCACGGGGTTTGCCAGTTCGGGGAAGCGCTCGCCCACGCCGGGCATCGGGGTGTATTGGTTCATCAGGCTTAAAGTGAGGTCGTCGGCATAGGGCTTTGCCGCGAGCAGGCGCAGCACGGCAAAGGCGTCGTCGAGGTGCCCCGGCAGCAACAGTAAACGCACGACGACGCCACGCGTCATGCGGCCGGTCTCGCTGTCGCAGCCAGGCGCGAAATCGAAGGCGGGCGCACCTGCGGCCACATACATGGTGTCGAGGGCGGCGCTTGCAATGCGCGGGTAGTCGGGTGCATGCGAGTAGCGCGCCGCCAGATCGGACGAGGCGTACTTGAAATCGCTAAGCCACACGTCCACCGTGTCTGCGAGCAGCTCCACTGTCGCAGGCGTCTCGTAGCCGCTCGTGTTCCAGACCACGGGCAAGGTGAATCCACGCCCACGCGCCAGCTCCACTGCCTCCACCACCTGGCCGGCAAAATGTGTCGCCGTGACGAGGTTGACGTTGAGCGCGCCGCGCCGCTGCTGTTCGGTGAAAATCTCGACCAGACGCTCCATGGACACAGCACGCCCCACCTCGCCTGAGGCAATGGGCGCGTTTTGGCAGTAGGCGCACCCTAAGGCGCACCCGCTGAAAAAGACCGTGCCGCTGCCCGCCTCCCCGCTGATGGGCGGCTCTTCCCAAAAATGCAGCGCCGCGCGGGCGAGCGTCAAGTCCGCGCCTTGTCCGCATGCGCCCCGCTCCCCCGCCGTCCTGTCCACATGACACTCGCGCGGGCACAAGGCGCAGTCTGCGAGCAGCTCGCGCACGCCCCTTATCCTTCGAGCATCTGCGCGACGATCTGCGAGACGGCCTTGGGGTTTCCCTGGCCTGCCAGCTTTCCCATGACCTGACCCATGAAAAAGCCCTGCAGCCCCTTCTTGCCGTCGCGATAGGCCGCCACCTTGTCGGGGTTGGCGTCCATCAGCTCGCGCATCATCTGCTCGACGGCCGCCCCGTCGGTGTCTTGCTTCATGCCGTGCGCGGCCACGTACTCGGCAGGATCTGCGCCCTCCTCCAACACGGCGCGCAGCACTTCCCTGCCCTGCTTGGAGCTGATCGTCTCGTCGGCCACGAGCCCTGCGAGCGCTCCCAGCTGCGCGGGCGCCGCCTTGCTGTCTTCCAGCGCGACCCCCGTCTCGTTTTGCCAGGCGGCCACTTCGTTTACCATGAGCTTCGCGAGCTTTTGCGCGGCAGGCCCGTCCAAATCCTCCGCAGCGGCCTCGAAGAAGGCGGCGCTTTCCACGTCGCCCGCGATGGCGGCGCTGTCTTTTCCCGCCAGCCCCCAGCTCTCGCGATACCGTGCGGCTTTCGCGTCCGGCAGCTCGGGCAGCTTCGCGCGCACGCCCTCGACGAAGGCGTCGGACAAGTCGAAGGGCGCCAGATCCGGGTCGGGAAACATCCTGTAGTCGTCTGCCGTCTCCTTCACGCGCATGACTATGGTGCGCTTGGCGGACGGCTCCCAGTGGCGCGTCTCCTGGCGCACCGTGCCCCCCTCTTCGAGCACCTCGGCTTGCCGGCATATCTCGTAGGCCAGGCCGTCGTGCAGCGTCTTGAAGGAGTTCATGTTCTTCAGCTCGGTCTTCACCCCGAGGCCGCTGTCGCCGCGCCGGCGCAGCGAGACGTTGCCGTCGCAGCGCATGGACCCTTCCTCCATCGAGCAATCCGAGATGCCGAGCGCGAGGTAGATCTGGCGCAGCTTCTGCATGAACAGGCGCGCCTCTTCCGGCGTGCGCAGATCCGGCTCGGTGACGAGCTCCATGAGCGGCGTGCCGGCGCGGTTGTAGTCCACGAGGCTTTTCTCCGCGCCGTCGATGCGGCCTTGCGCGCCGCCCACGTGCACCATCTTGGCCGCGTCTTCCTCCAAGTGGATACGCGTGATGCCCACATGCGCCGTGTAGCCGCCCTCGGCGTCTTTGCCCACGTCGATGCGCTCGGCCGCGCCGGCGCCTGCCACTTCCAGGTCGAGGTGCCCGCGCATGCAAAACGCCTTCGGCCCTTGGGTGGTCTGGAAGTTCTTGGCCATGTCCGGGTAGAAATAGCCCTTGCGGTAAAACATCGTGTGCTTTTCGATGTCGCAGTTCGTGGCGAGGCCCGCGAGCACTATCGACTCGACGGCCTGCTTGTTGGGCACGGGCAGCGCGCCCGGCAGCCCCAGGCACACGGGGCAGGTGTGCGTGTTGGGCGCGGCTCCGAACTCCAGCTTGCACCCGCAGAACATCTTCGTGGAAAGGCTCGTCAGCTCGGCGTGGATCTCCAGGCCTATGACGGCCTCCCAGTCTTGCAGGACCTGCGTCAGCTCCTTCATCGCGCGCCTCCCCTCGCCGCCGCATAGGCATCCGGCAGCTTCTGGACCTTTCGGATGCGCTCCAGTTCGGCCGCGACCTGAAATATCGCCAGGTCGCCGAATTGCGGGCCTACGATCTGCAGGCCGACGGGCAGCCCCGTGTCGGCGCCGAGGCCTGCGGGCAGGCTCATGCCGCCGTTGCCCGCGATGTTCAAGGATATGGTGAAGACGTCGCCCAGGTACATCTGCGCCGGGTCGGACACCTCGCCGAACCCAAACGCCGTGCGCGGGTAGGCGGGGAGCACGATGGCGTCTGCCTGCTCGAAGGCGCGTGCATAGTCGGCGGTGATGAGCGTGCGGACCTTTTGCGCGGGCAGGTAGTACCTGTCGTAGACGCCGCTGGCAAGCAGCCACGCGCCCAGCAAGATGCGGCGCTTTGCCTCCGCGCCGAAACCCGCCGCCCTCGAGGCGTCCTCGCGGGCCTCGATGTCGGAGCCGCCGGCATTCAGGCCGTAGCGCACCGAGTCGAAACGGGAGAGGTTGGAGAAGGCCTCGCAGGGCCCGAGCACGTAATAGGCGCTGATGGCGGCGGCCGCATGGGGAAGCTCCACCTCCACGATGTCGGCGCCTGCGCTGCGCAGGTCGGCCACGCAGGACTCGAAGACGGCCTTCACCTCGGGCGCCAGCCCGTCAAGTTCCATGAACGCGGGCACCACGCCCACCTTCATCGACTTCACGCCCTCATCGAGCGTGGAGGTGAAGTCGAGCCGGGCGTCTTGGCTCGTGCAGTCGCGCGGGTCGCGGCCCGATATGGCGTTCATCACGAGCGCCGCGTCTTCCACGCTGCGGGCGAAAGGGCCCACCTGGTCCAGCGACGAGCCGAAGGCCACCACGCCGTAGCGGCTGACCAGGCCGTAGCTGGGCTTGTAGCCCACGACGCCGCAAAACGAGGCGGGCTGGCGTATGGAGCCGCCCGTGTCGGAGCCGAGCGCGACGCAGGCCATGCCGCTTGCCACGGCCGCCGCGCTGCCCCCCGAGCTGCCTCCCGGCACGCGCGAGAGGTCCCAGGGGTTGGCCGTCTTCTTGAAGTGGCTCGTCTCGGTGGACGACCCGAAGGCGAACTCGTCCATGTTCGTCTTGCCCAGGGGCAGGCAGCCGGCGTCCACGGCCTTTTGCACGCAGGTGGCGGTGAAGGGGCTGACGTAGTTTTCGAGCATGGCAGACGCGCAGGTCGTGTGCGTGCCCTTCTGGTTCATGTTGTCCTTGAAGGCGCAGGGCACGCCCGCGAGCAGCCCCGGGTCCTCGCCGGCGGCCACCCTCGCGTCCACCGCCGCCGCCTGCGCGCGCGCCATCTCCGCCGTCTGCTCGAGGAAGGCGTCCACCTGCCCCTCGACGGCCTCCATGCGCGCGATCGAAGCCTCGGCAAGCTCTGCGGCCGAGAAGGCGCCCGAGGAAACCCCGTCGGAAATCTCGCGCACGCCCAGCGTTTGAATCGCGTCCACCATCAGGCACCGCCTCCCTTGCCGCCCAAGATGGGCGGAATCGAAAAGCAGCCGTCCTCGCTCGTCGTGGCGTTGGCGATGGCCTCGTCTTGCGTGAAACCCGCCTCCTCCACGTCGTCGCGCATGACGTTTGCCATCCCGCCGATGGGGTGAAACGTCGGCTCGACGCCGTCCAGGTCGTATTCGGCGATGGGGGCCAGCGTCTCGATGATGCTGTTCAGGTCGCGGGTCATGGCGGGCAGCTCCTCGCCGTCCAGCCCGATGCGCGCGTACTCCGCGATGCCGCGCACGTCGTCTTGCGTCAAGGCGCTTGTCCTCGTCTCGTCCATCTAGTCCTCCTCTATGCGTATCAGGCAGGCGACGCGCCGCACCTGCGGGAGCGCCTCGATGCCCGCCAGGGCGTTTTGCACGTGGCGCTCGTTGGCGCAATGCGTCATGAAGATGAGCTCGGCGGCTCCGTCTGCCGCGCCGGCCTGCACCATGCTGTAGATGGAGACCTCGTTGTCGCCGAAGACCTTGGCCGTGGCCGCGAGCACGCCCGGCTCGTCTTTCACAGCGATGCGCAGGTAGTACTTGCCGCACAGGTCGTCAAGCGCGCGCAAGGGCAGCTCGTCGGTGCAGGTGTCGCCCACGATGGGCGGCAGGCCGAGCGCGACGTGGCGGGCCGTCTCGATGACGTCGCCCATGACGGCGCTGGCCGCCGCGCCCGAACCGGCGCCCTCGCCCATGAACATGACCTCGCCCACCGCGTCTCCGTGCACGAAGATGGCGTTGTAGACGCCGCCCACCGCCGATAGCGGGTGGCCCTTCGGCAGCATGGCCGGGTGCACGCGCACGTCCACCGCGCCGTCCGTCTTGTGCGCGATGGCCAAAAGCTTCACCACGTACCCCATCTCGTCGGCATACGCGAGGTCGGCCGGCTCGATGCCCCGTATGCCCTCGCAAAAGACCTCGTCGACGGTGACGCGCGAGTTGAAGGCGATGGAGGCCAAGATGGCGATCTTTGCCGCCGCGTCCAGCCCGTCCACGTCGGCCGTGGGGTCGGCCTCGGCGAAACCGCGCTCCTGCGCATCTGCCAGCACCGCGTCGTAGTCCAGCCCCTCGGCGCTCATGCGCGAGAGCATGTAGTTGGTCGTGCCGTTCACGATGCCCAGCACCGAGTCGATCTCGTTGCCCGTCAAGGCATGTTTCAGCGGGTCGATGATGGGGATCCCGCCGCCCACGCTGGCCTCGAAGGCCACCTCGACGCCTGCTGCGGCCGCCGCTGCGAAGATCTCCTTGCCGCGGCTGGCCATGACGGCCTTGTTCGCCGTGACGACGTGTTTTCCGGCCGCCAGCGCGCCCAAGACGACCTCGGCCGCCGTGCCCGTGCCGCCGACAAGCTCGACGACTATGTCGACCTCGGGGTTTGCAACGACCGCGTGCCAATCCTCCACGAATCGCTCCTCGGGCACGCCGGCGTCGAGCGCGCGCTGCTTCGTGCGGCTCGTCGCGCATGCCAGCTCGAGCGCCACGCCCAGATGCCGCTCGTAGTCGCGTGCGTGCGCCGAGAGCATCTTCACCACTCCCCCGCCGACGGTGCCCACCCCGACGAGGCCGATCTTCACCGTGTCCATGTTTCGCACCCTTCTGCCGTCCCGTCTTCTCGCGTCCATGGTGAAAGGGCCTGCCGCGCCCGCGTGCATCTCGCAAGCCGTTTCCGGCGCCGGCGCCCCTCGCGTCTCTCAGCCCAGCTCGCGCGCGAGCAGGTCCTCGTAGGTCTCGCGGCGCACGATCTCGCGCACCCGGCCGTCCTTCACCAGCACCACGCCCGGACGCACCTGCTTGTTGTAGTTGCTGGCCATCTCGTTGCAGTAGGCTCCCGTGCCCAAAACGCAGATGTGCTCGCCGGCCCGCGTCTCCTGCAGCGGGGAGTTCTTCACGATCACGTCGCCGCTCTCGCAGTGCTTGCCCACGATGTCGCAGATGCGCTCGCGGCCCTCCAGCGCGTGCTCGACGACGAAGGCCTCGTATCTCGACCCGTAGAGCGCCGTGCGGATGTTGTCCGTCATGCCGCCGTCCACCGCCACGTAGGTGCATATGCCCGGCACCTCCTTCACCGACCCCACGGTGTAGAGGGTGAAGCCCGCGTTTGCCACGATGGAGCGGCCCGGCTCGACGAACAGGTGCGGCAGCGGGTAGTCGTGGCGCTCGGCGTACTTGCGTATGGCGTCTGCGAGCGCCGTGGCATACTGGCCGACGGTGGCCGGCTGGTCGTAGACCGTGTAGGCGATGCCCAGGCCGCCGCCCATGTCCAGCTCGCGCGCGGTGAACGACAGCTCGTTGCGGATGTCGCCCAAGAACTCGAACATGACGCGCACGGCCTCGCGGTAGCTTTCCAGCTCGAAGATCTGCGAGCCGATGTGGCAGTGGAAACCGGTCAGCTCGATGTGCTCTAGCGAGAGGGCGAGCTTTGCGGCCTCGGCCGCCGCGCCGTTGCGTATGTTGAAACCGAACTTGGAATCCTCGTTGGCCGTCTGGATGTAGGCGTGCGTGTCGGCCTCGATGCCCGGGCACACGCGCACGACGACCTTCTGCACGACGTCCGCCTCGGCCGCCGCGGCGTCGATCCGCTCCAGCTCCTCGTGGGTGTCCACCACGAAGCGCGCCACGCCCGCCTGCACGCACTCGGCGATCTCGGCGGGCGTCTTGTTGTTGCCCTGCGCGAAGATGCGGCTCGCGTCCACGCCCGCCGCCTGCGCAAACGCCAGCTCGCCGCCGCTTGCCGCATCGATGAGGCAGCCCTCCTCGGCCACTATCTTGTCGACTGCCACGCTGCAGAAGGCCTTGGCGGCGTACACGATGGAGCTTTGCGGGTAGACGCGGGCGAACTCCTGCACGAAGCTGCGCAGCTGGCGGCGCAGGTGCTCCTCGTCGTAGACGTAGAGGGCTGTGCCGTGGTCGCGGGCGATGTCGAGCAGGTTCACGCCGCCCACCGTCACCGCGCCGCTTTCGGCGACGTGCATGGTGCAGGGGGCGACTTTCAGCAGGTCGCGGGCTGTCAGACGATCCGGTTCGACATGCTCGCGGGTGGGTGCGATGGACATGGGCTCTCCTCTCCTCACATGTGCGTCGGCGCGGACACGCCGAGAAGGTCCAAGGTCCGGGCGAGCACGATGCGGCAGGCGTCGCAGACGGCCAGGCGCGCGCGGCGCACGCCGTCGGGCTCGTCGAGCACATGGCATTTCGTGTAGAAGGTGGTGAAGGTGGACGCCAGGTCGTAGGCGTAGTGCGTGAGGCGGAAAGGCGCCAGGTCGCGCGCGCAGCCGGCGGCGCACTCCGCGAATTCGCCTATTTTTCGCGCCACGTCCAGCTCGGCCTGCTCGTGCAGCGCGGACAGGTCCGGCGCGGCGCCTATGGCTTCTCGCGCGAGCGCGTCCGCGTCGGCGTCCACGTCTTCGGTGCCGGCGGCCCGGCGCAGTATCGAGCATATGCGCGCGTGGGCATATTGCACGTAGTAGACCGGGTTGGTGGAGTCTTGGCGCTTGGCTTGCGCTATGTCGAAGTCGATCGCCTGGTCGGTCGAGCGCGCGAGCATGGAAAAGCGCGTCGCGTCCGCGCCCACCTCGTCGAGCAGTTCCTCGAAGGTGACCATCTCGCCGGTGCGCTTGGACATGCGCACGGGCTTGCCGTCGCGCAGGAGGTTCACCAGCTGGCCTATGACCACCTCGGGCTGCCCCGGGCGCCCGAAGACCGCACCGACGCTTTGGATGCGCTTGATGTAGCCGTGGTGGTCGGCTCCCAGCAAGTCGATGCAGCGGTCGAAGCCGCGGTCGAGCTTGTCTTTGTGGTAGGCGATGTCGGGGGCGAAGTAGGTGTAGGCGCCGTCGGCCTTCACGAGCACGCGGTCTTTGTCGTCGCCGAATTCGGTGGTCTTGAAGAAGAGCGCCCCCTCGCGTCGCTCGAGATAGCCGCGGGCGTCGAGCTCGGCCACGGCGCGCGATATGGCGCTCGTGCCGTCCGGCCCCTCCTCGTGCAGGCTGCGCTCGGAAAACCACACGTCAAACGTCAGCCCGAAGTCTTCCAGCAGCTCCTTTTCGTGCGCGAGCACGGCGGTGTAGGCGCTCTCCTTGAAATGCGCCTCGCGCTCGCCCGCGTCGGCGTCCACCCACGCGTCGCCTTCCTCGGCATGGATCTGCGCGGCGATGTCGACCACATAGGCGCCCCCGTAGGCGTCTTCGGGCAGCTCGGCGCGATACTCCTTTGCGTGCTCCAGGATCTGCGCGACGGCGGCCTCCGCGGACCCGGCCTCCTTTGCAAGCCTTGCCACCTGCAGATAGCGCGCCACCACCGAGGCGGCGAACTTGTCCATCTGGCTGCCCGCGTCGTTGATGTAGAACTCTCGCGTGACCTCGTAGCCGGCGAAGTCCAGCACCCGCGCCATCGCGTCTCCCAGCGCCGCCCAGCGCCCGTGGCCCAGGTGCATGGGGCCGGTGGGGTTGGCCGAGATGAACTCGAGGTCCACCCGCACGCCGGCTCCCGCGTCTCCCCGGCCGAAGTCCGCGCCCTGCGCCCGCACGTCGGAAAACACCTGCTGCAACGCCGCATCCGACAGGCGCAGGTTGATGAAGCCGGGGCCTGCCACCTCCACGGAGGAGATGGCGGGGTCTTCTTGCATGTGCGCCGCGACCGCCTCTGCTATCCCGCGCGGCGGCATGTGCGCGGCGCGCGCCAGGCGCAACGCCGCCGAGCTTGCCCAATCGCCGTGCGAGGGGTCTTTGGGACGCTCGACGCCCACGTCGTCGGGCAGCGCGTCCAGCGTCAGCTCGCCGGCCTCCACCGCGGCGGCAATCGCGTCTTTCACCAGCTTTTCGGCCACGTCACGCACGGGCAAGTCCTTTCGGGGTCGTCTGCGCATGGCGCAGGTAGCAGATGCTTCATTGTACGGCACCGGACGCGTCTTTCCTGCCTGCGGCATGCAGGAGGCCGGATTCGTCCAGATAGGGCATGACGGCCGACATCGCGGCATCGGCCACCTGGCCTGTGGTGAAGCTGCGGCGCGCATAGCACACGAGCGTCGCCGCCGTGCCGCCCAGCTGGGTGCCGCCCATGCTCAGGGAAGGCTCCGGGGTCTGCGGCGCGCGCATCCCCTTTTCGTCGAGCGCCGCGCATGCCAGAGCGCAGATGTCGTCTGCCGCGTCCGGCAGCGCGGGGCCGGATTCGAGCAGCAGGGGCAGGGGCACGCGCTGGTAGGGCGTCATGCGCGTGAGCGTCGTGGTGTTCAGCACGGAGTTGGGCACGAAGGAGTCGCAGCCGTTTTCATCGGTGACGCGCATGTAGCGCCAGGTGATGTCCTTCACCTCGCCTTCCACGGAGCCCACCTGCACCCAGTCCCCTATGCAGACGTCGCGCGAGAGCGAGACCTGCAGCCCGCCGATCAGATTCGACACGGTGTTTTGCAGGCCCAGCGACACCGCGATGCCGCCGATGCCGAGCGCGCCCCACAAGACGGAGGCGTCGATGGAAAAGCAGATGCGCAAGAGCAGGCACAGCCCCGTCACCCAGATGCAGGCGCGGATGATGTTGGAGAAGATGGTGCCGCCCACCGCGCCGTTCGAGGCGCGCGTGATGGCGCGGCCGGTCAGGCGCGCGAGCAGCTCGGCTATGGCAAGCGTCGCCGCCACGATGACGGCCGCGGCGATGAGGACGCCTTCGACGCCGTGGTTCTGGTAAACGAGCGTGGACTCCATCTAGACCTTGCCCGCCGCGCCCCGGCGCCCGTCTTTTCCGGCAGATGCCGCGCCGGCGGCTTTTCCGCCCGCTGCTTCCGAGACGCTCGCCTCCTTGCCGGCCGCCTCCATGAAGCTCTTTATCAGCTCCTCGTCGGAGACCGCGCCCAGCCTGTTCGTCAAGACCAGCCCCTCCTCGTCGTCTAGGGTCTCGCCGTCGGAGATGTCGGCAAGCTCCTCGATGTCTTCGGCCACCTCTTGGCTGACGCTCGGCTCGTCTGCGAAGACCGCGCCGCGGCGGGAGGCGCTTGCGATGACGCCTTTCATGAAGAGGACGCCGATCACGCCGGACGCCGTCGAAGCCGACAGGATGGCTGCCTTGGCCATCCCCGTGACCGTGGCCACGTCGGCTCCGGTGAAGGAGAGGTTTGCCACGTAGATGGCCATGGTGAAGCCGATGCCGCCGAGCATGCCGGCTCCCAGCACGTGCTTGAAGGTGCAGCCGGAGGGCATGGGCGTGAGACGCGTCTTGATGCAGATGAAGCTGGCCAGGAAGATGCCCACGGGCTTGCCCACGAGCAGCCCGAAGAACACGCCGAGCGTGACGCGGTCGGACACGACGGCGACGGGGTCGACGCCTGCCAGGTGCACCCCGGCGTTGAAGAAGGCGAATACCGGCAAGATGACGAAGTTCGACCAAGGCGACAGCGCCGAATCCAGACGCGTGAGGGGCGCCTCGACGCGGCGGGAGACCCGGCTGATCACGCGCGTGGTGCGCGCGAACTCGTCTTGGCCCAAGATCGGCTCGCCCGGGATGTAGCGGTCGCGCGCCTCCAAGACCTTCGCGATGGTCCACTTTCCGAAGACGCGGGGGTTGATGTGCGATTTCGTCGGGATGGTGAAGGCGAGCACCACGCCTGCGATGGTGGCCTCTATGCCGGAGAGGAACACGCATGCCCACAGCACGACGCCCAGCAGCAGGTAGGGCGCAAGCGAGTAGACGTGCGCGAGGTTGAGCAGCACGAGGATGACGACCACGCCGGCGGCGCAGGCCAGATACACGAGATCGGGGCTTTCACCGTAGAACAAGGCGATCACGACGATGGCCATGATGTCGTCGGCGATGGCAAGCGTCTGCAGGAAAACCGTGATGCCCTTCGGGATGCCGCGGCCCACCAGCGACAGCACGGCCAGCGAGAACGCGATGTCGGTGGCCATGGGGATGCCGAAGCCGTGCGCGTGCTCGGTGCCGAAGTTGAAGCAGCTGTAGATGATGATGGGCATGGCCACGCCGCCGCAGGCGGCGATGATGGGAAGGGCGGCCTTGCGCACATCGTGCAGCTCGCCTACGAACATCTCGTACTTGATCTCGAGGCCGACGCACAAGAAGAAAAGCGTCATGAACACGTTGTTCACCCACTCCTCGAGCGGCAGGCCCAGGTAGAACTCGAATCCGAAGCCCGAGAAGGTGACGCCGAGGTCGAACTTGAGCAGGTTCTCGTAGGCCTCGTAGGCAGGCGAGTTGGCCAAGACGAGGGCGGCGACGGCCGCGAGCACCATGATGACGGCGCCGACGGTGCCCGAGGAGAGGAACTTGCGCCAGCCCTCGCGCCTGTTCGCGTGCCGCTCGGCGTTGCCGTAGAGGAGGTTGTCCGCGCTGTTTGGCATGCGCTAGTTTCCCGCCTTCTCGATGAGCACGGCGGCGACCTGCTTCTTGCGGCTCATCACGCCGGGCATCCAGACGGCGCCGGCGGACAGGTCGATGGAAAAGGCCTCCTCGATGAAGGACACGTCGCCTGCGCCGAGAAAATCGCTGCCCTCTTGCAAGATGTCGGTGAGAAGCATCAGGGCCGCGTCGAAGCCGCCGTCTGCGCAGACCTTGCCCACCTGCGCGGCGATCGCGTCCTCTCGCGCGCGCAGCCCCTCGATGTCGGTCGTCTCGTATTGCGCGACCCACACCTTCCTGCCGCCGAAGTTGAACTCCTTGGCGTCGCGTCCGCATATCTCGGCCTCGCAGACGTCCTCGTCGCCTCCACGGCTCTTGAACAGGCGCATGCCGTATTCGACGACGTCCACGCCCGCGGCCTGCGCGAGCTTTTCGGCCGTCGAGCGGTCGACGTCGGTGGTCGTCGGGCTTTTCAAGATGACGGTGTCGGTGAGGATGGCGGACAGGAGCGCGGCCGCGCAGGGCTTGTCCACCTCGATGCCGTAGGCCTCGAAGAGATGGGCGGCGATGGTGGCCGTCGAGCCCCAGGGCAGGTTGACGAAGAAGATGGGCGAGGCCGTCGAGATGTCGGCGATGCGGTGGTGGTCGACGATGCCCACGAGCTCGGCGCCGTCGAGGCCGTCGATGGTCTGGCCCTTTTCGTTGTGATCCACGAGAAAGACCTTCTCGCCTGCTGCCAGGGAGGTCTTCAGCGCAGGAGCCTCGAGGCCTTGCTCTTCGAACACCAGCGCCGATTCGGCGGGCAGCTCGCCTTGGCGGCAGGCCACGTACTCGTTGTCGGGGTCGACCGCGTTTTTCAGGCGCGCGATCGCCCAGGCCGCCATGATGGAGTCGTTGTCGGGGTTCTTGTGGCCGACCACGTGAATCTGTGCCATGTCGAAATTTCCTTTCACCGTGAAAAGGGCGTGGCGCACCTGAACGCCTTCTCCGCCCTCGTTTTCAAGCAAAGCGCCGTCTAGTATAGCGCGCCGTGCGCAGGATGCGCCGCGATGTCGCCTGCCGCTGCGGGCAGATGCGGAGACAGGCGAAATCTAGCCCACCTTCACGATGGGCGCATACCCCTGCAGGAGCTTTTTCACCTTGCCCGTCCTCGCGAACCTGATGGTGAGCTTGTCGCCGTCTGCGGCGATGACGGTGCCCGGGCCGAACGTCTTGTGGTCCACCTTGTCGCCTGCGGCAAAGGTCTCGCCCGCCGCCGCGGCTTTCGGCGCGTCCGTGCCGTCGCGGCGCCTTTCGCGTTCGCCCGACGCGCCCGCATGCCCGATGCGCCCGAACACGCGCCCGCCGTACATCTCCTCGCCGCGCCCCGAGCCGGCGATGCCGCGACGGTCGCCGCGCTTGTCCCAGCCGGTGCCCGACATGCCGGCGCTGCCTATGCCCTTGAAGCAGACGAGCGCCCCCGGAATCTCGTCGACGAAGCGCGAGCGGGGGTTGTTCTGCGTCGCGTTGAACAGGCGCCTCGATTGCGCGTAGGTGAGGTAGAGGCGCTCGCGCGCGCGCGTGATGGCGACATAGGCAAGCCGGCGCTCCTCTTCCACCCCGTCTTCTACCAGGCTCGTGGTGTGGGGGAATACGCCCTCTTCCATGCCGGCGGCGAAGACCACGGGAAACTCCAGGCCCTTTGCGGAGTGGATGGTCATGAAGGTGACGGCAGACCCGTCGGCGTCGTCGAGGGCGTCGAGGTCGGTGCGCAAGCTGAGCCATTCCATGAAATCGACCAAGCCCGGCTCGCCGGCGCCACCGGCTCCCTCTCCCGCTTCGGGCGCGGCCTGCGCCGGCGCTTCCTCTTCGGCGCGCAGCTCGACGTCGCGCACGTAGTCGCTTGTCACGCCGAAGAACTCGCGGATGTTCTCGATGCGCCCTTGCGCCTCGTCGCTTCGCTGCGCCTCCAGCGCCGAGACGAGCCCGGAGCGCTCCACGATGGTCTGCACCACATCGGAAAGCGGGCCTTGCAGACGCGACGCCCCGTCCACGACGTCGAGGAAGGACTGTATGCCCCGCCTCGTCGCCGCACGGCATTGCGGGTCTGCGGCCTCCTCGCGGGCGGCCTGCAGAAACGGGACGCCCATGACGCGGGCCGTGGCCGTGATGCGCTCGACCGTGGATTTGCCGATGCCGCGCCGCGGCGTGTTGATCACGCGCAGGGCAGAGATGTCGTCGGCGGGGTTGACCGCGCATTTCAGGTACGCCATCACGTCGCGTATCTCGGCGCGGTCGAAAAAGCGCGTGCCCCCCACCAGCCGATACGGCACGCCGGCGCGCAAGAACATGTCCTCCAGAGTGCGGCTTTGCGCGTTCGTGCGGTAGAAGACGGCCATGTCGTCGTAGGAGGCGCCTTCGTCGTGCAGGCGCTCTATCTCGCCGGCGATCCAGCGCCCCTCGTCGCGCTCGTCGCTTGCGCAGTAGCACGCGATGGCCTCGCCTCGCCCGCCGCCCGTGAACAGCTTCTTGTCCTTGCGGTTGGCGTTGTGCGCGATCACGGCGTTGGCCGCGTCGAGTATGGTCTGCGTCGAGCGGTAGTTCTCCTCGAGCTTCACCGTGGTCGCGTCCGGCCAGTCGCGCTCGAAATCGAGGATGTTGCGTATGTCGGCGCCGCGCCACGAGTAGATGGACTGGTCGTCGTCGCCTACCACCATGAGGTTGCCGTGCCCGGCGGCCAGGCGCTGGGTGATGGCGTATTGGGCGCGGTTCGTGTCTTGGTACTCGTCGACGAGTATGTGGGTGAAGCGCTCCTGGTAGGCGCGCGCGACGTCCGGGAAGCGCTCCAGCAGAAACCAGGTGTTGTAGAGCAGGTCGTCGAAGTCCATGGCGTTGGCGCGCACGAGGCGCTCCTGGTACATGGTGAAGACGCGCGCCGTCATGGAATCCTCGAAGCCCCTGCCCGCCGAAGCCGAGAAGTCGCCCGCGCCCTTCAGCTCGTTTTTCGCCTGCGAGATGCGGTTGGAGAAACGTTGGGGAGGAAAGCGCTTGGCGTCGAGGTTCAGCTCGGCGACGATGTCTTTCACCAGCCGCTTCGCGTCGTCGGCATCGTATATGGTGAACTCGCGCGTGTAGCCTATCTTGTCGGCATGCTCGCGCAGGATGCGCACGCACATGCTGTGGAAGGTGCACACCCACATCCCGCGCATGGGGCCTGCCAGGGCGGCCAGCCGCGCGCGCATCTCCTTGGCCGCCTTGTTGGTGAAGGTGACGGCCAGTATCTGCCACGGCTGCACGCCGCAATCGCCCACGAGATGCGCGATGCGGTAGGTGAGCACGCGCGTCTTGCCGGAACCCGCGCCGGCCAACACGAGCAAAGGCCCGTCCACGCATTCCACCGCGCGGCGCTGCGCGTCGTTGAGTCCTGCAAGGTCGATGCAGCTCACGCCTTCACCTCTTTCATCACCTCGAGCAAGGTGGCGTAGATCTTGCGCACGTCGGCGTTTGCCATGGGCCCTTCGTTCAGCTCGTCGAGGCGGGCGAGGATGCGCTCCTCGCGCGCCGCGTCGAAAAGCCGCGCGCCGGCCGCCGGCTTCAGGGCGCGTATGGCAAGCGACTCCTCCGAGCGCTCGTTCATCAACGCGAGCAGCTGCGCGTCCAACTCGTCGATGCGGGCGCGGTGCCGCTCTATCTGCGCTTGTGCTTCCTGTTTTTCCATGTGCTTTCTCCTAATCGCGTCGTCTCGGGGTGGTGCGGGTGTGCGCGCCCTTTTGCCGTGTCCTCGCATGCGCCGTTTCCCTGGAGGCGCGCGCGTCGCCCGGACGCGGCGGCTTTCCTTCGAGGTGGCGCGCCGTGGGGGTGCCCTTGCCCGCATGGCCGGCGCGCGCACTGCCGCCCGCCCTTTCCAGCTTCGCGAAAAGCCCCATGAGCGCAGATCCCAAGAAGAGGCGCCATATCCCCACGACGGCCAGGCCGCAGGCGGCGCCGATGATGGCGCCGCCTGCCACATCGGTGGGATAGTGGACGCCCAGATACAGGCGCGAGAACGCGACCAGCAGCGCGAACAGCACCGCGCACACCCCGCCTCGGCGCGAGTGCGACATCATCGCGATGACGATCGCGCAGGCAAAGGAGCTGGCCGCGTGCCCGCTGGGAAAGGAGTAGCCGTTGTGGCTCACGCCCACCACCGCGCTCACGCCTATGCCGGCGTCGCAAGGGCGCACGCGGGCGACAAGGTGCTCTATCCCGACCTCGCTCACGACGAAGACGACGGCGACGGCGAGGAAGATGCAGATGCCCTCCTCGCGTTTTTCCGAGATGAACAGGCACACGAACCCTATGAGAAGCCACACGAAGGCCTGGTTTCCCAGCGCGGACACGAGCGCGAGAAGCTGCGTGAGGCCGTCCACGCGCATGGACTGCAGCGCGAGCAATATGGTCGTTTCCATGAAAATGCTCCTAACGAAAAAGCACGCGACATGCGGCGCGCGGCACGCAGCGCGCCCGAGGCGTTGCGAGCCGCGGGCGCGAGGAGGCGGGCGCCTCGCGGCAAGAGATGGTAGCGCACGCGCGGCGGACGCATCGCGCCCTTCCGGAATTCCTTTCAAAGGGCACATGCGCCATGGGGCGCGTGCCGAAAGAGGCTTCAGCCCGCCCGCGAGAGGCGCCCGGCGGCATCTGCCACATGCGAGAGCAGCACGCTCGTGGTGACGGCTCCGACGCCGCCCGGGACCGGGGTGAAGGCGACGCCTGCCGCCCGCGCGGCGTCCGCGTCCACGTCCCCGCACAGCTTTCCGTCCGCGCCCACGTTCACCCCGACGTCGAGGACCGTCTGGCCGGGCCGCAGCCAGTCCGCGTCCACGAGGCCGGCATGGCCTGCGGCGGCCACGACGACGTCGGATCCGCGGGAAAGCGCCGCGGCGTCGACGGACTTCGAGTGCGCGAGCGTGACGGTGGCGTCGCGGGCGAGCAAGAGCATGGCGAGGGGGCGGCCCACCACGAGGCTGCGGCCGACGACGAGGATGCGCTTTCCCGCCAGGTCGACGCCGTAATGGTCGGCAACGGCGATGCAGGCGGCAGCCGTGGCCGGGGCAAAGCCTTCGGCGGATCCGGCGAAAACGCCTGCAAGGGACGCGCGCGTGCAGCCGTCCACGTCTTTGGCGGGCGCGATGGCCTCGCAAGCGGCCTGCTCGTCGAGCGCGGGCGGCAGGGGGCGAAAGAGCATGACGCCGTGCACGCAGGGGTCGGCGGAAAGCTCTTCTATGCGCGCGAGCAACTCGGGCATGCCCGCGTCGGCGGCAAGCGCGACGCTTCTCACGTCGACGCCGCAGGCCTTCCCGCGCTTGACGATCGAGCGCTCGTAGGAGACGGCGGCCCCGTCCTCGCCCACGCGCACGACGGCGAGGGTCGGGAAAACGCCGCGTGCCCCGAGCGCATCGGAGGCCTCGCGCGTGGCGGCGTCGAGCTTTTCGGCGACCGGCTTTCCCGAAAGCGTCTCCTCATTCATGTGCGCAGCCTCCCCTCCGCGTCCAGGTAAACCGCATGCGCCGTGTTTCCACATGCTTCGAGCAGCGCGTCTGCCTCGTCCTCGAGCGCGCGGGCGACGTCGCGGCCGGCCATCATCGACGTGTTCGCGCGCAACGACAGCGCCGCCGATTGCGCGGCTGCGCGGCACAGGACCGCCGCAGATCCCACATCGCTTGCAAGCAGCGGGCCGGCGGGCTCCAAAAGGCCGGGAAGCATTTCCAGAACCTCGGCGCAGGCGCGCATCATGGAAAGCGGGACCTCGGCGCAGGCACGCAGGCGGCTCTCCATCGCCTCGGCGCGCGCAGCTCGGCGTTCCGGGGTGTCCTTCGGCATCTTGTAGGCGGCCGACAGCGGCAGGAAAGCCCGCGCGTCGTCGTCTATGCACCGCAAGAGGCGCTCTTGCAGCCGCCTCAGGCGCGCGCAGGCCGAGGCGAGCTCTTTTCCCTGCGCCCCCCCGTGGCGCTTCTCCGCAAGCGAGGCCGCCATCGAGGCCAGCGCCGCCGCGATGCCGCCGACAAGCGCCGCCGCCCCGCCGCCCGAGGGGACGGGCGAAGCGCTGCCCAGGGCCTCCACGAACTCGTGGCAGCTGCAGTCTTTGAACACGCGCGTGTCCTCAGCCATGGCCGTCGCCTCCGCCCGTCTAGAAAAGCCCCGTGATGCGCCCCGAGGCGTCCACGTCGATCTTTTCGGCGCTCGGGTGCTCGGGCAGGCCCGGCATGGTCAAGATGTCGCCGGTCAAGGCCACGATGAAGCCGGCGCCGGCCGAGACGGCCAGCTCGCGCACCGTGATGGAAAACCCGCGCGGCGCGCCCAGCAGCGACGCGTCGTCGGAAAACGAGTACTGGGTCTTGGCGATGCACACGGGAAGGCCGGCAAACCCCAGCTCCTCGAGACGTGCGGCCTGCGCTTTCGCCGCCGGCGTGAAGACGGCGCCGTCGGCATGGTAGACGCGCTCGGCGATTGCCCCCACCTTCTCCTCGATGGAGCCGTCCAGCTCGTGGGAGAACGTGAAGCGCTTGTCGGCCTCGCACAGATCGACCACGCGTTGCGCCAGCTCTCGCCCGCCGGCGCCGCCGTCTGCCCACACGGTGGAGCGGACCGCCTCGACCCCCAGCTCGCGGCATTTCCCCTCGACCAGGGCAAGCTCTCCGTCCGTGTCGGTGGGAAAGGCGTTCACGGCGACGACGCAGGGCAGCCCGTAGACCTCGCGTATGTTTTGCACGTGTTGCAAGAGGTTCGGCAGGCCCGCCTGCAACGCGTCCAGGTCCTCGTCGGCGAGCGCGGAAAGCGCGGCGCCCCCGTGGTGCTTGAGCGCGCGCACCGTGGCCACGACGACCACGGCATCGGGCACGAGGCCGGCAAGTCGGCACTTGATGTCGAAAAACTTCTCCGCGCCCAGGTCCGCGCCGAAGCCCGCCTCGGTGATGGCGTAGTCGCCGAACTTCATCGCGGCGCGCGTGGCCATGACGGAGTTGCAGCCGTGCGCGATGTTGGCAAACGGCCCTCCGTGCACGAATGCGGGCGTGCCCTCGAGCGTCTGCACGAGATTGGGCGAAAGGGCGTCTTTGAGCAGCGCGCACATGGCGCCGTGCGCCTTCAGGTCGCGCGCCGTCACGGGTGCGCCGTCGTAGGTGTAGGCCACGACGATGCGCGAGAGGCGCTCTTTGAGGTCGGCGATGGAGGTGGCCAGGCAGAAGATGGCCATGACCTCGGAGGCGACCGTGATCTGGAAGGCGTCTTCGCGCGGCACGCCCTGCTTGGCGCCGCCCAGGCCGTCCACGATGTGGCGCAGCTGGCGGTCGTTCATGTCCACCGCGCGCTTCCAGACTATCTGCTTGGGGTCGATGGAAAGCTCGTTTCCCTGCTGGATGTGGTTGTCGAGCATGGCGGCCAGGAGGTTTGCCGCCGCGCCTATGGCGTGGAAATCGCCGGTGAAGTGCAAGTTGATGTCTTCCATGGGCACGACCTGCGCGTACCCGCCGCCGGCGGCGCCGCCCTTCACCCCGAACACCGGCCCTAGCGACGGCTCGCGCAAGGCGATGACGGCGTTTTTGCCTATGCGGCGCAGGCCGTCTGCGAGCCCTACCGTGGTGGTGGTCTTGCCCTCGCCTGCGGGCGTGGGGTTGATGGCCGTGACGAGCACGAGCTTGCCGGGCGCCGGCATCTCGCGAAGGGCCGACAGCGCGACTTTTGCCTTGTGGCGCCCGTAGCAGGTGAGGTCTTTTTCCGCGATGCCGCAGGCGGCCGCCACCTGCTCGATGGGCTGCAGGGTCGCCTCCTGCGCTATCTCGATGTCGCTTTTCACCGTGCTCTCCCCTCTCGTCGCGCGTCTCGCGAAAACATGGCGCCTCAGGATTTTACACAGCGCCCGTCAGAGGCGAGGCGCGCATCGCCTATCGAGACGGGCAGGCGATGCGCGTTGGCGTCGCGGGCGTGCGTGTAGTTGCTCCAGGCGCTCGTGTTGCGCAAGGCCCAATCGTTTGGCGGGGTGATGAACGAGGAGAGCAGTTTCTCCCCGCCCGCCGCGCGCGCCCTGTGCCAGGCGAGGTACCAGATGCAATAGCGCCCCTCTTCGCGCCCCCCCACCTCGCAAAACCCGTCGTCGCTGCCACCGCACGGCCCGTTGCGCTGGTTTTTTGGACACGCGGCCATGGGGCAGGAGAACAGGCAGGTTTCCAGCCCGCAGTCGCCGCAGTCCTTGCAACCGTAGAGCGCCGCCTTCACCCCGTGCTCGACGCCGTGAGCGAAAGCGCGCCCGTGCTTTCTCTCCTTCTTGTCCATTCGCTTGGCGAGGAGGCCATAGAGCCCTTTGTCCTTCGTGAGCATGAGGGCATGGAAGAAACGCGAGATGCGCCAGCGTTTGAAGAGGGCGCGTCCGGGCACCTCGTCGGCAAGCGGCGCCGCATCCCGCGCCGGCGCGCCGGCGGGCGCTTTCTCTCTTGCTGCAACGGGCTTTCCCTCCTCGCCACGCGCGCCGGGCGCGGCGGCGCCTTCTGCGCGCGGATACAGATAGCAGCCGCCTTCCTCTCCGAAATCGAGGCGGGCGGCCAGCGGGCGCACGTCTCCTGCAAGCTCTGCGGCGCGCTCGAGTATGGCCGCCACGCCGGGCGCGTCCACGCCGAAGCCCCCCAGGTGCACGCCGGCATAGCCCAGCTCTCGGGCGAGGGCCACCTGCGCCGCCGCCCGCTCGACACGCGCCGCCGCGCCCTTGTCGGGCAGCGCCGACTCGGCGTCTAGGGCCGCGAGGAAAGCGTCGCTTGCATGCGCTCCCGCAATCGTGCCGGCGCGCATGAGGCCTGCGACAAAACGGCTGGCCACGAAGACGTTGGCGAGAAGCGGCGTGTCGTATCCGTGCCCGCGCACGTAGCGCACGAGCTCTTCCATCTTGCGCGCGTCGTATCCCAGCTGGCTGACCACAAACTCGGCGCCGGCGCAGATCTTCTTTTCCAGCTTCAGGTATTGGGGGTGGAGTTCGCCGGCACGGTATTTGAAGGGGTTTGCCACCGCGCCGACGAGAAACGAGCAGGGCCTCTCGTGCGATGCCCGGCCATGCGCGGGCACTTCCAGCCCCTCGTTCATCGCATGCGCCAGCGCCACGAGCTGCACGCTGTCCAAGTCGAAGACCGGGCGCGAGAGACCCTGCCAGCCGCTTTGCGGATAGTCCCCCGTCATGCACAAGACGTTGTGCAGCCCCGCGCGCTCCAAGGCGTAGAGCTGGGCGAGCGCCTGGTCGCGGCTGCGGTCTTTGGCGGAGAAGTGGACGAGGCACTCCACCCCGTCGCGGGCAAGCTCGACGGCGGCCGCGTCGGCTGAAAGCGCCGGGTTGCCGCCGGGGTTGTCGCATAGGCTGATGGCATGCACGCGCCCGCCCGCCCAGATGGCGCGCGCGTTGTCCAAAGAGAGCTCTACCGCCTCCTCGAATGCGCCTCGTCCCGGGATGCACTCGCAGGTGACGACGAATTCGCCGCTTTCGAGGACTTCACGCAAACTCGCAGACATGGATCTTCCTCCCCCTCCTCGACGGCAAGGCTCCTCGCCTTTCAAGTCCCCTTCTTCTTCAACAGGCGCCAGCCGTTCACCTGGTAGACGAAGAACACGGAAACAGAGCAGACCAGTCCCGCGTAGACGAACCATATGCCGAGCAAGGCGGGCTGCGTCCCGAAACCCGGCAGCCATGAAGGCGCGCCGGCAAGCCCCAGTCCCGGAACCTGCGGAAGCCCGAGCAACAGCAGGCAGAAGCCGCACATGAGAAACGCGGTCGCGAACTTGCCCAGGTAGACCACGGGGGGCACCTCGCCCACCCGCGCGAGCATGAAGCGCCCCTCGGCGAGCAGGAGCAAGTCGCGGGCGACGATGTAGACGAGCACCCACACGGGCAGGCGGCCCAGCACCACGATGGCGATGACGCCTGCCGCGAGCAGGAAACGGTCCACGAGCGGGTCCAAGAGCTTGCCCAGCTTCGAGACCTGGCCTGTGCGGCGCGCGAGCTGGCCGTCCACCCAGTCCGTGCACGACGCGATGGCGAACACGACGAGAGCCGCGAACTCCTGGCGCGCCCCGAACAAAAGCCACAAGAACAACGGTATGAGGAGCAGCCGGACGAAGGTGACGACGTTGGGCCCTGTCAGGACCTTGTCGCTGACCAGCTCGTCCGGGTAGTTTTGAGCGTCGAGCATTCCCGCCATGGGCTACTCCGCGTCGCCGTCGCCGCAGGCCTGCGCGCCGCCGGGCTTTCCGGCGGAAGCGGCGGCCTTCTTCGCCTTGGCGGCGGCGACCTTTGCCGCGCGCTCGGCTTCCTTGCGCTCTTTCTCGGCTTGCTCTTCAGGCGAAAGCGGCGGTTTCTCGCACACCACGGACTCCATGTCCGTCGTGGCGGGCGCATGCTCGGGGCGCATGGACAGCACGCCCTTGGGGCAGGCGCGCACGCACGAATCGCAGGCGATGCACTTGTAAGGCCAATATGTCCAGGTCTCGGCCTGCTTGTCCACCTCTATGCACAACGCCGGGCAGCGCGTGGAGCACAGGCCGCACAGGATGCAGGCCTTCATGTCCTCCATCTCGATGCGCCCGCGCGTGCGCGCATACGGCCCGCGCCTCTCGTAGGGGTACTTGCGCGTGGCGGGCTTCGAGAACAAGCTGCCCAGCGTCGTGGCCCCGAACTTGAACAATCCCATGCTCGCCGTCCCTTTCCTAGCGCTCCGTGCAGCTGATGCACGGGTCGATGGTCAATATGATCATGGGCACGTCGGCCAGGTCGCAGCCCGCAAGCGAGGCGACGAGGCCTTGCATGTTCTGCGCCGTCGGCGTGCGCACGCGCATGCGTTCCAGAAACTTCGTGCCGTTGCCCGCCGCGTAGTAGAAGGCCTGGCCGCGTGGCTGCTCGATGGTGACCATCGAGCGCGCGCCGGCCTCCGGATTGCCCTTCACCTTCACCGCCACCTCGCCACCCGGCACCTTGTCCACCAGTTCGGCGATGATGTCGATGGACTGGAACAGCTCTTTTGCGCGCACGACGCAGCGGGCGTAGCAATCGCCCACGACCGAGAGCACCGGCTCGAAGGCCGCAAGCGCCCCGTAGGCGCCGACGCCGTGCAGGCGCTCGTCTACGAGCAGCCCGGAGGCGCGGGCGAAAGGACCCACCATCGAGTACTCGGCGGCTTGCTCTTCGGAGATGGGCGCGACGCCGTCGAGGCGGCTTCTCACGCTCGTGTCCATGAGGAAGGTCTTGTAGAGGGCGCGGTAGTCCTCTTCAAGGCGGCGCAGCACGACGACCATCCCCTTCAGGGTGGCGTCGTCGACGTCTTGGCGAAAACCGCCCACGTCGTTTGCCGAGAAGATGACGCGGCCGCCCGTGCATTCCTCGAATATGTCGAGGACGCGCTCGCGCAGGCGCCACGAGTGCATGAACAGCGACTCGAAGCCGAAGGCATCGGCCAGAAGACCCAGCCACAGCAGGTGGTTGTGCACGCGCGAGAGCTCGTGGAAGATGACGCGCAGGTACTCGGCGCGCGGCGGCACCCGCACGTCCAGAAGCTGCTCGACGCATTGCGCGTATCCCAGCGAGTGGCCGTAGGAGCATATGCCGCATATGCGCTCGACGACGTAGACGAACATCTTGTAGTCGCGCTTTTCCACGAGTTTTTCCAACCCGCGGTGCACGTAGCCGATGCGTGGCAGCGCCTCGACGACCTTCTCGTCGTCGAGCACGAGGTCCAAGTGCAACGGCTCGGGCAAGACGGGATGCTGCGGGCCGAAGGGGATGACGGTGCGTTTACTCATTGCCGCCCTCCTCTCGCCCTGCGTCTGCGCCTGCGGCCTCGCCTTTGCCCGTCTCTTCGCCGCCGGCGCCCGCGGATGCGCCTTCACCGCAACCCGTGTCCGCGCCCGGCTTGACGCAGGCCTCGGCAGATGCTTGCGCCTGCGCCGCCCGCGGGTTCATCGGGTAGGAGACGGGCAGCGTGTAGAACTTGCCCTCGTAGTCCAAGGAAAGTCCCTCGAAGCGGACGCCGAACAGGTCGTGCGCCTCGTTTTCGTTGACGAAGGCCTCGGGGTAGTCTCCGGAGATGGACGGCACGCAGGCGCCGTCTTCAACGCGCAAGATGAACGAGACGATGTCGCGCACATGCGGGTCGGGGTCGGAAAACGAGTAGAGCAGCTCCACACCGTCGTCTGCGGTGGTCGCGCACATCTGGATGAAGCGAAAGCCCTGTTCCTTGCATGCGGCCACACGCGCCGCCAGCTCGTCTGCGGCCAGTTCCTCGTAGCTGTTGGGGGTGGTGCTCTCCAGCGTGCGCACGGCGCCTGCCTTCTGCGCGTCCGCCGCGCCCGTCGCATCCGCCGCGTCCCGCGCGCTTGCCGTCGTGTCCTTCACCTGCTCCTCGCCTGCCGTCATGCCCCCGCCTCCTTTTCCTCCATGTCCGCATCCGCCGTGTCCGCGCCCTCGTCTGCCCGCGCGTCCTCATCGGGCTTCGCCGGCATGTCGCGGCGTTTCTCGCCTGCCTCGCGGCCCATCTTCGCGGCCTTCTCGTCGAGCAGCTTCACCCCGGCGAGCACCGCGTCGAGCACCGACTCCGGCCGCACGGCGCATCCCGGCACGTAGGCGTCCACGGGTATGCCCGCCGTGGCCGTGCCGCCGCGCACGTTGTAGCACTCGACGTAGACGCCGCCGCCGCAGGCGCATGCCCCGCAGGCCACGACCACCTTCGGCTCGAGCATCTGCTCGTAGATCTGGCGCACGACAGGCGCGTTCTGCTCGTTGACGCCGCCCGTGACCACGAGGATGTCGGCGTGTTTGGGATTGCCCGTGTTCACCACGCCGAAGCGCTCTGCGTCGTAGAGCGGCGTGAGCGCGGCCAGCACCTCGATGTCGCAGCCGTTGCAGCTCGACCCGTCGTAGTGGATGACCCAAGGCGATTTGCCCGCATACGATTTCGTGCCCACAGATGCGCCTCCTTTAGAAAAAGACCATGAGATAGACGATGTTCACGGCGCCGGCGGCCAGGGCGGCCCACCACGCCGTCTTGAGCATGCTCTGCCACTTCACGCGGGCGAAGCTGTTGTCGACCCATATCTCGAACAGCCACACGACCAGCGCCACCGCCACGGCGACGGCGATGGAGACGGGGCTGCCCTGCCAGATGACGAACATGGCCGTCCACCCGAGGAAGAGCACCGTCTCGTACCAGTGCGCGATCTCCACGAGCGCAAGCGTCTTGCCGGAGAACTCCGTGGAAAGCCCGCGCACGATCTCTTGGTGCGCGTGCTCGGCCATGGATATGTCGAAGGGCGACTTGCGCAGCTTGATCGTGAGCACATAGAGAAAGCCGATGAACAGAAACGGCAGGTAGGCCACGAGCGGCAGGTCGGCCGCGACGGCGTCTTGCACGCGAAACGAGCCGCAGGCCATGTAGATGCCGACGGCCACGAGCAAGACCATGGGCTCGTAGGCCATCACCTGCACCGTCTCGCGCTCGGCGCCTATCTCGGCATACGGCGAGCGCGACGCGTAGGCCGCGACGATCAAGAAGAGCTCGGCCAGCGTGAGGATGAAGACGCACACGAGGAAATTGGCGCCGGCGAAAAAGGCCATGCCCGCGAGCAGGACGAAGAGGAAGTAGAGGCGCACGTAGAGGTCTTGCGCGCCGTTGACCGTGGCGTCTTCCTTGCCCCGCAGCTTGCGCACGTCCCACAGGGGCTGCAAGACCTTGGGCCCCACGCGTCCTTGCATACGCGCGCTGAACTTGCGGTCGAGGCCGGCCAGCAGGCAGCCCAGCACGCCCGCGAGCAAGAGGAAGGCGGCCATCCCGACAAACGAGAGCACCGACACGTTCATCCCGATGATGCTGATCTGCATGGGCTACTCGCCTCCTTTCGCGTTCGCGGAACCATCGGCGGCATTGCCCGACGCGGAGCCTTGCTGCGCCGACGACGAGCCCGACGAATCCGCCGAGGCAGACGAGTCGGAAGAGCCGGATGTGTCGGAGGCGGCAGAAGAGTCTGAGGATCCGGATGCATCGGATCCGGACGACGAGGAGCTAGACGACGAATACGATTGCGAGAGCTGCTCGTAGACGAAATCCATGAAGGTCCCGGCGTCTGCGATGCCCATGGCCGCGTACTCGCTTTTGTACTGCTCGTAGCTGGGGATGTATTGCTGGTAGTAGCTGTCGAAGGTGGTGAAGCTGATGCCGGCTTCCTCCCACTCGCTGCCCACGTAGACGGCATGTTCTACGGCATATTCCTCGATGCTCTCCTTGGACTCGAGCGTGGCCTGGCCGACGAAGCCGAAGGCGCCCACCATGAGGACGAGGGCGACGATGCTGCCCGCGAGCGCGGTCTTCTTCTCGTCGAAGAGGTCGCGCATGTACCAGTTGCGCTGCGCGGAGGCGACAGGCGCGCCGAAAGAGCCGTGGAAGCTGCGGGGCTCGTCTTCGCAGGCCGCGCCCGCCATATAGACCGGCACCTGCTTTTTCTTCGTGGAAAACGAGGCGCCGAGAAAGACCACCGCGACCACGAGCGCGATGATCGACATTATCCACAGGTCGCCTGCGGAGATGTCGCGGCCCACCTCGGTGAAGACCCCCTCCAGATAGGGCACGACGACGACCTGCGAGATGAGCGGAAACGCGATGCAGCATCCGACGGTGAGCACGCACATGAGGGCAAGCGAGGCCCATTCGCTCGAATGCACCCCTTTCTCGAGGTCGCGCGCCTCGCCCGTCGAGACGGCCAAGAGCTTGCCCAGCCACTTCGCCCAGAACATGAAGGTGGCTGCCGAGCCGAAGGCCAGCACCAGCAGCAAGACGATGTTGGAGGCCTCGGCAAACGATTGCAGGGCCGCCCATTTCGACACCAGCATGCCGAAAGGCGCGATGAACATGCCCATGATGCCGATCGACATCAGGCGCGCCAGGCGCGGCATGCGCTCGAAAAGCAGGTCCATGTCCTCGATGTCGCGGCTGCCGATCCTGTGCTCGGCGGTGCCCACGGCCAAGAAGAGCAGGGACTTCGCGACGGCGTGGAAGATGATGAGGAAGATGGCCGCCCACACCGCGCCGTCCGTGCCCACGCCCGCGCACGCGACGATCAGCCCCAGGTTGGAGATGGTGGAGTAGGCCAGCACGCGCTTGGCGTTGGACTGGCTGACGGCGGCCAGCGCGGCGAAGAGGAAGGTGGCGATGCCGACGGTCATGACCAGGTAGCCGGGGATGTTCGCGCCCAGACACGGCGCGAGCTTCACCAGCAGGAAGACGCCCGCCTTCACCATCGTGGAGGAATGCAGCAGCGCAGAGGTGGGCGTGGGCGCCACCATCGCGCCGAGCAGCCAGCTGTGGAAGGGGAACTGCGCCGCTTTGGTGAAAGCCGCAAGCGAGAGGAGCAGCACGGGCATGTAGGCGATGGGCTCGTTGCCCGAGCCCGAAGCAAGCGCCTGGGCGGACTGGGCGATGAACTGGTCGAGCTCGAGCACGTCGTAGACCTCGGCGATCCACACCAAGGCGACGGCAAACGCCAGGCCGCCCACCATGTTGAGGAGGATCTGGCGAAACGCGTTGTCGGTGGCCGTCTTCGTCTTGTCGTAGCCGATGAGCGCAAACGAGCACACCGTGGTGATCTCCCAGGCGCAAAACATCCAGGCGAGGTTGTTGGAGAAGACGATGGCAAACATCGCGCCGAGAAAGGCGAAGACGACCGCGAAGAAAACGGGGCGGCGGTCGGCCACGCCGGGGTGGCGCCCGTCGTGGTGGTCGCGCATGTAGCCGAGGGCGTAGACCGCGATGCCGCTGCCCACGATGCCGATGATGAGCGCCATGATCACGGACAGGCCGTCGATGTAGAGCGCGTGCGAGACCGAGACGCTCTCGGCGACGCACAGCTCGAACCACACCACGAGCGCCGTCTGCGCCAGGGCCAAGACGAAGACCAGGGCGCGTCCATGACGTGCCGCCTTGCCCATGATGTAGAGGCCCAAGACGACGTCGACTGCCAGGGCCGCGATGTTGAGCGCCTTGGCGGCGGTTGCGTCCACGCTCATCTGCATGCTGCCCGAAAGCCCGAAGAGCGCGGCCACGAGGATGGAGGCCGCGGCCACGAGAACCGCTCCGGCGACCGCGAGCACGGTGCGCGCGCCCTCTTTGCGGGCCGCCAGCATGACGAGCGCCACGAGCATCGGGAAGAAGACGAGAAACGCCACGAGCGCTGTTGCAAGGCTCTCCACACCAAACTCCTTTCACGAGCGACGTGCGCCGCGGCGCATCCACGTCCGCCTGCCGAGACGAAGGTGAAAACCGCGATATGCGCATGCTGCGGATTTGGCGCAAGACTATACGGTAAGCGGGCGTGGGAAAATGTGCCGATGCCGTGAATATCGGCGCGTGGAGAGGCGCGGGCCGTCCAAAGGCGCCACGCGCCGGCGAGCCGGCGGCCTTGCGGTGAAATTCGGTTTTTTCCGGCGGGCCGCCGCATCTGCCCCGCGCGATGTGGCAAAGTGCATGCGAGACGGCAAGAGGAGCATGTCCTCGCAACGCCCCCGAAAAGCGGGCGCGGCGAGACGGCGAGGGGGGGAAACGGTGGACGAGCGGGGTTTCAGCGACGCGCGCTACATGCGCAAGGCCCTGGAGCTTGCCTTGCGCGGGGCGGGCCATGTCGCGCCCAACCCCCTGGTCGGCTGCGTGCTCGTGAAAGACGGCACGATCGTCGCGGAGGGCTGGCACGCCCGCTACGGCGACAGGCATGCCGAGCGCGCCGCCCTCGACGATTGCCTGCGAAACGGGATCGACCCGCGCGGCGCGTGCGCCTACGTCACCCTCACCCCCTGCTCGCACACGGGCAAGCAGCCCCCGTGCACCGACGCGCTCGTGCGGGCGGGCGTCTCCCGCGTCGTCATCGGAAGCGACGACCCCCATGCGCAGGCGGCGGCGAAAAGCGTCGAGCTGCTGCGCGGCGCCCGCATCCGCGTGGACACAGGCGTGCTGAAAGGGGAATGCGACGCCGTGAACGCCCCCTACTTCCATTTCATCACGACGCACATGCCCTACGTCGTGATGAAATACGCCATGACGCTCGACGGGCGCGTCGCATGCCGCACCGGGCTGTCGCGCTGGGTCAGCGGCGAGGCGGCCCGCGCGCACGTGCACGCCACGCGCAACCGCCTGTCGGCGGTCATGGCGGGCATAGGCACCGTCATCGCAGACGACCCGCAGCTCACCTGCCGCATGCCGGGCGGCCGCGACCCGGTCCGCATCGTCTGCGACTCGCGTCTGCGCATCCCGCTGCGCTCCAAGATCGTCCAGACCGCCCGCGAGGTGCGCACCGTCATCGCATGCGTCCATGCGGACACGACGACCCGGCTCGTCCTCGAATCCGCAGGCTGCATCGTCGTGCAGGTGCCGGACGACGGCGCGGGCAAGGTGGATCTGCGCGCGCTCATGGAGATGCTCGGGGCGGCCGACATCGACTCCATCTTGCTGGAGGGCGGGCCTTCCCTCTCGGGCTCCATGCTCGATGCGCGCCTCGTGCACGCGGTGCAGGCCTACATCGCCCCGAAGCTCTTCGGGGGGCAGGAAGCGCCCGGCCCTGTGGGGGGCTTGGGCGCGCGCTCGCCGCAAGAGGCGCTGCGGCTTTCCGACGTGCGCCGCAGCTTCCTCGGGTCGGACCTGCTCGTCGAGGGGAAGGTGGCCTGCTAGATGTTCACCGGCATCGTCGAGGAGATGGGAAAGATCGCGCGCCTGGCGAGGGGCGCAGACGGCGCGCGCATCGAGATCGCGGCCGCCAAGGTCTTGGAGGGCACGCAGGTGGGCGACTCCATCTGCGCAAACGGCGTGTGCCTGACCGTCGCGGCAAAGGGCGCGGACGTTTTTTGCGCCGACGTCATGAACGAGACCTTGAAACGCTCGTCGTTTTGCGCCTGCATGCCGGGCGACGCGGTGAACCTCGAGCGCGCCCTCGCTCCCGCCTCGCGCATGGGCGGCCACATCGTCACCGGCCACATCGACGCCACGGGGCGCGTCGAGGACGTGAGGCGCGACGGGCAGGCCGTGTGGTTTTCCATCTCCGTGCCGCCTGAGCTCTCGCGCTACATCGTGGAGAAGGGATCTGTGGCCGTGGACGGCACGAGCCTCACCGTCGCGCGCGCAGACGGGGGCGGCTTTGCCGTCTCGTGCATTCCGCACACCTTGGAGACTACGGTTTTGCAACGGCGGCGGCCGGGGGACGCGGTGAATATAGAATGCGACCTGCTCGCGAAATACGTCGAGAAGCTGCTGGGCGCACCGCGCGCAGGAGGACGCGCGGACGGCTCCGCAGGCGGTGATGCCGCCGGCGTCCGCTCCCTCGACCTCGCGTTTCTCGCAGACAACGGCTTCATCTGAGACGAGGAGAGCACGCACGGCATGGACATACCGAACGGATACAGCGGCATCCCCGAGATATGCGAGGAGCTGCGCGCGGGCCGCATCATCATGGCCATCGACGACCCGGACCGAGAAAACGAGGGCGACCTGATCTGCGCGGCAGAGCACGCCACCTGCGAGAACATCAACTTCATGGCCAGCCGGGCGAAGGGGCTCGTGTGCATGCCCATGTCGCTCGAATACGTGCAGAGGCTCCAGCTGCCCCAGATGGTCTCGGAAAACACCGACAACCACGAGACGGCCTTCACCGTGTCCATCGACCATGTCTCCACCACGACGGGCATCAGCGCGGCGGAACGCTCCGTCACGGCGATGAAGTGCGTGGACGAAGATGCGAAGCCCACCGACTTCAGGCGCCCGGGGCACATGTTTCCCCTGCTCGCGCGTCCGGGCGGCGTGCTCGAGCGCGACGGGCACACCGAGGCCACCGTCGACTTGCTTCGCATCGCCGGGCTGAAGGAGGCGGGGCTGTGCTGCGAGATCATGCGCGACGACGGCACCATGATGCGCACGAGCGAGCTGCTCGCGCACGCGGGGAAATGGGGCGTGAAGGTGGTCTCGATCGCCCAGATCGCGCATTGGCGCAAGCGCCACGACAAGCTCGTCTCCTGCAAGGCCTCCCCCGCCCTGCCCACGAAGTTCGGCGAGTTTCGCGCGCACGCCTACGTGAACCGCCTCACCGGCGAGCACCACGTCGCGTTGGTGAAAGGCGAGGTGGGCGACGGCCGCGACGTGCTCGTGCGCGTGCATTCCGAGTGCCTGACAGGCGACGTGTTCGCCTCGCTGCGCTGCGATTGCGGCGAGCAGCTTTCCGCCGCGATGGCGCAAGTGGAGGAAGAGGGGCGCGGCGTCGTGCTCTACATGCGCCAGGAAGGCCGCGGTATCGGGCTGGTGAACAAGCTTCGGACCTACGAGCTGCAGGAACGGGGCATGGACACGGTCGAGGCAAACGAGGCGCTGGGGTTTGCCGCCGACGAGCGCGAGTACTACGTGGGCGCGCAGATCCTGGCAGACCTCGGGGTGAAGACCATGCGGTTGCTCACGAACAACCCCGACAAGGTCTACCAGCTGGCCGATTTCGGCCTGCAGATCGTCGAGCGCGTGCCCATCCGCATGCCCGCGACCGAGTTCGACCGGGGGTACCTGCAGACCAAGCGCGAGAAAATGGGACACATGCTCTAGGGCGGGCCGCCCGCTCGAACCGATACAATGAACGGTGGGCAAGCCCCGAGAAAACGGACAGGAAAGAAGGCGCGACATGACAGTCTACGAAGGCGATCTCTACAGCGCAGGCGACATACGCGTGGGCGTCGTCTGCAGCCGTTTCAACGAGTTCATCACGGGCAAGCTGCTGGAGGGCTGCCTCGACGGGCTGCGCCGGCGCGACGTGGCCGAGGAGATGGTGGACGTGGCCTGGGTGCCCGGCGCCTTCGAGGTGCCCCTCGTGGCAAAGAAGATGGCCGGCTCCGGGCGCTACGACGCCGTCATCGCGCTCGGCAGCGTCATACGCGGGGCGACGAGCCACTACGAGGCCGTCGTCAACGAGACGAGCAAGGGCATCGCGGCCGCGTCGCTCGAAAGCGGCGTGCCCGTCATGTTCGGCGTGCTCACCACGGAAAACATCGAGCAGGCCGTCGAGCGCGCCGGCTCGAAGGCGGGCAACAAGGGCGCCGAATGCGCACAAGGCGCCATCGAGATGGTGAACCTGCTGCGAGAGATGGAAGGATGAGGGTCGTATGCCCGGCGCCGCAGACGAGACGCATCCGAAGGAGACGGCCGTACGGGAGGCCTGCGCAGACGATGCGCGCGGCCGCCTGAAGCTGCTCTTCGATTTCGACGGGACCTTGCACAAGACCGACGAGATCTACGTCCCCGCCTTTCGCGAGGGGCTGCAATGGCTGCGCGGGCAAGGCCAGGACGTGCCCGACGCGCCGGCCGACGCGCGCGAGATAGGGTATTGGCTGGGGTATTCCACCGTCGAGATGTGGAGCAACTTCGCCCCCGAGCTGCCGGCGCAATGGCGGGAGGAGGCCGCACGCGTGGTGGGCGCCGGGATGCGGCGGCGCGCGCGGGAAGGCGGCGCGAAGTTCTACCCCGGCATACCCGAGGCGCTCGACCTTTTCCGTGCGCGAGGATACGAGCCGGTGTTTCTCTCCAACTGCCATCACGACTACATGGAGCTCTTCCGCGAGCTGCTGGGCCTCGACCGCTGGTTCTCGCATTACTACTGCGCCGAGGACTACGGCTGGAAGGCAAAGAGCCTGGTCTTTTCCGAAGAGGCCGCGCCGGCGCTTTGCGATCTTGGAAAAAGCCTGCACGAGCAGTTCATCATGATCGGCGACCGCTTCCACGACCTGGGCGTCGCCACGCAAAACGACCTGCTGTCCATCGGATGCGCCTACGGGTTCGGCAAGCCGGAGGAGCTGGACCCTGCCACCATCGTCGTGCACGACGCACGCGAGCTGCCGGATGCCGTGGCCAGGCTCGCGGCGCGCCTGCGGGGCTGAGAAGGGATCGGGCGCAGGGCGGGTTTTTCAAGCGGCCGGGGGTTTTCCCGAGCCGTCCCGTCTGCGCGCCGCCTACCCCTTGCCCTTGAGGCTGCTGATGAAATCTCGGACCGGCTCGGCGATGCGCGAGAGAATCTCTCCTTTGGGCACGCCCGTCTGCTGCACGGCATAATCGAGCGCGAACAGGGCCGCCGCTCCGAGGATGATGCCGACGACCAGCACGGTGATGAAGGCCACGAGGCATCCATGGCGCTTCTTCTTGGGCGCGGGCTGCGCGTACTCCTGTTGAGGGGCATATGCGGGCCGGTCCCACTCCTGCAGGGCCTGGGGCGGCGGGTCTTGCGCAAACGAGCCTGCGGCAAAGCGCGCGCCCTTCTGCGCGCCCTTTTGGTTGTGGCGGCGGCGCTCGGCGATCAGCTCGGCGGGCATCACCGAGGTGGCCGACGGGCTGCTGTAGGCCGCGCCCCTCGGCTCGAAGGCCGCATCCGGCATCATCTGGGGATGCACGGCCTGCTCGGGGATGTGGCCGCGCGGGGAGAAGGCCGCATCCGGCGCAGGCGCGAAGGCGCGTGTCTTCTCGGCTTCCAGAACTTGAGTCGCATCGGCGCCGAGCACTTGCGTCTCATCGGCGCCCGTTGCCTGCGTCCACCCCGCCCCCGGCACCCGGGGCAGATCCGCGCCCGCCTGCAGCACCTGCGTTTCGTCCGCGCTGCCCTCAGCATGCGAAAAGACCGTCGTCTTGCCCGGATCCTCTACGCGCCCGCCTGGCATGGCCCCTCCTTCTCCCACGCGGCCTGCCGCTTACGCGTGCAGCAAAAACGCCTCGTAGCCGCAGCGGGCCTCGTAGATGTCGGCTTTGCTCGTGACCTCCCAGGGCGCGTGCATGGACAGCACGGGCACGCCCGAGTCGATCACGTCCATGTCGTATTTCGCGGGGATGTAGGCGATGGTCCCGCCGCCGCCCGCATCCACCTTGCCCAGCTCGGCCGTCTGCCATGCGACGCCGGCCTCGTTCATCACGGCGCGCAGGCGTGCCACGTACTCGGCGCTCGCGTCGTTGCTGCCCGACTTGCCGCGCGCGCCCGTGTACTTGTTGAACACGAGGCCGCGTCCCAGATAGGCGCAGTTTCTCGCCTCGAAGACGTTCGCGTAAGCCGGGTCGAAACCCGCCGACACGTCCGAGGAGAGCATGCGCGAGTTTTGCAGCATGCGGCGCAACGCGAGAGGGTCGGTGACGCCGGCCAGCTGGAGGATTTCGGCCATGACGTTTTCGAAGAAATTGGAATGCATGCCCGTCGCGCCCACCGAGCCGATCTCCTCCTTGTCCACGAGCAAGGTGACCGCGCAGCGCGTCGCCTCGTCGATGGAGAGCTGCGCGTCGAGGCTCGTGTAGGCGCACACGCGGTCGTCTTGGCCGTACCCCAGCACCATCGAGCGGTCGAATCCCAAGTCGCGCGCGCGTCCGGCGGGCACCACCTCGATCTCGGCGGAGATGAAGTCCTCCTCCTCGATGTCGTAGATGCTTTCGAGTATCTTCAAGACGAAAGAGGCCACGGGGTTTTTCACCGCGCCCTTCTCCCAGTCCGGCGCGTCGTCTGCGGGCTCGAACGTGGCCGCGTCGGCGCCTTCGACGATCAGCGGCCGGCTGCCCACGAGCACGTCGAGCGCCTCGCCTTCCACCACCTTCGCGCCTTCCTTCTTCATCTGCTCGGCGCCCAGATGCGGCAGCAGGTCGGTGATGCAGAAGACCGGGTCGCCGGCGTCTTCGCCCACGACGACGGGCACGATGGTGCCGTCGGTTTTCGCTATCGCGCCGTGCAGGGCAAGCGGCATGGTCACCCACTGGTACTTCTTGATGCCGCCATAGTAGTGCGTGTCGAAAAAGGCGAGGTCGCCGCCCTCGTAGAGGGGGTTTTGCTTCAGGTCCAGGCGCGGCGAGTCGATGTGCGCGCCGAGTATGTTCAAGCCGTCTTCGAGCGGGCGGCTGCCCACGTGCACGAGGACGAGCGCCTTGCCGTGCGTGGCCGCCCATATCTTCGAGCCGGCGCTCAGCGGCTTGCCCGAGCGTCGTGCCTCTTCCAAGGACATGTAGCCGGATGCCTGCGCGCGCGCGATGGCGGCTGCGACGCACTCGCGCTCGGTCTTGTTCTCGCTGATGAAGTCGATGTACTCGTGCCCCAGACGCTCGAGCTGCGAGACATCCGCGTCGCTGTACTCTTTCCAGGCGTTCTTGCGTTCCATAGGTTGCTTCACCTCGACGTTTTGAAGTCCGTTCCCGTCCACGATAAACGAATCCGCGCGCCCCCATGATGCAGCATGCCCACATGTCACGCAACATCCACACGCCGTGCGCCATCGGGTATGATTGAGAGAAGGGCTTTCACGAAAAAAGAAAGGGGGCCTGTGGTGAAATCGGTCTTGAGCATAGCCGCATCGGACAGCGGCGGCGCGGCGGGCATACAGGCAGACATCAAGACCATCGAGGCGCACGGCCTGTTCGCCCAGACGGCCCTCACCGCCCTCACCGCGCAAAACACGACGGGCGTGACGGCCATGGCAAGCGTCGGGGCGGGTCTTGTGGAAAAACAGCTCGACGCCGTGTTTTCCGACATCTTCCCCGCCGCGGTGAAGGTGGGCGCATGCGGGTGCGCGGACAACGTGCGCGTCGTCGCCAAGACGCTCAAGCGCCGCGGGGCGCTGCACGTCGTGGTCGACCCCGTCATGGTGGCAACGAGCGGCAGCACCCTAAGCGACGACGAGACGGTCTCGGCGCTGCGCACGCACCTGCTGCCCGTCGCAGAGCTCGCCACCCCGAACCTGCCCGAAGCAGAAAAGCTGCTGGGGCATCCCATCAACAGCGAGCCCGAGCAGGAGGCCGCCGCGCTGGAGCTGCTCGAGCTGGGGCCGCGCTGGGCGCTCGTGAAAGGCGGGCACCGCCGCGCCTCGGCAAACGACGTGCTCGCAGGACCGGGCGGCGCCGTCTTCTGGTTCCGCACCCCGCACGTAGAGACGCGCGACGCGCATGGCACCGGTTGCACGCTCTCGTCTGCCATCGCGTGCTGGCTGGCCGAGGGTCGGGCGGTCTACCGGGCTGCGCGGCTTGCGAAAGACTACGTGACGGGCGCCTTGCTCGCAGCTCCCGGCCTCGGCGCGGGCGCCGGCCCCATAGGCCACATGTGGCCGCACAAGGCCAGCATCGAGGCCTACAGGAAGGCCGCCGCCGAGGAGGGATGGCGAAAGTGAACACGGCATCGCGCGACGAGCTTGCCCGCGGGCTGCGCGGGCGCCTTGAAAGCAGCGCCCTCCTCCTCGACGAGCCCATGAGCGCCCACACGAGCTTTGCGGTGGGCGGCCCGGCGGCGCTGTTTGTCGAAGCGTGCTCTGCAGCCGACGTCGCGGCGGCGCTTGCCTTCGCGAAAGAGGAGGGCATCGCCTGGCACGTGCTCGGGCGCGGCAGCAACCTGCTCGTCGCCGACGAGGGGCTGGCGGCGCTCGTCATCCACATCGGCAACCGCCTCTCCGACGTGCAAGTCGACGCCGCAAGCGGGCGCGTCGTCGCGCAGGCGGGCGCGTCCGACAGGCAGGTGGCGCAGGCTGCCTGCGAGGCCTCGCTGGCGGGGTTGGAGTTCCTCCACGGCATACCGGGCAGCATCGGCGGGGCGGCTGCCATGAACGCCGGCGCCTACGGCGGCGAGTTCAAGGACGTGTGCACGCGCGTCACCTGCCTGGATCCGGCCGACGGCCAAATGGTCGAGCTGGACTGCGAGGAGGCGGGCTGGGGCTACAGGACGAGCGCCATCGCGCGCCGCGGCCTCGTCGCCGTCTGCGCCGAGCTTGCCCTGCAACCGGACGATCGCCGCGCCATAGAGGACAGGATGCGCGAGCTGGCAGCCCGTCGTCGCGACAAGCAGCCCCTCGACAAGAAGAGCGCCGGCTCCACCTTCAAGCGCCCGCAAGGCCATTTCGCGGGCAAGCTCGTCTGCGACGCCGGGATGCAGGGGCACAGCGTGGGCGCGGCGCAGGTCAGCCGCAAGCACGCGGGCTTCATCGTGAACAACGGGTCCGCGACGGCAGCCGACATACGCCGCTGCATACGCGACGTGCAAGAGGCCGTGCACGCGCGCTGCGGAGTGGAGCTCGAGTGCGAGGTGCGCATGCTCGGCTTCGCCGAATAGCCTTTTCCCTCTGCAGTTTTTGCATCTTGAAGAAAAAAGGGGCTCTTCGTGGGTTTGTGTGGGTGCCCGGATTCCTGAACATGCATAGATAGCAGTGGCGGCGCCTTTCGCGTAGGGTTGTTTTTCGACCAAGAAAAAAGCAACCAGCAAAGGACGCCGCCATGAGAATCAATCTACTAAAGAAATGCCTCGGACTCGCCGGAGCCGTCGTCGAGTCGGCCCGTGAGGAACACGGCGACGTAATCGTGCGCGCCAGACCCAGGAAGGCGGCGCCCAGGTGCCCCGCCTGCGGTAGGCGCTGCCGGCCTTACGACCGTCTCCCGGCGCGGCGCTGGCGCACGCTCGACCTCGGAGCGTCGCGCTGCTATATGGAGCACGCGCCGCTGCGCGTGGAGTGCCCCGAGCACGGGGTCCGCACCGAGGCCGTGCCGTGGGCGCGCTGCGTCTCGAGTCGCTTCACCTCGGCGTTCGAGGACGAGGTCGCCTGGCTGGCGCTGCACATGTGCAGGAGCGCCCTCGCGGCGTTCTTGCGCGTCGACTGGCACACCGCGGACGGCATCTGTGCCCGCGTCGAGGCCGTCAACAACAAAATCAAGGTGGCGGTCAGGCAGGGCTACGGCTTCAGGAACATCGACAACCTCATCGCGCTCGTCATGCTCAGATGCTCGGATCTCAAGCCGATGCTTCAAGGGAGGACAGAGGCGTGACCCCTACCCTCACAAACTCACGAAGCCTCCAAAAAAACTGGCGTGCTCCGGCACGCCTTGTGCTAACATTCCTCTTCGCGCGCCTCGTCGAGACGGCGCGTGTCGAACAGGCTCGGGTGGTGGCGCAGTTTGGTAGCGCACTTGACTGGGGGTCAAGGGGTCGCAGGTTCAAATCCTGTCCACCCGACCAGCTTTTTCCGCAGGTCGCAAAACGGCCTGCTTTTCATTTACGCCGCAGGTCGAATTCGCTGCGCGCCACCATGCAGCTTCTAGCCGGTCGATGCGGTTCATGGATGCCGCGACGGCTCCTTTTTGAAAAGACGGCGGCCATGCCGTCTTGCGGCGATGCGCTTGCTTCGGCTTTCCCCTTCCCTACAGCCGCTCGGCCAGCTCGCGCACGAGCGCGCAGGTCTTGTCCCAACCCAGGCACGCATCGGTGATGGACATGCCGTATGTCCCGCCGCCGACCGGCTGCGCCCCGTCTTCGATGTAGCTTTCCAGCATGAAGCCCTTGAACAGCGCCGCGACGTCGGCGTTGCGCATGCAGGAGTCGAGCACCTCGTGGCAGATGCGCCCCTGCTCGAGCGGGCGTTTGCCCGAATTGTCGTGGTTGCAGTCGATCACGACGGCGGGGTTGGCGTACTCGTCGCCCGTGTAGACGGCCGCGAGGCGCTCCAGGTACTCGTAGTGGTAGTTGGGGTAGTTCACGTCGTCGAGGCCCTTGTAGCCGCGCAGGATGGCGTGCGCGTAGGGGTTGCCCGTGCTGTGGACCTCCCAGTTGCGGTAGATGAAGTCCTGCTCTGCCTGCGCGGCATAGACCGCGTTGAGCATGACCGATGTCGAGCCCCCCGTCGGGTTCTTCATCCCCACGGGCACCTCGATGCCGCTGGCCACTTGGCGGTGCTCCTGGTTTTCGACGCTGCGCGCGCCCACGGCCGTGTAGGCCAGCAGGTCGTAGAGAAAGCGGTAGTTTTCCGGATAGAGCATCTCGTCGGCGGTGAATATGCCCGTTTCCTCGATGACGCGCAGGTGCATGCGGCGTATGGCCTTGATCCCCGCGAGCAGGTCCGGCTGCCCGGTCGGGTCGGGCTGGTGCAGCAGGCCCTTGTAGCCGGTGCCGCGCGTGCGGGGCTTGTTCGTGTAGACGCGGCCGATGACGACGAACTTGTCGGCCACCTCCTCTGCCAGCGCGGCCAAGCGCGTCATATAGTCGAGCACCGAGTCCTCGCGGTCTGCCGAGCACGGCCCTACGACGAGCAGCTTCTTGCCGCTTCTCCCGGAAAGCACGTCCACGACGCGTCGGTCGAAGCCCTCCTTGGCGCGCTCGAGGGCAGGCGAAAGCGGCAGCTCGGCGCGGATCTCTTGCGGGATGGGCAGGCGGCGCTTGAAGTTCATCGTGGGCATCGGTGCCTCCGTCGTGTCAGGGGTCGTCTCTTCTCTCGAAAAAAACGCGCCGCGCGCCGTGATGCGGGCATGCGGGCAGCCGCGTGTCGCCGGCAAGGGCATGCGCAGCGCGCGTCGGTGCATCCTATCACTACGAGAAGGCCGCGAGGGGGTTCCCGGGAAGGCCCGGGGAAGTTCGACGCGCTTTCACAAAGGCTTCACTTGTGAAAATCGCGCGCATTGTTCCTGGACAGGTGCGGCGCATCAGGTGTGGCGCGGAGGCGGCGTGTATCATCTCCTCACATGGGAAAGACGACGGCGAAATACGAGTTCGGCGAGGTCTCGGCAGCCACGCGCAAGTCCATGCAGGGCAACAAGCGCCGCGACACCTCGCCGGAGAAGGCCGTGCGGGCCATGCTGCGCTCCTTCGGCTGGCCGGGGTATCGCTGCGATTGGAAGAAGGCGCCGGGGCACCCCGACATCGCCTATCCCGGACGCAAGATCGCCATCTTCGTGAACGGCTGCTTTTGGCACCATCACGAGGGGTGCAAGTACGCGAGCACGCCCGCGAGAAACGGCGAGTACTGGACAGCCAAGTTCGCCCGCAACAAGGCGCGTGACGAGGCTGTGCGCGAAAAACTCGAGTCAGACGGCTGGCAGGTGGTCGTCGTCTGGGAATGCGAGCTGAAGCGCGACCGCGTCGAGCAAACCGCCCGTGCGCTTCACGACGCCCTCGAGTACGCCTTCGTCAGCATCGATTGAACACGTCTAAAAGAGAAGGCGCGCCTTCCTGCAAAGGAACGGCGCGCCTTCTTTCATGCCCTGCTTTGCGACCTCGCGCTCGCCGCGTTGCTCGTCGCCTCGGTGGCAGGCGTGATCTCCGGCTCCTTCAACCCTTTCATCTATTTCCGCTTCTAGGGTAAAACGCGGTACAATAAGGCCGCATTACGGCATCGGCGCAATGCGGCATTGCAACATTGCGCCACCGCAGCGGAGGAGGAACCCCATGCCGACATGTGTTCCCGTACGCGACATGAAGAGCACGGCATCGTTTGTGGAGCTCGTCGAGCGCGAAGATGAAGTGACGGTCACGAGAAACGGGCGCGAGGCCATCTATTGCATGAGCGCGGACCGCTATCGCGCGATGCAGGAAGATGCCGCAAAAACACGCTTGTTCTCGCGTATGCTCGTCGCCGAACGCGAGGAGAAATCCGGCGCCGGCGCAGACTATGACGAGTTCGCGGCGAAGATACGAGCCGAATATGGCCTATCCTAGAATCATTCTCCCAAGCGCCCAGCTCGAGTACCGCTCTATAGTCGAGTATCTGGCCGGCGTCCTTGCGAGTCCGGCGGCTGCGACGGGGTTCATGGACGAATTCGGCCGCCAACTCGACCTCGTGTGCGAGATGCCCGAAATCCGCCCTCTCTCGCACATACCCCAACTTGCGGAGATGGGCTCTCGCCCTATGCTGGTGAACCGCTATGTCGCGCTGCACCGCTTCGACGGCGAGAAAGTCGTCGTCGCCCACATCTTTCACCAAACGCAAGACTACGCGCCCCTCGTCTGATGCGCCCTCTCGCTTTTCAGTCGGGATTATTCTTCGGAACGCATCTTTATCATTTATAGCGATAATGTGGAAAGCGCCTAAATTGCCACATTTTTCGATAAAGACGGCGTACAGTGTCTTCGCTATCAATTTTTCAGATAAAGAGGAGAGAAACCATGAGCACGCAACTCAAGACATTGAAGAAACTGGGCAAGGCCGCCGACCTGAGCAACCGCGCCTTTCGCGTGGCAGGTCCGAAAAGCTACAAGAAAGGCCAGGGCGCGCTGCTGAAGGTGCTCCACCGCCACGGCGGGAAGATGAGCTCGCGCGAGCTGGTCGAGGCGCTGGGGTACGACCGCGCGAAGCTGAAGGACATCGTGCGCAAGGCGCAGCGCAACGGCTACGCCACGATCGAGAGCGCCCAGGAGAAGAAGACCTATCTGGTGAAGCTCACGGACACGGGCGAGGAGATCGCCGAGAAGCGCTGCAAGGCGCACGAAGCGGCCGCCGAAAAGATCCTCGAGACGCTCTCCGACGAGGAGATGGAGCAGCTCCAGACCATCGCGGACAAGATCGTCGTGCAATGCAAGGAGCTGGGCGCCAAGGGCAAGCACAAGAAGGGCCGCAAAGGGCGCAAAGGCCACGGGCACGGACGCGGCTGCGGGCACAAGCACGGACATGCCCACGGCCACCATAACGGCCACGGCGGCCACGACCGCTGCTGCAAGCGCCGTTAGAGCACACCCGCGCAGACGCCGCAACGCACAAGAACACGGCGGAGTAGACCGGCAGACAAAGCGTCATGCCCCTCTCCTTCGCCGTGTCCGAGTTCGAGAGCGCGACACCCTTTTCCTGGCTTTTCAAAGCCATTGCACACCGCAACCGTCGAGCAGGGCGCATCGGTTTCAAGAACGGGCGCCCGCCACCTCGTCGATGGTCGCGTCCAGCTTGGATTTGTAGACCGAATCGGCGGTGTAGAGCACGGCGCAGGGGTTGTTCGCCGCAAGGAAGTCCTTGGCCACCAAGGTGACGGCGGGCGCATCCGAGTACTTCGCGAACAGCGCGTCGTGTCCGACGCATATCCCCATGAGGATGTTCAAATCGCATTTAGCCTCGTTGAGCAGGAGCGCCTGCATGATCGGGTTGCAGATGACGCAGTCGCCGACGCCGCAGGCGGGGTCTATGCCGAGGTCGGGCGCGCGGTTTTCCTGAAGCTTGCAGCCGAGCGCCACCACCGAAAACCCGGCGCGGCGCAAAAGCCGGGCGAGGACGGCGGTTTCCTTCAACATGGCGGTGCAGGCCGCGATGCCGATGCGCGAGGCGCCCATGTACGAGGCGAACTTTATCGTGTCTTGCACGCGCGTCGAGTTCGCCGTGCCGGCGCTCACCCTGGCGGCCGCCTCCATGATGCGCCTGTTTTCGGGCTCGTCGTAGAGGCTGCGGACGCGGCTGCGCGTTTCGTCGGATATGCCCTGCTCGGGGCAAAAGGTCGGCGCCGTGCGTCCCGGATGCTCGCATGCCGCGACGCCGCAATGCTCGCATCCCGGCTCTGCCGCCGCTTGCGTCCTGAAACCATCGTCTCCGTTCATGTCCGCCCCTCTCGCGCCTGCTTCATCCGCGCGCGCGAGCCGTGCCCAGCGCATCGGCGAAAAAACTCGCCGATCTGCTTGTAGACCGCATCGAACGACATCGCGCACCCGCCGTTTCAACCCAAAGGGAAAACCAGCGCTTCCAGTATACCCGCCGCCCGCGCGCCCCCCCCTTAGGAGAAAGGGCTGCGACACTGCCCGGCAAGAAACGCATGCAAGGAGCACATGGCGGTTTGCCTCCTCGCATCCTTGCGCTGCACAGGCTTGCTGACATGGAAATAAAGGCGAAAACGCAGGCGGCGGGCATGCTTGCGTCCCATGGCGCCCTTTCGGCACGGACGGATCCGAACAAAAGCGGCTACGATCACCGCTTGCCATCCGGATTGAGCGAATTCAGCCACTTCACGCAGTCTTCGATCTCCCGTTTGGAACTTTCGCTTTGGCCCCAGGTGCCGCGGCCCACCTCGATGGGAGCCATTTTGGTGAACGGCCACGTGTTGTAGGGATGGAGCATGGCGCAGACGATTTCCCGGTCGTTCACCTTCTCGAGGGCGAAATGCTCGAGCTTCCTGACATCGACGACGATGCGGACGCGTTTATCCGAATAGCGCGGGATGCCGATGGCGCCGACCCGCTCGTCCCAGTTGGGCGGATGCAGGAACACCTTGGTGTGCGGAGCGAAATGGCGCGTCCCGTGCACGACACGTTTCTCGACCCCCGTCTTGTTCTCGTCTCGAACCTCTGCCGTCAAACACCATATCCAATCGGGAATCCGCGGCGCTTCCTCCACTGCCCGGGCAAGCGCCTCGTAGAAAGCTATGGAGTCCTCTCTCCGCGCAGGCCCTTCGCTCATCTGCCCGTCGAAAAATCTGCTGCACAGCCAGCTGCCGCCCTTTGCGAGCATGAAATCGCAAGCGTAGAAAATGTTCGAGCACGCCTTCCGGAACGCGTTCACTATTTCCTCCGGCGGTTCCGGAAATCCTTTCGGTGCCTTCGGCGCCACGGGAGCCTTGAAAATGGGTCTTCCCTCGAAGTAGAAGGCACGCCACACGACGGGCACACTTTCATATTCGAAGCGAGGCACGTATTCCTCGAAGAAGGCCTCTCCGGAAAACCTGTCTCCTTTGGCTTGCGCGAAACGTTCGGCAAGCTCTTCTCCCTTTCGCGACGTGTGCCAGCCCAACGCAAACCAATCTGCTTCTCGAGTACCCAGATAACCGTCATCGTCTCTCGTGATGTAAATCGAGGGGGGATGCGTCTGAGATGCGCCGGTTCCGAAACTGGCCCCAACGTTGACGGTGCGCATCTTGTATTTTTCATCCGTGAACCCCTTGAAGCACCTGAAATGGAAACGCGGTTCTTCAAGCGCTCGCCAGCTGTCCGTGATCAGCCGGTATCCAAGCGAGAGCAGCTTCTTGGCCAGCCGCTCGTAGTTTTCCCTGTTCGTCGAGTGGCAGCGCAGCAGCGCCGGCATGTCGTGTTTCGGCGCGGGCTCGCACACCAGCTCCTCGCCCGCGAGGAAGGCCTCGTAGTTGAAGAGATGGACGTCGAATTGCGGAAGGCGCTTTGTCGCAAACCAGTCGGGAAACCATGTGTACATCGGGAATCTCTTGTCATTCGGAGAGATTTCGAACAAAAGCGATACCTGCTCCATTTCCCGTCCTCTCGCATCGGGTGAAACTGTCGGTGAAAGCCGCCGCCCGGCTGCCGCCGCGCTACAGCTCTCCCCTTATCGTATCCCGACAAAGAAGGCATCTCCGAAACGAGCCGGAGATGCCTTCCGAAAATGATTGGCCCTCCCGGGCCCGAGTCATGGAACTCGCCAAGCGCACTCTATTCTACCAGATCCGGGCAAGAGGGCTGCGTCGTCATCACGCGCAGCCGGTGTCGCCGACGGGCGCATCCGGCCCGGTCGGGCTATAATCTCGAAATCGCACGCAGGCGCAGCAGGGGCGGCGACATCCATGCGCGGGAAAGGCGAGGCCGTGATCGAAGTTCAATCGCTTTGCAAGACCTACGGCAAGAAGACGGTTCTCGACGACCTGAGCTTTCGCGTGGAGCCGGGCACCATCACCGGCTTCGTAGGCCCTAACGGCGCGGGCAAATCGACCACCATGAAGATAATCATGGGGCTCGAGGCGGCCACTTCAGGCGCCGCGTTGGTGGATGGAAAGCCGTTTTCGCAGGCGGCAAACCCCGCCAAGACGCTCGGGTGCTGCCTGGGGCCGGAGTTCATGCCCCAGAAGATGCGCGGCGCGGATTTCCTGTCCTATGTATATCGCGCCTCGGGGATACGGGACGCGGACGTGGACGGCGCGCTCGACTACGTGGGCCTGGCCGGCGCGGGCAGAAAACTCATCTCCGAATACTCGCTCGGGATGAAGCAGCGCCTCGGCATCGCGGCCGCGCTCGTGGGCGACCCGGACAACCTGATGTTCGACGAGCCCATCAACGGACTCGACGTCGAGGCCATCCGCCAGGTGCGCGGCGTGTTCTCGGCGCTGGCCGATAGGGGCAAGACCGTATTCATCTCCAGCCACATAATGAGCGAGCTGGAAAAGGTCGCGAGCAGGGTGATCATCATCCAAAACGGCCGGGTGGCCCGCGATGGCTCGATAGAGGAACTGGAGCGGGGCGGGCGGCGCGGGCTGGTCGTCGTCGTGAGAAGCGCGCAGGTGCACGAGGTGGCAAAGCTCGTCTCGGACGTCGGCGCGCCGTGCAAGCTCGAGGGCGAGACGCTTTTCGTGAACGGGATGCCGCCTGCCGAGGTGGGCGCCTTGGCGTACGGCAGCGGATTGACGCTAGACCATCTCGAGGCCAAGCGGATGAACCTCGAGGAGCTGTTCATGGAGACGAAGGGGGACGAAAATGAGTGACGCCGCATGCAACCTGCCGCAGGCCTTCACCAAATCCGCAGACGCGCCGCAGGCCTTTTCCGGCGTTGCGGCAGCAGAGCTCGCACGCCTCGTGCACAAGAGAACGCCCAAGGTCCTCCTCATCTTGCTCCTTGCGAGCGGACTGTCCTATTTCAGCTTCGTCTTCGCCTCCTCCCAGCTCCCGGAAAGCGCGCCGTCGCAGGTGGCGGCGGCAAACGGCTTTCTATCCATGTCCTACTTCCTGCTAGGCGTCTACACGGTGTGCTCCGTTGCCCGCGAGCACGAGGACGGTTGCGTCCTGGCGACGCTTTCCGTCGTCCCGAACCGGCTGCGCCTGTATGCGGCAAGGCTTGCCGCATGGAGCCTGCTCACGATCTGCGCGGGCGCCATCGGCTACATCGCCTTCTTCCTGGCGGCGGCGCCTTTTCAGGAAAACCCCTTCGGCGGCGTCGATGCCGCAGAGCTGGCCTCGGGATTTGCCTTGTCCATGGTGAAATGCGCGTTCACCGCGGTTTTGTGCTTTTCCATCGGCACGATGCTCAGGCGCGTCGGATTGGGGCTCGTCGTCTATTTCGCCCTCGACGCCATCGGCGCGATGCTGCTCTCGCTCGCCTGCATCTCGCTGCCCGACGCCACCGCCGGCGTGGTGTCCAAGATTTCCGACGCCTTGCCGGGATCCTTGGTCCACGCCTTGACCGACGCGGGTTCCGGAGAGCTTGCGACCACCTTGCTTGCGCTGCTCGCCTGGGCAGTCGCGGCGGCACTTTGCAGCATCGCGGTGTTTCGCCGGGTGAAGAAGTGAAACCGCCGACGGCGGAAGGGCACGAGAAAACCCCGGGTGGCGAAAAGCTTTCGGATACCGGGAAGCGGCGCTGAAGGGCGAGGCGGCGCGAAAAGAACGCCTGCGGCCGTCTCCCCCATGAGGAAAGGGAGATGGCCGCAGGCGTTTCGCATGCTCGCGCGCCCGCGCTTTCCCGTGCGGTGCCTACAGCTTCATCTTGGGCGCTTCCGCCGCCTTCGGGTCTGCCTTCGCCATCAAGACACAGGCAAGCACCGCGGACAGCCCCAGCGCCACGCTCGTCGCGATCGCGGTGGGCGTGCAGCCGTGCGAGCCCGCCCCCGTGCATATGCCGATGACGGCCCAGATGCACAGCAGGGCGCACAGCGCCGCGACGAGTGCGGAGAGCGCGGCCATCCGCCGGGCCTTCTTCTCGCCGGACAACGCCGCTGCAAAAGCTGCCCATGCACCGGGAAAGCAGATGAGCGGCACCGCCAGAAACGTCCAGTGGCACTTCATGGGAACACTGCCCGACGTGCACTCGATCTCCTTCGTGCAACCTCCCATGAACGTGGCTATCAGCGCCGCGGCCATCAGCGCGCAGATCTCCACCAGGCAAAGTATCTTCCATGTCTTCTCGTTCACAGCGAGCTCCTTTCTTTTCCTGTTGCCCTTCTCGTGGCGCGTCGCATCCGGTTGCACACCTTTCCGGACACGCCCGACGGGTTTCGCGCGCCCCGCTTGCGTGCGCGCTTTCCTATCCTAGCGTTCTTCGAAGCATTTGTCGCGCAGGCGAAACACCCTGTCGGCCCGTGCGGACAACGATGCGTCGTGCGTGGCAAACATCAATATCCCCCCGCGCTCCACATGCTCGAACAAGGCGGCCGTCACGCTGTCGGCAGACGCGCTGTCCAAATCGTTGGTCGGCTCGTCGGCGATGAGCACGGGCGGCTCGAGCATCAGGGCGCGCGCAAGCGCCACGCGGCGCTTTTGCCCTATGGACAGCTGGAAGGGATAGTGCTCGGCGCGCTCGGCCAGGCCGAAACGCCCGAGCAGGCCGCGGGCGCGCTCCTCGTCTTTCGCGGCGTTGCGCGACGCGGCGAAACGCGCGGGCACCGTGACGTTTTCCCATGCGCGCAGCGAGCCTATGAGCTGGGTGTGCTGGAAAACGAAACCCACCGTGGCGCCCCGCAGGGCAGAGCGCTCCGCATCCGACATGCCGCTCGTGGCCGCATCTCCCACCGATATCTCGCCGCTTGTGGGGGTGAGGATGAGGCCGAGCATGGACAGCAGCGTGGACTTGCCGGAGCCCGACGGCGAGACGAACGCGATGGACTCGCCGGGGCGCGCCGTGAAGGTGGTGTCGCGCAGTATCTCCACGTCGCCATAGGACTTGGAGATGGCGTGCGCCGAAATCGTGGGGCATTGCATGGGATGTGCCCTGCCTTTCTAGTCGATGTCGCCTTGCTGCATGGCAAGAGACGGGTCGAGGCGGCCGATCTGGCGCAGGGGCGCGGCCACCGAGGCGGCGGCGAGCACGGCAAACAACACGATTATGCCGCCGGCGATCCCGGCAACCGCAAGGGTGCCCGGCGCGATGAAGGGAAACGAGCTGGTTTGGGAGAGCAGCGAGACGAGCCACGCGTAGACGCCCGCGCCCGCTGCAAATCCCAGAACGAGTCCCGCGCCCGTGATGACGGCCACCTCGCCGAGTATCAGGCGGCGCACCTGGGATGCCGAGGCCCCGAGCGCACGGTAGAGGGCGAGCTCGCTTTTGCGGTCCCACACGCACGAGAAAAAGCGCGCGAACAGCTGCACGAGGGTGACGACGAGCATCGCCATGCCCGCTGCGAGCAGCACCGTGAAGACGGCGCTCAACTGTTCTTGCGAGCTTTCCACGACGTTGCTGCGTTGTATGACCTTCACATCTCCCGCGTTTTCTATGATGGTGGACAGGCGCGTCACGTCCGCGCCGTCTTGCATCTCGACGAGCACGCACGAGATCAGAGCATCGGGTTGGCCGTATTTCTCCCACAGATACGACAGCCCCTGCGCCTGCTTCGACAGCTCGCGGGCCACGTCCAGGTTCAGCAGAAGCGAGGAGTCCAGGTCCGTGCCGGATGCCGCCAGCCGGTCGACCACCTTGAAGTCGCGGCCCAAAAGCTTCACCGTCTCCCCCACCGTGCCCGTGGCGCCGGAGCCGACGATTATCTCGTCGTCTGCAAGGCCCTTGGAGAGGTCGTAGGCGGTGAAGGGCTGCACCGTCCAGTCGGTGGAGAAGTCCACGCCGATGACGCGCGTCATGCCGTCGTCGGAGCAGCACGGCTGGTTCAACGACTGGCTGTAGAACTGGCAGGTCGCGCGTTTCACCCCGTCGGCGGCCTTCACCTTCTCGTAGACGCCCTCGTCGCAATAGATCGCCGCAGGTGCCCCGGTGAACAGAAGCGAGCTGTCCGATATCTCGGAGGCGGCGCTCGAGGGGACGACGAGCAGGTCGGCGCCGCCGCGGGCAAGTGAGGTGGCCACGCCCGCCTGCACGCCGGCATACGTCAGCCCCAGCGCGAGAAACACCGTCACGGACAGCATCACGGACAAGACGACCGAGACGGTGGAAACCTTGCGCATCTTCAGGCTGTGCAACACGAGTTCTTTCACCGAAGCCCCCCCCTCGAGGTTCACGCCGCCCGGATGCGACGTGCTTTGAAGGACGGACAAAAGCGCCCTTCGAGAGAAGAGGGGCAGCGCACCGACAAGACGCGCCGCCCCTCCCCGACTGGCGCTATGCGAGCTCGAGCAGCGCCAGGCATTCGCCCGCAGGCGAGAAAGACCCTAGGCGCCCTGGTAGTTCACCATCTTGTTGTAGAGGTCGCCCATGATGTAGGAATCCACGTTCGACGGCGCGTTTTCCATGGCGCCGGCCTTGTTGACGGACTCCCAGATGTACTTGAAGGACTTGTCGATCTCGTTTTTGTCGCCGGAGACGAAGCGGTAGGCCTCGACCTCTTTCTCCATCATCTCGCGGGTGAAGCCGGAGTCGGTGTTCACCGGCACATAGCCCTTCTCGATGGCCAGGCCGCACGCGTCCGAGACGTTGGAGCGGATCCAGTCGGCCGACTTCTTGAAGCCCTCGCACAGCTTCTTGCCCACGTCCGGATCCTCTTTGAGCTTCTTGGTGGACAGGCCCACGAAGCAGCACAGGATGTCCTTGATGCCGTCGTCGAAGGTCCACGACCAAAAGCGCGTGCGCGTGGAGTCTTTGTCCAAGGAGATGTCCGGCCAGGGGTCGTAGGCCGCGAAGGCGTCGATCTCGCCGGAGGCAAGCGCGCCGTCCATCTGGGCGTTCTTGTAGCTGACCCAGTTGACCTTGTTGGGGTCTTTGCCCGCGTCGACCATCAGGCCGGAGAGCATGATCTGCGCGATCGAGCCCACCTCGGCGGCGACCTTCTTGCCCTCGAGGTCGGCGGCCGTCTTGATGCCGGAAGCCGCAGAGGCCACGCCCTGCTGGCAGCCGTAGTGCAGCGAGTCGATGATGACGCACTCCAGGCCCTGCTCCATCGGCTTGAACTTGTCCGGCGTCAGCTCGAAGCAGTCGAGCTGGCCGTTGGCCATGAGCGGCGCGACGTCTTCGGTGACCTTCATGATCTCGACGTCGAGGCCGGCCTCCTTGAAGAAGCCCTTCTCGTAGCCGACGTAGATGGGCATCTCGCAGGTGCCGCCCCAATAGCCCAAAATCGCCTTGCTCGTCGAAGAGGAGCTCGACGAGGTGGTCGAGGAGCTGCTGCTCGAGGAGCTGTTGCTCGAGTTGTTGTTGGAGTTGCAGCCCGCAAGCCCCATCGCCATCGCGCCGCCGGCGACGACGCCGGACGCCTTCACGAAATCGCGCCGTGAAACTTTCCTCATTGCATTCACCTTTCCTTTGTACCTTTCCCTTTTCGACCGAAGGCACCGAAAACGCGCGCCTGTCGGCCCCCAACTATCGAGACGCCCCTTCAAACGACAAAGAAGCGATGTCTCCTTTACGTGCCGTGCGTGTCGTGCGCATCGCCTGCGCGCGCAGCCTGCCGCTCCTCGAATTCCGTGAGCGGGCCTCCGTGGTGCAGCAAGTCAAGCAGCTGCGAGCGTTTTTCCACGAACTCCGGCGAGACGCGGTTTCGCGGATGCGGCAAGTCGATGGAAAGCTCGCCCACGAACTTGCCGGGGCGCGCCGACATGACGACGACGCGGTCGCACAGATAGACCGCCTCCTCGATGTCGTGCGTGACGATGACCATCGACATGTGGGCGAGTTGCTGCATCTTCACTATCTCGTCTTGGAGCGCCGAGCGGGTGAAGGCGTCGAGGGCCGAGAGCGGCTCGTCGAAGCAGATGAGACCCGGGTTCATGACGAAGGTCCGCGCAAGGCCGCACCTGCTGGCCATCCCGCCCGATATCTGCGGGGGATAGGAATCCTCGAAGCCCTCGAGGCCCATCATCTTCACCAGACGGGGAATCTTGTAGCTCTTCTCGTCGTATTCCTTCACGGCCTTCAAACCGAAGGCGATGTTTTCCTCGACGGTGAGCCACTCGAAGAGGTTCGCGTTTTGGAAGACCATCGCGCGGGCCCGGTCCGGGCCTTCTATGAGCTTGCCATCAAAGGTGATGGTGCCGGACAACGGGGCGTCCAGACCCGCGAGCATGCGCAAGAAGGTGGATTTGCCGCAGCCGGAAGGACCGATGATGCCGACTATCTCGGCGCCTTTCACCGAAAGCGAGAAGCGGTCGAGCGCCCAGACCTCCGCGTCGCCGTCGAGGAAGGTCTGGGTGATGTCTGTCGCGACCAGCTCGTGGGCGCCGGTCGACTCGAACAGGGGCGCGTCGGGCTTGTCGTCTATCGCGTGTTTCCTTGCCATCGTCCTACCACCTGATCACGGACTTCTGCCACTTCATCACGCGGTCGCGCAATTTGAAGAGCAGGCTGATGAGTATATAGAAGATGATGATGAAGACGCCGACCGTGGCAAACACCTTGTAGTACTCGCCCCAGGCCTGCGCCCAGTTGATGTACCAGCCAAGACCTGCCTTCACGCCGAGCTGCTCGGAGACGATGAGGGCGCCGAAGCTGGCGGACAGCCCCATGAACAGCGCGTCGAATATCTGGGGCACGGCAGCCGGCACGGCCACGTGAAACAAGATGTAGGTCTCGCTTGCCCCCATCGTGCGCGCCGCCTCTATCTTGCGCTTGTCGGTGGAGCGTATGGCAGACGAGAGCATGAGCGCGAGCGGAAACCATATGGCCACGGCGATGAGCAGCACGCCCGCCAGATGCGAGGTGGGCATGAGCACGACCGCGATGGGCAGCCATGCGGCAGACGGCACGGGCCCTATGAACTTCAGGAGCGGGGAAAACCAGTAGTTGGCTATCTTGGACCAGCCCATGAGCAGCCCGGTGACAAGGCCGGTGACAAGACCTGCCGCGATGCCCTCGGCGAGCAAGACCATGGAGGCGGCGAGGTTGTTCACGTACTGCTCTATGTTGGTGGGGACGGCCTCGAGCACGCGGTCGGGGCTGGGGGCAAACGGCAAGAGCATGACGCCGGTTTTCAGCGTGAGCACGTCGATCAGCTCGATGATGGCGTAGATGGCGGCCAGCAAATAGCAGTACTTGACCATGAGGTTGCGCAGTTTCGGGACAAAGCACGCGACGACGATGGAGACGCCGTAGCAGACCATCGAGACTATGAGGAAGGGCGGGTAGAACTGCTCCACGTAGTCCATGGGGTAGACGTTGGGCAAGCCGACCGTCATCCCGAGCGCTATGAACATGACGGGCAGCGGCAAGAGCATCTGCATGAACTCGCGAAACGTCGTGAGCTGCTTTTGCTCGACGCGACGCGTGGGGGGCTGTTCCGATGCCGGTTGCGAACCTTTTTCGGAAGCCTGTCCGGCGGCCGACCCGCGGCCTGCGTCTTGCGCGGCGCGCGCCCGCGACGCCTCGTCCTCGAAACCCATATAGCGTGCCTCTCGTCTCCTGCTCGTTGACGACCGCTATTCTAACGCAGAAAAAAGATGGTGTACACAGATATTTGCATCTTCCCCATAGCGGCGAGACGCATGCCCGAAAAAGGAGGCGACGTGAAAAAAGCCCCGCGCCTTCGGATGCGGCGCGGGGCTTTTCACGAGCGTGTATGAGAGGTCGTATGCGCTAGGCCTTCACCACGTTGCTGGCCTGCAGCTTGCCGTTTTGGCCAGTCGTGACGTCGAAGGTGACCTGGTCGCCTTCGTCGAGCGTCTTGAAGCCGTCCATCTTGATCTCGGAGAAGTGGACGAACAGGTCGTCGCCGTCCTCGCGGGAGATGAAGCCGTAGCCCTTGTCGGGGTTGAACCACTTAACCGTACCTTCAGCCATGTGCAAACGCCTTTCCATAATGCCCCGAAACGCGGAGCCTTCACACGACAAGACGGGCGGCCAAGCCCGAGATGTCGCTTTACCATGCCGCCGGGAGACGGCAAGGGGTAGTGTACGCGAACGGACGGAGCCGAACAAGTGAAACTCGCCCTTTTGTCGGCGCTGAATTGATGGGGGCTGCTCCTTCCTGCAAGGCGACCATGCCCGAATCGAACCTGGCAGCACAACGCGTCCACTGCGCACGCGCGCGCCTTTCACGCTAGAATCGCGCAAAGCGAAACGCCGCCTCGCCGTCTGCCGGCAGCGAGGTGCCCACGACGGCCGAAACCGCACGAAAAGGAGCGCCCATGTTCAACGAGAAGCTCGACGAGATCGTCGAGGGGATAGAGAAGAACTACTACGACATCGACGAGATCTTCTTCACCGACCCCGACTGGCACTTCCCCAGCCGCAGCGGCGTGGTGGGCATCGTGGACAAGCTGCGCCGCCTGATGTTTCCGCGCTACTTCGGCGACGAGGTGCCCACGGGAGCCGGCCCGCAGTACTTCATCGGCGACATGCTCTCGCAGATCGAGCGCGACCTGCACCGCGAGCTCACGGCGGCGTTCATGTTTCGCGACGGCGGCGAGAAGAGCGCGGCAGAGATTGAAGAAGCGGTGCGCGAGACCTGCTCGGATTTCTTCTACAAGCTGCCCGAGCTGCAGCGCGTCTTGATGACCGACGTGCAGGCCGCTTTCGACGGCGACCCGGCAGCGCAGAGCAAAGAGGAGATAATCTTTTCCTACCCCGGCTTCTTCGCCGTGTTCGTCTACCGCATCGCCCACGAGTTCTACGTCCACGACGTGCCGCTCGTGCCGCGCATCATGAGCGAGTACGCCCACACCATCACGGGCGTCGACATCAACCCGGGCGCGAAAATCGACGAGTACTTCTTCATCGACCACGCGGCAGGCGTCGTGATCGGCGAGACCTGCGTCATCGGAAAGCACGTGATCGTCTACCAGGGCGTCACGTTGGGGGCCACCTCCACGCGCGGCGGCCAGAAGCTCAAGGGCGTGAAGCGCCATCCCACCATCGAGGACGGCGTCGTCATCTACTCCAATGCCAGCGTGCTAGGCGGCGAGACCGTCGTGGGCGCCGGCTCCGTGATCGGCGGCAGCGCGTTTCTTACCAAAAGCGTCGCGGCGCACTCGCGCGTGAGCGTGAAGAACCAGGAAGTGCGCATCGCCTGAAGGGGCATGCCACCTGCCCGAAACGCGCCCGCCCGAAGGAGTGCGAGGCGCTTCGGAAAGGCGCCGAGTCCGTCCACTCCGTGCGGCGCGCTATTTCCTGCGCGAGCAGCGGCGCGCGCAGCCGGCCATGACGGCGATCAGGGCGGCGGCGCATATGGCGCATGCAAGCACGGCGAGAAGCACCGCCGTCTCGTCGCCGGTGTCCGAGTCTTGGCCCGCCGCCTTGCCGGCCTTGTCGGCGTCCGCCGCGCCCGTGTTCACGCTTTTCTCCTGCTGCGCCTTTTCCTGCTGCATCGTCCCGTCAAAGGTCTGGAAGGCGAGCTTTTCTGCCGCCGCGTTCACAGTCTCCGAATCGGGCGTCGTATTTGCCAGGTCGGTCCGGTAGTCCCCGCCGGCAAGGGCAAGCGTCGCCGCGCCCTCCTCGACGGCTGCGCCGAGCGCGTCGCGCGCGTCTTGCGTCATCCATTTCTGCGAGGCGTCCACGTCGCTGCCGTCGACGCTCGTCTTTGCCGTCGAAAGCGCCTCCGACGCCGCGGCAAGCGCCTGCGAGAGCCTCTCGAGCTCGGCGACGCTGGCCCAGCTCTTCATCTTCGCGAACGCCTTGACCGGCGCGTTGTCGGCGACGATGTCTTGGCCTGCCTGCTTGTACTGCTCTTCGATGGGGGCTTTCACCTCCGTCGTCCAGTCCTCCCATGTCATGGCCTGCGACGCGGGCTGCGAGGCGTCGCCGCCGGACTTCGCCGCGCCCGTCCAGCTCTCGCCCTCGTTTACCACCGCCTGGAAATAGGTGTTCGCGTACACGTCCACCGCCGCGTCCACTTCTTTTTCCATGACCTTGGCCATCGAGGCGGTGTCCAAGATCTTGCGCACTTCCTCGTCGGCGAGTTTTTCCGCCTTTTCCCTCGTGTACTTCTCGCCCGTGTCCGGGTCGTCCATCGACAAGAGCAGGTTCACGGCGGGCAGGTAGTACATGTTGTAGTACTTCTCCCTGGTCGCCGTCTTCGTGTCCTCGCGGTACTTGGCGACCTGCGCGTCCGTCGGCTTCACCTTCGCGTTGACGGAGACGCCGGCGTAGTACTTCCCGTCGTCGAGGCATTGCTGGGTGGTGACCACCGAATAGCGCTGTCCCTCGCGCATGGCGACCCAGTCGGCGCCGTCGAGCCTCGTGCGGTGGTAGCCGCCGTAGGCGTAGGTGGCCTCCGTGGTGCACGCGAGCTTGGCGTGGTCGGGGTCTGCAGGGCTGCCGGCCTCGTCGTCGAGCAGGTAGACCTCGTATCTCACCTTCGTGTTCGGCTTGTACGTCGCGCACGACACGGTGGAAAGCGAGATGTCTTGCGTCGCGGTGAAGATGTTTGCCATGGCGACGGGGGTGTCGGAGACGCTGGGCAGCGCGGTGGCCTGGGGAAGGTAGTCGTATTGGTCGATGTAGTACTCGCTGTCGCCGTCGTCTGCGCTCGTGTCGAAGTCGAAGGACTCGAACATGGTGACGGACTTGTCGTAGTAGGACAGCCAGAAATAGCCCGTGTTCTCCCCGTTTTCCTCTATGCCCCAATAGCCCTTGTTGGGAAAGGTCTCGGTGGAAGAGCCCCAGCTGTTCTTGACCAGCCACGCGCCGTCGCCTTGGGGCTGCTTGCCCGCGTCCCCGCCGCCGAAGTTGTCCTTGCTGTAGGAGTTGTCGTAGCCGACGATGGTGACGCCGTGGTTCACGGAGGCCGTCTCGTACGTGTAGTGCGCCCAGTTCTTCGTGTTGATGTAGAGGGCCTGGCCGCTGTCCTGGTCGGGTTTGGACTGGTCCGAGCAAAGGCAGACGGAGACTCCCCTGCCCGCCTTCAACTCGCCTTGTATGCTCTTCACGGCGTCTAGGTCCGTGCCCGTGCACGTGCCGTCTGCGGCGAGAATCCTCGTCTCGGGCAAGATGTTGCCGTTTTCCAGGTTGTACAAAGAGCTCGTGTACAGCTCGTCGGGGACGGTCCAATCGGTGCAGACCTTGTTTCCGTCTGCATCCGTGTAGTTGCCGGAATAGCACACCCTCGAGATGAACTTGTACTCGCAGGAGCCGTCGTGTGCCGCGATTTGGTCTTCTATGCCCTTCACCTGCTCTTCGGTGAGGTTGACGTAGGCCGCCTTGTTCAGGCCGGTGGAGGGATCCACCTCGTTGTAGACGGCCGCGCACATGACGATCGGCGCATCGTCGCCAGATCCTGCCACGCCCTTGTTCGCGTAGGGCACGGTCTCCTCGTAGAGAGGGCCTATGCCCGATGCGAACATGGTCGAGGCGTAGTTGAGGATGCCGCCGTTGGCGAGGCCGTCGTTGGGGTCTTGGGAGCTGTTCTGATAGCCCTCGCCCGCCTGCACGGGGTCGACGGATTTCGGAACGCCGCCCTTCTTGTAGACGGAACCCGCCAGCTGGAGCTCCGAGAGGTCCATGCCGGTTTCCTCGTAAGTCGCGCCCGTCTCGGACAGGATGCTCGTCTCGCACGCCGCGATGACAGAAAAGCTCCAGCAGCTGCTCCAGGGGTTTTGCAGCTTCACGGAGGTGACGACGCTGTCGGAGCGGTCCCCGTCGCCGTTCGGGTCGCGCAAGTCGAACCTGTCGCCGGCGGCAAGGGCCGTCTGCTCGGACGGCGAGGCGGGCAAAAGCAGGTTCGCGTCCGCGGAGCCGGCCACGTTGGCATATGCCTGGATGCTCTTGTCGTTGCAGGCTGCGGCGGCCGTCTCGCTCCAAGAGGCCGCGATGCTCCCGGCGTCCGCGCCGCCGCAGCCGCCTTCGGGAGACGAGCTCGCAAGGGCGCTTGCCGGGATGGAGAAGGCAAGGCAGGCGCTCAGGCAGGCGGCCATGGAGATGTCGAAGGCGCCGGCCTTCCTCTTGGCCGCCGCATCCGCAGATGCGCGTGCTGCTGTCTTCGCGCGCTTCAGGCGATGTTTTTGCATTGCATGCCTCTTTTCTCTTCTTCCCGTCCCGAAAAGCATCCGACGAAACACCCATGTAGTTTACCCGCACGTGGTGCATGCGCGGACGCGGGGTTTCGCAAATCCCCGTATCAAGGCCGATAGAGCGCCCGGTTGGCGGCCGTCTCGTCGCATTCGACGCTTTGCACGGGCAAGCCGCGCGCGAAAAGGCGATCGGACAGGCAGCGGGCGAGGTTTTCGGCCGTCGTGCGAAACGGCAGCACCGTCAAGGTGAAGCCCTCGGCCTCGAGCGCTTCCACGGTCGCGGGGCGCAAAGTGCCCTCCTCGACGAGAAAGGTGTGGTCGAAGGCCGCGACCTCCTCGCGCACTATGGCTTTGAACTCGGCGAAATCGCGCACCATGCCGCGGCGCTCGCCCGCATCCCCCAGCTCCTCGGCGGCGATGCGCACGACGACCCTCCAGCAATGCCCGTGCAGGTTCTCGCACTTGCCGTGGTAGTCGGACAGGAAATGCGCCGCGTCGAAGGTGGCAGACGTCTCGAGTTCGTACATGGTGAAATCCCCTCTCAGTTTCCTTCTTTTTCGCACCCGCGCATCCGGCTTCGGCGGCGGAGGCCCTCGGATTCGCTCGGCTGCAAGGCCACGAGGAATATGGTCGCCACCATCAAGACGAGCCCGACCCAGTCCGCCCAGGAAAAAACCGTGCCCAGCCAGCACGTGGCCAGAACCGAGGCGGCGAGAGGCTCGGCAGACCCCAGCAAGCTGCCGTTGACCCCGCCCACGATGGACACGCCGTAAAGATAGAGTCCGAAGGCCGCGAAGGTCCCCACGAAAAGCATCGCGAGAAGGGCGGCCACGCCGGCGGCGTCGAGTTTGGGCACGGAAAACAACCACGCAATGCCCGGAAACGCCGGCGAGAGCGCGCACCCGACGCACCAGACGCAGACGATGGCGGCTCCCGAGACGATCATCCCCGCGCAGACGACGGGCATGCTCGACCAGCGCTCGAACAGGGGCTTGGGGGCGAGCACGTAGACGGCCACGGCAAGGGCGTCCATCAAGCCGAAGACCAGCCCGGCAAGCGGGATGGACAACGAGGACAGGTCGCCTTTCGTGGCAATCAAGACGGTGGCCACGAGCGCGAGGACAACCCCCAGGCACTCGAACAGGCGCGGCAGGCGGCGCGCGCGCACGCACACGTAGACGAGCACGAAGACGACGTTGAGCGACTGCAAGACCGTGGCCGTGCCCGCGTTCGTGTAGGCGATCGCGACGATGTAGACCGTCTCGCACATGAGCACGCCCACGATGGAGAACAGGAGAAACCGTGGCCAGCACGAGCGGTCTGCCGCCATCTCGGCCACCTGCGCCCTGCGGGAGAAGAGCGGGACGGCGAACAGGAGGGCGGCGCCGGCGTTGCGCACGAGCACGACAAACAGCGGCGAGATGTCGTAGCCCGTGTTCAGGAACTGCGCGCAGGTGCCGGAAAAACCCCAGAACAGGGCGCCGACCAGGGCGGATATCACACCAATGGCGAAACGGCTCATGGCCGACCTCCGAAGGCGCGCGCCGCGTTCATCGTGAAAGCGCCCGCGCGCCTAGAGCACCGCGCACAACGGCAGCGCGATGTTGCCCAGCACCGCCATGACGATGAACACCTTCATCATGAGGCGGCCGTAGTAATGCGCGAACGCGCGGCTGCCGATGTCCTTTCGCAGCGTGTTGATGGATATGACGATGGCGGTGCCCGCGATGATGAGGGCGATGCCGAAGAGATTGCCGTAGATGAGCAGGCCAAACGACAGCGACAAGGGCACCTTGGCGGCCCCTGCGAGCACGTTGGAGACCGCGCCGAAGAACGCCGCCGAGATCATCGTGAGCGGGTCGATGCGACGGTAGGTGCAGATGTAGAGGCACAAGACGATCCACGCCAGCGTGCCGAACAAGGCGATGAAGCACTCGAAGTACATGCCGACGTCGGCGCGCTCCATGGTGAACGCCGCCATGACCTCGGTCTTGTAGTTCTTCTCGTCGCCGAAGGAATCGGTGGAGGGGTTGAGCAGGTCGTGGTCGAACTCGTAGACGACGCGGGTGACGCCGTAGTTCGTCAGGTTGAAGCCGCTGACGTCGAGGTCGCGGTTGGCTCCGGAGGCCTCGGCATCGGGCTCGAAGACGAGCTTGTCGACGCCTTGGCCGGGCTCGAGGATGATGCGCATGAGGTGCTTGCCCAGCGGAAAGCAGGTGGTGTCGTAGTCCTTGGTGATGGTGACGACGTACTTTACCAGCTGGTAGTTCGTTGCGCCCTCGTGCGACTCGTCCATGACGGAGGTCTGGTTGACCACGCCGCGGTAGAAGGTGACGGTGCCGGGTTGCGAGAAGTCGTAGGAGGCGTCGCCCGTCCAGCGGTAGCCCGCGATGACGGAGACCTGGTAGGAGGAGTCTGCCATGTCGATGGAATGGACCTGCGAGAGATAGACCGCGCAGCGCACATGGGTCGCGCCGTCCATGCGCCCGGACGCCGCGAGCTCGTCGTAGCGCTGCTGGTTTTGCGCGGCGGCCTGCGCGCCCATGTAGTCGTCCCAGGATTTCGCGCTCGCCTGGTTGGCGATGTAGACATGCGCGCAGGCGGCCGCGAGGAAGGCGAGCCCCAAGCCGATGACCAAGACGAGCGAGAGCACCATGCGCTTGTGCTGCCAGCGGCTCATGTCCTTCCAGCGAAACGCCAGACGCTCGTCGCGGCGGTGCTTCAGGTAGCCGAACTCGTGGTCGTTCGGGTCGCGGCCCTCGACCTCGAAGCGCAGCTTGCCCTCGTTGTCCACGACGGGGCGTTTTTCCCCGGCCTTCGCCTGGGAACGGGCCTCATGCCCCCCTTCGGGCGCCGCGCCGTTTTTCACGTCCTTGCCCGAAGCGGCGCCGTTCTCCGTCGTCTCGTTTTCTTTTCCGGGATGTCCGGCCATCTCTGCCTCCTCGTCTTTCGCGACGCGCTATCTTAGCATCCCGCATACGGCGCGCGCATGCCGTTTCCGCCTTCGGCGACAACCGCCGCGAGCGCGGCCGCAGGGCGGGTATACTTGCAGGAGACATGACGGCGTTTCACGGCGATCCGCGAATTCAAGGCGAGAGGAAAACCCGATGGTCACATTGCACGACGCAGGCGTCTACCTGGTGGGGGGCACAGAGCTTGTCGAGGCGGCGGACAGCGCCCGCGTACAGGCGCTTGCCGGCGGCGAGGCAGACGAGAAGCGGGCGCGGACGGGCACGATCGCGCACCGGACACTGGCCGCCCATGACGCAGGCGACGGCTCGGACGGCATCGTGCGCGTGAAATTCGACGCGATGGCCAGCCACGACATCACCTACGTGGGCATCATCCAGACGGCGCGGGCCTCCGGCATGGAGCGCTTCCCCCTGCCCTACGTGCTCACCTGCTGCCACAACTCGCTGTGCGCGGTGGGCGGCACCATCAACGACGACGACCATCTCTTCGGGCTTTCGGCCGCGGTGAAGTACGGCGGCATCTACGTCCCGCCCCACATCGCCGTCATACACCAGTTCATGCGCGAAAAGTTCGCCGCGCCGGGCAAGATGATCTTGGGATCGGACAGCCACACCCGCTACGGCGCGCTGGGCGCCATGGCCGTGGGCGAGGGCGGCGGCGAGCTGGACAAGCAGCTGCTGGGCGACACCTGGGACGTGGAAAGCCCCGAGGTCGTGGCCGTCTACCTGAAGGGGGCGCCCAAGCCCTGGGTAGGCCCTATGGACGTGGCGCTTTCCATCATCAGGGCGGTCTACGGGTGCGGCTACGTGAAGAACAAGGTCATGGAGTTCGTGGGGCCGGGCGTGGGCGCGCTTTCGTGCGACTACCGCAACGGCATCGACGTGATGACCACGGAGACGACCTGCCTGTCGTCGGTGTGGCGCACCGACGGGCAGACCAGGTCTTGGCTGGAGACGCACGGGCGCGGCGAGGAGTTCGAGCAGCTCGACCCGGCTCCCCTGGCCTATTACGACGGCTGCGTCGAGGTGGACCTCTCGACGGTGAAGCCCATGGTCGCCATGCCCTTCCACCCCTCCAACGCCTACGAGATCGACGAGCTCTATGAAAACCTCGACGATATCTTGCATGAAACAGAAAGGCGCGCCGCCGAGGTGGCAGAAGGCCGCGCCGCCTTCACCTTGCGCGACAAGGTGGGAGACGACGGGCGCCTGCAGGTGCAGCAGGGCGTGATCGCGGGTTGCGCGGGCGGCACCTGGTCAAACATCATCGCCGCCGCGAGCGCCCTGAAGGGCGAAAGCTGCGGCGCCGGCGAGTTCTACCTGTCGGTCTACCCCGCCAGCCAGCCGGTCTTCACCGAACTGGACCGCCGGGGGTGCCTGGCCGACCTCATGGACGCGGGCGCCATCGTGCGCACGGCGTTTTGCGGGCCTTGCTTCGGCGCGGGCGACACCCCGGCCAACAACGCCTTGTCCGTGCGGCACGCCACGCGCAACTTCCCCAACCGCGAGGGCTCGAAACCGGGAGACGGGCAGATGGCGGCCGTCGCGCTCATGGACGCGCGCTCGATCGCGGCCACGGCGGCGGCAGGCGGCAAGCTGACGAGCGCCGCCGAGCTCGAGGGCGCCTTCGAGGGCCTGCCCGACGACTACACCTTCGACGACAGCTCCTACCGCGCACGCGTCTACCGCGGCTTCGGGGACGCGCGCCCTTCCCACGAGCTGCGCTACGGGCCCAACATCAAGGACTGGCCGAAGCAGGAGCCGCTGGGCGAGCATGTGCTGCTGAAGCTGTGCTCGAAGATCGAAGACGAGGTGACCACCACCGACGAGCTGATTCCCTCCGGCGAGACGTCGAGCTATCGCTCCAACCCGCTGGGGCTCGCCGAGTTCACCCTCTCGCGCCGCGACCCGGGATACGTCGCACGGGCAAAGGAAGTGCGGGAGCTGGAGCAGGCGCGGCAGGCCGGCCAGCTGCCCGTGGAGCTGGACGAGGTGCTGCGCGCGGTGCGCGGCGTCGAGGGCTATGCGGGCGTGGAGGCCGGCGAGGTCGAGGTGGGCAGCACCATCTACGCCAGGCGCCCGGGCGACGGCTCGGCACGCGAGCAGGCGGCCAGCTGCCAGCGCGTGCTGGGAGGACTTGCCAACATAGTCTCCGAATACGCGACGAAGCGCTACCGCTCGAACTGCATGAACTGGGGCATGCTGCCCCTGCACTACGCAGGCGACCTGGCGCTGCTCGAAGTGGGCGACTGGGTCTTCGTGCCCGGGATTCGCAAGGCGCTCGACACGGACGCGCTGGAAAGCATCGAGGCATGGGTCGTGAGAGGCGGCGATGCATCCGCCGCGCCCGTGCGCATCGGCCTTTCCATCGCGCCCATGACTGCCGAGGAGCGAAAAATCGTCATGGCGGGCTGCCTGATCAACTACAACCGCGCGAAACAGCGCTGAAGGCGAGGTGCCGATGAACTGCAGACGCTGCGGAGCCGCGCTCGCGCCGGGCGCTTTGGGATGCCCCGTGTGCGGCGAGCCGGCCGAGGACTGCGCGGGCGCGGGCGCCCGTTTCGACGAGACGGGCGCCGGCGACGCGGCCGCTGCGGGCATCGCAGAAACGCGAGCTGCAGCGAGACTGCGCGCGGATCTCATCCCCACATTGGACGCGGCAGACGTTGCAGATGACGTGGACGAGGCAGACGCCCCGGATGATGTGGACGACCCCTTCGCGCCGGCCGACTTGCCCGCCTTCTCCGCAGACGCCGCCTTTTGCGCGCAAGAACGGCAACCCTTCGAGCCCCTCCCCTACATGGACGCCCCGCAGCCCGCATACGCCGAGCCCGCGCCCGTCGAGGCGCGCACAGGGATGCGCACGGGCAGCAAAGTGCTCGTCGGGCTCGTCGTGCTCGTCTTGCTGGCCGCGCTTGCGGGGGTAGGCTATGTCTGGGTGCAGAACTCGCGTCTCGTCGCGGAATCGAACGTGCGCTACACGGTTTCCTACGAGACGAACGGCGGTTCGCTGGTCGAGTCCCAGGAGGTGAAGACGGGCACGCTCATCATGGCGCCGCGCGAGCCTACCATTTCGGGGCGCTATTTCGCCGGATGGTACACGGACACGACCTACCAGACGCAGATCACCTTCCCCCTCGAGGTAGACCACGACATGACGCTGTACGCCCGCTGGACGCGCGACAAGGACAAGGCCGACGCGGCGCTCGCCAAACAAGACAGCACGCAAAGCGCCGCGGAAAAAGGCTGACCCAAGAAGCGCGTTTCACAGCATGCTTCCTGAAAAGCCCGCCGCAAGGTGGTCGACCCCCCCCTCTCTTCGAGACGGTCAGCTTCTTGTCCGCCGTCTTGTTCGCGAAGGCGCAAGGCTGCACGTCGTAGGAAACGGAAGTGGCCAGCGTGCCGTCGCCCGTTGTCGGTGGCGGAATACGCGTTCGTCGCCATGGCCCTGGGAAAAGCGCCTCGAAACGCGTCCTCAGCAGATGCGCGGCAGCTGCTCGCCCACGAGCATGTCGAGGATGCGCTCCGAACCGAAGGAGGTGCGCAAGAAGACGCGCCCGTCGCCTTCCACGACCTCGCCCACGATGGCGGCCTCGGCGCCGTAGCGGTCCTCGCGCATTGCGCGAAGCGCCGCGTCTGCCGCCTCGGGCGCGACGACGCAGACCATCTTTCCCTCGTTGGCCACCTGGAACACGTCGTATCCCAGCATCTCGCATGCGCCGCGCACCTGCTCGTGCACGGGCACGGCCTCCTCGTCGATGCGCATGTCGACGCCCGCCATCTGGGCGAACTCGTTCAAGGTCGAGGCAAGGCCGCCGCGCGTCGGGTCGCGGAAAGCCCGCACGCTGCCCTCGGGGCACGCGTCGAGCACGCCGGCGACGAGGTGGTTCAAGGGGGCGGCATCCGAGGCCACCGTCGTGGAAAACGCCAGCTCCTCGCGGGTGGAGACGATGGCGATGCCGTGATCGCCGATAGAGCCGGAAACGAGCACCTTGTCGCCCGGGCGCATGAGGCGCCCCGACAGCTGCACCCCCTCGCGCAGCATGCCCACGCCCGCCGTGTTGATGTAGACGCCGTCGCCGTGGCCGCGGTTGACCACCTTGGTATCGCCCGTGACCACCTCCACGCCGGCCTCGGCGGCCGTCTGCGCGATCGAGGCGCAGATGCGCTCCAAATCGGCCAGCGGATAGCCCTCCTCGAGCACGAAGGCCACGGACAGCCACTTCGGGTCGGCGCCGGCGGTGGCCACGTCGTTCACCGTGCCGCATACGGCCAGATGCCCGATGTCGCCACCGGGGAAGAAATGCGGCGTGACCACGAAGGTGTCGGTGGAAAAGGCGATGCGCCCGCCTTGCACGGGCAAGCTCGCCGCGTCGTCTCCCGCCGAGAGGCTCTCGCCGGCATACGCCGAGAAGAACATCTCCTCGATGATGTCGCGCATCATCGTCCCGCCGCTGCCGTGCGCCATCGTGACCGTGCCGTCTGCCGTCATCTCTTCCTCCCATGCCTTTTCGTGTCCTCGTGCGCGCCGAGACGGGCGCGCACGGCGCCGGGGGATGCCCGGGTCTTGCAAGCGCGCCGGGCACGCATCGCGGGCGCCCCGCGGCGGCGCGCCCTACTCCATGTCCATGAAGCGCGACAAGTCGATGCCGCCCATGCCGGGCACGCGTATCTTCTTGCGCTTGCCCTTCTTGTTCTTCTTGCCCATGCCCATCTCGTTGAACTGGGCCATCATCTTCTTCACCATCTTGCGCGTCTCGGCAAAGCGCTTGAGCAGCTGGTTGACCTGCTGGACGCTCGTGCCCGAGCCGGCCGCGATGCGCGCACGCCGAGGCCCGTTGATGATGGAGGGCTTCTGGCGCTCGGCGCGCGTCATGGAGTTGATGATGGCCTCGGTGCGGTCCAGCTCGCCTTCGTCGACCTGGCCTTGCGCGAGGGCCTTGTTGCCGCCCGGCAGCGCCGAGACGAGTTTTCCCAGCCCGCCCATCTTGCGCGTCTGGCCGATGATCTGCAGGAAATCGTCGAAGGTGAACTCCGCGCGGGCGATGCGCTCGGCGGCCTCGGCTTCTATCTGCTCGTCTTGGACCTCGATGGCGCGCTCGATGACGCTGACCACGTCGCCCATCCCCAAGATGCGCTTTGCCATGCGGTCGGGGTGGAAGACCTCCAGCGAGTCGGGCTTCTCGCCCGAGGAGACGAACTTGATGGGCTTGCCCGTGACCTCGCGTATGGACAAGGCGCCGCCGCCGCGCGCGTCGCCGTCCATCTTGGACATGATCACGCCGTCGAAATCCACCTGCTCGGCAAACGCCTGCACGACGTTGACGACGTCTTGGCCGGTCATGGCGTCCACGACCATCAGCACCTCGTCGGGAGCCACCGCATCGCGTATGGCCGCGGCCTCGGCCATCATGTCGGCGTCCACGTGCAGGCGGCCGGCCGTGTCGATGACGACCACGTCGCGCAGGTTGTCGATGGCGTCTTGCACGCCCTCGCGCGCGATCTGCACGGGATCGGCGCCGTCGCCGCGGTAGACGCGCACGCCCTGCTCGTCGCCCAGGGCCTGCAGCTGGTCGGCGGCTGCGGGACGGTAGACGTCGCAGGCCACCAGCTCGGGCATGTGGCCTGCGGCCTTCAGGCGCCACGCGAGCTTTGCCGCGGCGGTCGTCTTGCCCGCGCCCTGCAAGCCGACGAGCATGACGATGCCCGGGATGCGCTCGCCGAAGTGCAGCTCCTCGGTGGTGCCGCCGAGCAACCCCGTCATTTCATCGAGGACGATCTTCACCACGTTTTGCCCGGGGGTGAGCGAGTCCATGACCTCGGCGGAAAGGCACTTCTCCTTCACCTTCGCGCAAAAGCCCTTGACCACCTTGAAGTTGACGTCGGCCTCGAGCAAGGCCAGGCGGATCTCGCGTATGCCGGCGTCTATGTCCTCCTCGGTCAGGCGGCCCTTGCCCTTCAGGCCGGAAAAGACGTTTTGCAGTTTCTCTGACAGGCTGTCGAACATGCGCGCCCCCTTCTTCGTCTAGATCGCGGCGCCTCGCGCTCCCATCGAGCGTCTGCTGCCGCGTGCCGCCTGATGCAGCGCTCGCCTCTACCAGCCGGATGCGCCGGCGTGCGCGTCTCCTGCGCTGCCGTGCCCGCCGGCCGTGCCCTCGCCGTCTTCGCCGCCCTCGCGCATCTCGCCGAACAGAGCCTCGGCGTATTCCAGCGCGTCGAAGGGGCGCAGGTCGTCGATGCCCTCGCCCACCCCCACGCGAAGGATGGGCAGCCCCAGCTCGTGGCTTGCGGCCACGGCGATGCCGCCTTTCGCCGTGCCGTCGAGCTTTGTCATGACGATGCCGTCCAAATCGAGCACGCGGTCGAATTCCCGCGCCTGCACGAGGCCGTTTTGGCCGCAGGTGGCGTCGATGACCAGCACGCAGCAGACCGGCATCTTCGCGCGCTTGCGCGTGACCGAGACCACCTTCTCCAGCTCGCGCATCAACTCGTCGGAGGTGTGCAGACGCCCGCTCGTGTCGACGAGCAGCAGGTCGGCGCCGCAGGCCTCGCCGCGCTCTATCACGTCGTAGCACACGCTGGCCGGATCCGCGCCGCGCTCGCGCTTCACCACCTCCACGCCGCTGCGCCGTCCCCACTCGTCGAGCTGCTCGATGGCCGCCGCGCGGAAGGTGTCGGCGCTGCCTATGAGCACGTGCCGCCCGGCTTCGTGGGCCTGTTTTGCCAGCTTGCCCACCGTGGTCGTCTTGCCCGCGCCGTTTATCCCCACGAACAGCACGCAGGAGGGGTTTGCGGTGAAGGGGTCGGTCTCGCAGGGCGCGAAAAGCCCCGCCACCTGCTCGGCCAGCAAGTCGAGCACCGCCCAGGCGTCCGGCAGCGCGCGCCGCCGCGCCAGATCGCGCAGCTCCTCCACCGCCGCGTCTGCCGCAAGCGCGCCCATGTCGCTTGCGATGAGGGTCTCCTCCAAATTGTCCCAAAACTCCTCGTCGAGCTTGGGGCCGCGCCGCAAGATGATGTTCATGCGCTCCGAGAAGCGCTCGCGGCTGCGCTGGATTCTGTCGCGAAATCCCATGTCCGCTCCTTTTCCCGCCTTCTACCTCGCGCCCGAAAACGAGTCCACCTCGGGCAGGACCTGCGCCTCGTGCGCCTGGCGCAGGGCCTGGTCGAGACGTTGGCTTACCAGCTTTGACACGCCGTCGTTTCGCATCGAGACGCCGTAGAGCAAGTCGGCCATCTCCATGGTGCGGCGCTGGTGCGAGATCATGATGAACTGGGTGGTCTCCCGTATGCCGTCGAGATAGGCCAAAAGGCGGCGCAGGTTCGTGTCGTCGAGCGCCGCCTCGACCTCGTCGAGGATGTAGAACGGCGTCGAGCGCACGCGGTAGGTGGCAAACAACAGCGCCATGGCCACGAGGGACTGCTCGCCGCCGGAGAGCAGCGACTGCTTGCGCACGGCCTTGCCCTTGGGCTGCGCGTGCACCTCTATGCCGCTTTCCTCGGGGTTGTCGGGGTCTGTGAGCGTGAGGTTGCCGCGCCCGCCCGGAAACAGCGTCGCGAAGATCTCGGAGAAGTTGGCGTTGACCGCGTTGAAGGTCTCCACGAAGCGGTTGCGCATCTTGCGGTCGATGGCCGCGACGATGCGCTCGAGCGACTTGCGCGCGCCGTCCAAGTCGTCGGTCTGGGTGGCGATGAAGTCGCGCCGCTCCTTCAGCGCGCGGTACTCCTCGACGGCCACGGGGTTGACCGCGCCCAGGTGCGCGATGCGGTTGCGCAGCTTGTCGCCTTTGCGCTCGAGCGCGGGACGGTCGTTCGGCGCGGGCATCTGCAAGGCGATGTCGAGAAGCACGCCATGCTCTTCGGTGATCGACGAGACGGCGGCCTCGACCTGCACCTCCAGCTTGCCACGATCCACGCGCACCTGCGAGAGCGCCTCGGTTGAGCCGTCCACTTGCGCCTGCGCGCTCTCGACGGCCTTTCGCGCCTCCTCGATCGTGGTGCGCAAATCGCCCTGGCCTGCCTGCTCGAGGCGGGCTTGGTCGCGCAGGATCTGGGCCTGGGCGGCCACGCCGTCGTGCAGCTCGGTGAAGACGGCGTGCAGGGGCTCGACGCGCAGGCGCAAGATCTCCAGGCTGCGCTCGGTATCGCACGAGACGGCCAGCGACCCGCGCAGGTTGCGCACCTCGCTTTTCAGCGAGTCTATCTGGTTGGCCAGGTGCAGGGCGCGCTCGCGCACGGTGGCAAGCTCCACGTTCGCCGCCGAGACCCGCGACGTGCAGGCGCTTTCCTGTTCGAAAAGCGACTCGCGCTTCTCGCGCACGGCGGCCAGCTCCTCTTCCAGCTCGGCCTTCTCGGCCTCGTAGGAGGCCTTCTCCTCTTCCAGAGAGGCCACCAGCTCGCGCGAGGCGGCGGTGTCTTCGACGATCTTCTCGCGACGGCGCTTCACCTGCTCGGCCTCGGCCATGAGCGCGGTGATGTTGTGCTCCAGTCGCCCCGTCTCCTCGTGCAGCGACTCCAGCTCCCCGGATGCCTGGGCGCTTCGCTGGGCCAGCTCGAACTCGTCGGCCTGGGCCGCCTGCAACGCGTCTTCTGCGGCCGAGACGGCCAGCTCCGCCTCTCCGAGCTGCGCCTCGCGGGCCGGGTCTTCCTCGCGCAGCACGTTCATGCGGCGCTTGCGTCCGAGCACGCCTTCGGTGTCGGCCAGCTGCGCGCCGATGGTGATCTTGCCGTCCGGCCACACGACCACGCCCTCGTCGGTGACGAAGCGCGCGCCCGTGTCGTCTTCTTCGCGCGCCTCGATCGCGTCTTTCACCGAGGGCACCACGTAGACGTCGCCCAGGAGGTCGTCGGCCACCTGCGCGTAGGCCGCATCGTAGTCCAGCTGGTCGAGCAGGTGCTCTCCTGCGCGCGCACGGCGCCTCTTCGCGTTCTCGCGCCCGTCTGCCGGCACGAGCGATATCTCCCCGCCCGTCACGCCGGACGACAGTATGCGCTCGGCCACGACCGCCGCCGCATGCACGTCTTGGGTCATGAGCCCGAAGAGATCTGCGCCCAAAAGGTGCTCGACGAGCTTTTCGAGGTGCTCGGGAGCGGTGAATATCTCCGAGAGCGGGGTGACGATGCCCGTCAGGTCGTCGCGGTGGTCGAGCGTCCAGGTGAGCAGCGGGCTGGCCTCGTCGAAGGCGCGGTCCACCTCCTCGAGGCCCTTCAGCTCGGCGCGAAGGCCCGCCAGCGCGTCGCGGGCGGCGTCGCGCTTGGAGCGAACGTCTTCGAGCAGGCGCAGGCGCTTTTCTATGTCGGACTTGGCGAGCTTGGACTCGCGCGAGAGCTTCGCCAGCTCGCCTTCGAGCTGCTCGGCACGGGAGCGCCGTGCGGCAAGGGTCGTGCGCGTGGCGGCAAGCGATTCTTCTATCTGCTCGCCGCGCGAGACGAGCAGCCCGTCTTCGACGTCGGCGGTGCCCAGGGTCTCGGCGGCCTTCATCCCGCGCAGGTTGGCCGCATCGACGGCCTTTTCCTTGGCGCGCACCGACGAGGCCAGGCGCGCCACCTGCTCGTCGGCCTCCTTGCGCGCACGGCGCATGCCCTCGGACTCCTTTTGCAGCTCGGAGAGCTGCGCGTGCAACTCGTCGCGGCGGGCTATCGCGTCGCGGCGCTCGTCTTCGCCCGCGCGAAGCTGCGCGGACGCCTCGGACAGGCGCGTGTCGGCGCGGTGTATGGACTGGCGCAGCTCGGAGAGGCGCGAGACCATGTTGCGCCCCTTTTCCTCCAAGAGCAGCATCCCCGAGTCCAGGCGCTCCAACACGAGCTGGCTGCGGCGGCGCTGCTCGGCCAAATCGCCCACGAACAGCCCCTTCTCCTCGAGCAGGCGCTGGTATTTCTCCAGCTCACGCTTCTTCTCGTCGAGGCGGAACTTCGCCATCTCCACAAGCGAGTCCGCCTCCTTTTCCTCGCGGCCTATCTCCTTCCAGCGGCTCTGGAGCTGGCGCAGGTCGTCCACCGCAAGCGTCAGCTCCACCTCCTTCAGGTCGCCGGAGAGGTGCTCGTATTGCTGCGCGCGCGAGGCCTGGCGCTCCAGCGGCTTCAGCTGCCGTTCTATCTCGGCGGCGATATCGTGCACGCGCGCAAGCTCGGCGTCCATGTTCTTCAGCTTGCGGGCGGCACGGTCCTTGCGCATCTTGTGCTTCAAGATGCCCGCGGCCTCCTCCACCAGCACGCGGCGGTCCTCGGGGCGGCCCTGCAGCACGTTTTGCAGCGAGCCCTGGCTGATGATGGAGTGCGCGTCGCGGCCGAGCCCCGAGTCGTTCAAGATGTCGATGACGTCCATGCGCCGCGAGGGGCTGCCGTTGATCAGGTACTCGCTCTCGCCGTTGCGGTACATGCGGCGCGTGACGACGACTTCGGTGAAATCGAGCGGCAGGGTGCCGTCGGAGTTGTCGAGCACGAGGTCGACCTCGGCCAAGCCGACGGCCTGCCTGGCCGAGCTGCCCGCGAATATGACGTCTTCCATCGACGACCCGCGCAGGTGCTTGGCGCTCTGCTCGCCCAAAACCCACAAGACCGCGTCCGAGATGTTGGACTTGCCCGAGCCGTTGGGGCCCACGACCACCGTAAGACCCGGCTCCAAGCGCAAGGCCGAGCGGTCCGCAAACGATTTGAAACCCTTCAAGACAAGAGATTTGAGGTACACGAAAGCCCCTTGGACACGTCGTTGCACAAACCCCGAAATGGTACCACGAACAGCACGTCAGGACATGAAGCCGAGGCGGGCGATGGCGGCAGCGGCCGCTGCGGCCTCGGCGGCCTTCTTGGAGCGTCCCTCGCCGCAGGCCAGCTCCTCGCCGTCCACGGAGACGGCGGCTTTGAAAGTGCGCGCATGCGGAGGGCCGCTCTCGCCCACGATGCGGTAGGCAGGCGCCTGCCCCTTGGCCTGCAAGCGCTCCTGCAGGGTGGACTTGGGGTTTTCCGGCTCGGCGGCGGCATCGCGGTCGATGTGCGGCCCCAAGGTGTCGAGCACCCATGCGCGCGCGGCTTCCAGCCCGCCGTCCAGGTAGAGGGCGGCCACGAGGGCCTCGTAGACGTTTTCGAGCGCCGAGTGCAGGCCGCGCCCGTGCGTGCCCGCCTCGCTTTCGCCGAAGATGATCAGGTCGCCGATGCCGAGGGCGTCTGCCACACGCGAAAGCGAGCTGCCGGAGACAAGCGAGACCTTCACACGCGTGAGGCCGCCTTCCTCCAGGTCCTCGAAACGGCAGAAGACCTCGTCGGCCACGATGAACCCCAAGACCGAATCGCCCAAGAACTCCAGGCGCTCGTAGTTGAAGGTGGTGGCCGTGCGCATGGCCGCGGACGGGTGCGTGAGGGCGGATTCGAGCATGCTCTTGTCGCGGAAGCTGTATCCCAGCATCTTCTCCGCGCGAGACACCACGTCCGGATGGGAGACGAAGGTCTTGGGACGGCACGGGCGCTCGGCAGGGGTCATGGCGCTACCCTCTTTCGTCGTGGGATGCAGCGGCAGGCGGCGTGCAGGCATGCGGCGCCCCGACCGGTGCTGCGGACTGCGCGGCGCCTGCCATGGCGATGGAATGCGAGGCGATCTCTTTCGAGATGCGCTCGGGCATGGACAACGCCACGGCGTCGGCGGTGGCGAGGATGCCGCTTGCGATGGCATGCGCGTTTGCCGAGCCATGGCCTATCAGGCACACCCCCCGCACCCCGAGCAGCTGGGCGCCGCCGTATTCGTCGGGCGAGACGGAGGTCTTCAGGCCCATCAGGCCGTCGCGCACGAGAGCGGCGCCGAGCTTGTGCCTCAGGCTGTCCGTCATCGCGTCTCTGAGCGCGGAGAACAGCGCCTTGCCCACGCCCTCGAAGGCCTTCAACGCGACGTTTCCGGTGAAGCCGTCGGTGACTATGACGTCGAAGCGTCCAAGTGCCACATCGCGGCCCTCTGCGTTGCCCGCAAAGCCCGCGACCTGCTCTTTCAGCAGCTTGTGGCAGGTTTGCGCAAACTCGGAGCCCTTCTCTTCTTCTGCGCCGATGTTGAGCAGGCCTATGCGGGGATGCTCCACTCCGAGAACAATCTGCGCGTACACGGAGCCCATCAAGGCGAACTGCACGAGGTACTCCGGCTTGCAATCGGCGTTCGCGCCCACGTCGCACATGACGCACTTGCCCGCGGGCGAGGGGATGACCGTGGCGATGGCCGGGCGCTTCACCTTGGGCAGGCGCCCCATGAGCAAGGTGGCCGCCGCCATGCACGCACCGGTCGAGCCGGCCGAGAAAAAGCCCTGCGCTTTCCCCTCTTTCACCAGCTTGCAGCCGACGGCGATCGAGGAGTCGCGCTTTTTGCGCACGGCCCGCGCCCCATGCTCGCCCATGCCGACAATCTCCGAGCAGGGCCGGGCGACGACGCGCGGGCGCGAGGCGGCGAAGGGCTCGACCGTCTCGGGAAGGCCGCACAGCACGACCTCGAGGCCCTCGCGCGCGGCAAGGGCCTCGTCCACGCCCGCCAAAACCACGTCGGGCGCGTCGTCTCCGCCGAACGCGTCGACGGCGATTCTCAGGTTCGGCATCTTCTCAAGCCTCTTCTCATACAAGAAAGCCGGCCTTTCTCCAGGGAAAAGCCGGCTTTCTCTTCAGCCGCGAAAACGGCAGGCACAAGGCGCGCCTAGCCGATCTCGACGACCTCCTTGCCCTTGTAGTAGCCGCATGAGGGGCACACGCGGTGCGGGAGCTTGACCTCGCCGCATTGCGGGCACACGGAACGTGCCGGCGTGGCCACCTTGTCGTTTTCCGAGCGACGCTGATGCGTGCGGATTCGGCCGGTCTTGCGCTTGGGTACTGCCATCTCTATCGTTTGCCTTTCCTAGACGACGCCGGCTGCCTGCCGCGCGCCGCATCCTTCAAACACACGAAAAGGGATGATACCACGTAGCACGCCTTCGTTCAGTGGCGAATTGGTGAAAATCTTCACGCCCGGCAAGCATGCCGCCCCCTCTAGCGGCGCGAGAGCGGGGCGCGCTTCTCGGAGTCGGCATGGCCCAGCTCCTCGTCGAGGGCGCCGAGCAGCTCGCGCGCCTTGCGCGAGAGCTTCGCGGGCACGACGACCGTGACGTGCACGAAGAGGTCGCCGCGTTTGGCGGGCTTGCGCAGGCGCGGCATGCCGTGGCCCTTCACCCGCAGCATCTGGTCGGGCTGGCAGCCGGCCGGAACCTCGACTTCGATCTTTTCTCCGTCGATGATGCCCTCCACCGTGATGGTCGCGCCGAGGGCGGCCTGCGCTATGGAGACGTTGGCGCGCGTGTGCAGGTGGTCGCCGTCGCGCTCGAAGTACTTGTGCTGCTCGAGGCGCACCGTGGCGATGAGGTCGCCTGCCGCCGCGCCGTTCATGCCGGCTTCGCCGCGGCCGGCCGCGCGGACCTGCTGGCCGTCTTTGATGCCGGGCGGGATCTCGATGGTCAGGCGCTCGCGGTCGGGCACGCGTCCCTGGCCCCCGCATTCCTGGCAGGGGTTTTCCACCGTCGAGCCCGTGCCGCCGCACTCCGGGCAGGTGCTGGCCGTCTGCATGTCGCCCAGGAAGGTGTGCTGGACGCTTACCACGCGCCCGCTGCCGCCGCAGGTCTTGCAGCTGCTCATCGAGCCGCCGTCGGCGCTGCCCGTGCCGCCGCACTCCTCGCAAGGCGCCAGGCGGTCGTAGACGACTTCCTTCTTCACCCCGACGGCAGCCTCCTCGAGCGTGAGGCGCAGGCCTATGCCCATGTCGCGCCCCTCGCGGCGGGCTTGCGGGCCGCGCGAGCCGCCCATGCCGCCGAAGAAGCTGGAGAAGATGTCGCCCATGCCGCCGAATATGTCGCTCATGTCGACGTTTTGGTAGCCGCCGCCGAAACCGCCCGTCGCCTCGGCCGTGCCGTAGCGGTCGTAGAGGGCCTTCTTCTGCGGGTCGCTCAAGACGTCGTAGGCCTCGTTGAGCTCCTTGAAGCGCTCCTCGGCGTCCGGCGCCTTGTTCACGTCCGGATGAAGCTCGCGCGCCTTGCGGCGAAACGCCTTCTTTATCTCCCGGTCGTCTGCGTCGCGGGACACGCCCAATATGTCGTAGAACTCGTAGGCCACCTTCTGAAAACCGCCGTCCCCCTCGCGCCCTTCTCTCATGCGGGCCTGCTCGCGCCGCGGTCCGCGCACGTGCAGGCCAAGAAAAACGCGTGCCTGCGCACGCGCCGCCTTTCGCGCGCTCATTGTGCGCGGGGCACCCGTTCAAATGGTGAATCGTTTACCACCCGTCATCATTTTCACCCAGCCGACACCTTGCGCGCGACTGAACGGCGAAAGGCGCGGCAGGTCCTGCGAGACGCCGCAAGGGGAGCGGCCGCGCGGCGCGGCTTGCGAGACGCCGCACGGGAAACCGGCACGGCGCGTTTCAGCTTTCGGCGAGGCCCCAGACGGCGCCGAAAACCTCGTTGCCGCACAGCCAGCCGCGACGCGTGGGCACGAGGCGGGGCCTGCCGCAACCGTCCGCGCGTTCTTCGAGCAGGCCGAAAGAGACGAGGCGACCGAGGACGGAATCCAGCTCGGGCACGGCCTCGAGCGCGCAAACGCGCAGCTCCTCTCCCAGCCCGGCGCTGCGACGCAGGGACAGCATCACGTCTTCGAGGAGGGCCTGCCGCGCATCGAAGCGCTCCACTTGCGCCTGGGCAAGGCCGCCGCCTGCGGAAAAGGCCGCGCTGTCGAAGGCGGTCGCCACGCGCACGCGGGCACTCTCGCCTCCATCCGCTTTCCGCACATCGGCGCCTCCCCCCTCGCCCGCCGCATCCGCATCTGGGCCGGCCGCCCCGTCCGCCGCATTCGCGCCGGCGCCCCCGTCCCCGTCCGCTGCCCGCGCGCAAACGCGTTCCCCTTCGCCCGGCACGGTGAAAATCCCCGCGTTCACGCAGGCCGCGAAATTCGCCGGGGAAAGCATCGACGCCGCGCCGGCGCCCAAGCCCAGATACTCCACGCCGGTCCAATACGCCGTGTTGTGGCGCGACTCGAAGCCGGGTTGCGCGTAGGAGGCGACCTCGTAGCGGGTGAAACCGGCGGCGCCCAAAAGCTCCTCGGCGCGAAGCATCATGTCCGCCTGGCCGTCTTCGCCGGCGACGGGCGCCTCGCCGGATGCGACCCGGGCGACAAGCGGCGTTCCCTCCTCGACGGAAAGCGGGTAGACGCTCACGTGCGCCGGCTCCAGGTCGAGCGCCGCGCGCAGGCTCTCCTCCCAGCTTCGCGGCGTCTGGCCGGGCAGGCCGCACATGAGGTCGAGACTGAAGTTTCCCGTCCGCTCGCGCACGGCGGCCACGGCGGCGCGCGTGTCGACTGCCGTGTGCGCGCGCCCGATGGCGGACAGCTCGGCGTCGGAAAAGCTCTGCGCACCGATGGAAAAGCGCGTCACGCCGGCCGCGAAGAGGTCGCGCACCATGGCCGGCGCCAGGGACTCGGGGTTGCACTCCACGGTGAACTCCTCGACCGCGTCCATGTGCAGCGAAAACGAGAGCGTCGAGGCCAGCTGCCCCAGGCGCGCCGACCCCAGGTGCGTGGGCGTGCCGCCGCCGACGTAGACCGTCTTCACCTGCCCGAGAAGACCCGCGCGGGCAGCCCGGCGCACTTGCAGGCACAGCGCCTCGACATAGGCGTTCATCGCCGCGCCGTCCTCGCAGGCATCCGTCGCGAAATCGCAATACGCGCAACGGCTCTTGCAGAAGGGCACGTGCAGGTACAGGGCCTCCACCGACGTTCGCCCCTCGGCCCGACGCCGCGTGCATTGCCTCATCGGCGCGCGAAAAGACGGCGGCACGCACTTCACCTGCTCAGTTCTCCAGACAGTACTCGGAAAAAAGCGGCAGGGTGAACTTCAGGGACCCGCGCTCGGGCGCACGGACGACGCCTTTCTTGACCAGGCGCTTGCGGTAGGGGTTGAACTCGTTTTGGCTCATGCCGAGCTCCGCGAGGATCGCCTTGGTGGAACCCTCCCCCACCCTCGCCATCCCGCGCGCGACTTCTTTGTCCTTCGGCGACATCTCGCTCCAGATCTTGTCGTAGGCGTATTCGGAGAGGTATTGCGCATAGCGTTCGAGCACATCCGCGTAGGCGCCCCCGTTCTCCCACGTCAGATACCCCAGGGCCTGGAAGGCGAACGGGTATCCGCGCGTGAGGGAGGCCATCTGCTCGGCGTCTTCTTTGTCCAAGGAGAATATCTTCGCGTACTCCGCCGCCATCGCCGCCTTGTTGAGCGGCTGCAGGTGAATTCTCGGGGCGCGGTGCAGGAAGGTGAGGTTCTCCTCGTTTTGCAAGTCCTCGATGTTCTTGTACAGCCCCGTCATGAGCAAGAAGACGGGCAGGTCTTGGCGCAGGAAAATCTGAAAGGCGCTCGCGAAGACGCGCATCTGCTCGGTGTTCGTCGCCTCGTCTATCGTCACGAGCAGGCGCCGGCCGTGCTTTTTCATCTGCTTCAAGATCTCCGACACCGCCGTCTCGGGGTCTTTTATCTGGGCGGACGTGGAAAGCCCGACGGAAAAGCCGAAAAAGCTCAGGTTGACCTTGGCATCTTTAAGCGCATCGAGGCAGCCCTTGCTGCTGTTGAGCTTGGAGAGCAGCGAGGCGAGCAGGTCGCGGGCGGGGTTGAGATCGACGTGGATCCAGCTCTTGTCCTCGGAAAGGAGGCGCGCGGCCTGCGTCATGAGAACCGTTTTGCCGTAGCCACGCACTCCGGTGATGAGATAGATCTGCTGGTTCATGCTCTCGCTGGAAAAACCGTCCACGATCTCGTGCAGCTGGACGGGTCTCTCCACTGCGGCTTGCGGGCTTTTTCCGAACACGAGCGAAAAGGGGTTCTCCATTTCCCGCACCCTCCTTCCCTCAATCGGCTTCACCTCTCGCTATTCTAACTCGTTTTACTGTGCTTTACTATCTTTTACTAAACTTTACTATTTCGGATTTCTTTTACTAATCTTTACTAATTTTTACTAAACTTTACCAAACGTCCGAGGTCGGCGATGCCGGACTCCATACGGCCCCGCATAGCCTCGATCGAGGCGCCCTCGATGCCTGCGAACAACGCTAGACGCCGCCAGCTCGCCACGACATCACGCGCCCGTGTCGCCGCACCTGCCACTGCATCCGACAATTCCGCTTCGCCTAGACGAGCACTAGCAGAATTGTAAAATCGGGAATTGTATTCCCGATTTTCACTACCAGCGAATTCGCGGGACAGCGGGGCTAGATTGACGGAAGGCGGCCGTTCCGTTTGGACTTACGAAAAGGCGGCAGCAGACCCCGCCGACATGCGACCCTGCGGCCAACTTCGGCCAGCGCCTGCCCGATTGCTGCTTTTTCATATCAGATGTATGTGTTTAGTATATAATTACATACGAAAAGAGGTGATTGACATGGCAAATACAGCATTGGTACAGACACGAGTTGACCCGTGCCTGAAACACGACGTTGAAAACGTGCTGAATGCGAACGGACTCGATGTGCCCACCGCCATACGGATGTACTTCTCGAAGATAGCGCAGGTGGGCGGCATCCCCTTCGACGTGCGCATATTCAACGCCGAGACCATCGCCGCCATGGACGAGGCGGAGGCTATCGCCGCAGACCCGGATGCCAAATCCTACTCCTCGTTTTCCGAGTTGCTCGAAGATCTGGACTGACAATGGCTCAGTTTCAGATACGGCGCACATCCGCCTTCAAGAAGGATGTGAAGCGCCTTATGAAGCAGGGGCGCGACCTCTCGAAGCTCGCTGCTGTCGTCGACGCAATCGCTGATGGCAAGCAACTTGAAGAGAGGCACCGCGATCACGGGCTTGTCGGCAACCGCCGGGGCTTTCGGGACTGCCATATCGAGCCCGATTGGGTGCTCATCTACAAGCTGGATAAAGACGTGCTCGTCCTCACCTTGACCCGCACCGGAACTCACGCTGAACTGGAGCTATGAACACAATTGTCTCCCCGGTAGCTCACGGTTGGCACAGCTCCAGAAACAACACAAGGGCACGGATTCGTCCTTCTAGATGCTAAAAGCAAGCATCATTCCTCCCCCACACCC
>CAVIIZ010000002.1:60447-71934 GCA_963642995.1 bacterium | reverse complement strand
CCCCGCCAGATCCCCTGCTTTCTATGTCATATTCAGTGCCCATAGGCCATTTCCTTTCAGATGCAAGCAACAAAATTCCCGCCACAACGCCGCAGAACAGCAACTCGCATACATCAAATGCAACAGAGTTTCGTTCCTTGCCTTCATATAGCTTCCAAACATGAATCGTCATGGGAATACGCCATGCAAGCGGAACAAGAAAAAGACCGCCCAAAACAGTTGCAATAAGACTAAACACAAAAGCCGCAAAACGCAGCCGCTTATCCTCTGCAGATATTTCACATATAGGTTGTACAACCTGCCGCATTCCTGCGAGTGCCTGAACATCCACCCCACCCCTTTGAAGAATCTGGGAAGCAGGCGCCGCAACATTACCCTCGCAGCACGCTTTCAGTTGAGAAGGCACGGGAAATCGTGCATCCAGTTCCTTTGCACACCTCTTGCGCCCCGCTGTCCATCTTGTGTCAAACCCTCTGCGGTCGACCTGCAAATAATCCAGCAGCTCTGGCAGATAGCAAACTTTTTTGCCCCTACCGCGGTCCTTTTCAAAAACAGTTGCACACGACCGAGCATCTTGCTCGGGATCTGAAATAATCGTCCACTTAGCGCCTTTGGCATTGGACTTATACCTACGCCCGCCCCTTTCAACAATTGCATTATTCATTGCATTCTCGGCTCGTTTGCTAAGCAGCCCATACGGAAGTTCACGAACATAGCAATACACGATGTCATCATCTGTATCATCAGGCTCGGGATATGCCAGATATTCGCTTCTGGTTCTGCCGTTCCCGTCCCTCAAAATTGCATCAAAATCTTTACCTGAAATTAAGTCGGCTGTTTTGCAATAGTCACTTCCCGGGGCAATCATCTTCGCAAAGCAATATGCAGTTGCTTTCACGTCAGACAAGCGGCAAGCATATTTAACCAAGAGTACAAGGTAAGGCAATCAAAGAGATCAACGGCCGAGAATCGTCTGCATGAGCAGCGGGTTGCCGTCTTTGCCCCTGGGGTTTTTGCCCTTGCGGAAGCACTCGACGTTGAACCTGTAGGCCCGGTCCAAAAGAACAGGGCTTTTCAATGCCTCGCCGAGAGTACCCCACCGTGTGCGCGGGCTCGGGCATCGTGTCGCGCACGTACGCGGGAATCGTCTCGATGCCGGTATTCATGAAGATGCTGGGCGTGCCGTTTCACCATGTCGATGGATTTGCCCACATACGCAGACCCATCGTCGAAGAGGTAGAAGTAGATGCCCTTGCGGCAGTCGGGCGCAAGCTCGCCGACGGCCGCAGAACGCGCCGACACGTCGATGCGCTGAAACTTCAAGCGATCCACCTGCATCATACAACCCTCGTTCTCGACAACGTTTTTATCGGCCTCTTCGATTTCAGGCGTTTGTCTTCAAAAAGTCCGCGACGCTCGGGACTCCAAATCACGATAGCCTGTTTTACTATTCTTTACCATCTTTTACTAAATTTTACTATTTCAATTCCCCAAAATTGCAATTTCATCGATTTTGGGGAATGCCGCCGCTCAACCACTCTGCCGCATCCACGATCCGCACCCCCTCGTGCTGGTACTCGGGCTGGTACGTGCGGGCGATCAGCATCTTGGGGTAGGCGTCCTTTATCGCGAGCAGGGGAGAAATCTCACGCTCGAATGTCTTCTCCTCGGATATGCTGTTCGCGACTTGGATGTAGAACTTCTCGCCCCGCCTGATCGCGACGAAGTCGATCTCCTTTTTATAGAGGACGCCGACATAGACTTCGTACCCCCTTCGCAGGAGCTCTATGGCCACGATGTTTTCCAACACGCGGCCATAGTCCATGTTCTTGGTCCCGAGGCGCGCAAAGCGAAATCCCTGGTCGACGAGGTAGAACTTGTCCTCTGATCTCAAATACCTCTTTCCGCGGACATCGTAGCGGCGAATGCGGTAGAAGGCGAAGGCCTTGCAGAGCGCGTCTACATACTTGCCGATCGTCTTGTGGTCGGTCTTCGTCTTGTTGGATTCGAGCGTATCGGCAATGGAGCGCATGGACGTGAGGTTTCCGATGTTGTCCATGAGATAGTCGATCAGCGCATGCAGCAGCGGCTCGTTTTTGATTTTGTACTTATCCGCGACGTCTCGGACTACCAAAGCGTTCAAGACCTCGGAGTTGATGTAGCGGCGTTTCTGCTCCTCCGTCTTGTACACATACGACCCCGCCATCCCGCCGTCCGATATGTAGGCGGTCAAGCTGTCGTAGATGTTTTGAGATGGGAAATACTCCAGGTACTCGGCAAATGAAAAGGGATATACGGGGATTTCATATGTTCTGCCCACAAACAAGGTCGCCAAATCGCTGCTTTGCAGGAAGGCATTCGAGCCAGTGACGAATATGCCGTACTTCTCTTTGGCATGCAGGCTGTTTATCGCCTTCTCGAAGGACTCGCACATCTGCACCTCGTCGACGAGCAGGTAGTTTTGGCGGCCCGGCACGTGGCGCTTTTCGACGTAGGCCTCCATGGAACGATAATCCATGATGTCTTCGAAGTCGGTCAGGTTGTAGTTGATGTGGATGATGTTGGCATCGGGTTGCAGCTCCAGAATGCCTTGCGCCAAGGCCTCCATGAGCTTTGACTTCCCCGACCTGCGTACGCCGGTGATGACCTTGATGTCGGGCGTGTCGGCCAATTCGAGCATCTCCGAAAGATATGCCGTGCGCTCTATGAGTTTCATGGTCGCCCTCCGTGGTCGAGGCGTTTCATTCCCCAAATTCGAAAAAAATTCCGTTTTGGGGAATTATACCAGCGCCACCCTCACGCCCGCTTACGCAGGCGGAAAGTGGCGCCGACGGAGCAAAGCGCCTTGAAGTACCCGATGCTCCGAAAACCCGCGCGCGGCCCTCTTCGCCGGCTGGATGACCGAGTTCATTCCCTCGGGGATCGCGTTGGCAAGCCCCTGTCCGCCTTCGGGTTCTCGGCGGCCGGGTTGCGCTTCTTCTTCAGCTGGGGAGGCGTCAGGTTCTTCTCGCGCTTGAGCCGGGCATACTTGGTGCGGCTCAGCCTTCTCCCTGCAACTCCCCGCCCCCCCCTGGGTGCGCACCTCGCTGCGGCGCCTTGAAAACGCGAAGAGCCGACCGGGGCTTCCCCCCGAGCCGGCTCTCCGACAGCCCTGCTTTCGACGGGCCTAGATGCTCAGCTCGAGGACGCGCCCCTCGTCCTCGTAGAAACGGATGCGCATCGTGCGCTTCATCACGTTCGTGCGCACCGACAAAGTGGTCTCCCAAATGGAATTCAGGTCCTGCTTTTCCTGGCGGCTCATCGCCTTCCATTCGGCGACGAACTTCTCCTGGGCGGCGACGAGCTCTGGCTGGTTGTGCGGATCCATGACCCGTGCGTAGTCGATCCCTTCCGCGGCGCTGTAGTACTCGTGACGCCAATCGAACGCGCAGCCTTTCGGGTCCTCGTATTGGCTGGAATAGCGCACGAGGTCGATCAGGTCTTGCATGCCTTGCTCGTCGTCTGCCTTGAAGTAGTTGGCCATGAGCGTGTGGTAGCGCCCGAGCCCGCTGCGGTAGAGCTGGTTTTCCGCCAGCTCGGGCGTGATGTAGGAATTCGTGTGCGCGGGCTGGTACTGGTTGAAGTGCACCTTGTCGCCCGCTATCTCGAGCACGCCGAAATTGCCGGTCGCGTCTGCCACCATGTAGGCGAAACCCCACTCGATGCCGGGCGCGGACAGGGAGAAGAAGTCCAGCGTCTCGAGCAGCTCGAGCAGCTCGTCGATGGTGGCGCAGCGCTCTGCCGCGTAGCGCAGAAACGCGATGGCGCTGATGCGGTCGCCGCCGGGGTTCAAGCCGGCGTTCTTGTAGCGCGGCACGCCGTCGTGGAACTCCTCCGTGCGCATGTCCGCCTCGATGTAGAAGCCCTTCTCGTTCAGGATGTCGCAGCAGAAAAACGGCACTATCTTCGCGAAGTCGGCAGGCACGCCGTCCTCGACGGCCTCCGTGTAGTCAGGCCCGAACCACGGCACGTAGCACACGCCCACGGTCTTGTGGAAACCCGGAACCTCGGTGCGCACGATGTAGGCGCTCTTGTTGGAGACGTTGAAGTCGAGGTTGCGCACGACGACGGTCTCCCCGTCGATGGGCTTTGCGGCGCAGCTGCACCCGCCGGAGAGCTTGCTGAACTCGTTTTCATAAAAGTCGGCCTGGTAGTCGTAGTCGAGCCGGGTGTACGTCGGCAGCTCGCAGACATAGTCGAACAAAGGCTTCACGGGGACGTTCGCATCGGACATGGGTGCTCCTTTTCTTTCGCCTGAAGGCAACGGCAGGAATTATACCAGCGGCCTTTCAGACGACGGCGCGGCGCGGGCAGGCCCAATTCCCGAGGTCGGCGATGCCGGACTCCATGCGGCTGCGCATGCCCTCGACCGAGGCATCCCTGATGCCGGCGGACAACGCCAGGCGCCGCCAGGTTGCCACGGCGTCGCGCGCTCGACCGGCCAGCTCACAGGCCTCGTCTCGTCCCAGGTCGTAAAGCCCGGCGCACTCCATGACGGTCTCGACGTCATGGGGCGCCCCTGCATCGGCCACCCCCACGGCGAAACACCCGCCCGCATCGAGTCGCGTGGGGTTCACGTCGAAAAACGGCGAGAGCCGCCAGCCCCGCCCGCCCCCGTCGCGCAAAAAGCCGAAGTTGCGCATGTGGTTGTCGGTGTTTCCGATCGCCGCGGACAGCAGGGCGTGCAGCCACAGGCGACGTTTGTCCGCATGCGCGTCTGCACCCTCCCGCGCGAGGAAATCCGCAAGGTCGAGGTAGGAGTACCCATCGGCGCCGTCGCGCCCGCCGATGGCGGAAAGCCCGCTCAGGTAGGGGACGCGCCGCGCGCCCTCGCGGTCGAAGCGCCTCACAAGCAGCACCGAGCGCCCCGAGAGCCTGAGCAGTCTAGAGGGCGGCACCGCAAGGCCGCAAGCCGCGAAAATGCCGAGCGCGACCTTCTCCCAGGCGCAGACGTCGTCGAGCGCCGATTCGTCTTCACGGGGGAACTTGGCAATTGAAAGCGCGCCGTCCGCATCGGCAACAGACGCTTTTGGGCGCGCGCCGCCCAGACTCGAGCCCGCGGCAAACAGGTCGCGCACGTCGGCCGAAAGGTCGTCTGCCGCAAGGTCTGCCGCATCCAGCAAAGCAGGCAGCTCCACCTCCCGGGGCACGCCCGTGCCCGGGGCGGACAACACGGCGCCGTTTTCGTCCCACAGGCGCACGGCGCCCTGGCGCTGCGCGTCGTCCACTCCGCAGAGCAGGTCGAGCTCGAAAAGCGTGCGCGGCGTCCGCCCCTGCTCGCGGGCAAGCCGTGCCTCCTCGCGGCGCATGAGGTTTCGTCCCCAGCGATCCGGCATGCAATCGCCGAAGGCCCGCAGCTCGGCCGTGCCGACAGAATGGAAGGCGCCCGGCGCGAGCGGCATGTCCGGGCTCAAGGCGAAGGCCTTCGGATGTTCCAGATAGCCTGCGTCGTAGGAGAAGGTCAGCGATTCGCGGCCGTTGCGGACGCTCTGGTCAAGTGTTCCACACGCAAGATCCGCGCCGTCCACCTGCAGCGTCACGAGCACGCGCCGCCGCGCCATGGCTAGTACCTGACCCTTTGGGGGACGTCTTCTTCGGCAAGGACGCGGCCAAGCGGCGTGGCCAGGGGGTCGGTCGCATCCACGACGGCGTCGAGCAGGCCGAGCGCCATGGCCACGCGCAGGAAGGTCTCGAGGGTGCCCTCCCCCTTGTTGAGCAGCTTGGAGACGGTCGGCGCCGATATGGCCGTGCGGTCGGCGAGCACGGCCACGGAGACGCGTTGCTGGCGGCGGGCGAGGCTGAGGTTTGCGGCGATGTCCCGTTGCGCCCGGGCAACCGGACGCGGCGTCGCTGTCTTCACGCTGTTATCGCCGCCTTTCGTAAAAGAATTTTTCTATTATCGCACTTTACCACAAGTTTTATTGATGAAACGTGCCGAAAGCACTCCCACGCGAATTCTCGGCCGCCTGTGCGAGCGCAGTTGAGAAAACCCGCTCGAAGTCGCGCCGGGTCGTGGCGGTGGACAGCGCGCGGCGCATCGAGGCCGCCTTGGGCAGGCCGTGGACGTACCAGGAGAGCTGGGCGCGCAGCGGGCTCAGGTGCTCCTCGCCGTAGAAGTCGCAGAAAAGGCCCAGATGCTCCAGGGCGCACTCGACGCGCTCGGCGGCAGACGGCTCGCGCCCCTCGAAGATCCACGGGTTGCCGCGCGCGCCGCGTGCCGCGTAGACCACGTCGCAACCCGTCTGCGCGCGCATCGCCTCGGCGTCCGCATGCGAGAACACGTCGCCGCTGCCCGCGACGGGGACGCCGACCGCCTCCTTCACCCGCCGGATCACGCCCCAGTCGGCTGCGCCCCGGTAGAGCTGCCGGGCGGTCCTGCCGTGCACGCCGACAAGCGCGACGCCTGCCTGCTCGAGCATCTGCGCAAGCTCCGGCGCGCTCTCCTCACCTTCTTGCCATCCGGAGCGGACCTTGGCCGTGACGGGCACGGACACGGCTTCCACCAGGGCCGACACGATCTGCACGGCACGCCCGGGCGCGTTCATCAGCGCGGCGCCCTCCCCTTTTCGCACCACCTTGCGCACGGGGCATCCCATGTTCACGTCGATCGCGGCGAGCCGCGCGCCCAGACGCCGCTCGACGCGCATGGCCGCCGACGCCATCTGCCGGGGGTCGTGGCCGAACAGCTGCACCGCCACGGCAGGCTCGGCAGGCGCGGGGTCGACCAGGTCCCACGTCTTTTTCCCCGCATGCGCAAGGCCTGCCGCGCTCACCATCTCGGTGAACGCGAGGCCCGCGCCGTGGGACACGCATATCGTGCGGAAGGCCTTGTCGCTGACGCCTGCCATGGGGGCAAGCCACAACGGCCGGGAAAGCGCCGCGCGAAAAGCCGCGTCGGGCGCGGACGCGGGCTCGTGCGCGATTTCACCCGCGCCGGCGCCCGCGCGAATCGCCGCCCCCGCGCGCGCGCCCCTATTCATCATCCACTTTGAGGATCGCCATGAAGGCCTCCTGCGGCACGTCCACGCTGCCTATGGCCTTCATCTTCTTCTTGCCGGCCTTCTGCTTCTCCAGCAGCTTGCGCTTGCGTGATATGTCGCCGCCGTAGCATTTCGCCAGCACGTCCTTGCGCTTTGCCCGCACCGTCTGGCGCGCCAGGATGCGCGCGCCGACGGCCGCCTGGATGGGCACCTCGAACAGCTGCTGCGGGATGATGCCCTTCAGCTTCAGGCACAGCGCCTTGCCGCGCTCGTAGGCGCTGTCGCGGTGCACGATGCACGACAGCGCGTCCACCTTGTTGCCGGCGAGCAGTATGTCGAGCTTGACCAGGTCGCTTGCGCGGTAGCCGATGACGTCGTAGTCGAGCGACGCGTAGCCCTTCGTGCGGCTTTTCAACGCGTCGAAGTAGTCCATGATCAGCTCGGAAAGCGGCAGCTCGAAGGTCAGCTCGACGTTTTTCGTGGAGAGGTACTCCATGTTCTTGAACACGCCGCGCCGCGCCACCGACAGCTCCATGACCGCGCCCACGAAATCGGCGGGCACGATGATCTTCGCCTTCAGGTAGGGTTCCTCGACGCGCTCGATCGAGGCCGCGTCGGGCATGTCCTGCGGGCTGTGCACGACCACCATGTCGCCGCTTGCCAGGTAGACCTCGTATTCCACGGACGGCGCCGTGGCTATCAGGTCGAGCGAGAACTCGCGCTCGAGGCGCTCTTGAACCACCTCGAGGTGAAGCAGCCCCAGAAAGCCCACGCGAAAGCCGAAACCCAGCGCGTGGCTCGTCTCCGGCTCGAAGAGCAGCGCCGGGTCGTTCAAGGAGAGCTTTTCCAGCGCATCGCGCAACGCCGGGTACTGGTCGGCGTCGATGGGAAAGACGCCGGTGTAGACCATGGGCTTTACCTCGCGATACCCCGGCAGCGGCTCTGCGGCCTGCTCGCGGGCGAGGGTGACGGTGTCGCCCACCTTCACGAGCTTGGGGTCTTTCAGGCCGGTGACGAGATATCCCACCTCGCCGGCCGCCAGCTCGTCTACGGCCGTCTCGGCAGGGCGGCGCACGCCCACCTCCTCGGCCTCGCACTCGTGGCGCGTCTGCATGAAGCGCAGGCGCTCCTTCGCGCGCAGCCTGCCGTCCACCACGCGCACGAGGGCGACGACCCCGCGGTAGGCGTCGAAGTAGCTGTCGAATACGAGCGCCTTGAGCGGCGCGGAGGCGTCGCCTTGCGGCGCGGGGATGCGCGCGACCACGGCCTCCAGCAGCTCGGCCACTCCCAAACCCGACTTGCCCGAGGTGAGCACCGCGTCGTCTGCCGGGATGGCGAGCCCCTCCTCTATCTCGCCGCGCACGCGCTCGGGGTCTGCCGCCGGCAGGTCCACCTTGTTGATGGCAGGCACGATCTCCAAATCCGCGTTCATCGCCATGAGGGCGTTTGCCACGGTCTGGGCCTCGACGCCTTGGGTGGAATCCACCACGAGCACCGCGCCCTCGCAGGCGGCCAGGCTGCGCGAGACCTCGTAGGTGAAGTCCACGTGGCCGGGCGTGTCGATGAGGTTGAACAGGTAGGTCTGCCCGTCGGCGGCCGTGTAGTCCACGGAGACGGCCTGCGACTTGATGGTGATGCCGCGCTCGCGCTCGATGTCCATGCTGTCGAGCACCTGCTCGGTCATGTCGCGCGAGGCGATGGTATGCGTCATCTCCAGTATGCGGTCGGCGATGGTCGACTTGCCGTGGTCGATGTGCGCGATGATGCTGAAGTTGCGGATGAGTGTCTGATCCATGCGGGCTATTCTAGCCGAAAGCCGCCCTTGCGCGGAAAAATCTGGGCGGGCGAGTGCGGGCGCGGCGCACTAGAGGCGCACTAGAGCTTTCCGAGGAGCGAGGCCGCATACACCGGGACATAGCGCCGCCCGGCCGCCTCCGCGTAGTTTTCGTTGCACAAGACCACGGGGTCTTGCGCCTCTCCGCTTTCAATGAGCTTGGACAGGGCGCTGTGCCGCTTGTAGTCCTTGCCGGATTTCACCTCCACCAGCCTCACCCGGCCCGTAGCCTTATCTTCAATCGCGAAATCCAGCTCGCCTCGTTTTTTCGAGGAGTAGTAGTGCGGCGCGAATCCGGCTGCCCGCAGCTCTTGGGCGACGAAGGCCTCGTAGACCATCTTTATCTGCCGCGCCTCCATCGGATTCGAGACGTATTTCTCGCGGCGAAATCCCTGACGAGCGTGGTCTTGCCCACTTGGCGGGCGCCCGTGAGCAAAAGGCCCTGTTTGCGGAAAGGGACTGCGCGTAGGCACGCGCCCTTCGCTTCGGACGCCGCCCCAAGACCCGCCTTCGTACGAGCAGATTGTACGGCATGGAAAAGACGGTCGGCCCTTACAGAAACGCCGCCATGTAGACCGGGCAATACGTCACGGCTCCGTCGACCGAAAGATTGCCCTCGTGCAAGACGAGCGCTTCCTCGATTCCATAATTCGCGGTGGAAAGCACCTTCCCGAGCGCCACATGGCGTCTGTACCCCTTACCCGACTTCACCTCCACCGGCACGACCCTGCCGTCGTCGGTTTGGACGACGAAGTCCAACTCGCCCATCGCGCGATTCTTGAAGTAGTAAAGCCCCCGCCCATGCGTCGCGAGCTCTTGCGCCACGGCGTTCTCGTAGACGGCGCCGAAGTTGATGTCGGCGCGCTCGCCCAATATCCCGCGCACGACATCCAAGCCGCACTGGTAGGTCAAAAGCCCGACGTCCGAGCTGAACAGCTTGAACTTCGGCGCCTCGAGGGCCGTCGCAAGCGGGTACCTGGGTTCGCGGACGCTGTACGCCGCGAGCGCCACGTTGGCGTCTGTGAGCCACATGAAATCGTTGTCGTAGCGGTCGAAATGCGAATCCCCCTCGACGTCGCACACCGTGAAGCGCTTGTCTTGGCGGCTTATCTCGCTGGGCATGAGGTCGAAGATCCTGCGGACGACGCGCGCCCTGCCGCCCGCGTACTTGCTGATATCCCAACGGTACTGGGTGACGATGGCCTCCTGCGCCGTCCTCGCCTTCTTCACATCGTCTGTCTCGGTGAACGCGACGACGGCGTCGGGCATGCCGCCCGAGATCAGATAGCGGTGGAACAGGCCCAGCAGGCGCGCATGCACGAACTCGTCGACGGGGGTTCTTTCGGCAAACGTGTTTCTCGCAACGGCGATGACATCGCCTGAGAGATTGTTGGCCCAGCAGAACTCCTCGAAATCGAGCGGGTACATCTTGACAGTGCTCAGGTAGCCGACAGGGGCCGACGAGATCCCCTCGAGTTCCACGCCGAGCAGCGACCCGGAGAGAATGTAGTCATATTCCCCGCGCTCCATCAAGAACTTGATGGCGGTCAGCGCCTCTTTGCACTCCTGGACCTCGTCGAGGAAAAACACCGTCTTGCCGGGCACCACAGGTGCCTGCGCGAACGCCGTCAGACGCATGAACAACTCGGCAGAGCTCGTCGCCGACTCGACCGCCTGGCGCGCCTCGGCGTTCTCGAAAAAGTTCAGCTCCACGACGTTTTCCCAGTGCAGGGACGCAAAGTGGCGGACAAGATAGGTTTTGCCGACCTGCCTTGCCCCGGTGACGAGCAGGGCCTGCTTCGTCTTCGTTGCATACCATTCTTCAAGCTGTTCGAGAGCTTTGCGCCTGAGCATCGAACCCCCCCTGCACCCGTTTCGTAATGCGGTTTGTCAATCTGCAAGCATTTTAACGCGCTATTTTGTCAATTTGCAAACATGAAAACGGGGTGGTTTTGTCAATCTGCGCGCAGGAAAAAGGGGTGGTTTTGTCAATCATGGCGAAGAGCATGTACCTCACGATATAGATGGAGCCGACGGCGACGAAGAAGGCAAATCCATCGTTTCGAAACATCGAGGTGAGGCACCCCCACAACACCATCCGCGCACACACGGGCGCGACGCTTTCGGGCGCACGCGCCACGGGCGCAGCCATACACCCGCCTATAGGCAAAGAAAAGCAGGACGGCGAGGACGGGCGCCACAAGCCCGTTGCCGCCCATGCTCGCATACGCCAAATCGAGAAACAACCCTGCGCCATCTTGCGTATAGCGCGCCACCAGCGCAAACGCCGACAGCAGCGCAAGCAATGCATACCCCGCGAAGCGTCAGCCGCCCTGCCCGGCGCCGCCGCATTTTTCCGCGCGGCACGCCGGCTCGCGGCCCTGCCGTTTCACGCGCCCCTCTTTTCCGCGTTGAAAACGGGGGGGGGGCCAGATATGGGGGAGCTGTTGTGCACTCCCGCACCCGACGTTGGGAAAGCGCCTAAAAGCATCAGGCGGCCTACTCGGAATCCACGTCGACGGGGCGCGCCATGGAGCCGCAGACGACGAGCGAGACGCCCTCGGCCAGAAGCGAGATGCCGATGAACTGCACGACGAGTGCCGGGTAGACCAGCGAGGCCACGCCGAAGACGAT
>CAVIIZ010000002.1:9190-60380 GCA_963642995.1 bacterium | reverse complement strand
CGGCCGGGCACGCCGTCGCCCGGATTGTTCAACAACACGGCGACCTGGCCTATGCCGACGGCGATGACGAGCAAGGCGACAAGCCACGAGACGGCGCCGGCAAACGCGATCGGATGGAAAAAGCACACGATGCCGAAGACGATGGCCACTATGGAAAACGCGATGACGAGAGCGCCGCCGGGGACGCCGCGCAGGTCGCGCATCCAGCACCCGAGCGCCGTCAGGCCCCATATGAGAAAGGAGGCCGCGACGAAATAGGAGAAGACGACCATCGTGAGGCCGGGCATGAAGAGCACCACGAGGCCGAACAAGGCCGTGACTATCCCCGCGCCGATCAGGTCCTTTGCCGCCCTGTTCATGTCCCGAACCTCCCGCCCCGCGTGAATTGCACTTGCGTTTCGCGACCCTCACCCTACCACGGAGACGGCGTGCGCGAATGGTAAAATCCGCTCTCGTCGCGCCGCGCACCGCAAGGCAAGGGCCTGGAGGGGGACGCCGCGCTCCACACATGCCGCGCGCATCATGCGCGCCACGAGGGAAACGGGGGAAACGTGTCGGCTCCATGTGCATACGCCTACCTGGGTCCTGCAGGCACCTTCAGCGACATGGCCTGCCGGGCCTTTCTTTCCAAGGGGATGCTGCCGCGGGAAGGCGAGCCGCTTGCCAAGGCGAGCATGGACGAGGTCTTCGAGGCGGTCGACCGCGGGCAGGCGGCCTTCGGCGTCGTCCCCATAGAAAACTCGCTCGAAGGGCCGGTGACCTCCACGCTCGACGCCTTCGCCTTCTCGACGCGCGCGCAGATCCTAGGCGAGACCGTGCTCGACATACACCAGGCGCTGCTGCTGGAAAGGAGTGCCGGGCTTTCCGACGTGGCCGCGATCGCCTCGCATCCCCAGGCCATCGGGCAGTGCCGCCGCTGGCTTGCCGCGCATCTGCCGAACCGTCCCTTTCGGCTCGTGGACTCGACGGCCGCCGCAGCCGAGCTGGCCGCCCGCGACAAAAGCATCGCCGCCATCGCCTCGCCGCTCGCCGCGCGCGTGGCCGGCGCGAAGGTCTACGCCGAGGCCATCGAGGACAACCTGTCCAGCCAGACGCGCTTCGTGCTCATAGGGTCCGGCCGGGCGCGGCGCGAAGGCCCGGGCAAGTCCACGCTGGCCTTGTTCATCAACGCGGACAGGCCGGGCACGCTGAACATGATCTTGTCCGAGCTGGCGTATGCCGGCATCAACATGACCATGGTGCAAAGCCGCCCCACCAAACGCGAGCTGGGCGACTACATGTTCTTCATCGACATCGACGGATACGCCGACGAGCCGGACATAGCCTGCGCCCTGAACTGCCTGCGCATGAAGCTGCGCGAGGTGAAGGTGATCGGCTCGTATCCGCGCGCGGCCTGAAAAGGGCGAAAGCGGAGACGCCGCGGTGCCCGCCGCAGACGGGCGCCGATGCCGCACGGCGCACGGCGCGAGAGGCGTGAGGGCGAAGAGGGCCCTATTCGGCTCCCGCGAACCGGCCGTCCGAGAGGCGCACGATGAAGCCCTCGGCGGCGAGCTCTTCGAGGATGGCCGCGACTTCGCCGGCATCCAGGGCGGGACGGCCGGCCGTGCCCTCGAAGGCGTTCAGCTCCGCGGCCAGGTCGACTGGCGCGCCGACGCCCTCCAACACGCAACGCAGCAAGAACGCGCGCTTTTGGCGATGGCTGCCCTCAAAACGCGACTGGCGGCGGTAGGCCTTCGCGCGGCGCGCGGGATTTGCGCCGCCCGCTTTCAGATGCGCCCCGTAGTCGAGCAGGGCGTAGTACCATGCCCGGCAGCCCTCGTCGGGCGGGCAGGTCGCCTCCACGAGCGCGGCGATGTCGCGCTCTGCCACCTCGTCGGCGCCTTCGAAAAACTCGTGGATGAAGACGGCGCGCACGTTCGTCTCTATGTAGACGTCCGGCTGCCCGAACGAGAAGACGCGCACGCCCGCCGCCGTGGCAGGGCCGACCCCCGGCAAGGAGAGCAGTTCTTCTTTTCCGCACGGCACCCGGCCGCCGAAGCGCCCGCAGATCTCGCGGGCGGCGCGGTGCAGGTTCAGGGCCCGGCGGTTGTAGCCCATGCCCTGCCAACGTTCCAACACGAGCTGCACGGGTGCGCCGGCCAGCGCCTTTGGCGTGGGGAAATCGGCGAGCCACTTCTCCCAGCGCCCCAGCACGCGCGCGACCTGCGTCTGCTGGAGCATCACCTCTGAGAGGAGCACGGCGTACGGGTCGCGGACGTCGCGCCAGGGCAGGTCGCGGTAGAGCCTTTCGCCTTCCCGCCGGACGCGTTCGGTGAAAGCCGCGAGCCCCTCCGGCGTCGCCGAAGCGGGCGTCTCGTCCGCGCGCCTTGCCATCGCAGCCGCTCAATCGTCCCAGTCGGCGATGTCCCAGCCGCGCCGCTTCGCGATGCGCTTGAGCTTGGCGTCCGGATCCACCACGACGGCCTTCTCCGCCCACGACAGCATGGGTTCGTCGCTGTAGTGGTCGCTGTAGGCGCGGGCCAGCCGCCATCTCCCCGCCCCGAACTTGTCGTCGCACAGCTGCACGAGCAGGCGCAGCTTCTCGCGCCCCTGCACGGGCACGCCCAGCACGCGCCCCGTGTAGTGGCCGTCGCGCTCCTCCATGATGGTCGAGACATGCCCGTCGAAGCCGTAGTCGGCCACGATGGTCGTGGTGATGGGCTTGAACGACGCGCTGGCCAGCACGAGCTTCATGCCCGCCGCGCGGCAGCGCTCGACCTCGGCCAGAGCCTGCGAACGCAGGTGCTTGCGCATGCGCCGCTCGAACACCTCCAGTATCTCGGCGTCCACTTCCGCGGCGCTCGGCTCGGTGAGTGCGGAAAACAGCAGCTCGCGCGGGGTGGACTCGGTTTGCGGCAGGCGCAGGCGGTAGGCGATGCCCCAAAGCCCCATCCTCAGCCCCGTGTGCAACGGCAGCTCGCGGTGGCGCAACAGGCTCGTCGTGAGCTTCAAGGGGCTCTCGCCGTCGAGTATGGTGCCGTCCAGGTCGAAGGCGGCGACCTCCACGACTTCTCCTTCGGCCACGTCTTCCTCCCCTTCCCACCTGCGGCAAGCCTGCCGCTCGTGTCCTCGCATGGCATTTCCACAGCGCATCCCCGCCCGCGGCTTGCGCCCGGGCGCCCCGCCGTCTCCAACCGTCCGCGCGAAAACCCGATTCTACTCGTTCAACTCGTCGATGCATTCGGCGAACTGCGAGTTGTGCAAATCGGCGTAAAAGCCCCCCTTCGCGAGCAGCTCTTCGTGCGTGCCCTGCTCCACGATGTCGCCGCCGTCGATGACCAAGATGGTGTCGGCGGCGCGTATGGTGGACAGGCGATGCGCGATCACGAAGCTCGTGCGCCCGGCGGCCAGGCGGGAGAACGCGTCTTGGACCTGGCGTTCGGTGCGCGAGTCGATGTTGCTCGTGGCCTCGTCGAAGACGAGGATCTCGGGGTCTGCCAAAAGCGCGCGCGCGATGGTGATCAGCTGGCGTTCGCCGGTCGAGATGTTGGAGCCCTCCTCGTTGATCGGCGTCTCGTAGCCTTTCGGCAACGTGCGGATGAAGCGGTCCACGTGCGCGGCGCGGGCGGCGGCCTCGATCTCGGAGCGGGTCGCCCCGTCTTTGGAATAGGCGATGTTGTCGGCGATGGTGCCGCAAAACAGCCATGTGTCCTGCAAGACCATGCCGAAATGGCCGCGCAGCTCGTGATAGCCCATCTCGCGTATGTCGCGGCCGTTCACGAGGATGGCGCCGGCGTCGATCTCGTAGAAGCGCATGAGCAGGTTCACGAGCGTGGACTTGCCCGCGCCGGTAGGCCCCACTATGGCCACCTGGCTTGCGCGGGGCACCTCGACGGAGAAATCGCGGATGACGGGCTTGGCCGGGTCGTAGCCGAAACGCACGTGCGAGAAGGTGACGGCGGGCTGCGTGCAGGCCGCGGCCTTTTCGCCATCGGCGGACGGCGCGTCCGCGCAGGTCCGATCACCCGCCTTTCGCATCGCGTCTTCCGCGCGCGCCACGTCGCCCATGCTCGTCTCGTCCATCTGCGGCGCGTCGAGCAGCTCGAAGACGCGCTCGGCGCCCGCCAACGTGGCCTGCAGGGTGTTCACGATGCTCGCTATCTGGGCGATCGGGCGGGTGAACGAGCGCATGTACTGGGTGAAGGCCTGGATGTCGCCCACCGCGACGGCGCCTGCCAGCACCTGCGCGGCGCCCATCACGCACAAGACGACATAGGCGGCGTTGCCGATGAACTGGGTGATCGGCCGGATGACGCCCGAGACGAACTGCGCGCGCCACGCATGTCCGAAATATTGCCCGTTCACCCGCTCGAACTGTGCGACGGCCTGCTTTTCGTGGGTGAAGGCCCGCACCTCCACATGCCCGCCGTAGGTCTCCTCGATGTGGGCGTCGAGGGCGCCGAGCGAGGTCTGCTGGGCGAGGTAGAGCTTTTGGCTGCGCCGCGCGACGAAGACGGTGGCCAGCACCGAGGCCGGCAGGCTGACGAAGGCCACGAGCGACATGAGCGGCGAGATGGAAAGCATCATCGCCACCACGCCCACGAGCGTGACGACGCCGCCGACGAGCTGGGTCAGGCTGTCTTGCAGCGTGGAGGAGACGAGGTCGACGTCGTTTACCACGCGGCTCAAGATGTCGCCCTTGCTGCGGGCGTCGAAATACGACAGCGGGATGCGGTTTATCTTCTCGTCGACTTGGCGGCGCAGGCCGTAGACCACGTTTTGCGTGACGCGCGCCATGACGAAGGTCTGCAGATAGGTGAACAGCCCTTGCGCGAGGTAGAGGGCCGCGACGATGGCGAGTATGACGCGCAGCGCGTCGAAGTCCACGCCCGCGCCCTGCGTGCCTGCGGCGATGGCCTGCGCGCCCTCGAACACCGTGGTGGTGGCGCGTCCCAGCTGGGCGGGGGCGAACACGTCGAAGAGCGTCGCCGCGACGCACAAGAGCAGCACGAGGGCGATGCGGGGCAGCTCGGGGGACAGCAGGCGCGCCAGACGGCGCAGCGTGCCCCGGGCGTCGCGCGCCTTCTCGGCAGGGTCTGCACCGCGCATGCCGGCAGGGCCGCCGGGGTGCCTGCCGGAGGGGCGCGGCGGCCTGCCGTCGGAGGCGGGGCGCGCGTCGTCGGAGGCGGGGCGTGCGCCCCTCGCGTCGTCTTCAGGCACCGGCATCCACCTCCCCGTCTATCTGGGAGGCGACTATCTCGCGATAGACCCCGCAGCTCTCCGCCAGCTCGTCGTGGGTGCCCACCGCGACCGCGCGCCCGGCGTCGAGCACCACCACCGCATCGGCGTCCATGGCCGCGGCCACGCGCTGGGCCACGATCAGCACGGTCGCCCCTTTCGTGGCCGCTCCCAGGTTGCGGCGCACCAGCGCGTCGGTCTTGAAATCGAGCGCGGAAAAAGAGTCGTCGAAGACGAAGAGGCCGGCCGGCTTGCACAAGGCGCGCGCGATGGCGATGCGCTGGCGCTGCCCGCCGGACAAACCGGTGCCCGCCTGCGTGATGCGCGTGGCAAAGCCGTCCTCTTTGGCCATGATGAAATCCAGGGCTCCCGCCGCGCGGGCGGCCTGCTCTATCTGCGCGGGCGTGGCATCCGGATTGCCGTAGGCGATGTTTTCGGCGATGGTGCCCGAAAAGAGGACGGTCTTTTGCGGCGCGTAGGAGACGAGCGCGCGCAGCTCTTCTTGGGAGATGTCGCGCACGTCGACGCCATCGATCTTCACCGCGCCCGCGCTCACATCGTGAAAGCGCAGCAGCAAGTCTATCAAGGTGGACTTGCCGCAGCCCGTCGCGCCCACGAGCGCATATGTCCGCCCCGGCTCCAAGGTGAAGCTGACATCCGAGAGGGCGGGCGCCGCCGCGCCCGGAAAGCTGAAGTCCACGTGCTCGAAGGAGACGCGATGGGGCCGCGTCTGCCCGCCTTTCGCCTGCGGCGCCTGCGGTGCGCGCGCAGCTTGCGCCTCCCCGCCCGCCGCGTCCGGCGCCTGCGGGTCCTTTACCGTGGGTTCGGCCGCCAGCACCGCCTCGATGCGCTCGGCGGCAGCGGCGGCACGCGGCCATATCATGAAGATGGCCGACAGCATCATCACGCTGATCAGGACCTGCACGGCATATTGGATGAGGGCCATCATGTCGCCCACCGCGAAGCTTCCCGTGTCCACGAGGCCGGCCGCGCACCACACGATGGCCACGGTCGCGGCGTTCAGCACCAGCGAGATGCCCGGCATGAGCGTCGCCACGCGGCGGGCAACCGACACGTTCGTCTCGGCCAGGTCGCGGTTGGCCTTCGCGAAACGCGCTTCCTCGAAGCCCTCGCGGCGCAGGGCGCGGACGACGCGCACGCCCGTCAGCTGCTCGCGCGTAACGCGGTTCAAGACGTCGATGCGCGCCTGCAGCGAGCGCAAGAGCGGCATGGCCAAGCGCATCACCCCGAAGGTCAGCGCCACGATCGCGGGGATGGCGCAAAACACGATCACGGACAACTCGGGGCTTTTCGCGTAGGCCATGAAGGCCGCGCCCACGAGCATGATGGGGCTCATGAGCGCGACGGTCATCGCCATCTGCACGAAGCGCTCCAGCTGCTGGACGTCGTTGGTGGTGCGGGTGATGAGCGAGCTGGTGCCGAACCCGTCCACTTCCGGCGCGGACAGCTCGAAGACGCGGCGGTAGAGGGCGCTGCGCAGCTCGCGGCCCAGCCCCATGCCGGCACGCGCGGCGCACAGGTCGTTTGCCAGGTCGGCCGCCACGGCGCCGAGCGCCCACAGCAGCATGAGGCCGCCCGTGCGCATGACGAAATCCATGTCGCCTTGCGCGATGCCCGTGTCCACGATGTCGCTCATGAGATTGGGGACCTCCAGCTCGCAGACCACGCGGGCAAGCATCAGGAAGAGGGCTGCCAGCACGAGGGGGGCAAAGCGCGCGAAGTGGTGTCGGAAAACGTATCCCATGGATTGCCCACGATAGTCCAACGCGGGCGCCGCGAAGCCCGCGGAGCGCCCACCGTAGCGTCGCCGTTACCGGATGCAAGCCGCGGCGCCGAGGCGGCAGGAAGCGCCGCAAGGACACGGCGGGGCGGCTGGGATACAGCGGCGCCCCCGCGGCCACGCGGCGATTTCGCGCACTCGCGCACATCCGCCGCCCGATGGCGGAAAATCGCCTCGCTCACGCATCCGGGTGCTTGAAATCGAGGGCGGCGGACAGGTAGTCGACGCGCTCGAAGACAAGACCTGCCGCCGGGGCGGTCTCTCCGGCGGCCGCGCGGTCGCAGGCGGCCAGCACCCGGGCCACGTCGCGCGGGTCGCGCTTGCCCTCGCCCACCTCGACGAGGGTGCCCACCATGGTGCGGACCATGGAATGCAGGAAAGCGTTGCCCACCACCTCGACGACCAGGCAACGCTCGCCGAGCGCCTCTTCTTCGGATATCCCGACGGACTCGACGCGGCGCACAGTGTTTCTGTCCACGGCGCTGGCCGCGCGGCAAAAGCTCTTGAAGTCGTGCTCGCCTGCGAAGCAGGCGGCGGCGGCGCGCATGGCGTCCACGTCGAGCGGCGTGCGGTGCCACCACGAGAAATCGCGCAGGAACAGCGGCGGAACGGGGCCGCAGACGATGCGGTACCTGTAGACGCGGCAAACGGCGTCGAAGCGCGGCGAGAAGGCGGGAGGCGCAAGGCGCAGCTCGCAGACGGAGACGTCGTCGCCGGTGAGGGCGTTCAACGAGACGCGCATCTTGGAAAGCGGGCGGGCGGACACCTCGGCCAGCGAGACGGGGCAGCTCGCCACCTGGCCGCGCGCGTGCACGCCCGCATCCGTCCTGCCTGCGCACACCGTGGAAACAGGGCGGCGCAAGAGCGTGGACAGCGCCGCCTCCAGCTCGCCTTGGACCGTGCGCTGGGGCGGGTCTTGCTGGCGGGCGAAACCGTGGAAGCCCGCTCCGTGGTAGGAAAGCCAGATGGCGAGCTGCGCGTCCGGTCCCTCTCCCATCGTGCGCCCCCTTCCTTGCCCGCTTGCCGTATCGTCGCCGAAAGCGCCATTATACGCAGCGGGGAATGCGGCGCGCCCACGCGGGCAGGCGCAAGCAAGGAGCGCGCGGCGCATGGACGCGGCATGCGGGTACGCGCATATGGTGAAAAGGGCCGGCGGCGAGGAGGGTGCAGATGTTGTTTTTCCTGACGGGCGAGATCCAGACGGGCAAGACGAGGTGGCTGTCCGGGTTGGTCGAGGAGCTGGAGGCGGCGGGCGTGCGCGTGGCGGGCGTGCTGGCTCCCGGCGTGTGGCGCGAACGCGGCGCAGAGGAGATCGCGGCGGCGGCGCGGGACGCGCATGCGGCGGGCGGGGGCGAGGGCTCGAACGCAAGCGGACGCGCGCGGCGGAGCGCGTGCGGAGGGGGACGCTTCGAGAAGCTGGGCATCGACAACCTGCTGCTGCCGCAACGCGAGCGCATCGCCTTCGCGCGGCGCGCAGACCTCGCGATAGAAGAGGGAACGCATCGTCCGGGCAGCCAAAGCGCGCGCGCAGGCCTTGCCTGGGAGATAGACGACAGGGCCGTCGCGCGGGTGAACGCGCATTTCGCGCGCTTGGCCGGAAAAAGGGCAGATGCAAGCGCGGACCCGGAGGAAGGCGCGACGGGGCCGGCGGATGCGGGCGCGGACGGCTCGCTGCTCGTGGTAGACGAGCTGGGGCGCCTGGAGCTTCTAGGCGGCGAGGGGCTGGTGGAGGCGATGCGCCTGCTGGAGGCAGGTCCGTCGCGGCGTTTTCCCCATGCGCTCGTCGTCGTGCGCGCCGGCCTGCTCGAAAAGGCGCATGCCGTGTTCGGCGGCATATGGGAAGGCATGGCAGACATCGCCCCCGACGACGAGGGACGCGAGGCCGTGGCCGGCTTGCTCGGCTGCTGGCGGGGGCGGGAAAGCCGAACCTGAGACCGCACCCCGCGCATACGGGCGCGCGAGGACGCGGCCGGCGCAGCGCCCGCGCACGCGACGGGGCGGCGCGGGCAAGCGCTAGCGGGCACCTGCGCCGGCCGCGCTTCTCACCGCATGCACCATGGCCTCGACGTCGGGCGCCGCAACCGCATCCCCGCCCGCCGGCCCGCCGGACACGCGATATGACATGCAGCCGGGCGCCTCGAGCGCCCAGTTCACCACGCGCAACGCCTCACGTGCCGCGCACATGCCCGCAAGGTCGTCGGCACACGAGATGGTGGTGCGCATGGCGACGGCGCCGGGCGAGACCTCGCCTTTTCCCAAATCCGCGAAGGTGGTGTAGCCGCGAAACGCGCCGGATGCCGCCTGCGCGGGAAATGCCCGGCCCAGCAGCTCTATCGCCACATGCTCGAAAAGATGCGCGGACTCGGTGCCCTCGATGTCGTCGGAAAAACGTTCGCCCCTGCGGTTCACGCACACGTGCCGCGCGAGGTTGGGCAAAAGCCCCAGCGCCCGCGCCGCCGCGCCCGCGCCGACGCGCAGACGCTTCGCATCGCAGGAAAGCTCGAAATCCAGCTTGCCCGCGCGCACGGTGACGTGCGCGATGGAGAGGGCGGGCGCATCGCGCGTACGGCGGCGTGCGAAGAATCCCGGGCCCATCTGGAAAAGCACGCCCCTAGAAGCGCGATCGGTAGTCCTCGACGGCGCGCGCGTAATCCGGCATGCCGGTGGCGAGGATCTGCGTCGCGAGTATGGCCGCGTTTTTCGCGCCGCCTATGGCCACGCACGCCACCGGCACCCCCGTGGGCATCTGCACGGTGGACAAAAGCGAGTCCATGCCGCCGAGGTCGTCCGTCTTCATGGGGACGCCGATGACGGGCAGGGGCGTGTGGCCTGCCACGACGCCCGCCAGGTGCGCCGCCTTTCCCGCGCCCGCGATCACGACCCTGACGCCGCGCGCCTGCGCGCCCTTCGCCCACGCGGCGACCTTGTCGGGTGTGCGGTGCGCGCTGGCCACGACCGTCTCGTAGGGCACCCCGAGCGCGTCGAGCATCTCCTCGGCGCCGTGCATGACGGGCGCGTCGCTTGCAGAGCCCATGACGATGCCGACGAGCGGCGCGCCGGCCGCCTCCTTTCCCGCGGGCTGCGCCGCGGGCTGCCCTGTCCGGTCCTTCGCCTTCACATGTCCCCCAATCTGCGTTGCAGCGCGTCCATGAGCAGCGCCGCGATCATCGTCTTCGAGTCTTCTATGCGCGCGTCGAGCACCGAATCCACCAGCACGGACAACGGCACCCACTCGGCCTCGACGAACTCGCCGGCATCCGGATGCGCCTCGCCTCCCGCGAGGTCTGTGGCCAGGAAAAGGGAGATCAGCTCGTCGCTGTAGCCGGCGGCCGGCGCGAAACGGCCGAGCGGCTCGCATTTGCCCGGGGTGTACCCCGTCTCCTCGGACAGCTCGCGGGCCGCCGCGGCCGCCGGGTCCTCGCCCGCCTCGAGCTTTCCGGCCGGTATCTCCAAGGTGACGCGCTCGAGCGCCGTGCGGTACTGGCGCACGAGCAGTATCTCCGCCCGCTCGTTCACGGCGATGATGCCGACCGCCCCCGGATGCCGCACGACCTGGTGGACGCGGCGCGCGCCGTCGGGCAGCACCACCGACACATCGTCTACAGAGAGAAAACTGCCCTCGTAGGCACGCCTCGAATCTTCTATTCGCTCGCACAACCGCGCGTCGTCGCGCTGCTGCACGAGGCCGTCGACTATCTCCACACCCATGTCGTGCGCCTCCGTCCTCGGTTTCACTTTCCGGATTCTACACGTGCGAAGCGGCCCGGCGGAGGTGTGCGGGGAAAACGCATGTCGACGACATCGCCTGAGCACGGCCAGCGCGGCGGCGACGGCGAGGCGCAGCCGCAGACAGACGGCGAGGGACGTTCCAGCACGAGGGCGGCGCCGGGACAGCGCAGGTGGGAACGGGCGGGAAGGGCGCGGCGCGAGAGCAGGACGCGCCCTCGGGAGTCGAGGAAGGCGACGTCTATGGGATATGCCATGCCCCAGGTGTGGATGCTGTCGCAAGGCGCGATGGCCAGCACCCCGCGCGTCCCGAGCCAGCGGGCGGGGCGGCCGAGCAAGCCCCGCAGGCGCTGGAGGAAACCCAATGCGAAGACGACGTGCATACGTTGCCCTCTCGCCTAGAGCTGTCCGGGGATGTAGGGGTCGACGGCGAAACTGCACGAGTGGCGCAGGGAAAGGGGCACGCCCGCCCCCAGAACAGAGCCGCCCGCAGATCCGAGCGGCCAGGGGGCAAGCGACAGGGTGCAGGTGTAGAGGACCGAGCCGTCGAGGGCGCCGCCTTCTTGCGCGTCCACCAGCACCTGCGCGTTGTAGCGGGAGAACTCAGCGCGAAGAGCGTCTTGCACCCCTTGCGCGTTTGCCTGCGATGCCGCGCCGTGGGAAGGACTCGTCGCGCACGCGAGAACCTCCTGAGGAGCCAGATGGTCGAAACGGGCGCACTCCCCCATGTAGACGAGCACGTCGATGGCGATGACCATGCAGATGACGAGGACGGGCAGCGAGACGGCCATCTCCACGCTCATCTGGGCGCGCTCGGCGCCCACCGCACGGCGCAAGCCCCGCCGCAAACTCCTGCGCGGCATGCGAGGCAGCCGGCGCGGCAGGCGGGGCATCGCGTGCATGCGGGCGGGCGGCAGGGCCGGAACCCGGCGCGGAGGCTGCCGCGCTTCGATCCGCATGCACCCAATCGGCTTTCGGCGCCGCCGCATCCGGACAGGACGACGCGGCATGCGCTTTTCACGCGTGCGGCCAAGAGCCGAGCGCATCTGGCCTTGGGCTTGCTGGTAGGCCTGCTGCAAATCGGCAGGCGCGGACAAGGCGAGCTTCTCGCCGGCAGCGCCTAGGCCCAGCATGTCCAGCGGCATCTGCGCGATGGAGAGGCCTTCCGCATCCAGAAAGCCTCCGACATCCGGCATCTGGCCCAGCTCGTCGAGCAGCACGGAAAAACCCTCCGCCTGGACCTTGCCCGCCGTCTCGGCCGCCTGTTTCATCTTCGCCAAGGCGCCCGCCAGCCGGCCGTCGGCGCGGGCGAGCACATGCGAGCTGTTCACGAGGACGGGGCGATAGGTGGAAAGGTCTGCAGGCTCGAGGCCTGCCGCCTTGATGGCCTCGCGAAAAGTGTCGGCCGCCCACCCCGAAAGGCTGTCGCCCACGACGGGGATGCCGCCCAGCACCGTGTTGAAGGCCTCGACCACCCCGTCGTTTCCCTTCGTGTAGACGTCCAAAAGCTTGCCCCACCCGCCCACGACGGCCCCGGGCAAAGCGCCGCCGGCCGATTCTGCGGGCAGCATCCCGGCTGCCGCGTCGGTGATGACGTTGCCTGCATCAGTCGCCGCATCGGGCGCGAGCGTGGAGGCGGATATGGCGATGCGCGCGTCCAGCTTGCCCGCGCCCGCCGAAAACGAACCGAGGGAAGGGACGGGCGACTCTGCGACGGAGACGATGCATATGCAGCCGTAGCGCCCCGGCGGCTGCGGGTCGTAGCGTGCGCCGGCCACGCTCGAAAGCGCGCGCTCGATGCTGCCTTTCACTCCCTCTCCCAGCTCTTGCAGCTCGCCGCCGAGCTGGGCGTGCTGCTCTTGCGCGTTGCGGTAGGCGCCGGCGGCCTCGACGAGCTCCTTGTAGTAGTACTCGAAGCCGTTGCCGATGGATGTGGAGGGGCTGGGCACGCGCCCCAAGGTGAGCGGGCGCATCTTGCATTGCGGGCACTCGGCAAGGCTGCCGTCGTCGATGCCGGACACTGCCGCAAGTCCCGCGGGCCGCCCTTTCGCATACTCCGGGCAGCCCGTCCACGCGTGCAGCACCCGCTTTTCCCCATCTTGGCTTGCGGGGTAGACGACCTCGGTGTAGAGCGGGGTCGCGCGGATCTGCTCGGTGTTGCGCGCAAGCCCCCTCAGATCCGGGTACTCGTTGCCCTGCGCGTCTGCGGGCACCGAGCCTGCCGAGACGGTCTCGAGCGCGTAGCGGTAGAAGCGCTTGCGCGCGATCGACTCGGCCACCTCCCCGGGAGCGCCCGGCGCCGCCTCGCCCGGCTCTTGGGAAAGACGTGCGGCATAGTAGGCGCGGGCACGATCGAGCCCCATGGAAAACGACCAGCTCTCGGGCGAGGCGGCCGAGGGGTTCTGCGCGCCGGACAGCCCCGCGAGTTTTCCCGCACGTTCCTGCATATCCGCGCCGTCGCCGCCGCAATCCGCCCGCCAGCCGCGCTCTTTCGCGTCGGAAAGCTCCTTTCGCGCCTGCTCGTCTTCTCGCGTCTTCGACGCGATCTCCTCGTCGGCCTGTTCGATCTCGCGACCGGCCTCCTCCACGGACTGCGCGCTGTCAAGCGATACCTGCACGCCGTCTGCAGGCACGGCGACGGCGATGCCCCTGTAGTCCAGCCCGCTCGCGCGCGCGTTGGCCTCGACGCATCGCGCCGCCTTCACCGCGCACAGGGCGGGCAGGGCCTTTTGCGCGGCGTCGAGCCCCTTCGACGCGGACTCGTGGAATTTCTGCCGCGCTTTCACGATCTGCGAGCCCGTGCGGGCAAGCCCTGCGGCCACCTCCTGGGCGCCCGGGATGAAAGCCGCGACCGCCGAGACGGCATAGACCGTGACGGCGAGCAGCGACATCGACAGCAAGACGGCATCTACCACCTGTCCCGCCGTCACGAACTGCGCCACCGCCTCGTCGGCGGCAAGCGAGCCGGCATCGGCCACGTATTGCACGTTGCCCGAGCGCGCGCCCGTCCAGTACGCGTGCAAGCTGACGGACAGCAGCGAGAACACGAGGAGCAAGGCCACGGCGACCCCCACCGTGGTGAAGCCCCCCTCCCGGCGCACGAACGGGCTAGACGAAGACGCGGGCGCGGCGCATGCGGGAGCGGCGGCGGCATCGGATGCAGGCGCATCACATGCGAAAGCGACGCTTGCTCTCTTTTGCCTCATGCCCATTTCCCCACCCACTCGGCAGGGCCGCCGGCGGCTTGCGCCGCCCATGCGGCGACGACGTGCGATTCCACGCGCGTTTCCTGAACCACGCTGCCCCCCTCCATCTGCGCGGCCAGACCCGCGGTGACGCCGAACAGCGGCAACGGGCGGACGCGGTGCGAGACGCAAACGGCCACGGCGCCGTCGTCGCCTGCGGAAAACGCGATGTCCCAGCCTGCGTCGCCTCCCTCGTGGAAAACGCCCGCATGGGGCACCGCGCGAAGCCGGCGCTGCACGTAGGCCACAAGGGCGCCCTCGTCTGCCGTGGCCGTGGCATACAGGCGGCAGCCCTCAGCTGCGGCTGCCTGCATGACGCAGCGGTCGTAGAGCAGCATCGCGGGCTGCACGAAGATGCCCAAAAACAAGAAGAGCACAGGCAAGAGGAAGGCCGCCTCGACAACCGTCTGGCCTCCCTCGTCTAGGCGCCCGCCGCACAGGCGCCCAGACAGCCCCGCAGGGCGCCCCCGAGAACGCATACGGGGCCTGCGGCGCAGATTCCTAGAACAAGAAGACATCGAGCGCACCTCCTGCCGAGACGGCATGCGAGGCGCAGGCGTCCACGAGATGGTCGAAGCGCCCGTCGGCCGAAAAGCGCCATATCGCCGCCAACCCCACGGCCACGACCATCAGCACAGACCCCACGAGCAGGTACTCGAGCGAGGCCTGGCCTTCCTCCCCGAAACCCCGCCTCCCGAAAGCCGGGCGCACGCGAGCGTACGGCGCCCGGGCGCGCAAAAACCGCTTGCCCGGCGCGGACGGGCGGCATGCGCTGCGGTTGTTCGGCGCGGCCCGCATTCCTACAACCCGTTCACGCCGTTTTGGATCGCATCCCACAACTCGCCGATCTTTCCCTTGAAGGCGAGTATGGCCACCATGGCGATGACGGCGAGCACGCCGACGAGTATCGCGTACTCGACCGTTCCCTGCCCTTCCTCGCTCACGGCGCCGACACGTCCGTGCAACCATGCGCACAGCTCCCGCATCTTCTCCACGCTTTTTTCCATGACGTTTCCTTTCTCCTCAAAAGCCCGAGCCGACGAACTGGATGACGACCGGCCCCGTTACCAAGATGAGCATGGCCGGCAGAATGCACACGCCCGTGGGGACGAGCATTTTCACCGGCGCCTTCTCCACACGCTGCTCCAAGCGCGCGTGCTGCTCGACGCGCAAGTCGGCCGAGAAGCGGACGAGCATGTCGGCAAGCGGCGAGCCGTACGCAATGGCCTGCAACGCCGTGTCGTTGAAGCGGCGCAAGGCCGCAGACCCCGTGCGGGCGGCCACATCCGAGAGGGCGCGTTCGCGCGATGCGATGCCCCCTTGCCACGAGACGAGGGCATGGCGCATCTGACCTGCCAGCGCGCAGTCGAACTTGCGGCAGTACAGCCCGAGCGCCGCATCGAAGGAAAGGCCTGCCCGCACCCCCATCCCGACGATGTCGCCCAAGACGGGCGCCTGCGCATCGCAGGCCTCCCGAAGCTCCCGCGCGCGCCTCTTGGCGAGCATCGAGGGCAGCTTGCGCGAGAGCGCGAACGCCGCGAGCAAGAGGACGGGCAGCATCGAAAACGAGGCAAGCGCGCACAGCACGAACGCGAGCGCCGCGAAGAAGGAGAACGCGAGCACGGGATCGCGGGCCACATCGTCGAAGGAGAGCTTTCTGGTGTGCTCGCATATATCGAGAACACGTCCCGAGCACGCCCGACCGACCGAGAATCCGCATCTCGCGGCAGCCGCGCACGCCACGACCAGCTCGAAAAGCGCCAGCGCCTTCATGTCGCACCCGCCATGTCCGCCCCGAGGTCGACGCGCAGCCCCCGGCGCACCAAGACCACGCCCAAAGCCTCGAGCGCGCACGCGGAAAAGAACAGGAGCAACCCCAGGGGCGAGGTGAAAAACGCGGCCAGATAGCCTTGCGTGAGCAGGCTCAACACGAGCAAGAGCGCCACGGGCATGCAGGCGACGACGCGGGCGGAGAGCCTTGCCTGGGCGGTCTTCGTGTCCAGCTCCTGCTTCAGCTCCATGTCTTGCTGCAGCATCGACGAGACGGACTGGAGCACCTCCTTCAGACTGCCCCCCGACTGATGCTGTATCTCCATGGCCACGGCGAGATAGGAAAACTCCGTGCCGCCCGTGCGCGCGCGCAGGCGCCGCATCGCCTCGTCGAAGCCTTGGCCTGCCTGCAGGTCCCATACCACGCGGGAAAGCTCCGTCGCGAGGGGCTCGTCGCAGTTGCGCGCCGCGTACTCCAGTGCGTTCACAAGCGAGCTGCCCGCATCGAGCGCGATGCACAAGAGCCTGACCGCCTCCGGCATGGCCTTTTTCAGCGCATGGGCGTATTTCGCCTCCCGCGTGGCCGACAACGCCCTCGAGACGAGGGGGATGCGCCCGAAGGCGAGAAGCGCCTTTTCCTCCAGCGAAGACGCCTGCTTGAGCCCGTGCGCATGCCGGCGCGCACCGAGCAGCGGCAACGCTGCGCGCACGAGCAGGAACGCCGACGCTCCCGCGCAAAGAAGCGTGCAGGTCAGGATGCATGCAGGGACTGCTCCCACCGTGCCACCTCCTCCGCTTGCGCCACTCCCGTCCAGGGCAGCGCCTCGACCCAATCGGGAAAAGCCTTCCAGACATAGCGCTGCTCGCGCCTGCTCCATGCGACGATCGTCTTGAACATCTCGCCCGTCTCCTGCAACACCCCAAAGCCCGCCGCGTCGCCGCCCCGCTGTCCGCCTGCGTCCGCATCGCCTCCATCCGCGCCCGCACGCGCGCCTGCCACACGCCGGGCGACTATCTGCGTGATGCGCCTCGTGCCGCCCTCCATGCGGTCTTGCTGCACGATCAAGTCGAGTGCAGAGGCGATCTGGGACTCGACGATCTCGCAGGGCAGGTCCAGCCCGAAACGCACCATCATCACGAGGCGCGGCACGACCTCTGCCGGCGAGTTCGCATGCAAGGTGGTGAGCGACCCGTCGTGACCCGTGTTCATGGCCTGCAGCATGTCGGCGGCCTCGGCGCCGCGGCATTCGCCCACCACGATGCGGTCGGGGCGCTGGCGCAAGGCGTTGATGACGAGGTCTCTGATGGTCACCTCGCCGCGCCCCTCGGAGTTTGCCATGCGCGCTTCCATGCGCACCACGTCCGGATGCTCGTCGAAGCGCAGCTCGGCGGAATCCTCGATGGTGACGATGCGCTCGTTTTTCGGTATCTCGCGCGAGAGCGCGTTCAGCAACGTGGTCTTGCCGCCGCCCGTGCCGCCGGAGACGGCGATGTTCTTGCGCGCGCGGACCGCCCAGGACAAAAGCTGCGCCATGCCGGGCGAGAGCGTGCCCAGCTCCACGAGCTCCTCGAGAGTGAAAGCCCGCCTGCGGAACTTGCGTATGGTCAAGGCGGTGCCGTCCATGGAGACGGGCGGGATGACCACGTTCACGCGATGGCCTTCCGGCAGCCGCGCGTTCACGATGGGGCTTTGCTCGTCTACGCGCCTGCCCAGAGGCGAGACGATGCGGTCGACCACGAGACGCAGCTCCTCTTCGGAGGAAAACGTGCGCGCGCAAGGATAGATGACGCCATCGCGCTCGAAGAAGACGCGCTGCGGGCCGTTTGCCATCACCTCCGTGATGTCCGGATCGGCCAAGAGCTCCTCGAGAGGGCCTAGCCCCAAGACCATGTCGAGCACGCCCTGAACGAGAAGCGACCTGCGCTCCTCGGAATAGGATCCGGGCTGCGCGCGGTTCAAGATCTGCTCGAGCGCGCAGGAAAGCTCCGCGCGCGCACGCTCGTGTCCGAGGGCTGCGAGCTGGGCGATGCGCTCGCTGGGCATCTCGCGGTAGAGCGCCTCGCGAAGCGCCTGCATCTCTTGCTCCAGGGATGCGCGCGCCGTCTGCTCTGCAACGCGCGAGGAGCCTTCGCGCATGTAGTCGGACAGTCTCATGCGAGACCTCCACGCCTCTTGCGGCGCGACCCGCGCTCGGGCGGGCTGTAGAGATGCCCCACGCGGGGCAAGACGTCTTCCAGGAGGCGCTCCACGCCCAGCACCGCGGGGTTTTCCGATTCCACGAGCGCGGACATGTCGCCTTTGCCCAGCAAATCCTCGACCGGCTGCCTCCCTTCCGGAATGCAGTAGATATCGTCGGCGTCGAGTGCCTTGCGCGCCTCGTCGGCGCCTATGAGCGCGCGCGAGCTCCAGCGGTTGTAGACAGGCACCATGCGCAAGGCGGGCACCCCTATCCTCGTGCACAGCTCCACGGCCTTCACCGCGTCCATGATCGACGAGGGCCTGCGGTCCACCACCATGAAGAAAAGCGTCGAGGACAAGAGCAGGTTCGCCGTCAGCCCGTTCCAAAACGCGCCGGTGTCGGCTATGACCACGTCGGCTGCCTGCGTAAGGCGCGGCAAGGCGGCGGCCACGCCGTCGCTCACCTCCTCGGCGGCCTCGGGCAGAAGCGGCGCCTTGAACAGCCGCAGGTTGTCCGCGAGCTCGACCGCCTCGACATCGGCATCTCCGAGCGCCGAGGCGCGGTCGTCGAGGCCGAGCCAGAAGGCGTAGTCCCCGAATTGCAGATCGCCTTCGATGAGCACGGTGGCAAGGCCCGCGCGGGCGCACAGGTAGGCCGCGAGCAAGGCGATGGTGCTGCGCCCCGTGCCGCCGCTTGCCGACACCACGCTGATGATGGGGACGCTCGATTCGGATCGGCGCACCCGCCTCGCGGGGCGGGCAGGCTCCGAAACAGCAGACGCCGGCGCGGCAGACGGCGCCTTCAAGTGCCTCGCGCACACGGTGCCCGCGACATCCGGCATGACCGGATGGCGGGGAGCCGGCACGACCCTCCCCTTTTGGACGGCGATGCGCGGGATGCGGCTCGTCTCGGCCAAGGCCGCGCTGCCCACGACGTCTTTGTAGTAGCTTTCCGCAAGCTCGTAGTCGATCATCTTCCCTCCCCTTTCGCCGAGGTGCTCGGCAAGACGAAATGTATGGTTCCCTTCGCAGATGCGGATATCAGCTCGCCCACGCTCTCGCCTGTCACCGCCAAGGTGACCCACGACAACTCGACGCCCTCGGAGTTCTTCAGGTTCGAGGTCTCCAGCACGAGGACCTTCTGGCCGAGCAAGACGATCTTGCCCTCGGACGTCTCCACGTAGACGTCCACGAAGGAGCCGGCGCAAATGGCCCCTCCCACGGCCAGCACGTCGTCGGTCGAGACGCTGACCGCCTCCAGTCCTTCGGGCACGCTGATGCGCGCGGAGCCGCTGCCGACCCTGTCCATGAGGATGGGCTCGTTTTTCTTGATGTCCGTCTGGGCGACCAGCCCGTCCACCTGCTCGATCGAGGTGGCCACCTCGCCTCCCGGCAGCAGGTCCACCAGCCACTCGGCGCTCTTCGCGTTGCTGCTCGCGATGGTGCTGCCCACGGCGATGTCCTCGCTGGCCATGATCACCTGCACGCGCTCGCCACCGTAGTGCTGCAAAGCCGCGAAACGCTGCACCTGCGCCTCGGACTTGATGGTGGCCGTGTAGGCGAACACCCCCGCGACGGCGAGAACCGCGCACAGAAACGCGGCGATGGTCTGTTTGCGCTGCCTGGTCATCCGCCCTCCCTTCATCCGCCGCGTCCATGCGGCGCATGAAGGACTTTCGCGCAAAACCACCTGAACAAACCACCCCCCAAAATCTATGCGCGGCCTAGACGAAACCCAAACGGAATCCGGACCGCTTCCAACCGCTTTTTCAAACGCGCAGCGTCAAACGGGCATGAAAAAGCGCCCGCACATGGCGGGCGCCCCGTTTCCCCAGAGGAAAATCTTCGATTCTCGCGCGCAGCGAAAAAATCACCGCGTCATCTTCACCACATCTTCACAAAACACACGGCCCACTGCTCCACGCGAAGCGCATCCCGCATGCCCCGCCTCGCGCGTGAGCGGCTCGGACGGCATGCTGCGCCCCGCTTGCGCCGCGCGTTTTTCACGTGCTAGCGGCTGAGCAGCATGGAAAGCGACGGCAGGCAAAACGACAACGCCAGCGCCACGCACAACAACACCAAGACGATGGTCTTGAGCAGGCTCTTCCTCTTCTTGCTGCGCTCTGCCGCATACGCCTCCAGCTCCGCGCGCTCGGCGGCCTCCTTGCCCGTCATCCGCTTCTTCTTGCCCCGCTGTGCCATCTTTTCACGCTTCCCATCTGTTCTCGTGCGGCCCGGGCGTCCGTTCCGCCCTGACTCGGCCTTCTTTTCGTCCGCCGCAACCCGCGCGTCTTGCCCGGGCTGCAACACCCAATCGGGCTCCTACCTGTCGTAGCGGTCTTTCCTGTCCTCGCTCGCGTCCTTCACGAGCTTGTCGTGCAGCGCATCGTCGTCGAACCTCTCGCGCAAACGTGCCCGCAGCTTGCGCACCGCCTCTATGTTCGCGTCGCGGTCGATGCCGGACGCATGCGAGAAATCGTCGTAGAGCACCTGTCCTGCGACCATCGTCATCTGCACGTTGTCCTGGTTGGCCGTGTAGACCACCGCCGACTCGGGGTTCGTGGTGGGGTTTTGGTGCGAGTTGTGCAAGTCGACGGCGATGACGTCGGCCAGCTTCCCCGCTTCCAACGACCCTATCTCGCCGTCTAGGCGCAAGGCGCGCGCGCTTTCTATGGTGGCCAGCTCCAACGCCGTCTTCGCCGTCAGGGCCGTGCGCCCCGTCGTGTGCAGCGAGCGCGTGAGCATGAGGCCGAAGCGCGTCTCCTCGATCATGTCCGTGGTGTCGGTCGCGCACGGGGAATCGGTGCCGAAGCCCACGCGCAGCCCCGCGCGGCGCATCTTCGCCACGGGGGCGATGCCCATGCCCAGTTTCGCGTGGATGCGCGGGCAATAGGCCACGGCCACGTCGTTGTCGGCCAAAAGCTGTATGTCGTCGTCGTCGACGTGCACGCAGTGGATGGCGAGCACCTGCGGCGCGCTCAGCGCCCCCCAGTCGTAGACATAGCGCACGGGGCTGGTGCCGGCCGGCAACCACGGCTGATAGCTGCTCTTCTGGTCGGCGCGTTGCCTGTCGTGCGTGGCGTCGGTGGCGTGCACGGAAAACGGCGAGGAGCCGTAGCGCACGAAATCGACTTCCTCGCGGCTGCCCGCCACGTGCAGGGCAAGCGGCAGGTCGTGCTCGGCCGCGCACTGCGCCACCGCGCTCAAGACCTTCGGGTGGCACGCGTAGACAGGGCCGGGCGCGATGCCGAAGTCGACGCGGCTCGTGTCGGCGGCCTCGCGCATGCGCTCCACGCTCGCGAGCCCGTCTGCCGCCACCTGCCCGGCGCGGTCGGCATGCGAGGTGAGCACCTCCTGGTAGATGCGTCCGCGCAGTCCGATCTCGCGGATGGCGTCGAAGGACTCGCCCCTCGAGGTGATGTCCGCGACGGTGGTGATGCCGCTGGCCACCGCCTCCATCGCCCCGATGCGCGCAGACGCGAGCCAGTCCTCTTCGCTGAAAAAGGGCTCGGTGCGCAGCACGGCGCGCTTCCACCTCGCATACGGCAGGTCGTCGAACATGCCGCGCAAGGCGGAAAACTCCAGGTGCGTGTGCAGGTCCACGAAGCCGGGCATGAGGGCCGCCTGCCCGAAGTCGCGCACCTCCTCGCCGGGATGCGCGCGCACAAGCTCTGCCGCCGGGCCCACCTCGGCGATCCGCTCGCCTTTCACGAGCACGGCGCCGTCTTCGATGTAGTCGGCGGTGACGGGAATGACGTATTTCGCGCGCAGCAACATGGGCATCAGTCCTTTTCCGCGGCGCCGGCCTTCGTCTCGCGCGCCGGCTTGCTGTGGGCGCCGGCCGCCTTCGCCGCGTTCTTGCTGTGCGCGCCCGACACGGGCTCCTTGCTGTGCGCGCCCTTTGCGGCAGCTCCGGTCGCATCCTTTGCGTCGCCGGCCGACTCGCCGTCTGCCGCGGCGTCCTCGTCCGCATGCCGGCGCTTCCTCTTGCCGCGCCTCTCCTCGCGCTCTGCCCGCTCGCGCTCCTCTTTCTCGGCGATGGCCGCGTCCAGCTTGCGCCGCTGCGAGTTCGACATCTTGGCCGCCTTGGCCTCGGCCTCGCGGCGGAACTTGCGGATCTTCCTGAAGTCGATGACGAGCGCGGCGATGATCGCGGCATAGCCTATGACCAGGCCTCCCACGGAGACGGCGCCCGTGGCGCCCGCGAGGAACTCGGGCAAGGTGCCCTCGCGGCCCATCCAGGAGAAGACCCACGAGACCACGACCGCCACGATGGCCACGATGATGACGATCCACCAGATGCGGCGCCACTTCTTGTACTCGTCGAGCTGCTTTGTCTGCGCGCTCAAGACGGCCGCCCGCTTCTGCGCCGCGGCGCGCTCCTCGCGCTGCTTGTCCTTGTCCTTTTGCTCTTGCTGTTTGCGCTTGGCCTTGGCCGAGGCCTGGTGCACGCTCGCGGCCGCCTTGGCCTTCGGCTTGGCGCTGGCCGACGACTTGCGCGACGAGCCGGTGTGCTTGTCGCTCGTGTTGCGTTGGTTCATCGGGTTTCGCTGCGTCATATGCGTGCTCGCCTTTCGTCTTCGCCGCGCCGCGCGGGCGGCCTTTCCCGTGTGCCTCCCCGCGCCGCAGACCTCGCCGGCGGCAGGGAGCGCCGCGCGGATTTGCCCGCAAACGGCGCAAAGCTGCTCTTACTATACCCGCGATCGGGCCTTGAAGGGGCGACCCGTCAGCATTTCGTAGGCCTGCGCGTATTTTTCGGCGCTGGCCTGTTTCACGTCTTTCGGCATGTGCGGCGGGCGCCCCGTGCGGTCCCACGCGCCGGACAGCCAGTCGCGCACGTACTGCTTGTCGAAGCTAGGTTGCGCGTGCCCGGGCGCGTATTCGGCAGCCGGCCAAAAGCGCGAGGAATCGGGGGTGAGCACCTCGTCGGCCAAAACGAGGCGCCCGTCCACCCGCCCGAACTCGAACTTCGTGTCCGCGACGATGATGCCGCGAGCCTTCGCATAGGCGGCGCCCGCGCGGTAGAGCTCTATGGACGTGTCGCGCAAAAGGCGCGCGTCCTCTTTGCCGACCAGCTCTTCGAGCTGCGCAAACGAGATGTTCTCGTCGTGTCCGCCCACGGCGGCCTTCGTGGAGGGGGTGAATATCGGCGCGGGCAGCTCGGAGGCCTCGACCAGGCCGTCCGGCAACTCGACGCCGCACACCCGCCCGTCGCGCTCGTAGGAGGCAAGGCCGCTGCCCGCGAGATAGCCGCGCACGATGCACTCGACGGGAAACATCTGCGCCTTTTTCACCAGCATGAAGCGCCCGTCCAGGTAGTCGGCGTACGGCGCGAAGCGCGCGGGCAGGTCGGCCACGTCGGCGCCCACCAGGTGGTTGTCGATGCGATCCGAGAAAAAATCGAGCCAAAACAGCGAGAGCTGCGTCAGCACCTCTCCCTTGTGGGGGATCTCGTCGGGCAAGACGAAGTCGAAGGCCGATATGCGGTCGCTGGCCACGAGCAGAAGCGTGTCGCCCAAATCGTAGAGGTCGCGCACCTTGCCCTGCGTGTCCGGGCGCAGGGCCTCTGCGTGTCCGGCCGCCCGCCGCATCGCCCGTCCCGCGTCCGCCGCCATGCCCGTCGTCTCGTCCATGTCAAGCTCCCCGTCTCGTCTCGCAGCCTTCGCCTTCTCTAGACGCCGCCGTCCGGGCGTCCGCGCTGCCCTCGCCTTTCGCGTCGTCTGCATCGACGCCGTTGCCGCCTGCTGCCGCGCGCAAGCGGTGCGCCACGCCCTCCCTCGCGTCCGCCCACGCGTTGCGCTCGCGCTGCATCTGCGCCGAGCGCCGCAGCGCCGACGTGACCTTCGTGCCGAAGAAGATCAGGCTCTGCTTGTCGCGCTCGACGATGCGCTCGTCTACACGCGCGCCGCCCGCGTCGCCCGCGTCGCGCTTGCCCCGGCGCTCCTGCCTGCGCTGCCTCTCGCGTCGCGCCCTCTCCTCCATGCGCCGCGCCTTGCCCGCCGCCTTCTCGTTTTCGCGCTGCTCGCGCCGCACGCGGTCGAGCTCTTTTTTCGCCGCGTTTTTCTTCGCGCGCGCCACCTTGCGTATGGCCACCTTGTCCGTGGACGCGCGGCTGCCGGGGTCTTCGGGGGCGAGCGGGATGAGCACGGTGAAGGTGCTGCCGCGCCCCAGCTCGCTTTCCACCTGCACGCTGCCGTGGTGCTGGTCGACCACCTCGCGCACGAGGGCAAGTCCTATGCCCAGCCCGCCGCTCGTGCGCTGCCTCGCCTCGTCGGCGCGCCAAAAGCGGCCGAACACCTTGTCGACGTCCTCCTCGGCGATGCCGATGCCGGTGTCGCCCACCGCGATGCACGCGTTGCCGCCCTCGCGCGCAAGCGACAGGCGCACGCTGCCGCCTTCCGGCGTGTAGCGCACGGCGTTGGACATGAGGTTCACCACCACCTGCGTCATCAGGTCGCGGTCGCCTGCGACCATCACGGCCGGCTCGACCTCGGCCTCGAAATCAAGCCCCATGCTCTCGACGAAAGCCTCCTGGGCCAAGACCAGATCGGCCATCAGGGCGCTCAGGTCCAGCTGCTCTCGGCGCGCCTGCACGGTGCCGTTTTCCAGCCGGTTCAAATGCAGCAGCGCCTCGACCAGGCGCCCGAGCCTGCCCGTCTCGGTCGCGAGCGTGCCCAGATGCTCGTCGTCGGCGGGCAGCACGCCGTCTTGCATGCCCTCGATGGTGGCCTGCATGCCCATCAGAGGAGTGCGCAGCTCGTGGGCCACGTCTCCTATGAGCTGTCGCTCCAGGTCGCGGTCGCGCTCGATGGAGTCGGCCATCTCGTCGAAGATCTGGGCCAGGCGCGACAGCTCGTCTTGGCCGGACAGCCCCGTGCGCGCCGACAGGTCGCCTTCCTTGATGCTCTCGGCCGTGCGCGCGATCAGCTCCACGGGCCGCGCGATGCCGCCCGCGAACACCATCCCCACGACGACGGCCACGGCAAGCGAGACGACGGCGGCCACGAGAAACCCCGCGTAGAGGTCGGCGTCGCTCACGAGGTTGTCGCGGTGCACGTTGTAGGCGACTATGATGCCGGCGACCGTGACGAGCGCGGTGAGTATGGCGGTAAGGACGAAGGCGCCCGCCAGGTAGAGCAGGAAGGGGCGGGTCCGCTTGGAATCGCTGTCCTCCACGAAAGGCTACTCCCCCTTCGGCGCGTCCGCCTCTTTCGCCTCGTCTTTCTTGGCGGCCTTGGGCGCCTCGAAGCGGTACCCCACGCCGTGGACCGTGTAGAGCCAGGTGGGGTTGCGCGGGTCGTCGCCGAGCTTCGCGCGCAGGTTCTTCACATGGCTGTCGATGGTGCGCTCGTAGCCCTCGAAGTCGTAGCCGAGGACCTTTTCCACCAGCTCCATGCGCGAGTAGACGCGGCCCGGATAGCGCGCGAGCGTGGTGAGCAGCTTGAACTCGCTTGCCGTGAGGTCCACTTCCTCGTCCGCGACGATGACCTTGTGGCCCGTGAGGTCGATGACCAGGTCCCCGTACTCGGACACCTCGCGCAGCGGCTCTTCGGAGATGTTGGCGCGGCGCAGCAAGGCGCGCACGCGGGCGACCAGCTCGCGCGGGGAAAACGGCTTCACCAGATAGTCGTCGGCGCCCAGTTCCAGACCGATGATGCGGTCTTCGACCTCTCCTTTTGCCGTGAGCATGATGATGGGCACGTCGGAGCTGTCGCGGATGACGCGGCAGACCTTGTCGCCCGGGACCTGCGGCAGCATGCGGTCGAGCACGACGAGGTCGTAGGGGTGCAGGGAAAACGCGTCGAGCGCCTCCTGGCCGTCGCAGGCGGACGTGACCCAGTAGTTCTCGCGTTCCAGATAGGCCTGCACGGCGTCGCGGATCGTCTTTTCGTCTTCGACCAAGAGTATGCGGCGTGTTTCTGCACCCATGTCCATGGGAAAACTCCTTCACGGGAAAATCGCGCGTTGCAAATCGGCCTCACAGTGTAGCACCTGCGGGCAGCGGGGCGTAGACGAGACGAAGACGCTGCCGATTCGACACGTCCCCGCGGGCACACGGGGCGCCTTCGCCTTTCAGCGCCCTAGGAAGGCGCCGTCAACTCGATGCGCCGCAGCCGGACGTGCTTTTCGGCGCTGCCCTTGGTGATGGAGGCGTAGTTGCAGACGGCGTCCACCTCGCCCACGCAGGCCGCATAGTCGCCGTAGTCGGCGGCCTCGCCGGGCGCGTTCACGGTGAAGTAGCGCCGGCGCTCCATGTCCACGAAGGCGGTGCGCGCGCCCGACTTGCTGAACAGCCAGCCCTGGCACAAGCCCGGCGCGGTGACGGGCTGGCGCGTGAGGCGCAGCCACTTGCCGTCCGGCATGGGGTAGTAGGTGCCCACGTTGGCGATGCCGCCGCCGTAGTCGTAGGACGCCCCGATGGTGAAGGCGAAGGCGCCTCCCATGTAGACGGCCGCCCCCGGCTGGTAGCCCCGCGGCAGCACCTGGGTGGCAAGCGTCTGGCCGGAGGCCGCCGAGATGGCCGTCATCTGGTAGTAGACGCCCGAGGAGGCCTGGGCGCGCGGCATGACGGTCAAGGTCTCGCCGCTCGCGCAGATCCGGCCGTTGAAGCGCCCTTTCGAGCTGCACAGCGCCGTCGCAGGCCCGCGTCCGGCCGAGACCTTCAGCACCGAGTCCTCCTTGGCGCGCGCGCCGCCCTCGGCCGGCTGCACGATCCAGTAGGCGTTGGCCCCTATGGCCTTGACCAGCGGCGCGTCGTAGCCGCCATCGCCCTCGTCGACCTTGGCCGCCTCGCCGATGGAGTACTCGTTCGAGACGCTCGTGTAGCGCTTGCCGGCGGCGTCGCGCAGCTCGCGGCTGGTCTGGTTCACGCGCATCTCGGCCGCGTAGACCGCCCAGTCGCCGGTGAGGTAGTTGCACTCCGTCCAGGCAAGCAGCCCGTCGCTTGCGCACGCGGCGTATATCTCGTAGCCCGCGTCCGCGCCCACCGCCTTGCCGAGGGCATCGAACGCGCGCCCCTTTTCCAGGTCCACGAGCTGCACGGTGGAAAGCGGCGAGGCCTTCTCGCCGGCGACGAGGGCCGCCGCGACGCCCTTTCCCGTGGCAAACAGCTGAGTGCCCGCGGCAAGCGAGGCCAAGTCGACGACGTTGCAGATGCCGGCGGTGTCGGCGATCTCGGTGAAGCCGTCGAGGGTGACCACGTCGTCGGCGCCCACCTGCAGCACGTCCGGCGTGCCGGAGCCGGAAGACCGCGAGCACCCGGACAGCGCCGGCACGCCGATCGCGGAGCAGCCGCCGGCGAGCAAGAGCCCCGCGCCCGCGCCGAGCATCTGCCCCAGCGCCTGCCTGCGGGTGATGGAGCCGTCCGCGCCGGGCCTGCCGCTCTTGCAAGGCCCGCCCTTTGCGGAGCCCGCGTCGCGTGCCGAGCGCGTCCTCTGCTTTCCCCTCGCCAAAAGCCGTCCGCCTCTCAGGCCTCGAGCGCCTCGGAAAGCGCGATGGCCAGCTGGTCGGGGCACGAGGTCTTCTTGGAGCCGCACTCGTTGCCCGAAAGGCGCTCGGCCACCTCGCGAGCCGGCATGCCCTCCACGAGCCTGCCGACGCCCTTCAGGTTGCCGTCGCATCCGCCCTCGAAGCGCACGTCGTGCACGCGCCCTTCCCCGTCCAGGCGAAACGACACCGCCCGCGAGCACGTCCCGCGGTTCGCATGGACGAATGTCCCGTCTGCTCCCTGCTCGATCATCTCGTTCATCCTCTCTTCTCCCCGCCGGCGCCGCACGCCCATGCAAGGGCCGCATGCCCCGCAGCGCGCGCGAACCTCGGCGACACGGTATCTAGAACTCGCACTCCTTCAACCGCTCGAACACCACGTCTTTGCGCGTGAGGAAGGCCTGCGGGTCGAATATATCGCCGAGCTGCGCGTCTGTCAGGGCGCAATCGGCGTCTTTCTCAAGAAGCTCGCGAAACCCAGGCCCCGGATGCGCCTGCTGCAGGTCGCCCCACACCTTCATCGCGTTTCGCTGCACCACCACGTAGGCGTCCTCGCGCGTCATACCCCCGTTCACCAGCGCGAGCAGCACCCGCGAGCTGTAGATCAGGCCGCGCGTGCGGTCGAGGTTCGCCCGCGAGTTCTCGCGGTAGAGCACCAGCCCGTCCAGTATCGCCTCCATTTTCGCGCACATGTAGTCGAACGCGGTGAACGAATCGGGCAGCACCACGCGCTCGGCGCCGGAATGAGAGATGTCGCGCTCGTGCCACAGGGCCACGTTGTCGAACCCCACCTGCGCGTTGGCCTTCACCACGCGCGCAAGCCCGCACACGCGCTCGACGGTGATGGGGTTGCGCTTGTGCGGCATGGCGCTCGACCCCTTCTGGCCGCGCGCGAAGGGCTCCTCGGCCTCCAGGGTGTCGGTTTTCTGCAGCGAGCGCACCTCGGTGGCGATCTGCTCCAAGGTGGCCGCGCCGCAGGCCAGCGCGGCCAGCACCTGCGCGTGGCGGTCGCGGGCGACGACCTGGGTGGACAGGGGGTCGGGGACAAGGCCCAGCTTCTCGCACACGTAGGCCTCGACGCGCGGGTCGATGTTGGAGTAGGTGCCCACGGCTCCGGAGATGGCGCCTACGGCTATCGCCTCGCGGGCCTGCAGGAGTCGCTGCTCGGCGCGCTTCAAGGCCCAGGCCCACATGCCGAACTTCATGCCGATGGTCATGGGCTCGGCGTGGATGCCGTGCGTGCGGCCCACGCACAAGGCGTCGGCTTCCTCGAAAGCGCGGCGCTTTGCGATGCGCCCGAGGCGCCGCACGTCGTCCACCACGACGTCGAGGGCCTGCACGACGAGATAGCACAGCGCCGTGTCACCCAGATCCGAGCTGGTCATGCCGTAGTGGACCCAGCGGCTCGGTTTGGGAGCCCCGTCCGGCGCCCCGGCGTCGATGTAGCGCGCCATGACGGTGGTGAACGCGATCACGTCGTGGTTGGTCACGCGTTCCACCTCGTCGATCTCTGCCACGGTGAAGTCCGCGTGCGCGCGGATCCAGGCCGCCTCGTCGGCCGTGATGCCGCATTGCCCGACCTGCGCCTGCGCCTCGCAGGCCAGCACCTCTATCTCCTTCCACACCTCGAACTTGTTCTCCAAGCTCCAGATGCGGCCCATCTCCTCGCGTGTGTAGCGCTCGATCATCGCGCCGGCTCCTCTCGGGACAAAAACGCGTCCATCTTCTCGTCTGCAGCCTCGGCCTCCTCGCCGGCCTGCACGTAGCGCGACTCGGCGTCCATCACGGACAAGCCGCCGTCGCCTAGCGAATAGTAGACGTTTTTCACCAGCTCCTCGGCGCCGGCGGGCACCGACTTCTCCAGCGCGCGCGCCTGGTCGGCGGCCGCCTGGTAGCTGTTCAGGTGCTGCGCCGCCGCGTCCGCATCCGAACGCAGCAGCGCCTCGTCGGAGCTCTTCAGGGCGGCGGCGGCGGCCTCTTGCTTGGACAGGTAGTTTTCCAGCGATGTGACGCCCGAGCTTTTCGCCGGCAGCTTCGACGCGCAGCCCTCCATCGACGCCCTCGCGCGCGCAAGCCCCTCCTCGGCGGCCTTGTCGTAGACGAGCGCCTGGGCAACCGCGGCCGCAGAGCTGTTGTTGGAGGTGGTCGTGGCGGAATCCGCCATCGCGACGCCGGCCGCCTTCATCTCGTCGAAGACGGTTTTGACGTCGGCGCATGCGCTTTGCGCCGTGCTCGACGCGGCCAGGACCGCCTGCGAGCACGCGAGCATCTCCTGGCGCCTCGTCACGGCCGTCTCCACGGCGCCTGCCAGCTCCTCGCCTGCCTGCGCGGCAAGGTAGCCCCTGTTCTCGGCGAAGACGGTGAAGGCCTCGGACAGCGAGCGGGAGGCGTCGGGAAGCTGCGCGAGGCAGCTTGCGGCAGACGGCGACGAGGCCGCGTCCACCCCCTTTTCCACGAGCCCGCCCGCCGCGACGAGCACCTCGTCTACCCGGATGATCTGCGCGTCCACCTGCCGCACGACGTCGGCCGCGTCGGCGGCGCCGCGCGGGGAGAGCAGGCGGTGCTGCGCGCCGACGACGCCGGCCACCGCGACGAGGAGCACGGCCAGCACCGCCGCCATCGCGAGAAACGCCGGGCGGCGGCGCGGCGCGGCAGGCGTATGTACGTGTGCGTCTCGCATGAACCCTCTCGTGGCGCCCCTTCGGCTCCCGTGTGGTGCCCCCCCGGCCCCCGCGTGCCGCGAAAGGCACGGCGTCGCGGCGGGGAGGAAAAGCGCCTCGTCTTCCCGTGAATGCGCCCTATGTTCGCACAAAGCGCGCGGCAGGGGGCGGATATTCGCATAAAGCGCATGGAGCTGGGGGCGTCTCCAATGCGGGCGCACATCGCCGCATCAGAGCTGCCCGCGGCGAAGCAAAGCGCCGCGCCTCCCTCATTTTCCGGCGAGCTTCTGGATGCGCAGCAGCCGGTGGTAGACGGCGTTTTTCGACAGGGGCGGCGTGGCGTAGCGCCCCAGCTCCCTGATCGAGGCGTCCGGGTGCTTCAGGCGCAGCATGGCCACCTCGCGCAGGGACTCGGGCATCTCCTCGACGCCATGGCGGGCCACCAGGCGCCGTATGCTCGCGATCTGGTCCATGCTCGCGGCGCTGGCCTTCTGCTGGTTGGCTATCTCGGCGTTCACCCGCCTGTTCGTGTCGCTGCGCACGCTTTTCACCACGCGGGCGTTTTCCATCTCCAGCGCGCTTCTATGCGCCCCCACGAAGGCGAGAAACGAGATGATCGCGTCGGCGCCCTTCAAATAGACCACGTTCGCGTTGCCGCGGCGGGTGAAACGCGCGCGTATGCCGCACTTCCCCATCAGGGCGCACACCGCCTCGGCCAGCGCTGCGCTTTGGCACGAGATCTCGAAGTGGAAGTCGCCGCGCGGGTCGGCGATGTAGCCGCCCGCGAGGAAGACCCCGCGCAGATACGACGCGGCGCAGCACGGCCGTTCGACGAGCGCCGCCCCCACGGCGTCTGCCTCGGCTCCGGCCCCCAAGACGCCCAGATCGCGCAAGGCGTCCTCGAGCGGGGGCTGCGCCGGCACCGTGACGAGGAAGTTGTGCGCCTTGTGCAGCTTGCTGCGGCGCACCGTCAGCTCCGTCTTCAGGCCGTAGACGGAGTGCAGCAGGCGTATGAGGCTGCGCGCGACGCCGGCCGTCTCGGTGGCGGCCTCCAGGCGCGGCTTGCGCGAGCTGATGGCGAGCGTGCCCACGATGCGCACGAGCGCGGCGAGGCAGGCCTTCTCGCAGCCGGGGCAGGCCGGCTCGACGCGGGAGAGCTCGTCTTTCACCTGCGCGGTAAACGACACGAGCGGGCCACCTCCTCGAAGGCGGCGGCGAGCGCCGCGCGGGAATGCCAGGTGGGGCGGCAAGAATCGACCAGGTCGCGCACCACGGGCCGCACGCCGGCACCTGCCACCTGCCCGACCAGGCCCTCGTCCACGCGCACATGGCGCACCTGCCCCTCGCGCCTGCCGCGCGTGAGGCGCCGCGAGTCGGAATAGTCGCCTGCCTGCGGGAAGTGGCCGGAGGCCATGGGCGAGTCGGCGGGGTTCTCGTGGATCAAGGCGACGTCAAGCATGTCGCGCATGCCGTGGCGCAGCAAAGCGGCCACATGGTCGAAGCAGTCCATGCCCCAGGTCTCGCCCTGCATGTCGGCCAGGCTGCACACGAAGACGGTGCAGGCGGGGTCGGCCTCGCGCGCACGTGCCTGCCGGATGGCCTCCACCACGCCGGGCACGAGCAGGTTGGGGATGATGGAGGTGAAAAGCGACCCGGGCCCGAGCACGATGAGGTTGGCCTCGCGTATGGCGTTCAGGGCGGCCGGGTATGCCGGCGGGTCGGCCGGCGCCAGGGCCACGTAGCGCATGCTGTCCGGGGCGTCTCCTATGTTGGCCTGGCCTTCGATCATCTCGCCTTTCACCGTCATGCCCGACAAGGTGACGTCGGACAGCGTCGAGGGGTAGACGTGCCCCCGGGCGTCGAGCAGGCGCTCGCAGACGGCTATGGCGTCGGGAAAGGAGCCGGTCTCGTCGGCCATGGCGGTGAGGACGAGGTTTCCCAGGGAGTGGTTGTCGAGGTAGTCGAAGCGGTGCCGGAAGGCGCGCGCCACGATGCCGTCGTAGTCGGCCGACATCGCGCCTATGCACTTGCGCACGTCTCCGGGCGGAATGACGCCGCCGCGTTCGCGCAAGATGCCCGTCGAGCCGCCGTCGTCTACCATCGACACGATCGAGGCCACCTCGCAGCCCATGTCGAGCAGGGTGCGTATGGACACGGGCGCGCCGGTGCCGCCGCCTATGACGACCGCCTTCACCCGGCTCATCGCGTTGCCCCCTGCGCCAGCGAGATGTCGCGGTGCGACGTGACCACCTGGTAGCCCGCCTGCGCGAGGTGCCTGCCCGTGGCCGCGGCGATGGCGACGCTTCGGTGCTGTCCGCCCGTGCAGCCGACGGCGATGCTCAGGTACTGCTTGCCCTCGGCCACGTATCCCGGCATGACCACGTCGAGCAGCGCGTTCCAATGCGCGCAAAAACGCTTCGTCTCGGGGTTTTCCATGACGTAGTCGCGCACCTCGGCGTCCAGCCCCGTCTTGTCGCGCAGCGCCGGCTCGTAGAAGGGGTTGGGCAAAAAGCGCACGTCGATGACTATGTCGGCATCGAGAGCAGGCCCGTGCTTGAAGCCGAAGGAGTACACCGCCACGTTCAGGCCGCCGCCCAGGCCCTCGCCGCCGAACAGCCGCCTGATCTCCGCGCGCGTGGCCTGCGTGCGCATCCCGGAGGTGTCGATGACGTAGTCGGCGTTGTGCTTGACCTCGCGCATGAGGACGCGCTCGCGGGCGATGCCGTCGGCCACGGACAGCCCGTCGCCGGCGAGCGGATGGCGGCGGCGGTTGGCCTTGTAGCGGCTGAGCAGCGCGGCGTCGGTGGAATCGAGGAAGACGACGCAATACGACAGGCCGTAGTCGCCCAGACGCGACAGCTCGTCTGCCAGCTCGCCGGAAAGGCCGGCCGAGCGCAAATCGCACACGACGGCCAGCTTGCGCGGATGCTCCGAGGCGATGCCGGCCAGCGAGACGAGGTTGCCCAAAAGCCCGGGCGGCAGGTTGTCGATGCAGAAATAGCCGATGTCCTCGAAGGTGTGCAGCGCCTCCGTGCGCCCGGCGCCCGACATCCCCGTGATCACCACGAGGTCGGGCGCGTCCGCCAACGGGACGTCGCGCTCGACGGGCGCCTGCTCCGAATCCATGTGCACCATGCTCCTTTCCTTTTCGCGGACCTGACCTCCGCATCGTCGCGCGCGGCGTTGCGCGGCATGCGCCTTCGGATGCGCCGCGCCGCGCGAGAAGCCCGCTAGCGGACGCTGTCGTAGTGCGTCCACATCCTGACGACCTTCACCGTGCCTTCGTACATGCGGCCGCCCTCTTCGCGGGGCTCTTTGTCCACCTGGTAGACGAACCTGTGCTGGCGGTTGATCCTGCGGGAGTAGAATCCGCTGAGATTGCCGTTGAGCGTCTCGTATGCGGGCGACGTCGCAAAAGGATTGGATTCCACCACGTCGGCAAGAGCCATCGCCTTGTCCTCGAGGCCTGCGGCCTTGAGCTTTTCCGCGTCTTTGACGGCCTTCTTGGCAAATTCAACGTACCACATCGCTACCATCCCAAAGCGTCTCTGCCGACGCATTCCGAGTGGGGCGCTTTCCCGCCCTCCACGATCGACTCCGCCATCCCGGGGATGCTGTTCAAATACAGCGTCTCCTCGATGGCAGACCACTCCTCCTCGCTGACGAGCACGGCGTTCTTGCCCCTGTTGTTGGTGATGGTGACCGGGGTGCAGTCCTCGTTGACGCGCGCGATGAGGTTGTAGATGTCCTTGCGTGCCGCCGTCGCCGTGATCGAAGTCATGGGGTTCCTCCTTGCGCGTGTTCCGCCGCGTGCCCGGGTGCTTTCAGGGTGCTTCAGGCTAGCATACGCGAAAACGTACGTCAACGGACTCCGACCCGCGCCCCGGCCGCTTCGCCGGGTGAAGCCGGACACGTCGTGAATTTCGGAGATTGGCTGCTCGTATGGGTTGCAGACGGCGAAAAGGCCGTCTTCTTGCGTACGGGGACGCGTGACGGGCTCTTTCAGCCGCCCGGCATGCTTGCCCGAAGGGGCGCTCAGGCGGCAAGGGCGGCGTAGAGGGTGAAGAGGTGGGCGACTATTCGCTCCTCGTCGCCGGCAAAAGCCACGCCGTAGGCCGCCTCCACGGCCGTATCGAGGGCGGCGTGCGCGGCGGCCAGGCGCGGGTAGAGGAAGTCGCTTTCCGGGTCGTACATGTCGGCCAGTGTGCATTTTCCGCCCGCATCGCGCGCCGCCTCGATGCAGGAGGCGGCACGCGACGGCTTCCCTTCATCTGCACGGCGTGACGGCGGGCAGGACGGCGGCTTTGGGTTTTCACTCGGATTCAGATCGCCCAAACGGGAACGGCCTGCACTTTTTCCGCAACGAGGTAGGGCGCCTTGGCCTGGCAGACCACATGGCCGAATCCCACCTCGTAGCCGCTCAGTTTTTCCAGGCACCCGAAGTTTTTGGACGCGTCGGCGCCCACGGTGGCCGCCGTCTTCACCTCTACGGGATGCAGGACATGCCCCTCTTGGACCACCAGGTCTATCTCGCGTTTCTTCGAGTCGCGGTAAAACCACACGTCGCGCAGGTTCGCGCCGGCGTTCATGTAGCTCTTGAGCACCTCCGACACCACGAAGGTCTCGAACATATGGCCTGCCACGGCGCCGTTTTTCAACTGCTGCGGCCCGGTCCACCTCGTCAGGTGGCAGGCAAGCCCCGTGTCCATGAAGAAGATCTTGGGCATCTTGGTCAGGCGCTTGTCCACGTTGGGCCAGAAGGGCTCTATCACCCGCACGATATTCGAGGCCTGCAGCACCGACAGCCACGACTTGGCCGTCTTGTGGTCGATTCCCACCGCGGCGGCGACCTCGGAGGCGTTGAAGAGCTGGCCGGTCCTCGCAGCGCAGGCGACCATGAAGCTGTAGAACCCGGCCTCGTCCTTGACGTTCACGAGGTCGCGCACGTCGCGTTCGAGGTAGGTCGAGACGTAATCGGAGTAGAACGGGTCCCAGTCCACGGCCGGGTCTTGCAGCTCGGGCATCGAACCGCGATGGATGACGCTCCAGATGTCGGAGCCCGGCGCGGGGGCGCAGTCGGCGGAATCGAGCCTGCGGGGCACATAGGCGCGCGATTTCACGGCGCCCCCCGAAAGCTCCCTCAAGCTCAGCCCCGGCATCTGCAAGGTCCTGATTCTTCCGGAAAGCGACTCGCTCACGCCCTTCATCAGGTGGTAGGTCTGCGAGCCGGTGAGGACGACCTGCCCCTTCTCGTCCGATTGGTCGACGAGCAGCTTCACGGAAAGGAACAGCTCGGGCGCGCGCTGTATCTCGTCGATGACGAGCGGGAGGGCCTTCGAGTCGAAGAACAAGGCCGCGTCAGTCAAGGCGAGCGCGCGGTCGCGGGCATCGTCCATGGTGGAGTAGGCGAAGGCGTCGCCCAGATGCTGTCTCAGCATGGTCGTCTTCCCGACCTGGCGCGCGCCGGTGACGAGCACGACCTTGCCCTGGGCTAGCATCGCATCGAGTGTCGCCTCGATCTCGCGTTCGATGTACATGGTCGACCCTCCTCTGATTCAGGAGCCCATTATCGCAGGCAGGCTATGGCGAAGTCAATTTTGGGAATACCATTCCCATTTTTATCCAGTTTCCACATGCCCGGCCGACAGGCTGCGCCGCCGCGGGGCTGTTCGGCAGAGGGGATGCAGCGGCACCGGCGCCGGCGGGCTGCCCGCACGGCAGGGCTAGCCCTCGAGGTCGAGCATGACGGCGTGGAGGTCCTCGGCGACCTTGCGGGGAACGCCGGGGGTGGCGGCGAGCTCGTCGAGGGTCGCGGCGCGCATCTTCTTCACGCTGCCGAATTTCTTCAGCAGCGCCTTCTTGCGCGCAGGCCCCAAGCCCGGCACCTCGTCGAGCACCGACGCCACCATCCCCTTGTCGCGCAGCTCGCGGTGGAAGGTGATGGCGAAGCGGTGCGCCTCGTCGCGCACGCGCTTGACCAGATACAGCGACGGCGAGCCGGACGGGAGCACGACCGGGCCGGCCACGTCCCAGGGCACGAACAACTCCTCGTCTTTTTTCGCCAGCCCGGCCGCCGGGATGTCGAGGCCCAGCGCGTCGAGCTGGCGCAGCGCGGCGCTCAGCTGCGGTTTGCCGCCGTCGAGTATGAGCAGGTCGGGGCGTGCGCCGAAACGCCCGTCGGCCATTCGCTCGGGGGCATAGCGCCTGCCCAGCACCTCGGCCATCATCTCGAAGTCGTTGGCCTCGTCGAAATCGCGGCGTATCTTGAAGCGGCGGTACTGCGATTTGTCGGGGCGTCCGGCTGTGAAGACGACCATGCTTGCCACGGAGTAGTTGCCGTGCATGGTCGAGACGTCGAAGCACTCGATGCGCATGGGCGGCGCGGGCAGGGCCAGCGCGCTTTCCAGCTGGAGCAGCGCCATGTCGATGCGCTCCTCGTCGTAGCGGGTGCGCACCTTGAAGCGCATGAGGGCATGGCGCGCGTTGGTCTCGGCAAGGCGCAGCAGCTCGTGGCGGGCGCCGCGCTTGGGCACCGTCACGCGCACGCGGGCGCCGTGCGGCGAGGCCAGGCGCTCGGTCAGCCAGCTCTCCAGGGGACGCGCCAGGTCCTGCGGCAAGGCCTCGGCCAGCACCACCTCGTGGGGAAGCTCGTCGGTGCCGTCGTAGTAGCGGGCGAGGAACTGCCCGGCGAACTCGTCGGCGTCCACGTCGAGGCCCTTGTCCAAGATGAAATCGTTCGAGACGATCACACGCCCCTCGCGCACCACGAACACATGCGCCGCGCCGATGGTCTCCTCGCGGAAAAAACCCACGATGTCGGCGTCGATGGCGGACTCGAGCACGGCCTTCTGCTTCTCGCGCAGCGCCTGGACCGCCTGCAGCCTGTCGCGTATGCGGGCGGCGCGCTCGAAGTCCAGCTCGGCGGCGGCCGCGTCCATCTCGCAGGCCAGCTCGCGGGCGAACTCGTCGCGCTTTCCGCTCAGGAAACGCTCGGCGCGCTCCACGTAGGGCGCGTAGTCTTCGGGGGCGATGGCGGCGCAGCAAGGGCCCAGCCCGTGCCCTATGTGGTAGTCGAAGCAGGCCCTGTCGTCGGGTTTCGGCGCATGCCCGGCGGAGAGCCTTCGCCTCATGGCGCGGTAACGGTCGCAGCTCGTGCGGCACAAGGGCACGATGCGGCGCAGGGTGTCCACGGTCTCGCGGGCGGCGCGGGCGTCGGTGTAGGGCCCGAAGTAGCGCGTGCCCTTGCGGTGCTTCTCGCGCGTGTACTTGATGGCCGGGTAGACGTCGTCTTCCGTGATGGCGATATAGGGGTAGCTCTTGTTGTCGCGGTAGTCCACGTTGAAGGGCGGGTGGTGCTGCTGGATGAGGTTTTTCTCCAGCACCAGCGACTCGGTCTCGTTGTCCACGACGACGTAGTCGAAACTTGCCACCTGCTCCATCATCAAGGGGATCTTCGCCCGCTCGTCGGAGCCGTTCACATACTGGGACATGCGCGCGCGCAGGTTCACCGCCTTGCCCACGTAGAGGATGGAGCCGTCCGCGTCCTTCCACAGATAGCAGCCGGGCTTCTCCGGAACGCTTTTCAGCTGCTCGCGTATGCCGGGCAGGCGCCCGCTCACCGTGCGTGCGCCCCGCGCGGGCCTGCAGCATCGCCGCATCCGCAAGCCGCCCCGCCGTCTGCGGCATCCGCCCCGCCGTGTGCGCCGGCTGCATCTTCGGCGCCCGCCTCGCCGCCTGTGCCGTCTCCCGCACCCGCGTCCGCGCCTTTCCCAGGGCCGCCCGCCTCGGCGCCCGCATCATGCGCGCCATGCGCGTCGTGCGCGCCCTCTCCCCCGCCCGCGCCCGCATCCGGCGCATCCGCCTTCGTGTGCTGCAGCACCGGCCCGAACAGCCCGAGGTAGTGGATGATGAAGGCCGAGGCGGCGAGCAACACGAGGAGCAGGCCGTACTTCAACGCGCCCTCGGTGCTCCACAGAAGCGTCGCGCCCACGCACAGGACGGCCGTCCACGCGTAGATGACGAGCACGGCCTTGCGCTGGGTGAAGCCGCGCCGCAGCAGGCGGTGGTGGATGTGGCCGGTGTCGGGCTGGTCGATGCGCTGGTGGCCGCGCAGCCGGCGGATGATGGCCGAGAAGGTGTCGATGACGGGCACGCCGGCGATGACGATGGGCACCGCCAGGGCCGTGATCGACGAGAAGCGCGCCGCGCCCAGCAGGCTGACCGTGCCGAGCATCATGCCGATGAGCAGGCTGCCGGAATCTCCCATGAAGATGGAGGCCGGGTTGAAGTTGTAGAAGAGGAAGCCCACGCAGATGCCGACGAGGATGATGGCCACGAGGGCGGCGTCGTTGCGCATGAGGCCGACGGTGAGGACGAACAACGACAGCGCCGAGATGCCCGTGATGCCGGCAGCCAGGCCGTCCAGGCCGTCTATGAGGTTGATGATGTTGGCGAAGGCGACGAGGTAGACGATGGTGATGGGGTATGCCCACAGCCCGAGGCCTATGACCATGTTGGTGAAGGGGATCTTGAAGTTGGAGAGCAGGGTGCCCGTGAAGGCTATGACGCACGCGGCGAGGATCTGGCCTGCGAGCTTGAGCCACGGCGGCAGGGATCGCACGTCGTCTGCCACGCCCACGGCCGTGATGCAGGCAAGGCCTGCCAGCACGCCCAAGAGCTTTCCGTTGAAGGCGCCGCCGGCGACGATGGGGCCGGTCCAGACGCCGGCCGCATCGCATATGTACTCGACGACGACGGCCACAAGCAGGCCGAGGAACATGGCGACGCCGCCCATGCGCGGGACGGCCGTCTTGTTCACGCGCCGCCCGCCCGGCTTGTCCACGATGCCGTGGCGGATGGCGAAGCTGCGCACGGCGGGCACGAGCAGCGCCGTCGAGAGCAGGGCCACGCAAAAGGAGACGAGATAGTGCCACCAGGTAAGCATGGCGTGTAGTTTAGCGCATGTGCGGCGCGGGGGCGCTACAATGGCGCGCTATGGACAAGGAGACCGCAGAGAAACTGGCGCGGGCGACCTCGCGCTTCTACGCCGCGCAAGGAGAGTCGTTTTCCGCGACGCGCGTAAAGCCCTGGGCGGGGTGGTACCGCTGCGCGGACATGCTCGTCGAGCTGGCCGCACGCGGCCGGGCCGGGCACGGGGCAGGTGACGGGCGCGGCAACGCGGACAGCCGGATGCGCGGCGGCGCGGGCGGATACGGCGAGACGAAAGACGCGGGCTGCGGCCTGGAGCTGCTCGACCTCGCCTGCGGCAACCTGCGCTTCGAGCGCTTCATGCACGAGGCGCACCCGGCCCTTCCGGTGTCTGCGCATGCCGTGGACGGCGACGAGGCACTGGTCTTGGACCTGGCTCGCGCAATGGGCGCGGCAGGCGAGCTGGCCTACCAGCATCTCGATATCGTGGAGGCGCTGCAAACCGAGCGGGCCTTGGCAGATGCGCTCGAGGCGCCCGTCTGCGACGCCGCCGTGTGCTTCGGCTTCTTTCACCATGTGCCGCAGTTTTTGTGGAGAAAGCGCCTGCTGGACGCCCTCGTGCAAAGCGTGCGCCCGGGCGGGCTGGTCTTCGTCACGCTGTGGCAGTTCGCCGCCGACGACGACGCGCGCGAAAGGGCGGCCGCATCGACCGCGCAAGCCTGCGCCGAGCTGGAGATAGACCCCGACGAGCTGGGGGCGGGCGACTACATCTTGGGCTGGCAGGGCACGCCGGGCGCATGGCGCTACTGCCACCACTTCTCCGACGCGGAGATCGAGCGCCTCGCGGGCCTGCCGAAAGGACCGCATGCCGCGCGTCTGGCCGCGGATTTTCGAGCCGACGGGCGCGGCGGCCACGCGAACCGCTACCTCGTCTTCAAGCGCGCCTGAAGCCGCGCGAGGACGCCTTTCCTTCGCATCCGCCTTGCAGAGGTCAACGGCACATGCGCCCCGCGAGCATCCTGCGCATGTCGCAGGAGCCGGCCATCGCGTCGAGGCCGTCCAGCACCTCGCCCGCGCCCTCCAGCCTGCCGCTCGAACGCGCGATGGCCGCCTCGTTTACCAGCAGCGCGAAAAGGTTTCCCATGTGGCGCTCGGTGAAGAAGAACTCCGGATGCCATTGCACGCCCAGCATGAAGGTGCGCTCCTCCACCTCGACGGCCTCCACCAGCCCGTCGCTTGCCCAGGCGACCGCCGACAGCCCGCGTCCCAGCTCTTTAACCCCCTGGTGGTGAAAGGAGTTGGCGGCGGCCGTGTCGGCACCGAGGACGGCGTGCAGCTTCGTGCCGCGCTTGATGGAGATGTAGTGCGAGGTCTGGTCGGCGGGCTCGGACTGCCAGTGGGCAAGCGGCTCGCGCGTGATCGAGTCGACGCCGCGAAACTCGCTGGGCAGGTCCAGGTAGAGGCTGCCGCCGAAAAAGACGTTCATCGTCTGCATCCCGCGGCACGTGCCCAAAAGCGGCACGTCGGCGCGCAACGCGAACTCGAGGATCAGGTTTTCCACCCCGTCGCGCATCGGGGTGATCTCGCCGAGCTTGCCGTAGGCGGGCGCGTCGGCCGCGATGCCGTAGCGCTCGGGGTCCACGTCCTGGCCGCCCGTCAAGACGAATCCGTCCACCACCCGAAGCAGGCGGTCGTAGACGCGCGAGTCGCGGGTGATCGGCAAGATCAGGGGCACGCCGCCCGCCAAGACGATGGCGTTGATGTAGTGGTCGTTCACGCGGAGGATGTGCTCGGCGGGCATCTGCGTGGGCACGATGCCTATCACGGGCGGCTGCGGGCGCGTGCAGGCTATCTGCGCCGCCGCCTCGTCGATGCGCCGCCGCTCGCGCTCCGAGATGTCCATGCGCGAAACTCCCCCGCCCCGGCCGCTAGTCGACGATCTGGACGACAGAGGCCATCTCGGGCGAGAAATGCTCGAGCAAGGAGATGAAATCCGCGCCGGCGGGACGGCCCGCGAAGGCGAGCGCGTCGTAGATGCGCCCGTCGTCGTCGACGCGGAAATCCAGCACCTCGAAGCCGTTTTTCTCGTAGAAGGCGATGCGGCGGCGGCGCTGGGAGGCGTTGTCGGCCGCCTCGCGGACGGATTCGGCCTCGAGCATGATGGTCTTGCCCGGGTTTTGCAGCTTCAGGCTGTTCAGTATCCGCGTGCCGTAGCCCTTGGACTGGATGGTGGGCGACACGGCCAGGTAGAGCAGGTAGACCAAGCCGTCGCGCTCCAGCCAGTAGGCAAGGCCGCAGAAATCGTCCTCGTCGAAAAACGCCTGGAAGAAGACGCCGGGCTTTTCCGCGAGGTCTAAAAGCATCCGGTAGGAGACGAGCTCGTCTTCGGGAAACACCGCCTGCATGAGGCACTTGACGTTTTCCGAGATCTGCGAGCCCTTGCGCACTTCCTGAATCCTGAGCGACATATGCCCTCCTTGCGTCGCGCGTCCGTTTCCGCCTTCCACAGCTTAGCACGCGGCGCGCATGCCGCATGCGCCGCGCGCCGGGCGGCAAAAACCCTGCCCGCTACTCCTTCTTCTTGTTCATCGCCGCCGCGAACTCGGCCAGAAACTCGGGGATGGCCAGGGCCTGCGGGCACACGTCGTGGCAGGCGCCGCAGGCGGTGCAGGCGTCGGGCTTTCCGGCATCGGGCAGCGCCTTGTAGGCCATGGGCGTGATGAAGCGACCGGACTCGCGCGAGAGCTGCTCGTTGTAGAGGTAGATCAGGCGCGGGATGTCGAGGCCTCGAGGGCAATGGTCGGTGCAATAGCGGCATGCCGTGCACGGCAGCCCCTTGGCATGCGCCATCTCGTCTCCGATGGCCTCGAGCACGCGGCGCTCCTCTTCGGAGGGCGGCTCGGGCGCAGAGAAGGTCTCGACGTTTTCGACCATCTGCTCCATGTCGCTCATGCCGCCCAAGACCGTGAGGACCGAGTCGATGCCCTGCAGCCAGCGAAACGCCCATCGCGCGTCGGTGAGGCCGGGGCGCAGCGCGTCCAGGCGGGCGCGGTGCTCGGGGGAGAGCTTGCACAAGACGCCGCCGCGCAACGGCTCCATCGCGATGACGGGCAGCCCGCGCTCTTCGCAGTAGGCGACCTTCGCGCGCGCGTCTTGGAACTCCCAGTCCTCGTAGTTCAGCTGTATCTGGCAAAACTCCATGTCGTCGCCGTAGGCGTCCATGAAGCGCCTGAAGGTGTCGAAGGTGCCGTGCACGGAAAAGCCCAGATGCGAGATCTTGCCCGCGTCGCGCTGCTGCTTGAAGTAGCCGAGCGTGCCGTATCTCCCCTCGTCGAGATAGTGCTCGATGTTGGCCTCGCAGACGTTGTGGATGAGGTAGAAGTCGAAGCGGTCCACGCGGCAGCGCTGCAGCTGCTCGGAGAAGATCTCGGCGTGCTTGCCGAAGTTGGACACGTCGTAGCCCGGGAACTTGTCGGCCAGATAGAAGGAGTCGCGGTCGAATTCGGCCAAGACCTCGCCCATGACCTCCTCGGAATGCCCGTTGTGATAGCCCCAGGCGGTGTCGAAGTAGTTCACCCCGTGCCCATGGGCATAGCGCGCCATCTCGTGCGCGGCGCGCACGTCTATCCTGGCCTCGTCGCCGTCTATGACGGGCAGGCGCATCGCGCCCATGCCGAGCGCGGAAATCTTCTTGCCCTTGAAATCGTGGTAGTACATGCGGCTCGTCCTCTCTCGTCGCGATTGCATGCCCCGGCGATTCTACACTTCGGCAGGCAGGCGATACGGCAGGCGCGCCGAACGTCACGGCATCGAAACGGAGGCGGCGCGGGCCGAGGAGGGCGCGGCAGCCCATACGGCAAGGCGCGGCAGGCCTCAGTCGTCAGGGCCGGTGCCCCACATCTCGTAGAGGCGCCTGCCGCAAGCATCGGTCATCTGGTAGCTGCAAAACGGGATGATGCGCCCGTCTTTCATCGTGACGAGCATGGAGCATTCGCGCATGCGCTCCGTCGTCGCCGACATCGCGTCCATGTAGTTCATGATGATGAGGCTCACGCCGCGCCGCAGGTCCACGCCCTTCTTGTAGAGGATGTCGGGCAGCACCGAGCCCTGGGGGCTGGCCGAGTCGAAGTACTCCAGGTACTCCTCGCGGGTGAGTCCGCGCGTGGCCGGGGTGTAGGAGCCATCCGGCGCGGCGACGAGGAAGGTGCCCGTGTCGCACAGCGGATCCGAGCAGCCCAGCGGCATGATGTCGGGCACGCGGATGCGCCCGTCCGTCTGCTCCTCGATGCCGAAGATCGTGTCGCCTGCCGTGTAGGGCGCGCGGCGATCCGGCTCGAATCTCCCGGAGATGAACGCCGGCTGCAGGGCGACCCCCAGCACGATGTCGTTGTTTTCCCAGGCAAAATCTATGACCTGCCCCACCAGGTGGTCGTTGACGCCTTTCACGATGGTCATGCACAAGATGACCTCGATGCCGACGGCGCGGCAGTTCTCGATGCAGGCAAGCTTGTCGGACAGCATCGCCGCGTTGCCGCATATGGCCTCGTAGGGCTCCTCGTCGGTGCCGTCGAAGGACAGGTAGACCCCCGTGATGCCGGCGTCGACGAGCTTTTGCAGGTACTCGCGGCTGCGCCCGAGCACGATGCCGTTGGTGTTGACCTCGATGCCGCGAAACCCGTAGGAGCGCGCCATCTTCACCACCTCGGGCAAATCGGCGCGCACGCAAGGCTCGCCGCCCGTGATCTGCAGGCCGGTCTCCGGGCCGACGTCGCGGGCGAGCGTGGCCACGAGCCCCTCTATCTGCTCGAAGCTGATGCCGTCGGTGGGGAAATCGGCGCTCATGAAGCACACGGGGCATTTCGCGTTGCAGCGGCGCGTGACCTCTATCTCCACGAGCGTGCCGCGCCGCAAGTGCCTGGGGCACAGGCCGCAGCTCTTGCAGCAGGCGTCCACGACGGGTTTGTCGCGCACCTTCGGTGCCGTGGGGTCCGTGTGCATGCCGCGCAGCCACTCGTAGTGTTCGGCGTCCGGCCACACGTAGGTGGTCGTCTGCCCGTGCGCAGAGCAGGTGCGGCGCATCCAGACCACGCCGGCGGCGTCCGCGTAGACCTCGGCGGGCAAGACCTCGAGGCAATGCGGGCACAGCGCGTGCACCGTGTGCAAGACGCGCTCTCCCTTCCCGCCCGCGCACGTCTCGGACATGCCGTGCCCCGCCGCCTGCGGCGCGCACGTTGCAGGCATATCCCGCGGCGTCGCCTCCGCCATCTCTAGAGTATGCCCTCGGTGGGCTCGGCGGGCAAAGCCGGGGCGTCGGCGCCCGTCACCTCGTCGTCGAGATATTGGCGCGGGTCGTGGTTTGCGTTGGGCGGCGTCGAGACGCGCAATCCGACGGCGTTTGCCCACTCGACCACGCGGCGCGGCACGTAGATGCCCGTCTGGTACTCGGCCGCTTGCGCCAGGGCACGTGCGCACGACAGGCAATGCGCGAGGTCTTCCGGCTCGTCGACGTCTGCCACCGGGGTGAGATAGGCGTTGGGGATGCCCTTCTCGTCGAGCTTTTCAACGTAGCCGTCCAGCGCCGGGCGCCCGTCCATGTTGTAGTAGATGCCCGTGTGGTCGATGGGCGTGTCGTAGTTGTAGCCCACGAGGCTCGTGCCGCATTCCTGGCACGGCGCCTGCACGAAACCGGGCGTGCCCAAGACCTCGCTGAAGTAGTCGAGCCACTGGAAGGCCTGCGAGACATGCGTGCGCGGCAGGGTGGGGATGTCGGCGCCGATGGAGACGATGGCCTCGTAGCCCTGGTCGAAGAGCTCCTGGAAGGCGCCGTTGAAATGCTCGTCGAAACTCGCGCCCTTGTCCGTCATGTAGTGGATCTCGTGCGGCCAGTTGCCTATCTCGCCTATCGTGTCCTTCATCAGCTGCACGTTTTCCGCGGGCGTGGTCGAGATGAAGAGGTCGTAGGTGCGCCGCGGGGCGCCGGCGGAAGCCTCGCGCTCCAGGCGGTTCATCTCGGCCAGGTCGTCCATGCACCACATGGCCAGCTCGGTGACGTCCCACAGGCTGCGCTTGAAGAACTGCGCGGCCTGCTCCTCGGTGAAGATGCCGCCGCGCTGCCGCGTCAGGCGCGTCTTCACCAGACCGGGGATGGGCGGCTTGCTGAAAACGAGGATCGCGTACTTCTTCTCTTGCACCTCAATCTCCCTTCCTTTCGATGCGGCAGGGTATGCCGTTGTAGATCCACGTGCCTATGAGCGGTTCGGGCTTGCCCTCGACCGTGCCGCGCGTGAGCAGGTTGACGTTGCTGTCGTAGAGGCCGGAAAAACCCGGCGCGCCGCCTGCCTGCTCGGGAAACCACCATCCGTACTCGGCAGATGCTACACCATCGACCATGGGCGCGATATGCACGCGCTGCACGATTTTGGTCTCGGGGGCGTCCAGACGCGATATGAGCGCCCAATCGCCCTCGGAAAGCCCCAGCGCGTCTGCCGTGGCCTGCGACATCTCGACGAGCGGCTCGGGGTGGCGCGCGCGCATCGCGGGCACCTCGAAATACGACGAGGCCCAATAGGGCTGCTTGCGCGCGCCGGTGATGAGCACGACGGCCTGCGGGTCGGCGCTGCGCCCCTCGTGCACCTGCGGCACGGGGGTGAACGAGGCGACGCGGCCGGCGCCCAGGCTGTCGAGGAAGGGGTTTGCCAGCTCGACCTTGCCGCTTTGGGTGGCAAAGCCCGCCGGCTTGCCCGTGGCGGGGTCGCGCTCCAGGTGCTTGCGGTAGCGCCTCTCGCCGGCGCATAGCCCCACCGTGCAGAAATCCTCCCAGCTCATGCCGACCGGCTCGAGCATGCGGGCAAGCTCTTCGGACAAATCGCGCGCAGGCCAGCTCTCGGGCGCGTCGCCCAGGCGCAACGCCAGCTCGCGCACTATCGCGTAATCCTCGCGACGCTCGAACTGCGGCTCCACGGCGGCAGGCCCGCCGTAGCAGAAATCCGACACGCCGCCCATGGCCTGCAGGCAGGGATGCTCGAGCGCGGCGGCGGCCGGCAGCACGTAGTCGGCCATCTGCGCCGTGGGTGTCATGACGAACTCCAGCACGACGACCAGCTCCATGGCCGCGAGCGCCCGGCGCACGAGGGCGGTGTCGGCGTAGGTGACAAGCGGGTTGGCCGCGTCCACGACAAGGGCGCTCACGCGGTAGGGCTTCTCCGAAACGGCGGCCTCCCACACGCGCTGCGGCAGGGCGCTCGTCAGATAGCGCATGGGCAGGCGCCTGCCGAGCTTTGCCGTGCGCGCGTCGGCCAGCTCCCAGCCCGTGTAGCTTTGCAGGCCTCAGTCCGGCTCGTTCAGGCACTGCGCCCGGGCCTGCGCGGACAGCTCCAGGCTGCCCTCCAGCTCCAGCTCGGACATGAAGCGCGGCGCCTCGTTGATGCAGCAGGCGCCCGGCACGTCCACGTTGCCCGTGATGGCGCGCAACGCGGCCAGCACCCTGTGCAGCGGCGCGGTGTTGGGGCCTATCTGGTCGACGCCGCGCCCGGAGAGCAGGCCGGCCGGATAGTCGCCTGCGTATGCCCGCGCGGCGGCGCGCATGTCCTCGACCGAGACCTCCGTGATCTCGGCGGCTTCCTCCAGGCTGCGCGCGAAGGCGGCCCGCTTGAACTCCTCGAAGCCGTAGCACCACTCCTCGACGAACTCGTCGTCTGCGCGCCCTTCCTCGATGATGATGCGCGCGAGCGCGTAGGCGAGCACGATGTCGGTGCCCGGAAAGGGGTGCAGCCACACGTCGGCCTTCATGGCCGTCTCGGACAGGCGCGTGTCCACGACGACGAGCTTGCCGCCGTCGCGGGCGTAGCGCGCGACGTTGCGCCAGAACAGCGAGTTGTCGCTTTGCGCCGGGTTGGTGCCCCACAAGACGAGGCAGCCCGTGAGGCCCGGGCGCAGGTCGCACTCGATGGACCAGCCGTAGGTCAGCGTGTCCATCCATATACGCGGGTTCCAGCATATAGGCCCTATGCCCATGTTGTTCGGGCTGCCGATGAAGCTCATCAGGCGGTGCAGCGGCCAGTAGACGGCATGGGGGCCTCCTATGGCAGAGGCCACGGTCCGGCCGCCGTACTCGTCGATGAGGGCGCGCAGGCGCGCGGCTATGTCGGAGAGGGCCTCGTCCCAGGAGACGCGCTCGAACTTTCCGCTGCCCCGCTCGCCGACGCGCCGCAGCGGGTAGTTCACCCGGTTTTCGTCGTAGAGCTTCTCGACGTTCAAACGCCACCGCGGGCAGCGCGCCGAGACGGACGGGTCGTAGGGGTAGCGCGTGGCGTCGGGGGTGAACTCGACGATGCGCCCGTCTTGCACGCGCGCCTCGAAGGCGCACAGGTAGCCGCAGTAGTGGCAGTTGGTTTTACGGATATCGCTTGTCATGGTGAAATCGCGCGAGGCCCTCCGTGAAAGGAGGTGCGCGCTCAGGCTCCGTCTCCCTCCGCGGCCGCGTTCGCCCCGTCGGCCGGCGTGCCCGCCTCGCCCGATCCGGCGGCGCCGCTTGCCGCATCCGGCTCGTCCGGGACGGCCTGCCCCTCGAACACCGGCTCGCGCAAGGCGTAGAGCCCCTGCGTGCGCGGGTCGGCGTAGAGCGCGTCCACGCTCGCGTAGACGGCAGGCCAATCCACCTTCACCTCGAAAACCGGCTCCAGGTAGTGGCGCACGGGGATCTCGCGTATGGAGCGCTGCATGGAGTTCACGCAGGAAAAGCATGTGGACAGGCACATGTCCGCGCCCGCGCCGTCCACCTCGGCCAAGCGCATGAGCCTGCGGTACTCGCAAAAATCGCGGGCATAGACGCTGACCATGCCGCCGCCGCCGCAGCACATGGTGTCGACGCGGTTGTGCGCCATCTCGACGACCCGCGCATCCGGGTACAGCTCGCGCGCCGCCGCCCCGTAGACCCCGGCCTCGCGGTCGTAGCAGGCGTCGTGCACGGTGAGGGTGCCCGCCGTGCCGGCCAGCTTGCCGCGCTCGCGCAAAAGCTCGGGCAGGCGCACGAGCTCGACGCCCGTCCCCTCGAGCAGCTCGGGCAAGAGGCGTTCGCAATGCGGGCAGGTGATGACGAGGCGCTCTATGCCCGCTTCGGCCAAAAAACCCTGCACGCCCACGCGGTAGGCGTCGAACTCGGCGAAGAACCCGGGGTCGTAGAAAGTCGCCCCGCAGCAGAAGGTGAGGGTGCGCGACGCGATGCGCTCCTCGCGCAACCACCCCGCCACCGCCGCCGTCAGCTCGGGGGCGTAGGCGAAAAGCGCGCATCCCGGGAAAAACGCGGTCGCATCCGCCTGCCCGCCGAGGTCTGCCGCGCCTTCCACAAGCGAGATGTGGTCCATGTCGCCGTGGGCGCGGTGGCTTTTCAGCATGCTGAAGAGGTTGTATTTCAAATCCGTGCGAAACTTGCGGTACAGGCCGCGCAGCTCGGGGTGCCTTTCCAGCACGAGGGCGCGGGCGGGCTTGCACATGTCGAAGACGCGCAGGCCGGCAGGGCAATGCGCGGTGCAGCGCCCGCACAAGGCGCAGGTGAAGGGAAAATGCCTCCGCTCCTCATCGCCTTCCAGCAGCGAAGCGCATATCTCGCCCAGGTCCGGGGTGCCTTCGGGAAAATTGCCGCAGTCGGTGCGCGCGCACAAGCCGCAGCGCAGGCACGCATCGGCAAAACCCCGCAGGTTCTCCTCGACCTCCATGCTCATCTTCCCGCTCCCCTCTCCCGGTGTCGGACGCGCCGCGGTGCGCCGCCTCGTGCCCTGCCGTGTCTTGCCGTATCGCAGCAGGCCTGCGGCGCATGTGCTCGTGCCATGTCGCATCACGGCCGCGCCGCGCCGCCTCGAAGGCGCATCGCGGCGCAACGGGCGCCTATAGCGAAACCCCGGCAACGCGTATGCCGCGCGCCGGGGTTCCATGCAAGCACATGCGCCGCGCCCCGTTTCCCGCGCACGGCGCGCATGTCTCTTTGAGGCCCTAGGCCTCCTCGGCAGCCGCCACCGAATGCGCTCCCACGACGGGCGCGGCAGCCGGTGCGGCGCTCACCTCGGTCCAATACGCGCGACCGGGTGCCCAGTAGTCCATGAACTCGTCGTTGCCGGAAGCCTCGGGATTGGCGCCTTTGGGCAGGCGCGAATGGTACTTCTCCTCGCCCGGCTCCAGACGGCGCTCGTTGCTCCACACGATCATGAAGCGCAGCAGGCAGCCACCCGCCAAGGCGATGACAGGCGAGGCCACCTCGGCCGCCGAGCCGCCCGCGAGGTTGAGCAGCAGGGGCACCAGCAGGCCGCAGCCCAGCAGCAGGCCCCAGAAGTAGAGCGCCCACGAGCCGCGCACCCAGCGGTCGGCCACCTGCTTGGCCATGTTGTTCGAGGCGCAGAACTGCAACATGACGAAGAGCAGCAGCACGACCATCTCGCACACGATCAAGACGCGATCTGCCACATGCAGAAGCTCGCGGAACTCATGCCCGGTCTGGATGAACTCCAGCGAGGCGGCGTCGGCGATCAGCCACTCGTTGGGGAAAGGCCACACGCCCACGCACATGGACAGCAAGGCCGCGCCCGTGGACAGCGCCGACACGGTGAACAGAATCGGCAGCGCCGGGGTGTTCCAGAACGGACGGCCCTTCAGGGACGAGAGCAGGACGCCCGTGTAGACCATGACGCACGAGCCGAAGAGACCGGCTATCGTCAGGCAGAAGCGCGCGAAGCCCTCGTAGGGGATGAAGGGGAAGAACGAAAACCACGAGATCTCCCACAAGACGAACAGCGCGCCGAAGATCATCGAGATGGACAAGAAGACGGCGCCCCATTTGATGACGGCCTTCTTCGCGACGAACGCACGGTAGAACACCTTCGGCTGCCCCAGTTCGAACACGAGCAGCGCGGTGCCGACGGCCAGGCACAGCAAGCCGACGAACACGCCGAACGTGAGGACGCCGGAGGTGATGGCGGACGGTTCCACCATCACGCCGAGCACCATCGAAAAGCACATCATGCCGCCGCCGAGGCCGCCCAAGAACAGGTACAGGGCGATAGGCCAGATCCAAAAGCGTCTCATTTAAGCCCTCCCTCCAAGGTCGCGGATGTAGTACACCTGAGGATCGGTCCCCAGGTCTTCTTGCAGGCGCTCGGTGTGCAGCGAGTTCACCAGTTTGGAGACCTCGGAGTTCGGGTCGTCCAAATCGCCGAAGATGCGCGCCTTCTGGTGGCAGGTCTTCACGCAGTGGGGCTGCTCCCCTTCGCGCACACGGTCTTTGCAGAACGTGCACTTGCGCATGAAGCCCTCTTCCTCGTTGTAGTCGCGCGCGCCGTAGGGGCAGGCGTTCGCGCAGACCTTGCAGCCCATGCAGTGCTCGTACTTCACCCACACGATGCCGTCGTCGTCTTGGCGCGAGGCGCCCGTGGGGCAGCTGGGCACGCAGGCCGGTTTGGCGCAATGCATGCATATCATCGGGTTGAAGGTGAGGTGCACGTTGGGCCAGACGCCCTCGCAGCCGGCCGAGACCACGGGATTGTAGATGACGTCTATCGGAAGCTCGTTCCACGTGCGGCACGCGACCGTGCACGACGAGCAGCCGATGCAGCGACGCGTGTCCATGACCATTGCGTAGCGTGTCATTTACGCCTCCCCTCCTTCAACGGAAACCTCCTGGGTGGGGTCTTCCATGCTGTAGTACTTGCCCGTCTTCTCGTCGAGCAAGAGGTTTTTGGCCGCGTCGTAGGCATACATCGTGTACTTGTCGTAGTAGACGTTGTTGGCGTCGTTGATCAGCCAGCCGCTTTGCGGGTCGTAGCGGTAGCCCGTGTTGGGCTCTTTGGCGATCTGCGCGATCGGGTCCCACACGAGCATCTCGGGCACCTCGAAATCGGGCTGGGGGCCTGCGGAGGGCTGGCCGGAGAAGTCGTAGAAGGCGCCGTTCGCCTCGTCGAGCAGGAAGTCGCCGTTCGAGCTGATGTACTTGTAGCCGGTGCCCTGCTGGTAGTAGGCGCCCGTGTCCGGGTCCACCATCCAGCCGCTGGAAGGCTCGAGGTAGCGGCCGGTCTCGTCTGTGGCGCGCCTGGTCTTGTAATCCCAGGTCAGGCCGGCGGGCACCTCGAAATCGGGCTGCGCGTAGATGGGCTCGGCGAACTCGATGGCCATCTTGTGCTCGGAGGGCTTGGAG
>CAVIIZ010000002.1:0-9180 GCA_963642995.1 bacterium | reverse complement strand
CTTCGAGGCGAAGTCCGAGCCCGGGATGGAAAAGCCGCAGTCGGCTGCCGTGTACTCGTGGTCGGCCTCGGTGCACTTGTAGACCTTGCACAGAAGGCCGCGGTTTGCCCAGCAGCCCGTGAGCGGGTCGCAATGGTCGTCGTCTACGGACGTGAGCACGTTCGTGTTGGACTCGAAGCACCCGAAGGGCTGCGGGCCTTCATGCGAGCGCTCGGGGAACCACCAGCCGCGCTGCGTGTAGACCGCGCGCGGGTCGATGCCCGGCTCGACGTTGGCGCGCTGCTTGATGCGCCCGCGCCTCGTCTCGATCCAGCACCAGTCGCCGTCGGCGATGTTGAGCTTTTCGGCCAGGTCGGGGTGGATGGTGAAGAAGGGATCGGGCTTGATGTAGCGGATGATGGGGTTGTTGAAGTGCTCGGAGTGGTGGAAGGGCATGAAGCCGCCGCCCGTGGTGAGCACGATGGGGTACTCCTCGGCCACCTCGGGGTCGTCTTGCTCGTTTTCAGACGGGCCCAGGTAGGTGGGAAGACCGGGCAGGCCGAACTCCTCGAAGACGCTCGCCTTCAGCTCCACCTTGCCCGACGCCGTGCAGAACTCGCCGCGGCCGAGGTGCTTTTGGTAGTGCAGCGGCGGATAGTACATGCGGTAGCGCTCGACGAAGTCGTCGTAGCACTCGATGGGCATGCCGAGCGGCTGGAGCATGTAGAAGAACGCGTCTTCCAGCTCCGGCCACGGCCATTGCTCCTCGGTCTGGCCGCACGCGAGGCCGAGCTCGCGCCAGATGTTGTAGTCGGTCTTGCGCTCGTACATCGGCTGGATGGCGCGCTGCGAGGCGACGATGGAGTCCGTGACGCCGTAGTTGGTGTGGACGACGGGGCGCTCCATGGCGCCGGCGACCGGCAAGACGAAGTCGGCCTGCAGGGCCGTGGGCGTCATGTAGTAGTCGAGCACGACGAGGAACTCGACTTGCCTCATGGCCTCGTAGGTCATCTTCGAGTCGCCGTAGGAAGACAGCGGGTTCGTGCCCGAGACGAACAGGGCGCGCACCTGGTAGGGGTCGCCCGTGAGGATGGCCTTGAACACGGAAGGCCCGTGCGCCTCGCACATCCACTCGGCGGTGAAGGCCTTGCCCCACTTGCGCTTGGAGATCTCGGCCAGGCGCTCGTAGCCGGGCCAGGTCGTCATCTTGAACTTGTCCGAGCCTATCTGCTTGGACTTCACCTCGTCGGGCAAAAACTCGTTGCCCTCCATCTCCTCGTCGGTGATGTAGGCGGCAGGACCGGGCATGCCGTCGCCGCCGGGCACGTCGAGGTTTCCGCAGATGGCGCGCATGATGGCGCGGGCGTGCATGCCGGCGCCGGCGCCCTTGCCCACCTGGTCCCAGGTGCAGCCCCATTGGATGTTGCCGGGGGTGTTGGTGGCGTACATGCGGGCCGCCTCGCGGATGAGGTCGGCGTCGAGCCAGGTGAGCGGCGCGGCCCACTCCGGCGTGTAGGGCTGCAGGGACTCGCGCAGCTCGTCGATGCCGACGCACCACTCGTCCACGAACTGCCTGTTGTAGAGGTACTCGTTGACGATGACGTTGAGCATGGCAAGCGAGAGCGCCGTGTCCGAGCCGGGACGCAGCGGCAGCCACAGGTCGGCGTGGGCCGCCGTCTCGGAGTAGCGCGGGTCCACGACGATCAGCTTCAAGCCGGTCTGGCTTTGCAGGTCGGTGTAGCCGTGCATGCCGGGCATGGACGAGGCGCCGGGGTTGAAGCCCCACAAGATGACGCATTTCGACGCGCCGAGGTCGGTTTCAAACGGCGACCAGCCGGAGACGGCCGTCTCGACCATGAAGGTGGGAATCCAACACAGAAGCGCGTTGTGGAAGCCGTTGGGGGTGCCGAACAGGTTCAAGAAGCGGCGGCGCGCCCAATCGTCGGTGCGCAAGGTGCCCGCGGCGGCGGCCACGGCCTGCGCCCCGGATTCCTTTTTTATCGTGTTGATCTTCTCCGAGATCTCGGAAAGGGCCTGGTCCCAGGAGACGCGCTCCCATTTGTTCTCGCCCTTCGCGCCCGCGCGTTTGAGCGGGTAGTTGATGCGCGCGGGGTCGTCCACGAAATTCAGCGCCTGGTTGCCGCGCGTGCACAGGCCGCCTTGGTTCGTCGGGTGGTTCGGGTCGCCTTCTGCATAGATGAGCTTGCCGTCTTTCACGTAGGCAAGCACACCGCAGTTCTGATGGCAGAAGTAACAACAAGATTTCCGCACGACGACGTCTTCAGCGTGGATATCTACTGACTCTGTCACTGCCCCTCCTTCTTCTCTTTTCTCTCTCTCGGCGCGCCGTCTCTTTCAGCTGCGCCGCCCTCCTGCAGGCAGGCGCGCATCCAGAGGCGACGCAAACGCAAGCGCCCCGCGGCCTGCATGGGTGTCCCTCGCCCCCGCAAATGCCGTGGCGCGTTGCGCACACCCGCTAAATCTAGTACGGATGCCGTTCACCTTCAAGCAATTTAATTATCCTGTCGAAAAATCAATTAATTTCCACATAATAGGCCACACGGACACCACGGCCCGCGCCGCGCGGGGAAAACGGGAGGGCGCCTGTGTTTTCCCGAGAGGAAAAGCACGGAAAAACCGGTCGAAGGCCTTTCTAGAACAAGCTCGCGGGATCCACGTCCACTGCGACGCGCACCTCCCCGCGTCCCCTCTTCTGCGCAAGAACACCGCCTATGACCTGCGAGAAATCGGCATCCGGCGCGCCCTTCACGAGTATGTGCCAGCGATAGCGGCCTTTCAGGCGCGAGAGCAGGCAGGGGGCAGGCCCTAGAAGCTCCCAGTCCTGCCCCGCGCTTTGGACGGCCGAGGAAAGCGAGAGGAAGAGGCGCGAGGCGCTGCGCGACACCTCCCCTTCGTCGAGGCCCCACACGAGCACGTTGGCCAGACGGGAAAACGGCGGGTATCCGAGCTCTCGACGGCCTTCCAGCTCGCCGTCTGCGAAAAGCGCGCGGTCGTGGGCGGCGGCGGCGCGTATCGCGGGATGCGCGGGCTGGTAGGTCTGGACGATCACGCGGCCGGCGCGCTTTCCCCGCCCGCAGCGCCCCGCCACCTGCTCTATCAGCTGCCAGGTGCGCTCGCCTGCGCGGTAGTCGGGCAGTTTCAGGGAGGTGTCGGCGTTCAGCACGCCCACGAGGGTGACGTCCGGGTAGTCGAGGCCCTTCGCGATCATCTGCGTGCCCAGAAGAATCGCCGGGGACGTGCCGGCGAAGCGCTCCAGCAGGCGCTCGTGGGCGCCCTTGCCGCGCGTCGTGTCGGCGTCCATGCGCACGACCTGCGCAGCGCCGGCCAGCAGCGCGGACAGTTCCTGCTCCACCTTTTCCGTGCCCGCGCCCAGCTTGCGAAGGTAGGGGCTGCCGCAAACCGGGCAGCGCCCTGGCACGGCCTCCTCGTGGCCGCAGTGGTGGCAGGCCAGGCGCGCGCCCCGCTCGTGGTAGCTCAAGCTGACGGCGCAATTGGGGCACTCGGGGGTGTGGCCGCACTCTCGGCACAGCAAGAAGTTCGCGAATCCGCGCCTGTTGAAGAGCAGCACCGCCTTTTCCCCGCGCTCGCACACGCCGGCCAGCGCATCGCGAAGCGCAGGAGAGAACATCGAGCGCTGCCCGTCTTTGAACTGGGCGCCCAGGTCCACCACCTCGACGCGCGGCATGGGGCCTCCGTTGGCGCGCTCGGGCAGCTCCACGCGCCGCCAGAGGGCGCGCCCGCCGTTTCCGGCAAACGTCTCGTCTCCCGCGCCGGACCTCCTTTCCCCCTCGCTGCCGCATCCGCCTGCGCCGCCTCGCGCCTCGCGAGGCGCATGTCCGGCGGCCCCGCGTTCGCCGGCGCCTCGCGTCCGGAGCGCCTCGGCGCCCGACGTCGCGTGCCCGAAGTCCGAGCAGCGCGAGAGGGTGACCAGGTCGGGCGTGGCAGAGCCCAAGACGAGCGTCGCGTGCCGCAGGGCGGCCAGGCGCGCGGCCGTCTCGCGGGCATGGTAGCGGGGGCTGCGGTCTTGCTTGTAGCTCGACTCGTGCTCCTCGTCGATGATGACAAGCCCCAGCTCGGACAGGGGCGCGAACAGGGCGCTGCGCGTGCCCACCACGACGTGCGCGCCCCCGCAGCGCACGAGGTCGAGCTGGTCGAAGCGCTCGCCCGGCGACAGGCGCGAGTGCAGCACCGCCACGTCGTCGCGAAAGCGCGCGCGAAAACGCCCCACCGTCTGCGGGGTGAGCGATATCTCGGGCACGAGCACGATGGCGCCCTTGCCGCGCGCGAGGCAATCCGCGATGGCGCGCAGGTAGACCTCGGTCTTGCCCGAGCCCGTCACACCGTCCACGACCACGGTCTGCCCGCCGCCCGGCACAGAAGCGGCCTGCCCTATCGCGTCGAGGGCCGCCCGCTGGCCTGCCGTCAGATGCGGCAGGGGCGCATCCGGCCGTACGTCCCTTTCAAAGCCCGTGCGCATGCGGCGGCGGTGCTCCACGCGCACGACGCCGTGCTTTTCCAAAGCCTTGAGGGCGGCGTCTACAGCCCCCAGCTCCGCGGACAGCTCGGCCACGCGCATGCCGCCCTCGGACAGGGCGCCGAGCACCGCCTTTTGGCGGTGCGCACGCGCCGCGGGGGTGAAATCGGCGGCGGCGGGCAGGGGCACGACCCAGCGGTCGTCGACCTCTCCCACGCCCGGGTAGACGAGCTGCCAGGCGCCGTCCGCGCGTTTCATCTTGGGGGCGGCGCCCGGCGGGGTGAACAGGCGCACCGCATCGGAGAGCGGGCACAGGTACTCGCGGGCGATCCAGACGGCCAGGCGCGCGGCCGTCTCGTCGAAATACGGGCCGCCCACGACGCCGAGCAGGTCTTTCAGGGCACGTGGTTTTCCTGCGCAGGCGCCGCCCCCCTCGCCTGCCGCGTCCGCGCCCGCAAGTTTCGCCGCATCCGCGCCGCCTGCCGCCGCAACGCTTGCCCCGGCTTGCGCCGCGGCGCTTGCCCCTGCCGTTTCACCGCCGCCTTCCGCGCGCGCATCGCATGCCGCGTCGCCCGCTTCACCATCGGCCAGCCCGACGATGTATCCCACGACGGGACGCGCGCCGAATTCAACGCACACGGCGCAGCCCACGCGCGCCTCGCACTTGAGCGCATCCGGCACGCGGTAGTCGAATGCCCGCCCGATGGAACGGGCGGGCACATCGACGATGACGCTGGCGCGCATGAAGGGAAAGCCCCGCGGACCGACGCGCGGCTACTTGCCGCAGGCGGCCTTCAGCTGCTCGACCTTGTCGGTCTTCTCCCAGGTGAAATCCGCGTCGTCGCGGCCGAAGTGGCCGTAGGCGGCCGTCTTGGAGAAAATCGGGCGCAAGAGGTCCAGCTCGGCGATGATGGCGCCCGGCCGCAGGTCGAACACCTTCTCGACCGCGCGTTCGATCGCCGCGTCCTCGACCGCCCCCGTGCCTTTCGTGTCCACCATGATCGACACCGGCTCGGGCACGCCGATGGCATAGGCGAGCTGCAGCTCGCATTTGTGCGCAAGTCCTGCCGCCACGACGTTTTTCGCCACCCAGCGCGCGGCGTACGCGGCGGAGCGGTCCACCTTCGTGGGGTCTTTGCCGGAAAACGCGCCGCCGCCATGACGGCCCATGCCGCCGTAGGTGTCGACGATGATCTTGCGCCCGGTCAGGCCGGTGTCGCCCTGCGGGCCGCCCACGACGAAGCGCCCCGTGGGGTTCACGTAAAGCTTCATGCCGTCGAAGGGGATGCCCACCTCGTCGAAGACGGGGGCGATGACATGCGCGATCATGTCGGCGCGAATCTGCTCTTGGGCGACGTCTTCGGAGTGCTGGGTCGAGATGACGCAGGCCGCCACCTCGACGGGCCTGCCGCCCTCGTAGCGCACCGTCACCTGCGTCTTGCCGTCGGGGCGCAGGTAGGGCAAGGTGCCGTCGCGGCGCACGTCGGCCAGGCGCTTTGCCAGGCGCTGCGCCAGGTAGGCCGGCATGGGCATGAGCGCGTCGGTCTCGTCGGAGGCGTAGCCGAACATCATGCCCTGGTCGCCGGCGCCTATCTTGTCGACGCCGTCGCCGTCGGCGCGCGCGAAGGTGCCGTCCACGCCCTGCGCGATGTCGGGGCTCTGCTCGTGGATGAGGTTCATCACGCCGCAGGTGTCGGCGTCGAATCCGTACTTCGCGCGCGTGTAGCCTATCTTGCGCACCGTGTCGCGCACGATGGTGGGCACGTCCACGTAGGCCTGCGTGCGCACCTCGCCCATGACGATGATGGTGCCCGTCGTGGCGAACGTCTCGATGGCGCAGCGCACGTTGCGCACGTCGGCCGGGACGCCCTGCGCGTCCGTGTAGCCCTGCGCGGCCAGCTCGGCCTCGCGCGCGAGTATGGCGTCGAGTATGGCGTCGGAGACCTGGTCGCACATCTTGTCGGGATGGCCTTCCGTCACCGATTCGGAGGTGAAGAGGAAAGAATCGTTGTCGTTCACAGTGGCGCTCCTGTCGTCGTCGCATGCACGTCAGTCGAACAGCTTGCAAATGTAGCACTAAACGCCCGGGCGCGGCGCGCGGAGAGGGGCGAAAAAAGCACCTGGAGACCGCATCTCCGAAAAGACGGCGTCAAAACGCGTCCATGCCGGGAAAGCCCAGCTGGCGCAAGGCCTCGAAGAGCACGATGTTGGCGGCGTTGGAGAGGTTGAGCGAGACGGCGTCGGGATCGGCCGGGTCGCTTGCAGGGCCCGGCGCCCGCGTGGCCGGCGACACCGACTCGCGGTGCAGCATGGGGATGCGCACGCAGGCGTTTTCGTGGGCCGCCAGCACCTCCGCGTCGATGCCGCTCGACTCCGCGCCGAACATGAGGACGTCGCCGTCCTCGTAGGCGACGTCTGCGTAGGAGCGTGCGCCGTGCTTGGTGCAATACCACACGCGCTGCCCGTTCGTCGCGCGTGCGAAAGCCCCGTAGCCGTCATGCACGACCAGGTCCAGGTCGCGCCAGTACCCCATGCCCGCACGGCGGATCATCGCGTCGTCGAGGCTGAAGCCCATCGGGGCGATGAGATGCAGCCGCGCGCCCGTGAGCACGCAGCTGCGCCCGATGGTGCCCGTGTTCGCGGGTATCTCCGGGTGGAAAAGGGCCACTTGCAGCACTAGAGCTCCTTGCGGTAGAGCATGCAGTGGCAGTACCCTTCCCAGTCGGGGTCGGCTATCTGCTCGCGGAACTCGCGGCACATGCAGTAGTTGTCCTCGGTCTCCTCGAGGCGGCATGGGCAATATCCGCCCTTCTTCAGCACGCCTGCGCGAATCTTGTCCACCAGTTCGCGGTCGTCGTTTATCGTTATCCTCATGGCCTCGCTCCTCGTCTGCGCCGGCTCCTTGCAAAACACCCGGGCAACCGGAGGCGATGCGCCCCCTGCCCGGACATGCCCCTATCTGCCCGCGAACATCACGATCAAGACGATGGCGACGACGGCCACGAGCAGCACGGCCGCGCCCGCCGCTATCTTGCCCACATGCGCCTGCCTTGCCGCCGCGGACGCCTCCTCCTTCAAGGCGGCGTAATGCTCTTCTTGCGCGCAGACGGTCTGCTGCAGCTCGTCTGCGCGCCCGGCAAGCTCTTCTATGGCCTGCGGGTCTTCGTGGATGGCGTTGGCCTCGTCGATGGCCGCCTGCGCATCGTCTGCCGCCTTCTGCTGGCGCGAGAGGTCGCGCTGGGCCGCCTTGGACTGCGCCTGCAGCCGCTCTATCTTCTCGTAGAGGGGGGCTTGCTCGGCCTCTTGCCTCTCGCGGCAGCCCTCCAGCTCGGTTTTCGCGGCCGCGGCGTCGTTGCGCAGCTCGCCCAGGCGCGTGTGCGCCTGCTCCACCTCGTCGAGTTTCGCGCGTTCGCGCCCCAGCGCCTGCTCGTAGTCTCGGCTGCGGGCGCCGTCGCGCTCGTCAGAGGCGTGTTTCATTTCCCAGGCGGCCTTCGAGCACGCGTCGCGCTCCTTTTGCAGGCGCGATATCTCGCGCTCGTGGGCGCGCACCGCCTGCTTGGCGCTGTCTGCGGCCTTCTGCAAAGGCGCAAGCTCCTCCTTGTGGCGCTTTCTCGTCTGCTCCAGCTCGGCCTTCGCCGCCGGCAGTTGCTCTTTGAGCGCGTCGAGCGTGGAGCTGCTCTTCGCCGCCGCCTCCTGCGCCGCCTTCAAGGCCGCGCCTTGCTCGGAGATGATGGCGTCGAAATTGTCGAAGACGCCGCGCTTGTGCGAGAGCTCGTCTTGGACATGCTCCAGCTCGCGGCGCGATCCCCTCAAGACCTGTTTCGCGCTCGACGCCGCCTTGCGCGTCGAGGCGTAGGCGCCGATCCGGGCGACGAGGCCGGCATCCGGCGTGCCCTCGGCCGTCTCGGCCGCCCCCGCATCCAGATCTGAGTCGACTATCTTCTCCGCATGCCTGTGCCCGCCACCCGGGCCTGCGGCATCCGGCGAGGAGGGCGGCTCTCCCGCCGTCTGCTCGCCGGTGGCGAAAGCCGCCCCGTCGCGGCGCGTGCCGTCTGCTGCATCAGGTGCCATGTCCATTCTCCTCATGCGTGCCGCCGCGTCGCGGCGCGCGACGCGCTCCGCGTCCATCCGGGTCCTTTTCGACGCGCGCGCATCCCATCTGCGCATCCGCGCCTTTCCGAGCCGCCCGCCTCGCGCGCGACTCCGCGTTACCAGTAATTGTAGACGGCCGTGCCGCCGGGAACCTCGTAGTAGATCCAGCGGGCATCTTCGAGGGCGAGGCGCACGCAGCCGTGCGAGAGGTGCATGCCGAGGCGCCCGTCTTGAATATCGCTCATGGATCCTTGCTCGTAGAGGACGGAGTGGAACATGTAGTCGCCGTAGAACTGGGTCGCGTACCAGCAGGTGTAGCCGCTGCCGAAACTCGAGACATGGCCCGTGACGCTGAAATCGCCGGTGACGGTCGGGCTGCCCGAGGCTCCGGGACTGCATTGCATGTAGTTGACAAGGCTCCAGTTGCCCTGGCTGCCGGTGAAGACGCCGACACGGCAGGTGGAGAGGTTCGTCAAGATGAGCCAGCCGGTGGAAGAGCCGTGACGGTTCGCCTCGTCGAGCATGGCCTGCTGATCTGCCGGCAGGCGCACCGGCCTGCCCTCGGAGACCCACTCGGTGGGGTTCAAGATCCAGCCCTGCGCGCGGGTTTTGTT
>CAVIIZ010000001.1:0-150547 GCA_963642995.1 bacterium | reverse complement strand
CTTGACGGCCGACCTCCTCGAGCCCAACTGGGACGCGGCCGTGCAGACCGCTTCCGCGGAGACGGACACCGCCAAGCAGACCAAGGACGCCTCCGGCAAGTACTTCATCCCGGCGGACGCCCACAACATGCTGCCCGGCTCCGAGGTGGCAAAGGACCCGACCATCGTGAACACCTCCAACGGCGGCGCGAAGATGTTCGCCGGCATGACGCTGCAGTTCCAGGTTTGGGACAGCGACGCCAACGGCTACGTGGCCATGACCGCCCAGCAGGTGGCCGACACCCTGGCCATCTACGGGCTGTCCAAAGACGCGAGCACCACGACCCCCGGCCTGACGCTGAACAACGGCTGGACGCAGATCACGGACAACGCCTATGGCGCGACGGCGACGGCGGCGGTTGCTGCCGGTGACGGCACGGGCACGCCGCTCTCGGTCTTCGTCGGCGCGGACGGCAACACAGACACCAAGGGCTGCATGTTCTTCTACTACGACACCGCCCTTGCCGCGCAGGCCACTGCCATCACGGGCGACACCACTGTCGACACCATAAGCGGCATCGACGCGGCCGCCAAGACCGCCGCGCTGTTCGAGAAGGTCCGCTTCCTGGACGCGGCCACCCAGGCCCAGATCGACCAGTTCAACAAGACGGTCATCAAGTCCAAGAGCGCCTTCCCCAACGAGACCACCTTCAACACGAACACCGGCTGGCGCATCGTCGTGAAGGGCGCGGGCATCCAGTCCACGGCCACCTCGACCAACACCGCCGCGAGCTACGTCTCCAAGACCGACGGTCTGCAGTGGCTCGAGCTCTTGAAGGTCAGCACGGTCAACACGACCTACAACGACACCGCGGTCGAGTCGGATGCCGCCACTGCCACCAGTGCCTCCACCTACAAGGGCACCGGCAAGCGCGCCGACCAGTTCGTCCCGACCTGGTCGATGACCAAGATCGACTAGCTCTTCGGTTTTTCGCGCACGGGGCGCGGTCGGGAGGCGTTTTCCTCCCGTCCGCTCCCGGGCAAGGCGCAGGCTCGCGCGGGGGAGAGGGGCGCGTTTCCCTCTTCCCCCGCGCGGGAGAGGGGCATCGGGCGAAAAGGGACGCTCTTTTCGCCCGCGCCCCTTCGGCCGGCGCCTTTTCAAAGCAGGCAGATGGGGGCACATCCTCCGAGGTCGTGTTTTCGGGAGTTTCCCCATCTGCTTTGGCTTGCAGGGCATGCAGGGCAAACGGTTTTCAAACCGTCTCGCGCGAGACGCGGGGCGGCGGGTTTTGAAAAGAGGTCGCGGGCGGGGGCTTTCGGAAAAGCGGCGCATGCAGGGGGCGCGGCTGCCGAGGAGGCCTTGCCGCGGCAAGAAGAAGGCGAGGAAGCGGAGCATATGGCACGCAACTTGAACATAGAGGTCACGCGCATGAGGCGCACGCGCCACACGGCGCTTCTGTGCGCGGTGTGCGCGCTCGCCCTCTTCCTTTCCATCGGGGCCATGCCCTCGACGCTTGCGCTCTACTCCGCGGTGGACTCCGACCGCCACGTGCTCGTCTTCGAGGAGTCCGGCGACGTGAACGTCTCGCTCACCGAGGCGCTCTTCGACGAGGACAGCGCCAAGGGCCTGACGGCCGGCTCCACCATCGTCAAAGACCCCGTCTTGCAAAACAACAAGGGCGACGCCTACGCGCGCGTCTTCGTGCAGATCGTCGACGACGACTCGGCGCAGCCGGGCACCATGGGAAAGGTGCTCACCCCCGAGGCCGACGCGGAGCGCCTGGAGAAGATCTTGGGCGCCATCTGGTCGGACCCGGAAGGCTCGCTCGAGCCGGGCACCGCCTACGGCTCCGCCGACATCGCGGCGGCGAAAGGCGTCACCCCCGTGTTCAACTCGGCCGCCTACGTGCAGGCCGAGCCCGCGTTCAACACCACGGCAGGCGCCTACGTCTTCGAGCACGACGGCATCTTGAAGGCGGGCGATTCCGCCGCGCTGTTCGACCGCATCTGCATCCCCAGCGACTACACCACCGCCGACGTGCAGCTGATGGGCAACTTCTCCATCCGCATCTGGGGTCAGGCCATCCAGGTGGACGGCTTTTCCGACCAGGCGTCTGCCATGGCGGCGCTCACCGACGAGTTCTCCTTCGACGCCGACGGCAGGGGCGTGCAAAGCGCCTCGGGCAAGGATTCGGGCGCGGCGGACGGCGCGGGCAGAGGAAAGGCGGCCTAGCATGGGCATGTGCGGCATGGACAACGCTCTCGCGGCTTGCGGCGGCGCGGCGACGCAAGGCGCTGCGGGACCTGCGGTCGAGGCCGCGGTTGCAGTCGCGGCTGCAAAAGGCGGCGCGGACGCGAGGAGGGGCGCTTCGGCGCCGCGCGTGCTGCTCGTCTGCGCCCTGGCCTTGCTGCTTGCCGCGTTGGCGGCCGGCGTCGGCGGCACATGGGCGCTTGCCACGAGCGCCGAGCGCTTCGATCTGGCCGAGTACTTCGACGCGCAGCTCTCGCAGCACTACGCCGACGAACCTGTGGCGGCCTATCCCGGCATCGTGGTCGAGCAGACGGCCGCCGCGCAAAACATCGGCTCCAAGGACATGTGGGTGCGCATGAACCTGGACAAGTACTGGATGCAAAAAGACGGCGACACGTGGACGCGCGTGGACGATTCCGCGGGCTTCGACAGCGATTTCATCATCTTGCACATGAACGAGGACGCCTGGACGCAAGGCGAGGACGGCTGGTGGTACTCCAACGAGGCCGTCGAGCCGGGCGCCACGTCGCCGGACTTGTTCACCGCCATCGAGATCTCCGCCGAGACGGGCGAGGAGGTCCAGGGCGTGGCCGAGCGCAAGAGCATGTACGCGACGCGCGCCGCCTCCGTGGACGTGACGATGGAGTGCACGGCAGATCCCGACGCGTTGGCTGCGTCCGACAAGGCGCTGTCGCGTCCCGACACCTCCGACGCGCTGCCCTGGGCGCTGTTTTTGGCCGCCGCCGCCATGCTGGCCGCCGCGCTCGTGCTGCTCCTGGCCGCCTGGCGCCGCCGCCGCGGCCGCGACGACGATGCGCAGGTCGTCGAGTTCACGCTGTAGCCGCGGGCACGCCGCGCAAGCGCAGCGGCTGCGGTGCCGGGCGATGCGTGTTTTGACGTTTCGCGGCATCGCTGGTATAGTGGGGTCGCTGGCAAAGCCCGGAGTTGAAACCTAGGGCGGGCGAAGCCGGGTTTTTTAGTTAAGGGGTCAGCGCCTACTGGCCCCTCTTCTTATTTCCCTTCTCCATCCGTCGGTGCTTATATTCCTGGACAAGTGCGAGAACGAACTCGCCTATATTGGCAATCGCCGCAATAGCGAACAGAATTTCACACATAGGCTCCACCTCCTCTCCGAGAGGAAGGCTTCGCCCGCACGCGGACTTCGCCAGCCGCCCCATCCTAGCAGACGGCGCGGGGCCCGCGGATGCGCGACGCGCAAAACCGCCACGCCGAACGCGCGCACGCATTGCCACCTGCGGCATCGGTTTTGACGGCTTCGGGTTGGGTTGCTACAATGGGTGCGCTGGCAAAGCCCGGTAAGGGTTACAACGGCGGGCGAAGCCGGGTTTGTTTCAGGGGGTCAGCTCCAACTGGCCCCCTACTTATCTCCCTTCTCCATCCGCACATGCTTATATTCTCGCCACAGTTCGAGCAAAAGCTCTGCTATGTTGGCAACAGCTGCCAGTTCCAGCAAGATTTCACACATAGGCTCCACCTCCTCTCCGAGAGGAAGGCTTCGCCCGCACGCGGACTTCGCCAGCCGCCCCATCCTAGCAGACGGCGCGGGGCCCGCGGATGCGCGACGCGCAAAACCGCCACGCCGAACGCGCGCACGCATTGCCACCTGCGATTTTACCTTTCACAGATTCCCCACTTGCACGCGCGGGGATTTGCCGTAGAATCCCTTCTCGAAATGACACGGGCATTCGACATAGCGTTCATCGGCTCCATGCGAATGATGTAGGCTTCCACGCCTACACATACCTACTTTCACCCACACAAAAATGCATATCCGTATCCGTTCCAGTTCTCCCGCGCGTGCGCGCGTGCGGCGGGCTGGCGAGTAGATGGCGTTGGTTTTCATGATCGAACTAAAAGGTGTGACAAAGAAATACGCGGCGCGCGGCGGCGACGTCGTGGCGCTCGACGACGTGAGCCTGAGCATCGGCGACGGCGAGGTCTTCGGCATCATCGGCTTTTCCGGCGCGGGCAAATCCACGCTCGTGCGCTGCATCAACCTGCTCGAGCGTCCCGACGCGGGCGCGGTCGTGGTGGGCGGCAAGGACCTGTGCTCTTTGAGCCGCTGCGAGCTGGACGCGGCGCGCAGGAAGATAGGGATGATATTTCAGCAGTTCAACCTGCTCGAACAGCGCACGGTGGCCAAAAACGTGCGCTATCCGCTCGAGATCGCGGGCTGGGAGAAGGTCGCAGCCGACGCCCGTGTGGCCGAGCTGCTGGAGACGGTGGGGCTGTCGGAGAAGGCGCGCGCCTATCCGGCGCAGCTGTCCGGCGGGCAGAAGCAGCGTGTGGCCATCGCCCGCGCGCTGGCCTGCGGCCCGGACGTCATCTTGTGCGACGAGGCGACGAGCGCGCTGGACCCGATCACGACGAACTCCGTGCTCGACCTGCTCGCCGACCTGAACGCGCGGCTCGGCGTGACCATCGTGGTGATCACCCACGAGATGAGGGTGGCGCGGCGCATCTGCGGGCGCGTCGCCGTCGTCGAGGGCGGGCGCGTGTGCGAGGTGGGGCCGGCGGCCGAGGTGCTGGGCGCCCCGAAATCGGCGGCCGCGCGCAAGCTGCTGGCCGTCGAGAGCATCGACGGGGCGGACGCGGGCACGGACGCGGGCGCCGATGGAAGTTTCGACGCGAGGACAGCCGCCGCGCTCCCCGCCGACGGAGAGGAGGGCTTGAAATGAGCCAGGAGCTGGTCTCCCTGATCGCCTGGGGCACGCTCGAGACGGTCTACATGACGCTCGTGTCCACGCTGGCCGCCTATGTGTTCGGCATCCCCTTGGGGGTGCTCCTCTACGCGACGAGCAAGGGCAGCATCTGCACGAACCGCCTGGTGAACGCCATCGTCGGCTTCATCGTGAACGTGGTGCGCTCGGTGCCCTTCCTCATCTTGCTCGTGGCCATCTTGCCGTTCACGCGGCTCGTGACGGGCACGACGCTGGGCACGACGGCCACCATCGTCCCGCTGATCGTCGCCGCGACGCCGTATGTCGCGCGCATGGTGGAATCCTCGCTCAAGGAGGTCGATCCCGGCGTGATCGAGGCGGCCCGCGCGATGGGCTCGTCGAACGTGCAGATGGTGCTGAAGGTGCTCTTGCCCGAGGCGCGCCCCGGGCTGCTCGTCGGCGCGGCGATATCGCTTGCCACGATATTGGGCTATTCGGCGATGGCGGGCTTCGTGGGCGGCGGCGGCCTGGGCGCGATAGCGATCAACTACGGCTACTACCGCTACCAGACCGAGATCATGGTCGTGACGGTCGTGCTGCTCGTCGCGATCGTCCAGGTTTTCCAGGAAGGCGGGCTTTTGCTCGCGAGAAAGATCGACAAGCGCCTGAAGTAGGGCGCGCGAGGCGGCGGGGACAAGGCCTTGTCGCGATGGATGAAAAGGAGAGACGAAAGATGAAGGTTTTCGCAAAGAAGAAGGCGGCAAAGCTTGCGGCCGTCGCGGCAAGTGCCGTCGTCGTGGCAGCGCTTTTCTGCACGGCCGGTTGCGCGGGCTCCGGTGGCGCCGGGTCGTCTTCGGGCGGCTCCGACAAGACGATCAAGGTGGGGGCCAGCCCCACGCCGCACGCAGAGATACTCGCCCAGGTGAAAGACAAGCTGGCCGAGAAGGGCTACACGCTGGAGGTCGTCGAGTACAACGACTACATCCAGCCCAACACGGCGCTCGAGGCAGGCGAGCTGGACGCGAACTACTTCCAGCACATCACCTACCTGGACAACTTCAACCAAGAGCAGGGGACGCATCTGGCCAGCGCCGGCTCCATCCACTTCGAGCCGATGAGGATATACGCGGGCAAGGCGAAAAGCCTCTCCGAGCTGGCCGACGGCGCGAGCGTCTCGGTGCCCAACGACACGACCAACGAGGCACGCGCCCTGCTCTTGCTGCAGCAGGAGGGGCTGATCAAGCTCAAAGACGGCGCGGGCACGAACGCGACCAAGATCGACATCGTCGAAAACCCGAAGAACCTCAAGATCAACGAGGTCGAGGCGGCGCAGGTCCCCCGCACCGCAAGCGATGTGGACATCGTGGTGGCCAACTGCAACTACGCCATCTCCGCCGGCCTCGATTCCGCGAGCGCGCTGGCCGTCGAGTCCGACACCGGCCAGGCGGCGCAGGCCTACGCCAACGTCGTCGCGGTCAAGGAGGGGCGGGAAAGCTCCGAGAAGGCAAGGGCGCTCGTCGAGGCCCTCACGTCCGCCGAGGTGAAAAGCTTCATCGAGAGCAAGTACTCGGGCGCGGTCGTCGCGCTGTCCTGAGGGCTTTTCCGCGATGCGCAAGCCGCGTCCTTTCCCAGGCCCGCGACGTCAATTGACGTGTCGGTAAAAAGGGCGCGGCTGCGCGTTTTCGGGCGCGTCGCATGTGGTTTCATGAAAACACTTGAGCAGATGTGCAGACGAGCACGCTCGTGAAAGGGCGCGGCGCATGAAAAAGCGCTTCGACATCTTCGGCATGACCTGCGCCGCGTGCGCGGGCAGGGTGCAAAAGGCCGCGACGGGCGTCGAGGGCGTCGACGACGCGGCGGTGAACCTCCTGAAGAACTCGATGGAGCTTTCCTACGACGGCAAGGCCGCCACCGAGGCCGCCGTCGTCGCGGCGGTGGAAAGGGCCGGCTTCGGCGCGGCTGCCCGCGAGGGGGCGGGAAAGCCCGGCGGCGGGCGGGGCGCGTCTGCCGCGGGCACGGCCGGGCGCGGCATCTCCCTGAAAGCGCGCCTCGTCGTCTCCGTCGCCTTCACACTCCCGCTCTTCTACCTGTCCATGGGGCACATGTTCGGCTGGCCGCTGCCGCCTGCCTTCACGGGGCACGAGCACATGATGGTCGTGGCGCTCGTGGAGTTTTTCCTGTTCCTGCCCGTGCTGTTCGCGAACTTCAAGTTCTTTCGCAGCGGCTTTCCGGCGCTCTTTCGCCTTTCCCCCAACATGGACTCGCTCGTGGCCATCGGGTGCGCGGCGTCGACGCTGTTCGGCATGGCGGCGCTGCTGCGCATGGCACGGGCGCTGGGCTTTGGCGACGTGGACGCGGCGCATGCGGCCTTCGAGGACCTCTATTTCGAGAGCGCGGCCATGATTCTCACGCTCGTGACCGTGGGAAAGGCCCTCGAGGCGCGCGCGAAGGACAAGACCACCTCGGCGGTCTCGGCGCTGGTCTCGCTTGCCCCCGACACGGCGCTGCTCGAAGTGGACGGCCGCGAGGTCGAGGTGGACGTCGCGCAGGTGAAGGCAGGAGACGTCTTCGTCGTGCGCGCGGGCGCCGCCGTGCCGGTGGACGGCGAGGTCTTGGAGGGCGCGGGGACGTTTGACGAGAGCGCGCTGACCGGCGAGAGCGTGCCGGTGGAAAAAGGCCCGGGAGACGCGCTCGTGGGCGCGACGACGAGCGTGGGCGGATGGGTGCGCGCGCGCGCGACGGCGGTGGGCGAGGACACGGCGCTTGCGCACATCGTCGCGCTCGTGGACGAGGCCACTTCCACGAAGGCGCCCGTCGAGAGGATGGCCGACAAGATATCGGGCGTGTTCGTGCCCGTCGTCATCGGGCTTGCCGTGCTCGCGTTTGCCGTGTGGATGGCCGTGGGCGGCGATGCGGGGGCGGCGCTTGCGCATGCCGTGAGCGTGCTCGTCATATCGTGCCCGTGCGCGCTCGGGCTGGCCACGCCCACGGCGGTGATGGCGGGCACGGGGCGCGCGGCGGCGTTCGGGGTGCTGGTGAAGAGCGCCGAGGCCCTGGAGCGGGCGTCTGCCGTGTCCATCGTGGCCTTCGACAAGACGGGCACCATCACCGCCGGGCGCCCGCGGGTGGCCGATGCGGTGTGCGCGCCCGGGACGGACGCGGCCGAGCTCGCCTGTCTCGTGGCCGCGCTGGAGGGGAAAAGCGAGCATCCCCTGGCGGCGGCGGCCTGCGCCTGGGCCGAAGACGTGCTGCGCGGCGGGGCGGACGGCCGCGAGGTTGCGGGCGCGCACGACGAAGGGGGGCGGCGGCGCGGCGGGGGCGGGCCGTGTCCTGCGGTCGGCTTCGAGACCCTGCCCGGGCGCGGGTTGTCCGCCCGCGTGGACGGCGTGCGCTGCCTTGCGGGCAACGAGGCGCTCATGCGCGAGGAGGGCGTGGACTTCTCCGCGCTGGCCGCCCGCGCCGCCGAGTGCGCCGACGCGGGCAAGACCCTGCTCTTCTTCGCGCGCGGCGCCCGTGTCCTCGGTTTCCTCTCCTGCGCCGACGCGGTGAAGCCCACGTCTGCCGCTGCCGTGGCCGAGCTGTCCGGCATGGGGGTGAAATCGGCCATGCTCACAGGCGACAGCGGCGCCGTCGCGGGCCGTGTCGCGGCAAAGGTCGGCATCGAACGCGTGTTCTCGCAGGTCAGCCCTGCGGGCAAGGAGGAGAAGATCCGCGAGCTCTCCTGGGACGGCAAGGTGGCCATGGCAGGAGACGGCGTCAACGACGCGCCGGCGCTTGCCCGCGCGGAGGTGGGCATAGCCGTCGGCGCCGGGACCGACGTGGCCATCGAGGCGGCCGACATCGTGCTCATGCGCGACGACCTGCAAGACGTGGCCGTGGCCCTCTCGCTGTCGCACGCGGTCATGCGCAACATCCGCGAGAACCTCTTCTGGGCGCTCGTCTACAACGTGGTGTGCATCCCGGTGGCGGCGGGCTGCTTTTCCTGGGCGGGCCTGTCCTTGAACCCCATGGTGGCGGCGGCGGCCATGAGCTGCTCGAGCCTGTTCGTGGTGGGCAACGCCTTGCGCCTGCGCGCGTGGAAGCCGCCGTTTGCCCTCGTGGAAGGCGCGGATGCGGGGGCGCCCGATGAGCCGCGAGGCCCGGATGCGTCGCCGCTCGCGTCGCCGCTCGCGGGTCGGATGCACGCCGGCGCGGCGGCAGGCGAAGGCGGAGACGATGGAGAAGGAGACGGCATGGCGGCGAGGAAGACGATCGAGATACGCGGCATGCACTGCGAGCATTGCGTCGCGCACGTCACGCAGGCCCTCGAGGCGCTGCCCGGCGTGAAGTCGGCGAAGGTCAGCTTGAAGAGGGAAAACGCCGTGGTGAAGCTCGCCGGCGATTCCGTGCCCGACGCCGAGCTGCTCGCCGCCGTGGAATCGGCCGGCGATTTCGACGCCCGCATGGGCGCCTGACACGGCACTCGTGCAACAGCTCGGGCGCGGGATGTAGTACCATGTTCCGCATGAACACCACATCCACACTCAATCCCCTCCACGAGCTCGCGCGCTCGGCCGCGCAGGCGCTCGGCCTGTCCAGCGCCTGGGCGCTGGCCGCCGCCGCCTTCGCCGCGCTCTTCGTCGTCTTTCTCGTCGCGTTCATCGTGGCCGAGGTGCACAGGCGCAAATGGCGCCGCGAGGCGGACGCCTTGGGCGAGTACCGCCGCGGGATCGAGGCTTGCGCCGGCATGGACCTGCAGCCCATACTCTCGCCCGATGGCCACCAGGTGGATTCGATCGTCTTCCAGCGCGTGAACGCGCCCGCAGACCCGCTGCTCGCAAGCGCCCGTGCCGACGACGCGTCCGCGCAGCCCGTGGCAGGCGACGGCGCGGCTTGCGGCGGGCAGCCCGACGCCCTCGAGCGCATACGCCGCCTCGAGCAGCGTCTGGGCCGCGTCGACGCCGGGGGCGGGCAGCCGGTCGCGGGCGCGTTTCCCGCCGCATCTGCCGCGGGCGCCGCAGATGCGCCCGTGCCCGTCGCGGGGCAGGCGCCCGTCGCCGTGCCCCTCCCAGCCCAGATGCCCGTCCCCGTGGCAAGCGAGCCCGTGCAGCCGGTGCCGGCCGCGGCCTCCCCGTCGCAGGCCCGCGGCAGCGCGCCCGGCAAGACGGCGAGCTTTCACATCGGCTCCGGCTCCGTGACGATCGTCGGACGCGACGGCGCGCCCGCGCCAAAAGACGCCGCCTCCGGTTTCGCGGGCGCGCCCGCAGGCGCCGCGCATGCCGCCCCCTACTCCACGACGAGCTTTCCGCGCGTGTCCGCACGGGCAGGCGCCGCGCCGGCAAGGCCCTCGCATGCCGCGCCTTCCGCCGACGCGCCTGCCGGCGCGAGCGAGACCAAGCCCGACGACTCCATGGGGGGCAAGATCCCGCGCATCTGAGCGCCGCCGCCGCCTCCTGCGGCCTCGGGCGCCTTGCGCATCTTCTCCGCCATGCCCTCCACTTCCGGCAAAAACCCGATTCCGCGCCGCGCGCCCTCGTGGTGGGACCGCACGGTCAACGCGTGGTTCGACCGCCTCTTCACCGCGACGCGCGAGGGCACCTGGAGCGAGCAGGACGCGCGCACGTGCGCGGGGCAGACCCGCAAGGACTACATCTGGAACACGGCCGGCCTGGCCGTCTGGGGGATGATGTTTCCCCTGTTCACCATCCTCGTCACCCAGCTGTCCGGCACCGAGAGGGCGGGCATGTTCTCGCTTGCCTTCGTCACCTCGCAGGTCTTGATGATCGTGGCCAACTTCGGCGTGCGCGCCTACCAGGCCTCCGACGTCGAAGAGCGCCACAGCTTTCTGGAATACCAGGTCGTGCGCTGGATCACCTGCGCGCTCATGCTCCTGGCCGGCCTCGTGTTCTTCTCGTTGCGCGGCTACGGCGGCGAGATGCACCTCATCTGCACGGGCATCCTGGTCTATCGCGCCGTCGACTGCCTGGCCGACGTCTACGAGGGGCGCCTCCAGCAAAAGGACAAGCTCTACCTCGCGGGCATGTCCCAGACCCTGCGCTCGGCGTTCTCCTTCGTCGTCTTCACCCTGCTCTTGCTGGTGGGCGGCAATATCGGCGCCGCTTGCATCGGCATGGCGGCGGCCGCGGGAGCGAGCTTCGTCCTCTTCACCTTGCCCATCACGCTCTTCGAGACGAAGGGCTCGCACATCCTGCGCCCCTCGCATGTCCTGGCCGTCTTCAGGCAGTGCTGGCCGCTGTTCGCCGCGATGTTTCTCTACACCCTGACCGACAACGTCCCCAAGTTCGCCATCGACGGCCTGCTCGACTACACGAGCCAGCTCTACTTCAACGCGCTGTACTTTCCCGCGCAGTTCGTCTTGATCGTGGGCGGCTTCATCTACAAGCCCCTCATCGTGCGCATGGCCGACGCGTGGGCAGACGTCTCCCAGCGCGAGACCTTCACCCGTTTCGTGCGCCGCGTCGCGCTTGCCATCGCCGCCGTCACGGCAGGCGCCCTCGTGTTCTTCGCGCTTTTGGGCATCCCGCTGTTCGGCATGCTCTACGGCATCGACTTCGAGTCGATGCGCGTGCTGTGCCTGCTGATGATCGTCGCCGGCGGCTTCACGGGCGGCATCGATTTCCTCTACCAGGTCATGACCGTCGTGCGCAACCAAAACGCCATCATTCGCAGCTACCTTCTGGCATTCGCGGTGGCGCTCGTCGCGTCCATCGCCCTCATCTGCCTGCTCGGGCTGCTGGGCGCCGTCGTGGCCTACCTGGTGACGATGGGGCTTCTGTTCGCCTCGCTCGTGCTCGAGTACCTGCGCATCGCACGGCGCGGCCCCGATGCGCCCGAAGGCTCCCGGCCCGGCAAAGACGAGGCCGGAAACGGCCGCCGCGCGGGAGCCGGCGGCGGCAGGCCCGCAGCCGGCGGCAGGGGAGGCATCCCCGCATGAGCTTTGCGTATAATGCGGGCATGACCCTTTCCGCAGATGAACACTACATGCGCCTTGCGCTCGAGCAGGCGCGTCTGGCCGCGCAGATGGGGGAGGTGCCCATCGGCGCCGTCGTGGTGGCGGGGGAGGACAGCGCAGACGACGGCGGCGCCGCGCACCCCGCGCCGCTGGCCTCGGCGTGCAACCGCCGCGAGACGGACGCCGACCCGGCCGCGCACGCCGAGTTCCTGGCCGTGAGGGCCGCCGCGCGCGCCTCGGGCAGGTGGCGCCTTTCGGATTGCACGGTCTACGTCACCTTGGAGCCGTGCGTCATGTGCGCCGGCCTCATGCACCAGGCGCGGGTGAAGCGCTGCGTCTTCGGCGCGGCAGACCCCAAGGCGGGCGCGCTCGGCACCTTGTACGCGATACATGCCGACGAGCGGCTGAACCACCGGTTCGAGGTTCGCGGCGGCGTGCTGGCCGACGAGAGCGCGGCGCTGCTGAAGGGCTTCTTCGCCCGGCTCCGGGAGGGCAGGTGAGCATGCGCGCCGCTGAAAACCCCTCGACGCGGCCCGCTGCCCCGCACATGCAGCCCGCCTTCGCCGCCGCCGCCGGTGCGGCCCGCGCCGCCTCGGATGCGGCCTGCCCGCTGGTCAGCATCATCGTCTCCTTCTACAACGACGAGCCCTACCTGGAGCGCACGCTGTCGGGCATCGTGCATCAGACCTACGCCAACCTGGAGGTCATCGCCATCGACGACGGCAGCACCGACGACGGGCTGGCCATAGCCGAGCGCTACGCCGCCGCCGATTCCCGCATACGCGTCGTCTCCAAGCCCAACACCGGCGTGTCCTCCTCGCGCAACGCGGGACTGGACCGCGCGCGGGGCGAGTGGGTCTATTTCGCCGACGCCGACGACTGGATGGCCCGCGACGCCGTCGAGCGCTTCGTCGAGACGGCCGTCTCGACCCCCGACTGCGACCTCGTGGTCTCGAGCTTCTTTCGGATCCACGGCATGAACGCGGCCCTGAAGGCAGGGCCTGCGGGCGGCGTCGTGGCGCGCGAGCGCTACCTGCACTGGATGCGCGCGCGTCCGGCAAACCTCTACTACGCCTCGCTGTGGAACAAGTTCTTCCGCCGCTCGCTCATCGAAGAGCACGGGATGCGCCTGGACACGAAGGTGAGCTTCGGCGAGGACCACGTCTTCATACTCGGCTACCTGCGCTACGTGCGCCGCGTCGGGCTGGTGGAAAAGGGGCTGTACTACTATGTCGACAACCAGGACAGCCTGCTGCACCAGGGCTTGCAGCCCATGGGCGTGGTGCGCATGAAGCTGGACACGCTCAGGCCCTACGTCGACCTCTTCACCAGCGTCGGCCTCAACCGCACGCCCCTGCAGAAGCTGCGCACGCTCTCGTTTGCCGTCATGCCCTCGACCGACTACTTCGTCTACGCCGGGTCGCGCCCCCTCGAGGCCCGCGAGGTGCCCGACCACGTGCTGCCCGCCTCCGGAGCCGAGCGCGACGAGAGGGCGCCGGCCCGCCTCATGGCCCTCGGCAGCCAGATGCTCTCGCGCGTGCCCGGCAAGTCCGCGCCCGTGTCCGGCTGCAACGCCGCGCCCGAGGGGGATTGCGGCGAACAGCACGACCCGCGGGATGCGCAGCCCGACGAACGCGACGGGCAGCACGTTTCGCGACGCGGCTCGCACGAGGCAAGATAGGGCGCGGCCAGGAAATGCCCCGCGAGAAGACGGAGACGAAGCGCGCACGCGGCGTCGAGGCCTGCCGGCGCATGGAGGCGCTGTATCCGGACGCCGCGCCCTCGCTGGATTTCTCCACGCCGTTTCAGTGCGTGATCGCCGTCTCGTTGTCGGCGCAGACCACGGACGCCGCGGTGAACAAGGTCACGCCCGCGTTGTTCTCGCGCTGGCCGGATGCGCCGGCGTTGGCCGCCGCGCCTGCAGAAGAAGTGGCCGAGACCATACGCACCATCGGCTTTTACCGCAACAAGGCCAAAAACGCGGTCGCGTGCGCGCAGATGCTCGTGGCCGATTTCGGCGGCGAGGTGCCGCGCGGCATCGAGGAGCTGCAGCGCCTGCCCGGCGTGGGGCGCAAGACGGCCAACATCGTGGCATGCGAGTGCTTCGGCGTGGTGGAGGGCATCGCCGTGGACACGCACGTGAACCGCATCGCGCACAGGCTCGCCCTCGTGGGCCGCGCGGTCTCGGACCCCTCCAAGGTCGAGCGGCGCCTGCTCGCGCTTTTGCCGAGGGAGCTGTGGGGGCAGGTGAACAGCCGGTGGATCTTGTTCGGGAGGCAGTACTGCGACGCGCGCCGTCCGCGCTGCGCCGAGTGCCCGCTTGCCGACATATGCCCGAGCGCGCCGGGCGGGGTATAATCGCCGCGAGATGGGCGCCGCGCCTCTTCTCGCCCCTTCGCCCGCCCGCCTTGCCGTTGTGGATGCGGGAGGACATGGGAGAAGGCGCGTGCGCCGCAAGGCGGTCGAGTTTTCACCGAGGGAAGGACGAACCTGCCCATGACAGGCCAGCAAGACGATTTCCAAGCCGGCTGCAGCCCGGCCTCCACGTGCCCGAGCTGCGGCATGCCCGTCGCGGCGCAAAACGCCTTCTGCCAAAGCTGCGGCGCCCCGCTCACGCCGTTTGCACGGCAGCAGCGCCAACAGCAAGAGGCCGCCTGGGCCTGCCAGTGCCAGCAACAACAGCAACAGGCGCAGGCCTGGCAGCAGCAAACGCAGGCGCAGCCTGGGGCAGGCCGGCAGGCGCCTTTCGGCCAGCAACCCGGCGGCTGGCAACCCGACGGCCAGCAGCCGAGCGCCTGGCAACCCAATGCCCAGCAGCCGGGCGCCTGGCAGCAGGCCTGCGCCCAGCCGGGTTTCTCCCAGCAGCCCGCGGACTCGAAGAGCAAGATGGCCGCGGGGCTGCTCGCCATATTCCTGGGCTCGCTCGGCATCCACAAGTTCTACCTCGGCTACAGCGGCGCCGGCGTCGCCATGCTGCTCGTCAGCGTCCTCGGCGGCATTTTCACCTTCGGCCTCGCCGCGGCGGTCATGTCGCTCATCGCCTTCATCGAGGGCATCATCTACCTGACCCGGACCGACGAGCAGTTCTACTGCATCTACGTGGCGGGAAAGAAGAGCTGGTTTTGAGCGCCCTTCCGTGTGATATGTTGTAGGGGTGCACCAGCCCCCGACGATAAAGGAGAGACCGATGAATTGTCCACAATGCGGCATGCAAGCCCAAGACGGCGCGCGGTTCTGCCCCCAGTGCGGCGCCCCGCTTTCCCGCGAGATGGCCCAGCAGCCCGTCCAGCCCGGCGCTTCCCAGCAGCCCGGGGCGGCTCCCGGCGCCGACCGGTTCGCCCAGCCCCAGGCGCCTTGCGCGCAGCCCGCCCAGCCCCAGCCCCAGCCCGCCTATGCCCAGCCCGGCAACCCCGCGGGCATCGAGGACAAGAGCACCATGTTCATCGTCTTGTCGGTGCTCGAGTTCCTCTTCTGCGGCGGCCTCGTCGCCATCTGGCCGTTCGTCATGTCGTTGAACTACAAGAGCGCGGTCGAGCGCGGCGACGCGGCGGCGGCGCAGGCCAAGCACAAGAGCGCGCGCACCGCCCTCATCGTCACGCTCGTCATCGGCATCGTCTTGACCGTCATATGCATCCTCGTCATCGTGGCGCTTTGCGCCATCGCCGGCAGCGGCTACAGCTCCGGCAGCGTGCCGTACGGCTATTCCTACAGCTACCGCTACTAGAGCGTTTCCTGGAGCGTCGCCAGCGCGATCATCACGTTGTTGCGGCTCAAGGTGCCGGCAAGCGTCCCGTCCTCGTCGACGACCGGCACCTTCTTTATGCGCCGCTCGGACAGCACCTTGAAGGCGTCTTCTGCCGCCTGGTGCGCCCGAACGCCGATGACGTTTCTCGTCGCTATCTTGCCCACGGGCAGCTTCACCAGGTCCTTGAAGCGCTCCAGGAACTCCTGGTCGTCGAGCATGGTGTAGAAGTTCGTGCCGTCCGTGTAGTAGCTGCCCCCCTGGCGCGAGAGGTATTTCAGCACGTCGCCGTCCGAGATGAAGCCCGCCACCTTGCCGGCCTCGTCCATGACGGGCAACCCCGAGGTGTGGCGGTCGCGCATGATGGTGATGGCCGCGGACACCGGCGCGCTCGCGGCGATGTAGACGGGGTCGCGGTCCATCACGTCGGCGATCTGCCACTCGCGGTCCACCCCGGGCATGCCCGCCGGCGCCGCCGTGTGCGCGAGGCGGTCGCGCTCGACTTCCGCCCGGCGGTCGCGCACGAACACGAGCACGAGCACGGCGACCAGGCAGATCATCGCGCACATCCCGGTGAACGAGACGTGCGCGCCGGCGAAGGCCAGGCCTGCCGCGTCCGTGCCCGAGCCGGCGAACGCAGGGCCGAGCGCGGACAGCGACACGATCAGGGCCGTGCCAAACGACGCGCCCACCTGGTTGAAGGTCGACCCCACGGCTTCGGCGTGCTGGATCAGCTTGTTGTCGAGCGAGTTCACGCCCCAGGTGTTCAACGGCGTGATCATCGACTGGATGCCGATCCCCAGGCAGGTGTAGGCGGCGCAGACGACGAGGGGCGAGGTGTCCACCTTGAACAGCGCTATGGCGATCGAGGAGGCGGCGATGGTGACGGCGCCTGCGATCGCGAGCGCGCGCACCCCCTTGCGGTCGAAGATGCGCCCGGCGACAAGGCCCATGACCGCGCCGAGCACCGCGCCCGGCAACATGATCAGCCCCGAGACGGTGGCCGGCTGCCCGAGCACGTTTTGCACGTAGATGGGCAAGACGACCTCCGAGCCGACAAGGGCGGCCTCCAATATCATGATGATGAGGACCGCCGTGCGGTAGCGGCGCTCCTTCAGCACGTCCACGCGCAAGATGGGGCGCGCAAGGCCCAGCTGGCGCTTGGCGAAGACGGCGAGCAGCGCCGCGCCGGCCAGCATCAGGGCGGCCGGCACGAGCGGCATCTCGGAGCTGGAGAAACTCGACAGCCCGTAGAGCAGGGCGACCATGCCCGCGGCGAGCAAGACGACGGAGGGCGCGTCGAGCGGGGCGCGTTCGAGGTTCTGGAAGTTTTCCAGCGAGACGGCCGCGAAGACGACCACGAGGGCGGTGAGGACGGCGACCAGCACGAAGAGCATGCGCCAGCCCACGGAGTCCACGAGCACGCCGGACAGAGACGGGCCGATGGCGGGCGCGAAGCTGATGATCAGCCCGACGACGCCCATGGCAGAGCCGCGGTTCTCGCGCGGGAATATGAGCAAGATCAAGGTGAACACCATGGGCATGACCACGCCGGTGCCGCATGCCTGCAAGACGCGCCCGAGCAAGAGCACGGGAAACGCCGGCGAGAGCGCGGCGACGACGGCGCCCGCGGCAAACATCCCCATCCCGAAGATGAAGAGCCTGCGCGTGGAGAAGCGCCCTATCAGAAACGCGTTCATCGGGATGATCACGGCTTCCACGAGCGAGTAGCCGGAAGTCAGGTACTGCACCGTCGTCTGGTCCACGCCCATGTCGCCCATGATGTGCGGCAAGGCGGGGGAGAGAAACGTCGCGCACAACACGACGAGCACCGCCCCCGTCAAAAGCACCGCCACCATCATCTTCTGCTGTTTGGTCAATCCGCTCATCTTCTGCTGTCCGCACTTCCTCTCCATGCCGCGGCTGTCCCCGCGTCCCGTGTTTCCAATGTCTTCTCAGGTCTAGCACCCGCGTGTGTTCTTCGCGTGTGTGCGCCCGTGTGTTTTTCGTGGTGAAACGTCGAACGCGTCATTTACGTTCACCTTCTTTTAACGAAGTGGTGAAATAGTCGTCTCGGCACGTCTGAAGGCGGACGCGCCGCGAGTGCCAGTACCGTACCTGGAAGAGAAAGGTGAACGATGGCCAAGAAGAACATCCCGTACGACCAGAAGTTCTACGACCCGCACATCGAGTGCGCCCTGCGCGAGGACATCGAGGCGCTGCAGCTCGAGCGCCTAAACGACGAGCTGCGTTTTGCCTACGACAACAGCCCCTACTACAAGCGGGCCTTCGACGGGGCCGGCGTCGAGCCGCATTGCGAGACGCTTGCCGACCTCGAGCGCTTCCCCTTCATCGACAAGCAGACCGAGCGCGACTGCCAGGGGGTGGGCAGCTTCTTCGGAGAGCTCGCCGCCGTGCCCGAAGACGACGTCGTCTACATGGCCACCTCCTCCGGCTCGACCGGCGTGCCCACGATGAGCCCGTTCACCCAAGGCGACTTCGACGACTTCATGGACGCGGAAAGCCGGCTGTTCTGGCAGGTGGGCATGCGCCCCAACGACCGCTACCTGCACGGGATGAACTTCGCGCTCTACGTGGGCGGCCCTTGCGTGGTCGGCGCGCAAAACCTCGGCGCGCTCGGCATCTGGGTGGGCGCGGTGCCCTCGGCGCGCCTCCTGTGGGCGATGAAGCACTACCAGCCCACGCACCTGTGGACCAGCCCGAGCTATGCCTGGCTGCTCAGCCAGAAGGCCATCGAGCAGGGCTACGACCCCAAGGCGGACTTCCCGAACCTGCGGACCATCATCATCTCCGGCGAGCCGGGCGGCTCCATTGCCACGACGCGCCATGCCATCGAGGAGGTGTGGGGCGCCGACGTCTACGACTTCTTCGGCCTGTCCGACATCTACGGGGCGTGCGCGGGCATGTGCGAGGAAAAAGACGGCCTGCACCTGATAGAAGACCAGATCCTGGTCGAGACGATAGACCCTGTGACGGGCGAGGTCCTGCCCGACGGCGAGAAGGGCGAGATCGTCTACACGACGCTGCTGAAACGCGCCCGCCCGATGATACGCTTTCGCAGCGGCGACATCGGCTGGGTGGACAAGAGCCCGTGCAAATGCGGGCGCACGACGAGCCGCATCCACATCGTCGGGCGCAAAGACGAGATGTTCATCGTCAGCGCGGTGAACGTCTTCCCCAGCGACATCGAGTACGTCGTGCGCCGGGACAGGGGGTTGTCCGGCGAGTACAAGATCCGCGTCTACGACGAGAACTACACGACGCGCTACGAGGTCTCGGTCGAGCGCGCGGCAGGCTCCGACGAGGCGTTCGACGCCATAGCGCGGCGCGTGGAGGCCTCGCTGAAGGCGCATTGCGGCGTGCGGCCGGCCAAGGTCATAGTGTTTGACGCCGACAAGCTCGGGGCGTCGAGCGAGCACAAGGCAAAGCGCTTCATCGACGAGCGCGATTCGGTGGCAGACGCGCATGCCATAGAGCGCGGCTTCGAGGAAAAGGACGGCGCCGCGGCCTCGACGCGGGATGCGGCGGCAACGGCAGAGGATGGTGAGTAGCGATGGCGGAGAAGAAGTTCGCGGTCTCGACCCAGCACTACCTGTTCAACGTCCAGGCGTTCGCGCAATACGTCTTGAGCCAGGGCGGCGACGACTACGAGTACGGCTACTACGACCGCACGACGCAAGGCGTCATCGACGACGTGGCGTCCGGCAAAAGCGAGCTGGGCGTGCTCGTGGAGACGGATGCGACGCGCGCGGACCTCGAGGCGGCCTTCAAGGCGGCGGGCGTCGAGTTCGTCGAGCTGTCGCAGTCGGCGCCGCGCGTGGCCGTGCCCACGAGCCATCCGCTGGTCAACGCCAAGTCGCTGCGGCTCGAGGACCTCGAGGATTATCCCTACATCTACTTCGAGCAAGGCGAGGGCGCCCCGCGCTATCTGGCAGAGGAGGCCCTCTCGGATGCGGAGCACGCGCGCAAGATAGCGTGCACGGACCGCGCGTCGCTGTCCGAGCTGGCCGCGGCGCTCAACGGCTACACCGTCACGAGCGGCATACTCGTCGGCATTTCCGACGGCACGACGCTCACCACCATCCCGCTCGACACCGCCGAGCGCCTGCACCTGGGCTACATCAAGCCCGCGGGCGCCGAGCCGGGGCCGCGCGCGGCGAAGTACGTGGCCAAGCTGGAGAAGAACCTCGCGCGCTACGCCCGCTTCTAGCCTCGGGCTCCACGTATCCGGGCCCCGCGTGCCGCGCGCGCCCTCGAGTCCGGGTTCTCGCATGGGGGAGGCGTGGCTGCAGCTGCGCTCCCTCAGCAGTTCTCCACGCGGAATATGCGGCAGGTGCGCGAGCCGGAGCCGCCGTAGAACGTCGCGTAGAGCGCGTTGCCGACGAGGAAGCAGTCCTCGAGCTCGTCGCCGCGGTCGAGCACGACCTGCGAGAGGAAATGCCCGCTTTGCGTGAAGCTCTGGATGATGTTGCCGAAGCCGGACCCGCCCGAATACGACAGCAAGATCCTGTCGCCTGCCACCTCCATGCCCTGCGGGGTCTGCACGCTCTTCTCGTCGGTGGCGATGTAGCGCAGCACGCGCAGGCCCGCGTCGGTCTCGACGAGGTCGTGCGAGCGGATGAGCGCGAAGTAGTGCCCGGTTTCGGCCTGCCAGGCGATGGCCTGGATGCCGCCGGTGATGCCCGTCCGCTGCTCGTCGTTGGCGCCCTCCACCGCATCCGGCACGCTCAGCTCGCGCGTCTCGACGAGGGAGAGGCTGTTCGGGTCGATGTAGCTCACCGCCAGCGGCCGGCCTCCGTCGAGGTGGCATGCGGCCAGCTGCCCGCGCGCGCCGTCGTAGGCAAGGTCGTTGGCATGGTCTAGCGCAAGCGGCGCCGACACGCCCGCCACATTGCCGTCGGCGGCGTTCACCTTCGCGATCTTTGCCTGCGCGGAGTTCGCGGCGGAACGCAGGGCGCAGTAGATGTACTGCCCGTCGCTCGTGCATCCTTGCGCGATGCTGAAGCCGCCCGCGCTCTCGCCGATCGCCTGCCGCAGCTCCAGCGCGTTTCCGTTTCGGCGCACGGGGTCCAGATTGCCGTGCCGCTCGCCTGCCACGTTGTCCGTGTAGGCCCAATCCGAGTACTTCGTCTCCCCGCCGCTTTCCTGCACGGCGCGCGCCCGCGCGTAGTATTGCGCCCCCGCGTCCACGTCCGAGATGACGCGGGCCTGCTCGCCTGCGCCGGACGAAAACGACTGCTTGCCGAGGAGCAGCGAGTTGGAGGCGTACTCGACCTCGTACCCCGTCGCGCGCGCGACCCTATCCCAGGAAACGGACAGGAGGCCTCCGTCTCTCTCCACGCGCACGCCCGGCGAGGCAAGGTCTGCGATGCGCGCGTCCATTGAGTTGGACTGCCCCGCGCGCCGTCCGCCGGACAGCGCCTCGATTGCGTAGCTGTAGACGGCGCCGCTTCGCAGCTCGGCCGCATCGGCATACGACAGGCACTGCGCCCCCTCGACTTCGGCGACCTGCTCCCATGCGCCGTCGCCTTCTTTTCGCGAGACTATGTAGCCCGTCGCGAAGGCCACCTGCGTCCAGGACAGGCGCACCTCGCCTTCCTCCTCCTGCGCGCGCGTCAGCTGCGTGGCTCCAAACGAGCGCATCTCGAAGGCGGTGTCGGCGCACTTTTCGGTGAACCCGCATGCCGCGCCGGCGCCCAGCGAGAGGAAAAAGGCGGGGATGCCCAGCAAGAGCCCCAGCAGCACCCCGCTCGAGACGCGCAGCGCGAGGGCGGCGGGGGCGCCTGCGGGGACGAGGGGGAAGGGCGCGGCGCGCATGGCCTCAGCCGTCCAGGCCCATCTGCTGCAGGTAGACGTCGGCGCGCATCTCGCGGGCAAGCGAGCGCGATATGCGGCCCGCGTCGCGCATCTCCTGGATCTGGTCGAGCTCCAGGCGCAGCGCCTCTGCCTGCACGTCGGCCACGGTCGCGGCCCGCGGCGCGGCTGCCTCGCGCCTCTTCTTCAACCGCCCGCTCCTCGTGCGCTCGTAGGCGCCCGCCGGCATGCCGTCCGGCAGCGTCGCGCCCGCCCCCGCGCCGCCTGCCGCAGGCGCGCCGGCCGGGATGGCCTGCGCCGCGTTGGCCTCCGAAAGCCGCGTCTTCAGCGCCTGCAGAAGCGGCAGGTGCTCGGCCAGCAGGGCGCTTGCCGCCTCGGCGCGCTCCCCGTCTCCGCTTTCGGCCACCGTCTTCAGGTGCTGCACGGCGGCGCGCTCCACCTCCACCTTGAACTCCAGCGCCGTCCTGCGCTTGCGCGGGTGGTCGACGATCTCGTGCTGCACGCGCTTGAACAGGCTCGTCGAGGAGGCGAGCGGCTGGTTTTGCGCGTTGCCGGGCGCGCGCGGGCTTTTGATGCGCTTTCTCATGCGCGCGATGCGCTTCAGGTAGTCGTCGGCGATGCGCGCGTCCACGTCGTCGTGGGCGCGTATGTCGCGTATGCGCTCGCGCTGGACGTCCAAGACCTCGAGGCGCATGGCGCGCAGCTGCGAGTTGGGCACGAGCTTGCGGCGCATGCCGGCGATGCGGCGCTGGTAGGCGCGCACCACCTGGCGCACCACCTTGCGGTCGGCCTCGTCGGCCCCGTCGTTCAGCGCGCGTATGACCTGCTGCAGCATGCGTATCTGCACCTCGTAGGCCGCCTCGTCGTCTTCCGCGTTTTCCTGCGCCGGTGCAAGCGCCGGCGCGGCGAAGTTGGCCAAGAGCAAGGTGAGGACGATGACCGCCGAGGCGATGAAGAGCAAGAGGTCGCGTTCGGGGAAGGGGTCGCCGCTCGCGTAGGCCGCAGGGATCGTGAGCGCGATGGACAAGGTGACGGCGCCCTTGGGGCCTGACAGCGTGGTGACGAGCGAGTCGCGCAGCATCTGCACGGGCGCCACGGGCCTCCCGTCGCGGCGCGCGGCGATGTAGTCGGTGGCGAGCAGCCACAGGTAGCGCACGCCCACGACCACGACCGTGACGAGCAGCACCACCCCGACGAGCCAGAAGAAGCCCGCGAGCGAGTTCGCCACGACCAGAGGGCCGATGGTCTGCACGAGGGTGATGCCGAGGAAGAGGAAGACGATGCCGTTGAGCGTAAACGAGAGCACCTCCCACAGGCTGCTCGACGCCAGGTGCACGCGCGTTTCGTGGACGGTCTTGCGCGCGCCCGCCGGGCGCAGCTTCTGCGGGAAGAGGGTGACGAACAGACCGCAGGCCACGACGCCCAAGATGCCGCTCACGCCGATGTGCTCGCAGACGAGGAAGGTGGAAAACGGCAGCAGTATCTCGAAGAGCATGTGGATGGTGGCCGATTCGAGGCCGAGCCTGCGCACGTTGCGGATGACGAGGAGGTAGAGCGCGCCGATGACGATGCCCACGACCAGCCCGCCCATGAAGTCGATGGCGAAGGTGGCGCCGGCCTTGGCGACGCTGAAGGTGCCCGTCGTGGCCGCCGCGATGGCGAACTGGAAGGACACGACGCCGGACGCGTCGTTGAGCAGGGCCTCGCCGGACAGCTGGCTTTTCTGGCGGCGCGAGAGGTTGATGTCGCCGCCGAGCGCCGCCACGGCCACGGCGTCGGTAGGCCCTAGCGCCGCGCCCAAGGCGAATGCGGCGGCCAGCGGGATGGAGGGATGCAGCAGGTTCAAGGTGAACCCGACGCACAAGGTGAGGAGGAGCACGAGGCCTATGGCCAGCGAGAGTATGCCCTTGAGGTTTGCCCTCATCGCGGCGTAGTCGGCGTTTCTGGACTCGTCGAAGAGCAGGGGCGCGATAAAGAGGACGAGGAACAGCTCCGCGTCGATGTCGCTCAAGTTCACGGGAAAGACGGCGAACAGCCCGACGACGACGCCGATGCCCACCTGCACGAGCGGCAACGACACGCGCGGCAGCACGGAATCGAGCACCGCCGAGACGATGATCAGGGCAAGGAGTATGAGAAGTATCTCGAGCAGCTCCACAGGCGCCTCCTGTCGTGGCCGTGTCGGTGCGGCCGGCTTTCACGCGTGCGCTGCGAAGCCGGTTGGGGGTGTGCGGCGCGACGCCTCGCCCGCAGGCCGTGCGCGTCTCGCACCGCGCATCCGCCGCGTCGTCCCCCCCGCGCCGCGCGGGCACGTGCTTTAGGGATATGAAAGCACATGCCGCAGGCTTCGGCGCCCTTCGCGCGCGCATCGTTTACCACGTGCAATTTAGCACGCGCGAAAAAACGGGGGAGTCCCGCGGCGCGCCGCCCGTCTTCGGCGCCGCGGGGAAAGCTTCCCGCGGCGCCCGGTGGCCGACCGCCCGGTTTCGGCGCTTGCCCGCCCCCTTCCGCCGCGCTCGCATGTTCTTTCGATGCCTTCAGGCGATTGCGCGCCCGCACGGCCTTGCCGAGGCGCTACCATATGCGCGTCATGCGCCCCTTCTCGCGCGCGGCCTCTCGCGGCCCGGCGCGTGGGCGGCGCATCATCTGCAAGCAGACGAGTCGGCAACTGATAAGGAGATGCAAGGTGTCTGATACTCAGCAGCGCGTGTTCGCGTTCGGCCACGACGCGCAAGGCAACAACGTCACCGAGGGCAACAAGGACATGAACTACACCCTGGGCGGCAAGGGGGCCAACCTGGCCGAGATGGCCAACCTCGACCTGCCGGTGCCCCCGGGCTTCACCATCTCGTGCCAGACCTGCGTGGAGTACGCCACCCACGACAACACCTTCCCGTCCGGCGCCGTGGACACCATCCACGAGTACCTGCGCGACCTCGAGGCGCGCGTGGGCAAGAAGCTCGGCGACGTCGACGACCCGCTGCTCGTCTCCGTGCGCAGCGGCGCCCCCATGTCCATGCCGGGCATGATGGACACGGTCTTGAACCTCGGGTTGAACGACCGGTCCGTCCAGGGCCTGATCAAGCAGACGGACAACCCGCGCTTCGCGTGGGACTCCTACCGCCGCTTCATCCAGATGTTTTCCAACGTGGTCATGGGCATCGACGGCGACAAGTTCGAAAACGCCATCACCGCGATGAAGGCCAAGCGCGGCGTGAAGGAGGACACCGAGCTGTCCGCCGAAGACCTCCAGGAGCTGGTGGCCGAGTTCAAGCAGATCTTCGCCGACAACGTCTCCGGCGACGCCTACCCCGAGCTGGCGGCAGACGGCGCGGTGCAGTTCCCGCAAGACACCGACGTCCAGCTCATGCTGGCCATCCAGGCCGTTTTCGGCTCGTGGATGAACGAGCGCGCCATCATCTACCGCAAGCAGAACAAGATCTCCGACGACCTGGGCACGGCCGTCAACGTCCAGACCATGGTCTTCGGCAACAAGGGCGACACGTCGGCCACCGGCGTTGCCTTCACCCGCGACGCGGCCACCGGCAAGAAGGTCTTCTACGGCGATTTCCTCGTGAACGCCCAAGGCGAAGACGTCGTGGCGGGCATCCGCAACACCTCGCCGATAGCCGAGCTGAAGACGCGTCCGGGCCTCGAGGCGGCGGGCGAGGAGCTCGAGCGGATCTTCGGCGTCCTCGAAGACCACTACCGCGACATGATGGACATCGAGTTCACCATCGAGCAGGGCAAGCTCTACATGCTCCAGACCCGCGTGGGCAAGCGCACGGCCACGGCGGCGCTGCGCATCGCCATCGAGATGGTCGACGAGGGCATGATCGACAAGAAGACGGCCGTCTGCCGCGTGGCCCCCGCCCAGCTCGACCAGCTGCTGCACCCCCAGATCGCCAAGGGCGCGGTGAAAAACGTCGTCGCCCGCGGCCTGAACGCCTCCCCGGGCGCCGCGGTGGGCGAGGCGGTGTTCTCGTCGGACGCGGCGGTCGAGGCGGCAGGGGAAGGCCGCAAGACCGTGCTCGTGCGCTGGGAGACCACGCCCGACGACCTGAAGGGCATGATCGCGGCCGAGGGCATACTCACCAGCCACGGCGGCAAGACCTCGCACGCCGCCGTCATCGCGCGCGGCATGGGCGCGCCTTGCGTGTGCGGCGTCGCGGCCCTCGACATCGACGCGGAAAAGAAGCAGGCCGCCGTCTCCGGCACCGACATCGTCATCCGCGAGGGCGACGTGATCTCCATCGACGGCCTGACCGGCGAGGTCATGCTCGGCGCCGTCGAGCTGGTCGAGCCCGAGATGAGCGGGGACCTGGGCACGCTGCTCGAGTGGGCAGACGAGTTTCGGCAGCTGGGCGTGCGCGCCAACGCCGACAACCCGGCAGACGCGCAGCTCTCGCGCGACATGGGCGCGGAGGGCATCGGCCTGTGCCGCACCGAGCACATGTTCTTGGGCGAGCGCAAGCAGTTCGTCGCCGACATGATCATGGCCGAAAACGGCTCTGCGGCCTACGAGGCCGCCCTCGGCAAGCTCTACGAGGCGCAGGCCGGCGACTACTACGAGATGCTGAAGTCCATGGACGGCCTGCCCGTCATCATCCGCCTGCTCGACCCGCCGCTGCACGAGTTCTTGCCCAACCCGCGCGACTTGGCCGTGGAGGTGGCCGTCGCCGAGGCGAAGGGCGAGGATTGCGCCGAGGCCAAGGAGCTTCTCGCCGCCGCCGACGCGCAAGCCGAGGCCAACCCCATGCTGGGCCTGCGCGGCTGCCGCCTGGGCATCGTCATGCCGGGCCTGTCGCAGATGCAGGTGCGCGCGATCGCCACGGCGGCCGCAAGGCTGCTCGAAGAGGGCAAGGACCCGAGGCCCGAGGTCATGATCCCGCTCGTGTCCATGGAGCGCGAGCTTGCCTACGTGAAGGCCGAGGCCGAGGCGGCCATCGCCGAGGTGCAGCAGCGCGAGGGCGTGGACCTGTCCTTCATCCAGATCGGCACCATGGTCGAGACGCCGCGCGCGGCCGTCACGGCCGACGAGGTGGCCGCCCATGCCGATTTCTTCAGCTTCGGCACCAACGACCTCACGCAGATGACCTTCGGGTTCTCGCGCGACGACGTCGAGGGCGCGTTTTTCGCCGACTACGAGGCTTTGGGCATCATGAAGGTGAACCCCTTTGCCACGGTAGACGACGGCGTGGTGAAGCTCGTGGAGATGGCGGTCGCCGGTGGCCGCGCCACGAACCCGGACATCACGCTGGGCGTGTGCGGCGAGCACGGCGGCGACCCGGATTCCATCGCGAAGTTCGCCCGTGCGGGGCTCGACTACGTGTCCTGCTCGCCGTACCGGGTGCCGGTGGCGCGCCTGGCCGCCGCGCACGCGGCCATCAAGGGCTAGCGCCCTGAAGAGCTGCGCGCGGCGGGCTCGACGCCGCGGCTTCGGACATACGCTGCGCCGCGGGGCGCGTGGTCGGAAACGCCGGCTGCGCGCCCCTTTTTCGCGATGCGTTATATCACGTTAGGATATAATTTTGTCGAAGATTCGACGGTTGAAAAAATGATGCGCGCCCTCTCCCCTCGAGGGGGGCGCGCGTGCGTCGTGGAAGGTGCATGTGTCCGGGCAGATGAGCAGACGGAGTCCCCGTCGTCTCGTTTCCCCCCGCGCCTGCGGGGTGTCGCTGCTGATGGCGGCCTGCCTCGTCGCGTCCTCGTGCAGCCCCGCGCTTGCCGCTGCCGCCGATGCTTCTTCTTCTTTTGCTGAAAACGTCGCCGGGAGCGCCTCCGGCGCTTCTTCTGCCCTCGGCGCTTTTCCCGCTGATGCGCCGGCGTCGGTTTTCACCGTGAAGGCAAACGCCGACGGCACCGCCGCCATCACGGGTCTGGCAGACGGCGTGGACGTGCCCGCAGAGCTCGAGGTGCCCGCCACCGTCGCCGTAGACGGCGCAGAGCTTGCCGTCACCGCCATCGGCGACAGCGCCTTCGCGCGCCGCAGCGCGCTCGAGACCATCGTCTTGCCCGACACCGTGGCCTCCATCGGCGAGGGCGCCTTCGCCTCGAGCGGCCTTTCGTCCTTCACCGCGCCGGCCGCCCTGTCCTCGCTGGGGCAGACCGCCTTCTACAACTGCGCATCCCTTGCCTCCTACACGGGCAACGGCAAGGTCTCCTACTTCAACGATATGCTCTTCTACCAGTGCCCGGCGCTCGTGTCCGTGGACCTGGCCGGTGTGCGCAGCATCGGCGCGCAGTGCTTCTACGAAGACGCCGCCCTGTCCTCGCTTTCCCTTCCCGACACCTTGACCTCCATCGGCAAGGAGGCCTTCCACGCCACCGGCCTTTCCTCCTTCACCGCGCCCAAAGCCCTTGCCGCCATAGGCGACGCGGCCTTCTCCAACTGCGCCGCGCTTCGCAGCGTCGACCTGTCCGCGACCTCGTTGCGCAAGCTGCCCTCGGAGGCCTTCATGCGCTGCGCGAAGCTCGCGGACGCCACGCTGCCCCAGGCCCTGACCTCGGTGGGCAGCAGGGCCTTCTACCTGTGCAGCTCGCTTTCCGACCTCACCTTGCCGCCCATCGTCTCGACCGTCGGCGCGAACGCCTTCGAGAGTTGCACCGCGCTTTCGCACGTGAGCCTGCCCTACAACCTGAAGACGCTGGGGCAGGCCGCGTTTGCCGGCTGCAGCGCGCTTGACGACGTGACCGTGCCCGACAAGGTCTCGGCCATCCCCGACAGCGCCTTCATGAACTGCACCTCGCTTTCGTCTCTCACGCTGCCCGACTCCTTGCAAAGCATCGGCATCGAGGCCTTCTACAACTGCAACCGCCTCGTGCAGGTGACCATCCCCGGCAGTTGCACGACGGTGAAGTACCACGCCTTCTACGCGGCCGACCGCCTGACGAGCCTCGTCTTGGGCGGCACTTTGCCCGACCTGTCCACCAAATGGCTGGGAGACGACGGCGTGCCCGACAGGGTGAAGATCTCCTACCGCGTGCGCTTCTTCGACACAGACGGCGAGCAGATCGGCGACGCGCAGGTTCTCGACCCTGGCACCAGCGCGACCGCGCCGGATGCCTCGCGCGTGGGCGTGCCGGCAAACCAGGTCTTCCTCGGATGGGACGGCGTCTACGAGGCGGTCGAGCGCGGCGCGGACTGCCATCCGATCGTCGCCCCCGATTTCACGTGGAGCTACGACGCGTCTTCCAAGACGGCCGTGCTCACGGGCACGCCCAGAGGCATCACCGCCACTTCTCTGTCCGTGCCCGCCACCACGAAAAAAGGCGGCATCGCCTACATGGTGGTCGGCATAGGGGACTGCGCCTTCGACAACCAGACGCAGCTCGTCTCGTTGTCCTTGCCGGCTTCGGTCGAGAGCATCGGCTCGAAGGCCTTCGCGAAATGCAAGAAGCTCGAGCAGGTCACCTGCGCCGGCGCCAAGCCCTCCTGCTCGGCGGACGCGTTCTCGCGCTATGTCGAGTGGCGCTACACCGTGCGCTTTTTCGACGCGGCTGGAGCGCTGCTGTCCACCAGGTACGTGAAGGAGGGCGCCGAGGCGGCTGCCCCCAACGTGGCCGCCCCCTACGGGCAGACCTCCGTGGGCTGGTCGGACGACGTCGAGGAGGTGCGCACGTCCATGGACGTCGCCCCCGTCTTCGAGGCCAACGCCACCTTCGACGCGGCCACCAAGACGGCCGTCGTGCACCACCTGACCAAAGACGACCTGAAAGGCGGCGTGCTGACCGTGCCCGACGTCGTGCGCCCGACGCTTGCGGGCGAGGCCTACAAGGTGGTCGCGCTCGATGCGGGCGCGAGCTTCGGGTTGGACTACACGCAGGTGGTCGTCTCGGCAAACGTCGCCTCCATCGCCGCCGGCGCCCTCGTGCCCGACACGGGCGACGACGCGAGTGCGCCTGCCCGCGACCCGCTGAAGGTCGTCTTCAAGGGCAAGAGGCCCGCCTTGGCCGAAGGCGCCCTGCCCGACGGGGCGGTTTTGTGGTTCACCGTGCAGTTTCTCAGCTGGACGGGCGGCAAGATAGGCTCGGCGCAGGAGGTGCGCGAGGGCGGCTCGGCTGTCGCGCCCACGCCGCCGTCGCGCACCGGCTGGACGTTTTCGGGGTGGAGCGTGCCTTTTACCGATGTGCGCGACAGCTTGGAGGTGCAGGCCGTCTACAGCGAAGATCCCGTCGAGCCCTTCGTAGGCGAGTTCCACTGGAGCTACGACGACGCGTCCGGCACGGCCACCCTCGTCGAGGCCAACCCCGACCTGGAGGGAGCCGTCTCCATCCCCGCGACGGTCGAGGCAGGCGGGCGCGAGTACACGGTGGCCTCAATCGGCAAGAACGCCTTCAAGGGCCTGGCGAAGGTGGAGGGCGTCTCCATTCCCGATACGGTCGCCTCCATCGGGATGAGCGCGTTTGCCGCCTGCACGTCCTTGAAGTCGGTTGTCGTGCCGCAGACGGTGCAGTCCATGGGCTCGGGCGTCTTCAAGGGCTGCACGGCGCTGGTCTCGGCCGAGGTCAGCGCGCCCCTCGGCACCTTGCCCACGGGCACGTTTTCGGGCTGCACGGCGCTGAGGGACGTGAAACTGCCGGCGGGTCTTTCCGCTTTGGGCAACTCGGCGTTTGCCGGATGCACGGCGCTTGCCGCCCTGACCCTGCCCGCGAGCCTGGCGAAAATCGAGATGTCGGCCTTCGACGGATGCACGGCGCTTTCCTCGATCGCGCTGCCTGCCGCGTTGAGCGTCCTCGGCGCCTACGCCTTCCAGGGCTGCACGGCGCTGAAATCCATCTCGGTGCCGGCCGCGGTGACGAAGCTGGACAGCTGCACCTTCTACAAGTGCAGCTCGCTTTCCACGGTGAAACTGGGCGCGCAGACCGCCTCCATAGGCGCCGGCTGCTTTGCCGGCTGCACGGCCTTGAAGTCGCTCAATTGGCCGACGGCGCTTGCGGAAGTGGGCAACCGCGCCTTCGCCGGCTGCACCTCGCTGCCCGCCGCGGACCTCTCCAAGACGAAGGTCGCCTCTATAGGGTATTCGGCCTTCGACGGCTGCGCGAAGATGAGGTCCTTTACCGCCCCGACGTCGTTGCGCACGGTGGGGGATTGGGCGTTTTCCGATTGCGGCGCGCTGTCTGCGCTCGACCTGTCCTGCGGCGTCGAGACCATGGGGCAGGGGGTGTTTCGGCGCTGCGCGAGCCTCGTGCAGGCCGTGCTGCCCGACTCGCTGAAAGAGATCGGCGCGAACGCGTTTCTCGACTGCACGGCTCTGAAGAAGGTCACCCTCTCGAAGGGCATGGCGAAACTCGCGGGCGGCCTGTTCCAGGGCTGCACGAGCCTGGAAGGCCTCGACATCCCCTCCAACATCGTCGAGATAGGCGATTCGGTCTTCAAGGGCTGCTCTTCCATAAAAAAGCTCGTCATTCCCGATACGGTGAAGACCATCGGCTCGTCGTTTGGCAACAGCGGGCGCCCCTGGAACGCCTCGGTGTTCAAGGACATGACCGCCCTCGAGCAGATCGTCTTGCCCGCGGGAGCGACCGTCATCGGGGCGGGGTTGTTCGAGGGATGCGTGAACTTGAAGACCGTCTTCATCCCGGGCTCCGTCGTCGAGATAGGCCGCGACGCCTTCGCGGGCAGCGGGGTGGTGAACTTCGTCTACATGGGCGACGACATCGACGCGTGGAGGGCCGACGTGCTCCTGCGCGACAAATCGCTTTCCGCAGCGCAGCTTTCCGGCGTGATGACCTGGGCGCAGTGGCTGGAGAAGCTGAACCCGGGCGGCGGTGGGGAGAAGGGCGGAGGAGGCGGGGGCGAACCCGGCGGCCTCGTGCCCGGCGGCGGCGGCACAGGCGGTACAGGCGGCACGGACGGCAACGGGGGCGGCGGCACGGGAGGCGGCCTCGCGTCGGGTTTTCCGGGAGCGGCAACCGTCGCGGCAGGCGCCTTCGGCGCGCAACTGCCGTCTGCGGCAGGCACCGTCTCGGCGCAGGCGCAGGAGCCTGCGAGGATGCAGCAGGTTGCGGACAGCGCCGCGGCGAGCGAGAGCGTGCAAGCGCGGCGGGACAGCGACCAGGCGCAAACGCGGGAGGAGACGACAAGCGAGGACGCGGCGCCGGAGCAGTCCGCGGACGCGTCGCCTGCCTACAAGGTGGTCGAGGTGCTGAAGAAGGCGTTTTCCGAGGCGCCGTTGCAGACGGGCGTCGCCATCGCCTTGGGGCTGGCGCTTCTCGTCGGGTTTGCCGTGGGCGCCGCCTTGCGCATGAGGTCCTTTCACGAGCAGACAGCTCCGAGCAAAGGAGGTGGCCGCCGATGACGAGCGGCATCCAGAGCACCATACACGCCTTGTCCCAGGTCTTGCTCGTGCCCGTGATGGTCGTGCTGCTGCTGCTCGCGGCCTACGCGGTCGTCGAGCTGGGCTCGCTCGTGGTCGAGGGGCTGTCCGAGCGACGGCGCTTCAAGGCGGTGGTCTCGCGCTTCACCCGCGCCGTCTCCGATGCCGCGCCCGCACAGGTCGAGGCCGTCATCGAGGACAGCGGGCTTCTGCGCCGGCAACGCAGCGCGCTCGCCGAGGTCTTCTCCATGCGCGATGCACGCCCCGACGTGCGCGAGGCGCTGGCCGCGCGCCTGCTTGCCGAAGAGGAGCTGCGCTACCGCCGCACCCTCATGCGCAGCGATTTCGCGACGCGCATCGCGCCCATGTTCGGGTTGATGGGCACCCTGATCCCGCTGGGGCCGGGCGTCATGGCGCTGTCGGGCGGCGACATGGCCACCTTGTCGAACTCGCTTGCCGTCGCCTTCGACACGACGGTGGCGGGTCTCATCGTCTCGGCCGTGGCCTTCGGCATATCCAAGCTGCGCCGCCACTGGTACGAGGACTACATGAGCGCGCTGGAGGCCACGATGAACATCGTCTTGGACAAGGCGGCCTCGCTTGCGCCCGCGGATACGGGGGCGGCCAATGGTTAAGCGCCCGACACGCGGGGCCGGCCGCTTCGACGCAGGAGAGGAAGACCCCATGGCAGGCCTTTCCAATCTGGCCGACGTCATGCTGGTCTTCTCCTGCGGCTTGATGGTGGCCTTGGCCGTCTACTGGAACGTCTCGGTGAACTCGGCGCAGACCGAGGTCGTGGAGCAAGACCGGCTCTCCGACGCCGTGGACATGGACAAGCTGCTCTCCTCGACCGAAGACGGCAAGGGGCTCTACATACGCCGCGGCGAGGCCTTCGAGGACCCCGCCACGGGAAAGATGTACGTGCTGGAGACGGCCGGCGACGAGGGCGGGTCGTGAGACGGGGGAAGACGCCCCTTTTCGCGCCCGCGTGTCGTGGCGCCGGATAGAACAACCTCGCTGCCCTGCGCTCGTGGGCGGCGAGTTTGCATATATGGAAAGCCGCAGGGGGGCATGCGTCGAGGCGCGTGCACCCGAAGCGGCATGGAGAAAGGAACCGCAGCTATGAAGACAGGCACGACCATTCACGCGCTGCCACGCCGCATGCGCGTCGCGTGCGCGGCCTTTGCGGCCGCATGCGCGCTGGGGCTGGCCGCCGTGCTCGCGGCCGGCGCGCAAGCCGCCACGACCATCGACGGTATCCCGTACACGCTGAACGCTGATGGAACGGCGTCGGTCGCCTATGTGAAGGCGACGACCAGCAAGCTCTCGGGAAGCAAGGTCATCCCGCAAACCGTCGTCTCGGACGATGGCACGACTTACACGGTCACCGGCCTTGACAACAAGGCGTTTTACGGCGCGACGAACGTCACCTCCATATCGCTGCCCTCGACGGTGACGACATTTGGGACGAGCGCCTTTTCCGGCTGCACGCAGCTTGCCCAGGTGAACATCCCCGATGGCGTAACGGCCATCCCCGACAGCTGCTTCAACAACTGTAAGGCACTCAAGAACTTCACCATCCCCGCGCAGGTGACCTCGATCGGCAAGTCTGCCTTCTCGGGTTGCGCAGCCGCGTTCACCACTCTGAATATCCCCGCCACCGTGGCAAGTGTCGGGGATTCGGCCTTCAAGGGCTGTTCCGCTATTTCAGAGTTGACGGTGTCCTCGCAGGCGACGACTTTGGGCGCGCACGTCTTCCAGAACTGCACGGGGCTTGACTCCGCGAAGGTGACGCTTCCCGCCGGCATGACCTCCATACCCGACTATATGTTCAGCGGCTGTTCGAAGATCGCCGACCTGTCCTTCATGCCCTCCACCATCACGCAGATCGGGCGCAACGCGTTTGAGGCCACGGGTCTGACGAACGTGAACTTGTCCGATTCCATCACGAAGATTGGCACGAACCTCTTCGACAACTGCGCCTCGCTCGTCTCGGTGAAGCTGCCGGACAACGAGAGCGTGAAGGCGCAGTACCAGACCGACACGGCGACTGCCGATTTGGGCACGGGCTTTTCCGGATGCACGAAGCTTTCCAGCGTGACTTTCCCTGACGGTATTACCTATTTGCCCACGAGCTGCTTCCAGAACTGCACGGCCATCACCTCGCTGGCGGCCATGCCCGCTACCGTCACCAAGATAGGCGCCTTCGCATTTTCCGGTTCCGCCCTGACAGGTGCCTTGAAGCTGCCCGCTGCTGTGATTGAAATCGGCAATAGTGCTTTCTACAACACGGTCATCACTTCGGCCACCGTCTCCGATGCGGTCACGACCATGGGCACTTCTGTGTTCCAGAAGTGTGCCCAGTTGCAAAGCGCGAAGCTGCCCGCGGCCCTGACCGACATCCCCGCCAGCACCTTCGACGGCTGCACCGCGTTGGCCACCCTCGACATCAGCGACCAGATCACAAGCATCGGCAAGTGTGCCTTCCAGGGCTGTGCGGCCATCACGAGCTTCATCATCCCCGAGACCTGTACGAGCCTCGATTCCGGCTGCTTCAAGGGGATCGGCCTGACGGAGGTCACCGTTCCTGCCAGTGTGACGAATTTCAACAAGACAGATGCAAAAAACGGCGTCTTCCAGGATTGCACGTCCCTGAAGACGGCTACTTTCGTCGAGGGGTGCACGCAGATTCCCTACAACATGTTCAACGGCTGTACCGCGCTCGACACGGTGAACATGCCCTCTACCCTGAAGACGGTGGGCAGCTCGAGCGGATCTCCGTTCACTGGTTGCACGAGCCTGAAGACGCTCGACTATCCCGAGGGGGTTACCTATTTGTCCTCGCATGCGGCTCTCTCGGTCGAGTCCGTGACCGTCCCCTCGACGGTTGAGAGCCTACCCTCGCGCCTGTTCGCGAATTGCCACAACCTGACCACGGCCATCATCAAGACCTCTGCCGAGCTGCCCCAGCAGCTCTTCAACGGCTCGGAAAACTTGAGCTCGGTCACCCTGGCGGAAGGGCCTAAGTCGATTCCGGCGAAGGCATTCATGGGCACCACGGCGCTCAAGGAGCTGATCATCCCCTCGACGGTCGAGAGCATCGATGCTGCGGCCTTCACCAACAGCGGCATTGAGAAGTACATCTTCGCCGGCGTGCGCCCCGCGACTCTGCCCGACGAGATCACGGACGCCAACTCCTATTTCTATGTCAACTTCTTGAACCCCGACGGCACCAGCATCGACGCGCAGGTGCTTTCGGCAGGCCAGACGGCCACCGAGCCCGCGGCCCCCGAATACGACGCCGAGGGCAAGAAATTCGTGGGCTGGAGCATCGAGGATTGGAAGCAGGCCATCTTCGACAGCGGCTACCGCGTGACGGCTCTCTACGCGGCCATCGCCTTGACTGTGAACAAGAAAGAAGGCGACCGCGCGGTCGAGAAGGTGGCCGAATACACCATCGCCGACCTGCAAAAGCTCGTCGACCCGAACGCGCAGGCGGTGTCTGCCCTCTATGCGCGGACGGGCGGCTCGTGGAGCGTCGACTCCTCGCAAAACTATGTCACGCTCTCCACCTTGTTCGGGGATGCGGACATCGATGCGTACTACACGCAAGATGCGACGGTCAGCTATGCCGCGGCGGATGGTTTCGGCAGCGAGGGCGTCAGCTACAGCGCCCTTGAAAAGGGCAAATTCTACCCCGACACGACTAAAGACTCCACGACCACGACGACGAACCCGGTTGACGCGCCGGCGGCGCTCGCCTTGACGGAGGCCTCCTCTGCCATCGCCGATGGCGCCACGGCCGCCGAGACCCAGACGGCCAACCTAGCGGCGGCAGCTGCCACGAACGCGCCGCGCATGATCTATGGCGTGAGCGCCGAGGAGTACGCGGCCGGCAACGCGCCTGGCAAGCGCCTTGTCTCGAATGTGGCCACCATCACTCTGGCCTACCCCGAGCCCACCATCTTCGAGCTGAACGTGCAGCGCGGCTCTCATGAGCCGACGCTGGTGAAAGCCTTCACCAAAAGCGAGTTAGAGGCGCTGGCCACGAAGGGTACGCCCATGTCGGGCATGTACTTCCCGAACGGCGTATGGAACGTCGCCTCGTCGGACAACTACGTGACCATGACCAACCTCTTCGCCGACGCAGGGCTGGCACGCGACTGGACCTGCGGCGCGGCCATCACCTACGGGAGCAAGGGCGACGCGCCTCAGCAAAGCGTCAGCTACGATACGCTCTACAACGAGCAGAACCTGTTCTTCCCCGCTGCGCATGGCGCAAACTCCGACGCGCCGGACAACGCGATGCAAGTCGAGCCCATCCTGACCTTGACCGAGTACTCGTCGCCCACGGTAGACGCGAGCTGGGACCGCACGGCGCTCGAAGCGCAGACCTATAACATCCAGATGGCGACGACGGATACCACGCCGCGCATCCTCTATGGCATCAGCAAGGATATGTACGCGAATCCTAGTACGGCGAAGGGCATACGCTACTGGAGCACCAATTCCTACATCACGCTGACCCTGCCCGGCTTCGACGAGGCTGTGGTGGGCGACATTCCGGCGCAGAAGGTGGGAGCGAAGCCCGAGCCCGTCGTGAAGATCGGCGGCAAGACGCTGGAAAAAGACGTCGACTACACGCTCAGCTGGAGCGGTATCGACAAGGCCGGCACGGGCACGGTGACCATCACCCCTATCGGCGACTATGAAGGTGACGCGGTCAAGCGCGCGAGCTTCACCGTCGAGGGATCGTCTTCAAGCGACATCTGGAAGCGCCTTTCCGGCGGCACGGCTATCGGCACGATGAAGGCCATCGTGAACGAAGGCTGGAGCAGCAGTGACTGGGCCATTGTGGCCACCACCAACGGCTACTACGACGCCTTGTCTGCGTCCGGACTGGCTGGCCTGCTGGACTGCCCCATCCTCATGACCTCGCCGACGAGCCTCACTGACGCCACCTCGGCGCTCATCAAGTCCAGGAAGGTGAAAAACGTTATCGTCGTAGGCGGCCTCTCGGCGGTGTCGGACAACGTGTTCAATCAGATAAAGAAGCTTGGCGTCTCTGTGGAGCGCGTCGCGGGTGGTACCGCCATCGGCACCGCGAACAAAATTTACGAGTACGGCAAGCGCGTGAACGGCGGCTGGGGCAAGGATGCCATCGTCGCCACGTCGTCTAGCTACCAAGACGCGCTTTCCATCGCGCCTTTCGCCTACGCGAAGAAGGCGCCCATCTTCCTTACGAAGGGCAAGTCCGGCACGCTGGCGGATACCACCGCCAAGGCCATTAAAAGCGGCGGCTTTACGCGCACCATCATCACGGGTGGCGAGGCGGCCGTGGCCAAGTCCGTGGAGAGCCAGGTGACGAAATCGTGGAAGCGCCTCTGGGGCAACACGGCCTACGGCACCAGCCGCAAAATCGCCGACTTCTGCATCAAGGAAGGCGACATGACCGCCGCCCATATGGGCGTGGCCACCGGCAAGTCGTACTACGACGCGCTCGCGGGCGCGGCCCTTTGCGGCAAGATGAACTCGGTTCTGGTCTTGGCCGACGACGGCAACAACAAAAACGTCGACAACGTGGTGAAGGTGTACAAGAACAAGCTCGAGAAGAGCTGCTACATCTTCGGTGGCACCTCGGCGGTCTCGGCAAACGTCGAGAACAAGATAAAGGTGGCCAGCAAGTAGCCTCGCCTTTCGAGACATCGCGTAGATGGCTTTCCCAGTGCGGAAAAGCCATCTGCCTTGGAGGGCTTCCTTCGGGAAGCCCTCCTTTTTGCAATGTGTAAAACGAGATTCCCGCAATGTGTAAAGTGGAATTGCTACAATGTGTAAAACATACAGGTAAACGCCGTCTTTGAGAAAAGAGGTTCTTGTATGAAGGCTTTACCAGACATGAGATATCTTCCGCGGATTGCAGATGCTGATTTGAAGAGGCGACTGGAACGCGCCGGTGCGGTCGTGATTCGCGGTCCGAAGTGGTGCGGTAAGACGGAGACGGCTCTTCGCCAGGCGCAAAGCGTCCTCTACATGCAAGACCCCGACGAGGCGCGCAACAACCTGCGCCTTGCCGAGGAGAAGCCGTCCTTGCTTTTACGGGGGTCGAAGCCACGTCTGATAGACGAATGGCAGGAGGCGCCGCAACTGTGGGATGCGGTCCGTTTTGCAGTGGACCGTGAGAAGCTGCGAGGCGGGTTCATACTCACCGGGTCTGCGACCCCGAAAGCAAGTCCGAAGCATTCGGGGACAGGGCGCATGTCCTTTCTTGATATGCGCCCGATGACGCTATTCGAGTCGCGCGAATCGACGGGGGAAGTCTCGCTTGCGTCCCTTTTTTCCGACGTTTGTGCGGACTTCGGGGGGAAATCGTCGATGGACATAGAGCGCATGGCCCACGCTCTCGTGCGCGGTGGATGGCCCGCTGCCGTGACGGGCGAGGACAGCCGGGGAACGGGGAAGCTTGCCGCAGACTATGTGCGGGCGGTGGCCGAGGAAGATATCGTCAGGGTAGACGAGTCCAGGAGCAACCCCGAGCACGCGCTTCTCGTCTTGCGCGCCTATGCTCGGTGCAGCGCGTCGCAAGCGGGCATGGCGACCATGGCAAAGGATGTGAAGCAGCGCGGAAGCGAAATCTCCCGTCCAATTTTCAGCGCGTATGCAGCCGCCTTGCGCGCCCTGACGATATTCGAGGATCTCTCTGCTTGGACGCCGTCATTACGGACAAAGTCCCGCATAGCCACAACCCCGAAGCGCCATTTCGTCGACCCCTCGCTCGCGGCGGCGGCACTCGGTGCCACGCCTGAGCTGTTGTTGCGCGATATGGCAACGTACGGAACCCTCTTCGAGAGCATGTGTGTGCGCGACCTGCGCGTCTATATGCGCAGGCTTTCGGGAACCGTTCTCTTCTATCACGATGCGAACGGTCTAGAGGCAGACGCCGTGTTGCTCTTGCCAGACGGGCGCTGGGCGCTCGTGGAGGTGAAGCTGGGCACGGCCCAGGTGGACACCGCCGCAGCCTCGCTGCTCAAGGTCGCGGGCAAAATCGACCAGAGTATCGCTGGTGCGCCGTCCTTTCTTCTGGTCCTCACGTCGGGCGGTTACGCCTACCGACGAAAAGACGGCGTCTGCGTAGTGCCGATTGACGTTTTGGGTCCGTGAGCGCCGTATTGAGGAATGGACGTTTGCCGGGGCAACGGGGGCTGGGGTTTAGAACAGCGCCATGAACAGGTGCGCGAGCAAAAAGCCGATCAGCCCGCAGCAGGGGAAGGTCAAGACCCAGGCCAGCACCATGTTCTTCGCGATCGACCACTTCACCTTGCGCGGGTTCTTGCTCGCGCCCACGCCCATGATGGCGGCCGTCGAGCAATGCGAGGTGGACACGGGCATGCCGGTGAGCGAGGCCACGAGCAGCGTGACCACGGTCGTGGCCGATGCCGCGACCCCCTGGTATTTCTCGAGCTTCACCATGTCCATGGCCACGGACTTGATGATGCGCTTGCCGCCTATGAGCGTGCCCAGCGATATGGACAGCGAGCACAGGAGCATCAGCCAAAACGGAAAGCCCGCCTCGCCGGGCGACTCGGCTCCGAAGCTCAAGGCGATGCCCAGAAGCGCGATGGACATGAACTTCTGGCCGTCTTGCGCGCCGTGCAGAAACGACAGGGCGCAGGCGCATATGTCTTGGAAGACCATGCACGCCCTGTTCGCGCGCCGCCTGTCCGCCGCGGCGAACAGCGTCTCGACCGCCTTCACCATGACCCACCCTATGACAAAGCCCGCAACCAGCGAGAAGACCATGCCGTAGATGACCTTTGCCCACTCTGCGGGCACGACGCCGGCCATGCCGTTCAAGGCGATGGCCGCCCCGGTGATGCCGGCGATCAGCGAGTGCGACTTCGAGGCCGGGATCCCGCAAAACCAGCAGAACACGCCCCAACCGATCGAGGCGATCATGGCGGCGACCAGCGCGAGCAGGGCCATGTGCGTGTCGCCCCCGAAGTTCACCATGGAAAACATCGTGTGCGCGACGGCGGTGGAGATGTAGGTCATGGCCACCAGCCCGACGAAGTTGAAGACGGCCGCGATGGCCAGCGCCGTGCCGGGCTTCAGGCAACGCGTCGAGACCGCGGTCGCGATGGCGTTGGGCGCGTCGGTGGCGCCGGAGACGACCGAGACGGCCACGACCAAGGCGATGACGACGCCGAGCGAGGGGTAGACCCCCATCTGCCCTATGAACGCCGCAAGCGTCAGATCCACGTCTTTTGCCCCGCCTTCCTCTTCTTCACCGCGCCCTTGGCCGCCCGCCGTTTCACGCCCGGCCGTACGTCTCCGGATTCCGCGTCGCTTCCGTCGGCGCGTCTGGGGGCGGCACATGTTCGTTTCGCGCCTTCGTGCGTTTGCGTCGGTTCCACGAGGCGAAAGTATAGCGAAAGGCCGCGCACCGCACATGCCCTGGCGTCGCGGCGCGCGTCTTGCGTGCGGGCGATTTCCATGTATAGTTGAAGCGCATTTGCATTTTCACCCGACAACGAAACACCGTGGGCGGCGTGCAGGTCCGTCGGGCCATGCGGGGAAAGGAAGGCGGCGCACATGTCCGACTACATCTTGAGCTGCGAGTCCACGGTCGATTTGTCCGCGGAGAAGCTGAAGGCGATGGACGTGCGCTGCATCTGCTTCCATTTCTACCTCGACGGCAAAGAATATCTCGACGACCTGGGGCAGACCGTCTCGTTTGCGGATTTCTACCGGGCCATGGTCGACGGCGCGTCCACGAAGACGGCCGCCATCTCCGCCGGCGAGTACGAGGAGTTTTTCCGCGGCCTGCTGGCCGAGGGCAAAGACATCTTGCATGTCTCGCTGTCGAGCGGCCTTTCGAGCACTTACGACTCGGCGGTCGTGGCGGCGCGCGCGCTGGCCTCGGAGTTTCCCGAGCGCAAAATCCACGTCGTGGACAGCCTGGGCGCGTCGTCTGGCTACGGCCTGATCATGCAAAAGCTCGCCGACCTGCGCGCCGACGGGGTCTCCATCGACGAGGCGCGCGAGTGGATCGAGGCCAACAAGCTGCGCATGCACCACTGGTTCTTCAGCACGGACCTGACCTTCTACATCAAAGGCGGGCGGGTGAAGCCCATGGCCGGCTACGTGGGCAATTTGCTGGGCATATGCCCCATGCTCAACATGAACACCGAGGGCAAGCTCATCCCTCGCGAGAAATGCCGCAGCAAGAAGAAGGCGCAAAAGCTCATCGTCGACATGATGCTCGCGCACGCGCACCACGGCGTGGCCTACAACGACCGCGTCTTCTTGAGCCAAAGCGCCTGCCCCCGGATCGCCGACCCCGTTGCCCGGGCGGTCGAGGCCGCGTTTCCCGACATGGACGGGCAAGTCGAGGTCTTCAGCATCGGCACGACCATCGGCAGCCACACAGGGCCGGGGACGGTCGCCTTGTACTTCTGGGGCGACGAGCGCACGATCTAGGGGCGCGCGCCGAATCCCCCCGCGCTTCCCGCACCAAGCCATCCGCACACGTTTTCAGGAGGTAGAACCGCAGCGATGTACAACGGACCGTCGATAGAGCAATTGGAGGAGAAGGCCCGCGCCGAGCACATGGTCTCGACGAGAAAGCAGGGCAAGGTGGCCGTCGTCGCCGGCATGTGCGGCAACATCGCCGTGGGCGTGGTGAAGTTCGTCGCCGCGGCCGTCTCCGGGTCGGTGGCGATGATGTCCGAGGGCATCCATTCCATGGTCGATTCGGGCAACGGCATCCTCATGCTGTTCGGCATGCGCCAGTCCACGAAGGAGCAAGACTACCTGCACCCCTTCGGCTACGGCAAGGAGCTGTATTTTTGGACCATGCTCGTCGCGTTGCTCATATTCTTCTTGGGCGGCGGCATCTCCATCATGCAAGGCGTGCAGTCCGTGCGCGACACGATGGCGGGCGCCCACGCGCCGTTGGGGGACACGACCCTGAACTACGTCGTCGTCATACTGGCCATGCTCATCGAGGGCGTCACGCTGGGGATAGCGGTGCGCCAGTTCAACGCGGCGCGCGGCAAAACCGGTCCTCTGAAGTTCATCCGCGACACCAAAGACCCCTCGCTGTACACGGTGGTCCTCGAGGATTCCGCCGCCGAGCTCGGCCTGGTCGTCGCCCTCGTCTCCAACATCTTGTGCCAGTTCACGGGCAACATGTACTTCGACGGCGCCGGCTCGATTCTCATAGGCCTGCTGCTGTGCGCGGTCGCCATCATATTGCTGCGCGAGACGAAAGATCTGCTGGTGGGCGAGGGGATGAAGCACCACGCCCTCGACGAGCTGCGCGAGATCGTCGAGGCCGACGACCGCGTGATGAGCTGCGGGCGCATACTCACGATGTACATGGGGCCGACCTCGTTGCTCATCGCCATCGACGCGACGTTTCGTCCCAGCCTCGCCGCCTACGACGTGCTTTCGTGCGTGGACGACCTGGAGCGCCGCCTGCATGCCCGCTGGCCGCAGGCAAGCGCCGTCTTCATCGAAGCCGAATCGATCCGCTCCGTGCAAGAGCAGAAGATCGAGGAGGCCGGCTGGGAAGACGAGGACGGGGACGGGGAAGCCGCGTAAGGGGCGGAGAAAACCCGCGCACGGTCCCACTTCCCGGACAGAGGGCTTTGCCCGGGAAAACGCCGGGGCGGGGCGCGTTGCCCTAGATGCGGTGCGCGACGAAGTCCACGAGGGCATCCGGCGCGAAACGCGCGAGGTCCTTGCCCCAATCTGAGTCGAGCACGGGGAAGTAGCGCAGCCGTCTGGCGATGTTGGCCACGATCGGCTTCATGGCCGCGCGGTACAGGCGCAGCGCGTCGGACTCGTCCCACGAGGCGTGCGCGCGCCTGCCCGGCACCGTCGCGCCTTCCCGCGCCGCCGCGATCGCCTTGCCCGCGCGGACCCCGGAGTTCAACGCGAAGCTGATGCCCTCGCCGGAACTGGGCGAGAACAGCCCGCCCGCCTCGCCGGCAAGCAGCACGCGCCCGTGCCCGCAGACGATGTCGGCCTTGCTCTTCACCTGCGCCGCCGTCCACGCCTCGCGGCGTCGCGCCTGCAGCCGGTAGGGGTAAAACGAGCGGTACATCTCCAATGCCCGCCTGTGCACCTCGTGCACGCGGCGCGCCCCCGGGTAAAAGACGCTGCCCACGATGGCGAGCCTCCCTTTCGGGATGACGTAGCCGTAGCCGTACCTCGGCCCCAGGCCGCGCGCGTACACGCAGTCGAAGAAGGGCTCGAGCGGCTTTTCGAGCGGCAGGTAGTCCTGCAAGGTGCGATAGAGCGCGACTTGGGACACGGGCAGGCAGCGGCGCACGGTCGAGCGCGGGCCGTCGCAGCCCACGAGATAGTCGCAGGTCACGTGTTCGGGTGCGGCGTTTGCGTCGTCTGCCGCGCGCAGCATCGCCTCCACGCCGCCGTCTGCCCGGGAAAGCGAGACCAGGCGCGTGGCGGCGCGCACCTCCACCGCGTCGGGCAACGTGTGCAAAAGCCAGTCGTCGAAGGCCTTGCGGTCGGCGTTCGCGAAATGCAGCGTCGTGGCCTTGCGTATGCCGCGGTCCCAGTCGAAGAAGCGGAAGTCTATGCGCTGCGGGTCCGAGAGCAGCGAGGCGGGCAGCTGCCCGAAGCGCTCGTGCAGAAAGTCCTGCGCGTACTCGTTGAGCATGCCCCCGCAGCTCTTGTCGCGCGGCAGGGAAAAGGCGTCCACGAGCAAGACCGGGCCTTTCGCCGCGGCCTCGGCGGCGCACATGGCGCCGGCAGGCCCTGCTCCCACCACGAGCGTCGTATAGTGCCGTTTCGCCTCCATGCGCACATGGTACCATGCGCCCCATGCTCAACGACCTGTGGCACATGCTCGACCCCGTGGCCTTCTCGATAGGGCCTTTGTCCGTGCGCTGGTACGGCATCGCCTATGTCGTGGGGTTTGCGCTTTCGGGCGTCGTGGTCTGCCGCCGCGCCCGCCGCTGGAAGATTCCCTTCGCCCCCTACGACGTGCTCGTCTTCGTGTGCTATCTGGCCATCGGCATCGTGGTGTGCGCTCGCCTGGGGTACTGCCTCTTCTACGGCGCTGGCCACTACCTGGCCGCGCCGCTCGAGATACTCGCGGTGAACAAGGGCGGCATGTCCTTTCACGGCGGCATGGCCGGGGCGCTGCTGGCCGGGGCCGTCTTCTCGCATGTCCACCGCATCCCCTACCTGACGCTAGCCGACCTCGTGGCCTGCGCCGCGCCGGTCGGCCTGTTCTTCGGGCGGCTCGCCAATTTCGTGAACGGCGAGCTCTACGGCGCGGCCACGACGCTGCCCTGGGGCGTGGATTTCACCGGCTCGGGCATCTTGCAGCACCCCAGCCAGCTCTACGAGGCCGTCCTCGAGGGCGTCGTCATCTTCTGCGTGCTCGCCGCCTTGAGCCGAAAATGCGATCCGCCGAGGCCGCGCGGGTTCTTCCTCGGCGCCTTTCTCGTGCTCTACGGGCTGTTTCGCGTGCTCGTCGAGTTCGTGCGCCTGCCGGATGCGCAGATAGGCTATTTCTTCGGCACCTGGGGCACCATGGGCCAGCTGCTCAGCCTGCCCATGGTGCTCGCGGGCGCCGCCTTGCTCGTGTGGGCGCTTCGCACGCGCCTGCCGCAGCGCGGCATCGGGCAGCTCGCGCGGCAGAAGACGGGAGAGGCGCCCGGGGAGCCCCCTGAGCGGGGGCACGGGAAGTAGGGGCAAGGCGCCCCCTCGGCGCTTTGCGCTCTCCGACATCTGCTTGCAAGGCCTTGCGCGCTTTGCCGAAGGCCTCGGGAAACGCGGACGTCTTTTCCGGTAAAACCCGTTCGTCTCGGGTCTTGCGGGCGTGCTCTCCGCTTCCCGGGCGCCGCCGCGCGATGCGGCTCAAAGGTCGAGCTCGAGGCTCACCGGGCAGTGGTCGCTGCCGTGCACGTCGTCGTGGATCTCGGCGGCCTTCAGCGCATCGCGCAGCGACTCGCTGGCCAGGAAGTAGTCGATGCGCCACCCCACGTTGCGCTCGCGGGCCTTCATGCGGTAGCTCCACCACGAATAGCGGCCCGCCTCGTCCGGGTGCAGCTCGCGGAAGGTGTCGATGAAGCCGGCGTCGAGCAGCTCGTCGAATTTGCCGCGCTCCTCGTCGGAAAACCCGGCGTTGCCCACGTTTTCCTTCGGCCGCGCCAGGTCGATGGGCTCGTGGGCCACGTTCATGTCGCCGCACACGACCACGGGCTTTTTCGCGGCAAGGCCCGTCAGGTAGCCGCGAAAGGCGTCCTCGAACGCGCAGCGGAAGTCTATGCGCGCCAGGCCGTGCTGGGCGTTGGGCGTGTAGACGCAGACGAAGTAGAGGTCGGGAAACTCCAGCGCGACCGTGCGGCCTTCCGCGTCGAAACGCGCGTCCCCGATGCCGTGTTCCACGCCTTCCGGCTCGATGCGGCTGAACACGGCGGTGCCCGAGTACCCCTTCTTCTCGGCATATGCCCAGTAGTCGTGGTAGCCCTCCGGGGAAACGGGCTCTTGTCCTGCCTGCAACTTGGTTTCCTGGATGGCGAAGACGTCGGCGTCGAGCGCGCGGAAGCTTTCCTCGAAGCCCTTCTTGGCCGCCGCCCTCAGCCCGTTCACGTTCCACGATACGCACTTCATGCCCGTCGACTCCCCTTCTTCCGCCCTGCGCTTTCCCCACGTGCCGCGCGTGCCGCCGCACGCCGTGCTCGCCTGCAAGTATCGCACATGGCATGTGGCGGCGGCTTTGCGCAAAAAGGGGCATTCGGCGACACCCGAAGCCTGTTTTTGCACGCTAGATGCGCAATTACCGACTTCGGGCGACGGAATTCACCCCTTTCTCCATCGCCGGAAATCCCTTTTTGCACAAAATCGCCCGCGCCGCGCAAACGGAGGCGCCGAAACGTCGCCCCATGTCCGTTTTTGCGCGCCGCGCAGCGTGTCCGACAGCGCGTCGTGTTCGGCAAGGCCTTTTGCTATCATCGTGCATTCAGTTGAGGAGAGCAGATGAAGACCGACGATTTCGACTACGACCTTCCCGAAACCTGCATAGCGCAAACGCCCGCCGTGCCGCGCGACTCGTGCAAGCTCATGGTGCTGGGCCGCGACGGCCACCTCGAGCACCGCGTCTTCTCCGACATCGTGGACTATGTGCGGCCGGGCGACCTGTTCGTGGTGAACGTCACGCGCGTGCTTCTCGCGCGCCTGTTCGGGAGGAAGACGACGGGCGGGCGCGTCGAGTGCCTGCTGCTCGATCGCGTGGCGAATGCGCGAAAAGACGCCTTCGAGCAGACCTGGAACTGCATGGTGCGTCCGGGCAAGCGCTTGAAGCCGGGGGCGCGCATCGAGTTTCGCGCAGGCGACGGCGTGCGCGAAGCCGGCGATGCGCAAGGCGGAAAGGCCGGCGGGAGAGACGGCGAGGATCCCGAAGGCTCCGAGAGTTCGGACGCGCCGCTTCTGCTCGGCGAGGTGGTGGGCATCGACTGCGACAACGGCAGCCGCGCCGTCCGCTTCACCCTGCCCGAGGGCGCGCCCGCCCGCGATGTGGCCTCCGCGCTCCACGAGCTGGGCCACACGCCCCTGCCGCCCTATATCAAGGACTACGCCGGCGACGAGGAGCTCTACCAGACGGTCTACGCCAAGGAGGAGAGAAGCGCCGCCGCGCCGACGGCCGGCTTGCACTTCACCGAGGAGCTGATCGCGCGCGTGAAGGACGCGGGCGCGCGCTTCGCGCAGGTGGACCTGGAGGTGGGGCTGGACACTTTCCGCCTCGTGGAAGAAGACGACCCGCAAGAGCACGCCATGCACACGGAGCGCTACACGGTGCCGGACGAGACCGCGCGGGCGGTGGCCGAGACCCGCGCCGCGGGCGGGCGCGTGATCGCCGTGGGCACGACCTCGGTGCGCTCGCTGGAGTCCGCCGCCGCCGCGACGGGCGAGGTCGAGCCGTGTCGCCGCGCGGCCACCGACCTGTTCATCTTGCCCGGATACGAGTTCAAGGTGGTGGACGCCATCGTCACGAACTTCCACGTCCCGCGCTCGACGCTCGTGATGCTCGTCTCGGCGTTTTCGGGGCGCGCGCGCATCATGGGCGCCTACGAGACGGCCAAGCGCGAGGGGTACCGTTTCTTCAGCTTCGGCGACGCGATGCTTTTGCTGTAGGGAAAGGGGCAGCGCATGTTCGAGTTCGACCTGCTGGCGCAAGATCCGGCCACGGCGGCCCGGCGCGGGCGCTTCCACACGCCGCACGGCTGCATAGAGACCCCCATCTTCATGCCGGTGGGCACGAAGGCCACGGTGAAGGGGGTGACCGTGCCGCAGCTGCACGAGGTGGGCGCCCAGATCATCCTCGCGAACACCTACCATCTCTACCTGCGCCCGGGCACCGAGGTGCTCGAGAAATTCGGCGGGGTGCACAAGTTCATGAACTGGGACGGGCCCCTGCTCACCGACAGCGGCGGCTTCCAGGTGTTCAGCCTCGCGCACACCTTGAAGCTCGACGCCGACGGCATCGACTTCACCAGCATCGTGGACGGCAGCAAGCACCGCTGGACCCCCGAGGACAACATGCGCGTGCAGGAGGCCATCGGCGGCGACGTCATCATGCAGCTCGACCAGTGCACGCGCTACCCCGCCACGCGCGACGAGGTGGCCGCGGCCGTCGAGCGCTCGGCGCAGTGGGCGGCCCGCTGCAAGGAGGCGCACGTGCGCGACGACCAGGCGCTGTTCGGCATCGTGCAAGGCGGCGTCTTCGAGGACCTGCGCGCGGCGAGCGCCGCCCGCGTGCGCGCGCTCGACTTGCCCGGATACGGCATCGGCGGCTACTCGGTGGGAGAGGACCACGAGACCATGCTCGCGCAGCTGCCGGCCGTGGCCGCGGCGCTGCCCCGCGACAAGCCGCGCTATCTCATGGGCGTGGGCAACCCCACGACGCTCGTGCGCGGCGTGGCCTGCGGCATCGACATGTTCGATTGCGTCTTGCCCACGCGCACGGCGCGCATGGGCACGGCGTTTTCCAGCACGGGCCGCATGAACATGCGCAACGCCAAGTACCGCCTCGACGATCGTCCCCTCGACGAGAGCTGCGGCTGCCCGGTGTGCCGGAGCTACTCGCGCGCCTACATACGGCACCTGGTGAAGGCAGACGAGATCTTGCACTCGACGCTGCTGTCCGTCCACAACATCCACTTCCTGCTCGACCTCATGGCCCGCGCGCGCGCCGCCGTCGAGGCGGGCTGCTACAAGGACTTCCTCGACGCCTGGATGGCCTCGCCCGCCGCCGCCGACTACTGATCTTCGCCCGCTGCCGCCGCGCCCGCCGCCCGCACCTCCTGCGGGGTTTCTCCTCGCGCGCCGCCTTTTTCGGGGGCGGTTTCGGGCGTGGCGTCCGCGTCCGCGCCGTCTTCACGAAAAAATCTCCCACGGCCTCCCACCGCGGCGCGCGGGCTAGGGGTTGTGCCGCGTTTTTCACCATGCACAAGATGTTGCGCCAAAACTCGCCGAGGGGAGGGACGTGCATGCCCTTCGAGGTGGCCTTTGGGGAGATGGGTGGGAAAAATGTGTTGAGAGGTGGGGGAAAATGGGATATATTCCCAAACGCAGCCCCTCAACCGAAGCCTAATCACAGCACGGGGGGCTGCTCTTAGAAGCTTGCTTGCGCGGGGGAGGTGGCACATGCGTTTCTTCGGCACGGACGAGCGGTCCGTCGACGACAAGGGGCGCCTGTCGCTTCCCGCCAAGATGCGCAAGGCGCTGCCGGACGAGGTCGTGATCGTCCCCGGATTCGACGACGCCCTCTACGTCTTCTCCGAAGGGGCGTTCCTCGACTGGGTGGACTCCTTCTTCCCGAAAGAAGAGGGCGGCTACGACCCCCGCAAACGCGCGCACATCGAGCTTCGCTCGGCGCTCACGCGTTCGGCTGAAAGCGTGAGCATCGACGCCGCCGGCCGCGTGAAGATCCCGGCCAAGCAGCGCGTGCGGGCTTCGATCGAAAAAGACGTGACCGTCACCGGCAACGACGACCACATCGAGCTTTGGGATTCGCGGAAGTTCGCAGATCACGACGATTCGTTTTCCATCGACGACCTCCTCGAAGACTGAGCAGCACGTTGAAACGCGAATACCGGCACACCCCCGTCATGTTGGAGGAGGTGCTCGGCGCGCTCGACTTGCATCCGGGTGATGTCTACCTGGACTGCACGTTGGGAGGCGCGGGGCACGCGAGGGCCTGCGCGCGCGCGATTGCGCCGGATGGCCTGCTTTTCGGCATCGACCAAGACGATGCGGCTCTTGCGGCGGCGCGCCAGGCACTGGCCGACTCGGGCCTTTCCGACGAGCCCGTCTTGTTGAAGGGGAATTTCTCCCATATAGACGACTTGCTCGCAGAGGCTGCCGTGCCCGGCGTCGACGCGGTCTTGCTCGACTTGGGGGTGAGCTCTCCGCAGTTCGATTTCGGCGAGCGCGGCTTTTCGTATCGCGCGGACGCCCCGCTCGACATGCGCATGGACCCGAAGACGCAGACGACCACCGCCGCGGACGTGCTCGCGAGCTGCTCCCAAGAAGAGCTCGCGCGCGTGCTGTCCGCGTACGGCGAGGAGAAGTGGGCTGCCCGCATCGCTCGATTCGTGTGCGACGAGCGGCGCGGGCATCCCGTCAAGACCACCTTCCAACTCGTCGACATCGTGAAGCGCGCGATTCCCGCCGCCGCCCGACGCGAGGGCGGGCACCCGGCAAAGCGCACCTTCCAGGCGCTGCGCATAGAGGTGAACCACGAGCTCGACGCGCTTGCCGAAGGCCTGGACGCGGCCATACGCTGGCTGAACCCGGGCGGGCGCATCGCGGTCATCAGCTACCACTCGCTCGAAGACCGCATCGTGAAGGAGAGCTTTCGCAAGGCGCAGAGGCCATGCACGTGCCCGCCGGATTTGCCGGTGTGCGCGTGCGGGAGAAAGCCGGTGCTCGAGGTGCTGACGCGCAAGCCGGTGCATGCGTCGGCAGCCGAAATCGAAGAGAACCCGAGGGCGCGAAGCGCGCTTCTGCGGGCGGCGAGAAAGCTGTAGCGAAGACGCGCGGCGCAGGTGCGAGGGGCGCGTTTTCGCGAAACGGACAGGCGAGGAGGAAAGGAGGTGCACGAGATGGCACGCGGCACGTACCGGGCGCAGGCAAGCGGCTCGCGGCGCGGCGAGGCACAGACGAGCGGCCGGACGCGGCGAGCACAGACGCGCGCGGACGCGGGCCGCACGGGACATGCGCGCTCGCGCTATGCATACGGCTCGGAGGCCGTGGACTTCGAGCGGCTCGAACGCGAGGAGGCGCACGGGACCGGCGAGCGCGTGCGCGAACTCGGGCGCAAGCCCCGCCTGCGCGCCCACGACGGCGCGGGACGCAAGCCCGCGGGCATCAGCTACGCGCAGTCCCTGCTCTTCAAAGCCGTCATAGCGTGCGCCGCGGCAATCGCGTGCGCCGCCTTCGCCAGCGTGTGGATGAACGCCTCGACCTTGCAGACCATGGCCAACACCGAGCGCCTCGCCGGGCAGATAAAGACCGCGCAGGCCTCCACGACCAACCTGGAGCTCGAGCACTCCCGGCTCACGAGCCCCGCGCGCCTCGAGTCCGCCGCCGCCGGCCTCGGCATGAGCGTGGACACGGCCGCCGCCTTCATCGAGGTGGACGCCGCGCCTCGCATCGCGACCTTTCCCAACGGCAAGATATCCGTGTCCGGCACAATCGAGAGCGCCCGCGCCGCCGCGGCCCGCGACTAGGGCGCGGCGCAGCGCTTCGGGCCGTCGTATGGCACGCGAGAAGAGCACAACGATATTCGAGAGGGCGCCGTCCACGCGCGACTGGACGATACTTTTGGTGTTCGCCGTGCTGTTCAGCGCCATCGTGGCCCGTCTCGTGTGGGTGCAGGTGATCGACGCCGACGAGAACGCGCGAAAGGCCCGCGACTCGCACACCGCCGAGGTCGTGCAGACCGTGAAGCGCGGCACCATCTACGACCGCAACGGCGAGACCATCGCGGCCAGCGTCGACGCCACGACCATCTACGCCGACCCGGGCGAGATAACAGACGCCGAGAAGGTCGCGCGCGTGCTGGCCTCCCATCTCGAAGAGCCCTACAAACTCGCCTACGCGGACTGCCTGTCGCTGGTGACGACGCCCGATACCTCCTTCGTCTACATCAAGCGCAAGGCCGACGCCGACGTGGCCCAGGCCTTGAAAGAGGAGCTGAAGTCCAAGAACCTCGCGGGCGTCCACTACCTGGCCGACAGCAAGCGCGTCTACCCCAACGACGAGACCGGCACGCAGGTGATAGGCTCCATCGACGTGGACGGCAACGGCATCGCCGGCCTCGAGATGCAATACAACGACATCTTGTCCGGCTCGAGCGACGCAAGCGACGTCACGCAGGGGCTGAAGGGCATCCCGATGGTCGGCGCCACGAACGGCGCGGACGCCTCGGACGGATCCGGCACCTCCATCAAGACCTCCATCGACATAAAGCTGCAGCAGCGCTGCGAGACGAGCCTGCTGTCGGCCGTCGAGGGCTACAAGGCCGAGGGCGGCTCTGCCACGGTGGTGGATGCGGCGACGGGCGAGATATACGCGGCATGCTCGTTCACCCGAAAAGAGGAGACGGCCGAAGGCGCAGACGCGAAGGCGCAGGGAGGCGCGCAGGGGGGAGAGACGACGGGCGCGAAGACGTCTTGGGACAGGGACGTGGGCAAGATCTGGAGCGTGGACGACTCCTACGAGCCGGGCTCGACTTTCAAGGCCCTCACCGCCGCGGCGGTCCTCGAGCACACGGACGCGACGCCCGACACCGTGTTTTCCGTCCCCTCCGCGCTGCAGGTCTACGATTCCACGGTGACCGACTCGCACGAGCACGGCGACACGGAGATGACCCTCTCGTCCATCGTCGCGCAAAGCTCCAACATCGGCATGGTGAAAGCCGGCGAGACGCTGTCCAACGAGCAGCTGCGCGAGACCTACAAGGCCTTCGGGATAGGCGTCAAGCCCGAGACGGACTTCCCGGGCGTCGTCTCCGGTCTGCTGGAGCAGGCCTCGGACTGGGACGGCGTGCAGGAGGCCAACATCACCTTCGGGCAGGGCCTGAGCACGAGCGCCCTGCAGATGGCGCGCGCCTACTGCGCCCTGGAGCAGGGCGGCACCTTGCGCACGCCGCACTTCCTCACCGAGGTGGTCCAAGACGAGGAGGCCTCGCGCGAGTACGCGCAGAAGTTCTCCGCCACCTCCACGGCATGCGACGCCGATGTGTGCGCGCAGGTCAGCGACATGTTGCGCGAGGTGGTGGCAAGCGAGGAGGGCACGGGGGCAGACGCGGCCATAGAGGGCTTCGACGTGGTGGGAAAGACGGGCACCGCCGAGGTGGCCGACAACACGGGAAAGTACCGCCAGGGCGCCTACATCGTGTCGTTTGCCGGCTGGCTCGAAGGATCCACGAGCGACCTCGTGTGCATCGTGACGGTGGAAGAGCCCAAGACGGAGGAGGGCGGAGGGCCGGTGTGCGGCCCTGTTTTTGCCGATATCATGTCGTTTGCCATCGGGTGCTACCAAATCAGCCCCGATAGAAGTTAAATACTCGTTTGGATTTCGGGCAAACCGGGAAAAGGCGGCAAAGGGAAAAAGGCATGCAGCTTGCAATCGAGAAGGTCTTCTCCGGCATCGGCCACGACGTCGTGCACGGCAGCATCGACGGCCTGCGCGTCGCCGACGTCGTCTACGCCTCCTCGGAGGTGAAGCCGGGGTCGCTGTTTTTCTGCGTGCCGGGCACGCGCGTCGACGGGCACGATTTCGCACGTGCCGCCGTCGCCGCGGGAGCCTCCGCCCTCGTGGTGCAGCGCCGTCTCGAGGATTGCGACGTGCCCCAGATACTGGTGGAGGACACGCGGCGCGCGCTGGCCTTGTGCGCGGCGAACTTCTTCGGCCGCCCCTCCGAAAGGCTTTCCCTCGTAGGCGTCACCGGCACCAACGGCAAGACGACGACGGCCTTCCTCGTCGAGCATATGGCCGCGTGCGCCGCGCACGTGAAGACCGGCCTCGTGGGCACGGTCGAGGTGCACGTGGCAGACGAGCGCCGCCCCTCGCTGCGCACCACGCCGGAGAGCCGCGACTTGCAGGCGCTGCTCTCGGACATGGCGGACGCGGGCGTGGGCGTGGCCGCGTTGGAGGTGTCCAGCCATGCCATCGACTTGGACCGCATCGCGGGCACGCGTTTTGCCGTCGCGGCCTTCACCAACCTCTCCCAAGACCACCTCGACTACCACAAGACCATGGAGTCGTACTTCGCGGCCAAGGCGCGCCTGTTCACCGAGCACGAGGTGGGCGCGCGCGTCGTCTGCATCGACCACGAGCACGGCAGGCGCCTCGTGCAGATGTGCGCGCAGGCCGGCTTCGAGGTCTTGACGGTCGGCGCGGACCGCGGGGCCTTCGTGCACTTGGAGCGCGCCGTCTACGCGCCGCACACGACGCTTCTCACGCTGTCTTTCGGCGGACAGCGCCAAGACGAGTTCGCCTTGCCGCTGGTGGGGCGCTTCAACGTGGAAAACGCCCTCGTGTGCGCCGGCGTCGGCGTGGCCTTGGGCTACACCCCGCAGGCCATCTGCGAGGCCCTCGCCTCGTCGCCGCAGGTCCCCGGCCGCATGCAAAGCGTGCAGGGCGCCGGCGGAAAGCAGCCCCCCTTCGGCGTGCTCGTGGACTACGCGCACACGCCGGATGCCGTCGCCAAGGCGATCTCGGCCGTGGCAGACGTCACTCCGGGGCGCGTCATCTGCGTGTTCGGCTGCGGGGGCGACCGCGACCGCGACAAGCGCCCGAAGATGGGGGCGGCCGCGCTGGCGGCCGACGTCGCCGTCGTCACCTCCGACAACCCGCGCACCGAAGACGCGCAGGCCATCATCGACGAGATACTTCCGGGCATGGAGGGAGCGGGCGCGCGCGTGCATGTCGAGCGCGACCGCCGGTCTGCCATACGCCTCGCGCTCTCGCTTGCGCAAAGCGGCGACGCCGTGCTCATATGCGGAAAAGGCCACGAGGACTACCAGATGGTGGGCACCGAGAAACTGCCCTTCGACGACCGCGTCGTCGCGGCCGAGGAGATCGACGCCTTGTGATAGAGATAGACGCGAAAAAGATCGCCGAGGTCTGCGGCGGCGAGCTTGTCTGCGACGAGGCCGGCGCGGCCCGCGTGGCGAAAGGCCTGACGTGGGACACGCGCGAGCTGGCCGCGGACAACATCTTCCTGGCCACCCGCGGCGCGCGCGTCGACGGCAACGACCTCGTCGCCCGGGCCGCCATGGCCGGCGCCGGCTGCGTGGTGTGCACGCGCCGCCCGGACGACGCCGCCTGCGCGGTGGCAGGCGAGTTCTCCTGTCCCATCGTCGTGGTGGCAGACGCCGTCGCGACCATCAGCGCGCTCGCCGGCTGGTGGCGCGCGCAGATCCGCGCCATCGTCGTGGGCGTCACGGGCTCCGTCGGCAAGACCTCGACCAAAGACCTCGTCGCGGCCGTCTTGCGCCGCTCCTTCAACGTGGTCGCCACGCAGGCCAACCACAACAACGAGCTGGGCGTGCCCCAGACCGTGCTGGCGGCGGCCAAGGACACCGAGGTGCTCGTGGTGGAGATGGGCATGCGCGGCGCCGGCCAGATAGAGCGGCTGTGCGCCTTCGCGAAGCCCTCCATCGGCGTCGTCACCAACATAGGCGTGGCCCACATGGAGCTTTTGGGCTCGCAGGAGGCCATCGCGCGGGCGAAAGCCGAGCTGCCGGCTGCCCTGCCGCCCGACGGGCTTGCCGTGCTGAACGCCGACGACCCCCTCACGCCGCTTGTCCGCGAGGCGGCCGGCATAGACGGGCGCGGCACGGCGTGCAAGAGCTTCGGGCTGTCCGAGGCGGCCGATGTGCGCGCCTGCGACGTCTCGCTGGACGCCGGCGCGCGCGCCTCGTTCTACCTCGACTGCGGCGACGGCAAGCCGCCGCGGCGGGTGCACCTGGCGGTCCGCGGGCGCCACAACGTGGAAAACGCGCTTGCCGCCGCCGCCGTCGCGTCCTATCTGGGCATGCCTGCCGAAAAGATCGCGGCGGGACTTGCCGACGCCGTGCCGGCCGATATGCGCATGCAGATCGTGCGCGGCCTGCGCGGCGCGATTTTCGTAAACGACGCCTATAACGCCAGCCCCGATTCCATGGCCGCGGCGCTCGCGGCCCTGCGCGACATGGAATGCGAGGGCAAGCGCGTGGCCGTCTTGGGCGACATGGGGGAGCTGGGCGCCGATGAGCGCGAGCTCCACGCGCAGGTGGGCCGCAGCGCGGCCCGTCTTCACGTCGACCGCCTCGTGTGCGTGGGCACGTTGTCGGCCGCCATGGCCGCCGCCGCCGTCGAGGCCGGCATGCCCGCCGGCGCCGTGCAGCATTTCGACGACGTGCCCGCCGCCGTGTCCTGGCTGGCCGAGCATCTGCAACCCGCAGACATCGTGCTCGTGAAGGCGTCGCGTTTCATGGGTTTGGACAAGATCGTCGAGGAGGCGCAACAGGCAGATGTTTGATTTCTTCAGCGCGTACCCCACCTACCAGATATTCCTGGCGTTCATCATCTCCATGGCGCTCACCATGATCGTGATGCCGCTGTGGATACGCCTGTTGAAGGTGCGCCAGATAGGCCAGCAGGTCCGCGCCGACGGCCCGCAGGGCCATCTGGTGAAGCAGGGCACCCCCACGATGGGCGGCATCGTCATCTTGCTCATGATGACGGCTTCCATCTTCCTCGTCGGCATGCCCAACGCCCGCCTTCTGCTCGTCTTGGGCGCGACGCTGCTCACCGGCCTGCTCGGCTTTGTCGACGACATCTCCAAGGTGGCAAAGGAGCGCTCGCTGGGCTTGCTGCCGCACCAGAAGATGCTCGCCCTCACGGTCATATCCGTCGTCTTTTGCCTGATGGCGGTGAACTGCCTCGGCATCGAGCCCGTCGTCACGGTCCCCGTGAGCGGGTTTTCCATCGACCTCGGGGTGCTCACGACCGACGTCTCGGGCTTTCGCATCCCCTGGCTCTACGTCCTCTTCGTCTTCTTGCTCATGGCCGGCATGTCCAACGCGGTCAACCTCACCGACGGCATGGACGGGCTGGCCGGCGGCACCATCACCATCGTGATGATCACGATGTGCGGCGTCGCGTACGCAAGCGACCGGCTCGACGTGGCGGTGTTTGCCATCGCGGCCGCCGGCGCCTGCGTGGGGTTCCTGTGGTTCAACACCTACCCGGCCGACATCTTCATGGGCGACACGGGCTCGCTTGCCCTGGGCACGGCGTTCGCGGCGCTTGCCGTCGTCACGGGCACCGAGTTGTTCAGCATCATCATCGGCATGATCTTCATCGTCGAGGCGCTCTCCGTCATCATCCAGGTCCTGCACTTCAAACGCACGCGCCGCCGTGTCTTCCTCATGGCGCCGCTGCACCACCACTACGAGCAAAAGGGGCTGTCCGAGACGAAGGTCACGATGCGCTTCTGGATCGTCACGGGGCTGTTCTCCGCGCTGGGCTTTGCCCTCTACTTCATGTCGCGCGTGTAGGGAAGGGGGCGGCGGAGATGGCGGACAGGCAGCGTCTTTGCGTGCTGGGTGCAGGCGTCAGCGGGCAAGCGGTGGCACATGACGCGCTTTTGGCAGGACATGAGGTCGTGCTTTTCGCCGGCGCCGACTCCCCGGAAAACCGCGCCGCCGCGCCCGGGCTTTCGGCGGCGGGCGCCGACGTGCGCCTGACCGATCGCGTCGAGGGCAGCTTCGACGTGTGCGTGCCCAGCCCGGGCATCCCCGCCACGAGCGCCTTCTACGAGGCCGGACGCTCGCATGCCGTCTGCTGCATCGGCGAGCCCGAATACGCCTGGCGCATCTCGCCGGCGCGCTGGATCGCGGTCACGGGCACCAACGGCAAGACGACCACCGTCGCCTTGATCGCCCACATACTCGCCGCCTGCGGACATGAGGCCATCGCCTGCGGCAACACCCAGGACACGACGACGCTGGAGGCCGTGCGCACGCGCGGGGAGGGCGCGACCATCGTAGCCGAGCTCTCGTCGTTTCAGCTCGCCTCGACCGATTCGTTCGCACCCGACGTGGCCGTGCTCCTAAACATCGCCTCCGACCACCTCTCCTGGCACGGATCGCAGCAGGCCTACCGCCGCGACAAGCTGAAACTGCTCGCCAACCTGGAGGCGGGCAGCTGCGCGGTGCTCGGCGCGGGCGTGTGCACGGCCTCGGAAACGGGCGCCTTGCGCGCGCGCGGCGTGCGCGTCGTCGTCGTGGGCGGGCAAGACGAGGCGGGATGCGCCTTCCAGGACGCCGGCGCCGTCTTGCGCGTGAAGCGCCCCGGCGCAGGCGATCTGGCCTTGTGCACGGCAGACGAGCTGCAGATACGCGGCGCGCACAACGTGGAAAACGCGCTTGCCGCCGCCACGGCCGCCCTGGAGGCAGGCTGCGAGCCGGACGGCGTGGCGGCTGCCCTGCGCTCCTTCTCGGCGCTCGCGCACCGCATCGAGCCGGCAGGCGAAGTGGCCGGCGTCGCCTTCTACGACGACTCGAAGGCCACGAACGTGGACGCGACGGTGAAGGCGCTTGCGGCCTTCGCGCCGGGCACGGTCGTCTTGCTCGCGGGCGGCCGCGACAAGCACGGCCCGCTGTCCGCGCTGGCCGGCGCCGCAGAAAGGGCCTGCGCCTGCGTGGTCTGCTATGGCGAGGCCGCGAAGCGCTTCGCCTGCGCCTTCGATGCGGCCGGCGTCGAGGTCTTGCGCGCGCCCGGCATGCGCGAGGCCTTCGCGTCCGCCTGCGCCGCCGCGCGGGAAGGCGACGCCGTCCTGCTTTCGCCGGCATGTGCGTCCTTCGACGAGTTCTCGGGGTTTTCCGAGCGCGGCGACGTCTTCAAGCAGCTCGTCGCGGCACATCGCGCCGACGTGCAAGGCGAGTAGGGCGGGCGCGTCCATGGCCTCCCCGTCTTCATCTGCATCCGCCTCTCCGTCCAGGCCCTCGCGCCGCACGGCCGCCGCGGAAGGCGCCGCGCGCCTCATGCGCACCCCGGCAAAGATCATGGTGCCGCGCCTGCTCTTCATCGCCGCGGTGGTGCTCTTGTGCATCATCGGGCTCGTCGAGGTCTACTCGGCCTCCTCGGTGCAGGCCTACAGCGACACCGGAGACCCGGCCTTCTACGTGCGCCGCCAGGCGGTCTTCCTTCTCGTCGGCATAGCGTTTTGCGTCTTCTTCGCCCGCGTGCCCTACACCTTCTGGGCGCATCCCCTCCTCTTCGGCGGCCTGTGGGTGTTCACGACGCTGCTGCTCGTGGCCACGCAGATAGGATTCGGCACCCAGGCTCTGGGCGCGGAGCGCTCCATCGTCATCGGCAGCATGGCGCTCCAGCCCGCCGAGTTCGCGAAGATCACCACGGTGTTTGCCGTGTGCTGCCTCGTGGTCAGATACCGCAACGGCTGTCTCGAGTTCAAGCACTTCATAATCGCGCTCATCGCGACCATCGCCATTCCCATACTCCTGATATTCCGCCAGCCCGACCTGGGCACCGTCATCATCTTGTTCATCGGGCTGCTCGCCGCCACCGTGCTCGCGGGCCTGCCCTGGAAGGTGGTGTTCATCGGGATCGGGGTGCTCGCCTTCTACGCCGTATTCGTCTGCATCGTGCAGCCCTACCACCTGGAGCGGCTGAAGACGCTGCTCGACCCGTGGAGCGACCAGAGCGGCGCGGGCTACCAGACCATCCAGTCGCTGTACGCCCTGGCGCTCGGCGGCACGGGCGGCGCGGGGCTGGGGCTGTCCCAGGAGAAGTACCTCTACCTGCCCTATGCCCACACCGACTTCATCTTCGCCGTCATAGGCGAGGAGTTCGGGCTGGCGGGCACCGTCGCCATAGTGCTCCTCTTCGCCTTGTTCACCTACGCGGGCATACGCATATGCCGCAACGCCCCCGACATGCTCGGGTGCACGGTCGCCGGCTCGCTTTCGGTGATGATCGCCTTCCAGGCCTGCGTGAACATGGGCTGCGTCATCGGCCTTCTGCCCGTCACGGGAAAGGCCCTGCCGTTTTTGAGTTACGGAGGCTCTTCGCTCGTGGCGACGCTCACCATGGTGGGGCTCGTCTTGTCCGTGTCGTTTTCGAGCCGCGTGAACGCGCAGAGCGAGAAGCGCCGCGCGGCCTTGCACGTGGTGGGCTCCGCGTCGGGAGACGGCGCTCGGGCGGGCGCGGGCGCCGGTCCGCATGACGGCAAGGCCCGTCCGGCGGGCAGGGCCTCGTCCGGCGGACGGGCGCCTCGCCTCGGGCGGGCACGGGATGGCGAGAGGGCCTTGCGCGGCGAGAGGGCAGGCGATGCCGAGAAGGCGCCGCGTCCGGGAGCCCCCCGACGCGAAAGCGGCCGGAAGACCCGCCGGGCAGGCGCGCGCGACAGCAGGCGCGAGCGCGGCCGCAAAGCCGAAGGCAGCGGGCATGCGCATCGCGCGCCAGGGCGTCCGGCGCGCAACACGACAGAATCGGGGCGCGCGGGCGGCCGCACGCGCCCGGGCAGGTTTGCGCGCGACGGCGCCGAGCGCGGCAACGCGCACGACAGCTCCGCCCGTCGCGGCGCCGCAAGCGGCAGCACGCACGGGGCGGGCGCATCCCGCGACAACGCGAGATCGCCGCGCGGATATTCTCGAAAGGGGAGATGAGCATGTACTTCGTCGTTTCCGCCGGCGGCACCGCCGGCCACATCAACCCGGCGCTCGCCGTCGCCGACGAGTTGCGCGGGCGCGGGCACGAGGTCGCGTTCGTGGGCACGGACGACCGCATGGAGGCGCGCCTGGTGCCCGAGGCGGGCTTTCCGTTCACCGGGCTTTCCGTCGCCGGCTTCGACAAGGCCAGGCCCTGGACGCTTCTCTCCTCGGCGGCAAAGCTTTTGTCTGCCACGAAAAAGGTCGAGGCCATGTTCTCCACGCGCCGCCCCGACGCCGTGCTGGGATTCGGCGCCTACGTGTCCATACCCGTGGGGCGCGCGGCGCACGCGATGAAGATCCCGCTCGTCATCCACGAGCAGAACTCCGTGCCCGGCATGGCAAACGACTACCTCGCCCGCGCGGCCGACGTCACCGCGCTCACCTACGGGGCCTCGCGCGACTTCCTGAAGCCCGCAGGCGAGTGCATCGTCTGCGGCAATCCCGTGCGCAAAAGCGTCGGGGAAAACGACCGCGCGGCAGGGCGCGCCATGCTCGGGGTGGGCGCCGACGCGACCGTCGTGCTCGTCACGGGCGGAAGCCTCGGCGCACACCGGCTGAACGCGGCGATATGCGCCCTGAAAGAGCGGCTGCTCGCCGTAGACGGCCTCGTCGTCGTGCATTCGACCGGCGCGCAAGACCTCGATTTCGTGAAGGAGGCCCTCGCGCTCGGCCCGCGAGAAGAAGCCCGCTGGAAGGTCTTTCCCTACATCGAGCGCATGGGGGAGTGCATGGCCGCCTGCGACTTCGCCGTCTCGCGTGCGGGCGCCTCCTCGTTGGCAGAGCTCGCCACCTTGCACGTGCCGGCCGTCCTCGTGCCCTACCCCCATGCCCGCGGCGACCACCAGACCCTCAACGCGCGCGCCTACGTCGATTCCGGCGCGGCGGTCCTCGTCGCGGACGCGGATGTAGAAGGCGTGCAGTTCTCCTCGGCGGTCTTGGGTCTCGCCGGCGACGCGCGGCGCCGTGCTACCATGCGCAAAGCCTGCGAGGGGCTTTCGGGCGCAAACGCCCGAAAGACGCTTGCCGATGTGGCGGTTCGCCTCGCACAGAACAGCGGATGCGAAGGGGCATCGTGAAGAAACTGCATTTCATAGGCATAGGCGGGGTCGGCATGTCCGGCATCGCGCTCGTCGCCGCCCAGCGCGGCCACCGCGTCTCGGGCTCGGACATGAAGGAGTCGCGTTCCACGAAGCGCCTGGTGCAGGCAGGCGTCGAGGTCTTCATCGGGCACGACGCGGCAAACCTGCCCGCCGACGCCGACATCGTCGTCGTCTCGTCGGCCATCCCCGAGAAGAACCCCGAGCTGGCACGCGCCCGCGAAACGGGCGTCGAGGTGTGGCACCGCTCGCAGATGCTCGCCGAGCTGGGGCGGGAAAAGAAGACGCTTGCCTGCGCGGGCACCCACGGCAAGACCACCTCCTCCTCCATGCTGGCCTGCACCATCGACCGCATGGGGCTGGACCCGAGCTTTCTCATAGGCGGCACCATCGACGGCTACGGCACGAACGCGGCCAGCGGGTCCGGCGACTACTACATAGTCGAGGCCGACGAGTCCGACGGCTCGTTCGTGCACCTCTTCCCCCACGTCGCGCTCGTCACCAACGTCGAGCCCGACCACCTCGACCACTACGGCACCCTCGACGCCATCTACGCGGCCTTCGGAGATTTCCTCGGCCTCGTCCCCGCGGACGGCGCGGCGGTCGTGTGCGCCGAGGACGCGCGCCTGGTCGAGCTTGCCCGCAGGAGCGCCCCTCGCGCCATCGCCTACGGCCCTGCCGGCTGCGCGGGCGCCGACGCGTTCTACACCGTCACCGGGCGTGCCGGCATAGGGCACACCTTCACCGTCGAATTCCCCGACGGCAGCCATGTCGACGCCGCCATCACGAGAAACCCCGGCGTGCACAACGTCTCGAACGCGACGGGCGTCTTGTGCGTCGTCTGGGCGCTCGGCCTCGACGTCGATGCCGCCGCCGCCGCCCTCGAGACCTTTTCCGGCGTGCGCCGTCGCTTCGACCTGGTGGGCGAAGCGTGCGGCGTCACCATCGTCGACGATTACGCGCACCATCCCACCGAGATAAAGGCGACGCTTTCCGCCGCCCGCGAGCTGGACTTCTCTCATGTCCACGTGTTGTTCCAGCCGCATCGCTACTCGCGCACCGTCTCGCTTGCGCCGATGTTCGGCGAGGCCTTCGAAGACGCCGACAGCGTCACCGTCATGGACGTCTACCCGGCAGGCGAGGCGCCCGTGCCCGGGGTCAACGGCAAGACCGTCGTCGACGCGATGCTTGCCGCCGACCCGCGCCAGCAGGTCGCCTGGATGCCGCATCGCCGCGAGGTCGTGCCCTATCTGGGCGGCAAGCTCTCGGACGGCGACCTCGTCATCACCATGGGCGCAGGCGACGTCACCTCCATAGGCCCGGACCTGCTCGCCGCATTCTCGCGGGGGAGCTGCTAGAAGGCCGCGGGGGAAGCGATTGGTCGACATGGCATCCCGAAAGCCGAAAAGGGGCGCGTCCCGCGCATCTTCCGTCGCCGGCCGCGCATCGCGTGCGGGTGCCCGCGAAAACGCGTCTGCCAAGGGAAGGCGCGCGGGGGCCTCTGCCGGCAAGGCGGTCCGCAAGAGCGTGCGCGCGTCTTCTGCGCCATCGTCTTCGCGCGCCTCGCGCACGCAGGCCCGTTCCTCTTCGCGCAAGGGGAGAGGCCGTGCGCGCGAGCTTTCCCGCGACGGCGCATCCGGCTCTCCTCGCGCCGCGTCGTCTGGCGGCGAGCAGGCTCTGCGCCGCCCCAAGACCAAGGCCCAGCTGCGCGCCGCCGAGCGCGAGCGCCGTGCGAAAAACGCCTACAAGGGATACGTGCTGCGCATACTCCTCGGCATAATGCTCGTGCTGGGCGTCATATTCGGCGCGATCTTCCTCTACCGCTCCGACGCCTTCCACGTGGAAAACGTCACGGTCTCCGGCGTCTCGCATCTCACCGACCACGAGATCACCCGCCTCGCCGCAGTGGCGGCCGATTCCACGCTGCTGCGCCTCGACGAAGACGGCATCAGGCAGCGCCTGGCGCAAAACGCCTGGGTGCAAAGCGTCGAGGTGAAGCGCGTCTTTCCCGGCACCGTGGAGCTTTCCATCGTGGAGCGCGAGCCGGCTGCCGCCGTCCGCGTGAACGAGAAGAGCACCTGGGTGGTGGCAGCCGACGGCGCCTGGCTTTCGGCGGCCACCGGCGCCGACTGGGAGAAAAACCCGCGCATCGTCGACGTGGACGCCTCCATGTCCGCGCCCGTTTCCGGGGTGGCCTGCGGCGACGAGGGCATCATGAACGCCTTGAAGGTGGTCTCTGCGCTGGGCGAGCGCACGAAAGGCGAGCTCGACACCATCTCGGCGCCGTCTGCGGCCAAGACCTCCCTGAACCTGAAAAACGGCGTGAACGTGGCCTTCGGGGACGCGAGCGAGGTTGCCGCCAAGGAGGCGGCCATATGGGGCATACTCGACAAATTCGCAGGTCAGGTCTCCTACATCAATGTGCGCGTGCCCTCGCGCCCCACCTACCGCGCGTTGGGGGCAGACGACAATCAGACGGGGCAGTCGGCCCAAAACGCGCAGGAATAGCCCCCTTGCGGGATTATTTGAGGCTTATTTCGATACTTTTATGAAAAATGCCAGCATTGGGGTACAATTTGCAAGGTTTCCATGCTTGCCGGGGCTTTGCGCCGCGCCTGCGCGGGGGAAGGCTTCGGGGCTTGTAGTGAAGAAAAGAAAAGCTGGAGGATACGAAATGCCCGATATAGCAGGAGCGGACCATCTGGCAGTCATCAAGGTCGTCGGCGTCGGCGGCGGCGGCACGAACGCCGTCAACCGCATGGTCGAGGCAGGCGTCAAGGGCGTCGAGTTCATCGCCATCAACACCGACCGCCAGGCATTGCTCATGTGCGACGCGGACCGCACGGTCCACATCGGCGAGGAGCTCACGCGCGGCCTGGGCGCGGGCGCGAACCCCGAGATAGGCTGCCAGGCGGCAGAGGAGTCCAGAAACGACATCCGCGACGCGCTCGCCGGCGCCGATATGGTCTTCGTCACGGCGGGCGAGGGCGGCGGCACGGGCACGGGCGCGGCTCCCGTCGTGGCAGAGATCGCCATGGAGGAGATCGGGGCGCTCACGGTGGCCGTCGTCACCAAGCCCTTCGGCTTCGAGGGGCGCAAGCGCATGGTGCGCGCCGAGGAGGGCATCGCGGTGCTCTCCGAAAACGTCGACACCCTCATCGTCATCCCCAACGACCGCCTCATGCAGGTCATCGAGAAGCGCACCTCCATGCTCGACGCCTTCCGCATCGCCGACGACATCTTGCGCCAGGGCACCCAGGGCATCACGGACCTCATCACCATCCCCGGCCTCATCAACCTCGACTTCGCCGACGTCCGCACCATCATGAAGGGCGCGGGCACTGCCATGATGGGCATCGGCATCGCCTCCGGCGAAAACCGGGCCAGCGAGGCGGCCACGCAGGCCGTCAGCTCGAAGCTGCTCGAAAGCTCCGTGCAAGGCGCCACGCGCATCCTCTACTCCATCACCGGCCCGTCGGACCTGCCCCTGGAAGAAGTCGACGAGGCCTCGCGCATCATCAACGACGCGGCCGACCCGGAAGCCGACATCATCTTCGGCACGGCCATCGACGACTCGCTCGACGACCAGATACGCATCACCGTCATCGCCACGGGCTTCAAAAACGAGCCGCGCCAAGACGAGGACCCGCGCGACGTCCGTTCGGGCAGGCCCGCCTCGCATGTGCGCTCGAACGGCACGGCCGCCGCAGACGACGCCTCCATCAACGCGCTCTTCGACGACGACATCCCGGATTTCCTCAAGCGCAGCCGCTACTAGCGCGCATGCCCTCGAGCAAACACGAGCACTCGAATCCGCGTCTGCCGCTGCCCCGGCTGGCGCGGATTTCCTTTTCCCTGGAAGGCGCGCCTTCCTGCCCGGATGGGGCGCGCGACCGGCATGACGGCGACGACGCGGCGCATCTGCCGCATGCGGCGGATGCGGCGCCCGCCCGGTTTTCGCACGATGGAGCCTGCGGCGTATCTGAAACCGCCGCATGCGGCGCTGAGAGCTCCGGGCTCGACCTGCTCGTCGACTCGCGCCTTTTCGACGCATGCGGCGTGCGCATCGCGTTCTCGTCGCGCGCGGGCGGCGTGAGCGCCGGCCCTTTTTCCTCGTTGAACCTCTCGGACAAGGTGGGCGACGATGCGGATGCGGTCGCGGCCAACAGGCGCCGCCTGCTCCACGCGCTCGGCGCCGCGCGCCTGCAAGAGCGCCTCGTCGTGCCCGACCAGGTGCACGGCACCCGGCTCGTAGTCGTGGACGGCGGCGGGGAAGGGGACGTGGAGCGCGCGCAGGCCGACGCCCGCGCCGGCAGCGACGGCGTCGTGTGCACCTGCCCGGACGTGCCCGTGCTCTTGTGCTTCGCCGATTGCGTGCCCGTCGTGCTCGTCGCGCCGGGCGGGGCGTTTGCCGTGGTCCATGCAGGGTGGCGCGGCGCGCTCGGCGGCATCTCGGGCGCGGCGCTTTCGGCCCTGGCCTGCGAGGCGGGCTGCGCGCCCGGGCAGTGCAACGCCTACATAGGCCCTCATATCGGGGCATGCTGCTACGAGACGTCTGCCGAGGTGCTCGCGCGCTTCACCGAGGCCTTCGGCGCTGCCTGCGATGCGGGCGGGCGCCATCTGGACCTGGCGGCGGCAGTCGCATCCGACCTGCTGGCCGCCGGAGCCGACCCGTCCCGCATCGTGGACGCGGGCATATGCACCTCGTGCAGCTCCGGGGACTATTATTCCTACCGCGCGCATGGCGCCGCGACCGGCCGCCACGGCGCCTACGCTTGCAAGGAGGGCACGGGCACATGGGACTGAAAGAGCGTTGGGAGGCCGCCTGCGCCGAGGTGGCGGCCGCCTGCAGGAGATACGGACGCGATCCGCATGAGGTGAAGGTGCTCGCCGTCTCCAAGACCGTCGAGGCGCCCGTCATCGCCGAGGCGCTTTCCTGCGGCATGACGGACTTCGGTGAAAACCGCGTCAAGCCCTTCACCGAAAAGCGCGGGCTGTACCCGCAGGCGCGCTGGCATTTCATCGGCTCCCTGCAGTCGAACAAGGCGGCCAAGGTGGCAGGCGCGGCGCATCTCGTCCACTCGCTCGACCACGACAGCCTGCTTTGCGCCCTGGAGCGCGCATCGGCCGCCAAAGGCGTCGTCCAAGACGTGCTCGTCGAGGTGTCCGTGGCAGGCGAGAGCGCCAAGGGGGGCGTGCCCGCGGCCGAGCTGCCGGCCTTCATGGAGCGCGTTGCCGCATCCCCCCACCTGCGCTGCCTGGGCCTCATGACCATGGCGCCTAGAGGCGACGCGCGCGTGGCGCGTGAAACTTTTGAAGGTTTGCGAAAACTTGCAGAGAATATGGCGCGGCGCTACAACGGGCATGATACTATCTCGATGGACGAGCTTTCCATGGGCATGTCCGAGGACTACGAGCAGGCCATAGCGGAGGGCTCCACCATGGTTCGCATCGGCAGGCGCATCTTCAGCGAGGATTTCCGCCCTCTATCCTGAAGACGCGCGCCATATCGACGGTTTTGGAGGATACGAGACGTGGGTCTTTTCGGCGAGATGAAAGACAAGCTCGGATTTGGCGACAAGCCCGAGTGGCAAGAAGACGAGCTCGACCCCGCCGCAGACGACTACTCCACGGGCGCCGAGTACGACGATTTCGGCAATCCCGTCGAGTCGTCTTCCTCCTCGGCCGACGTCATCGCCTTCGACGACTACAATCCCGACAAATTCGAGAACATCCGCATCGACTCCGGCCGCAGGCCCCGTGTCGCCTCTTCCGACGGCGATGTCGCCTCGGGCGGCTATTCCTCGAGGAAATCGGGGTACGGTTCCTCGCGCGGCACCGGATACGGCTCCCGCCGCGGCTTCTCGCGCACGGGTTCGGACGCCTCGGCTTCCGGCACGGCATGGGGCACCCCGGACGACCCGTCCTTCATCGAGCACACCGGCCCGTCTTACACGCGCGAGGAGGTCTACGACGACCTCAGCTCGGCTTCTCCGTCTGCCCGCCAGGCGCCGCGCAGCTCGCTTGGCGCCGTGGGCACGCATGCGCCGCGCTCCGCTTCGGCAGGCGACCCCTACTCGCAGTTCGACTCCGACGTCAAGCAGATCCACCGCGACCCGGCGGCCCATCTCGCGATCGTCGCTCCGAAGGCGTACGCGGACGTGGAGAAGGTGGCAAATGCGGCGAAAGCGGGCAAGTCGGTGGTCTTGGACCTGAAAAACACGAAGCCCGAGCTGGCAAAACGCGTGCTCGACTTCTCCTTCGGCGTGGCCAGCGCCTTGAACGGCACGGTGGACAAGGCGGCAGACCGCGTCTTCGTCTTCGCGCAAGGCTCGGGCACCGGCCTCACCCAGACAGAGCGCGACTACCTCTTCAAGCAAGGCGTCCTCTAGAGGGCATGCACGTCGCGCGTCCGTCTCCTGCCCTCTCCCGCGCCTGCCTTCGGCCTTGCGGACGGCGCACACGATAGGAAGCCATCCCCATGCTCTACACCATACAACGCCTCCTCTTGACACTCGTCGATTTCTACGCCGGCCTCATCATCATCTACATCTTGATGAGCTGGATCCCCAACCGCACGGGCTGGGTCGCCGACGTCTACAACGCGCTCGCCCGCATATGCGAGCCCTACCTCGGCCTGTTTCGTCGTATAATCCCGCCCATAGGCATGATCGACCTCAGTCCCATCGTCGCCATCGTCGTGTTGCAGGTGATCGCGCGGGTCGTTTCCATGATTTTGTAGAAAGGACGAGTCCATGACCATCACGGCACTTGATATCCAGCAAGAGGGCTTCGAGCACTCCATGCGCGGCTACGACATCACGCAGGTGGACGAGTTTTTGGAGCGTGTGGCTCAAGAGGTCGATGCCATGAACGCGCAGATCGCACAGCTGCAGCAGCGTCTCGCCGAGGCGCCCGCATCGGCTCCGGCGCCCGAGCCCGTCGTGGACACGGCGGCCCTGGACGCGGCCACGAGGCGCGCGACCGAGGCCGAGCAGCGCCTGGCTGCAGCCGAGGCCCGCTCGCGCCAGGCGGAATCCAAGCTGGCCCAGCTGCAGGAGAAGTTCGCCCCCCTGCAGCGCCAGCTCGACGAGAAAAACGAGATGGACTCGGCCATATCCAACGCCTTCATCTCCGCGCAGCGCAGCGCCGACGCGCTGAAGGAGGACGCCCGCGCGGAAGGCGAGCGGATCTATCGCGAGTCGGAGGGCAAGGCGCGCGAGTTCATCCGCGAGGCCTTGAGCGAGAAACAGCGCATCCTCAACGAGATAGACGCGCTGGAAAACTCCGCGGCGCGTTTTCGCGAGGACTACAAGAAGCTGCTCTCGCGTTTTGCCGGCGAGGCGGAAAACGACTTCGCGAACCTGCGGCCGCCGCAGATTCCCGACAACATCGTCAACGACGTGCTGCCGAAATACGAGGACCTGAAAGGCGATTCGGATGTCTCGGCACCCGTCCCCGTGCTAGACGGTGCGGACGCGTTTGCGTATGCGGGCGCGGCGGCAGGGGCGCACTCGGGCGGGTTTTCCGCAGGGCAGCAGGCGTTTGCCCCCCTGGACGCGGCGCCTTTCCCGAAGCAAGACAACGAGATCATCTCCACGTCCATGTCCGAGCTGCTCGACGACACGGCCCTCATCGACGAGATCGACGAGTAGGAAAAAGGGCGCCGCGCATGCAGCTGGCCGTCTTCGTCACCCCGAAGGCGGGGCTGGATGCGGTGGGCGGCTGGCGCGTGGGCGCAGACGGTGCGCGCGAGCTGGAAGTGCGCGTGTGCGCGGCTCCCGAGAAGGGCAAGGCCACGAAGGCGGCGGCCAAGGTGCTCGCCGCCTTTTTCGATGTGCCGAAAAGCGCGGTCGTGCTGAAGGCGGGCGCGACGAGCCGCCACAAGAGATTCGAGGTTTCCGTGTCCGCCGAAGATGCCGCCGTCCGCTTGCGCGAGGCGGGGTTATAATCTCTTCTCGTGCGGCGAAACCGGGGCGGACGCCCGCGGCGCATGCGGGCGCAGGTGCGCGATGCGCGCTTTCCCACCCGCAGCGACGAGGAAAGTCCGGGCTCCACAGGGCACCATGCCGGCTAACGGCCGGGCGCGGCGACGCGACGGACAGTGTCACAGAAAAGAAAACTCCCTCGTACCACCCTCATTGGTGGTACGAGGGAAAAGCTGAAACGGTGCGGTAAGAGCGCACCAGCGCCGCGGCAACGCGGCGGCTTGACAAACCCCATGGGGAGCAAGGGCAAATAGGGACGCCAAGGGGTTGCCCGCCCCGCGTCCGGGTTGCCCGCTCGAAGGCGGCGGCGACGCCGTCTCTAGATAAATGGGCGTCTTCGACGACAGAACCCGGCTTACAGGCCCGGTTTCGCGCACATCTCCTTTCTGTGGTTTCTATGAAAATCTCGCAAGATACGCTAACATTCACCGTTGCGTCTGTCTGGTCAAACGAGTAGAAAGCGAACCGGCACGTGAGCAAAGAGGATGCGATAGAGCTGGAGGGCACGGTCGTCGAGCCGCTGCCCAACGCCATGTTCAAGGTCGAGCTGGAAAACGGGCACCAGGTGCTCGCGCACATCTCCGGCAAGATGCGCATGCACTACATCAAGATTCTTCCGGGCGACAAGGTCACCGTCGAGCTCTCGCCCTACGATTTGGACAGGGGCCGCATCACCTACCGTTTCAAGTAGGCAAAGATTCTCGTCCGGCTTCCTGCGGCGCATCACCGCGCGTCCGCACGAAGGCGAAACGGCGTCCTCTCGCCGCGAAGAGGGGCACGACGTGCGATGCGCAGCATACGGCGCACGACGTGGAGCGCGTGAAAACCAACGCTTGCGGCTGCAGCGTTTTACATAGATCGAAGTGGCATCACACTTTGGGAAAGGTTGAGTGAGATGAAGGTACGTCCTTCTGTGAAGAAAATGTGCGACAAGTGCAAGGTCATCAGGCGTCATGGCAAGGTCTACGTCATTTGCGAGAACCCGCGCCACAAGCAGCGCCAGGGCTAGGGAAGGCAGGATACATTGGCTCGTATACTCGGTGTCGACCTCCCGCGCGACAAGCGCGTGGAAATCGGTCTGACCTACATTTTCGGTATCGGCGCGACCTCGGCGAAAAAGATCTGCGCCGAGACGGGCGTCAACCCCGACACGCGTTGCCGCGACCTCACTGAAGACGAGGTCGTGAAGCTGCGCGACAACATCGACAAGAACTACACCGTGGAAGGCGACTTGCGCCGCGAGGTGTCGCAAAACATCAAGCGCCTGATGGAGATCGGCTGCTATCGCGGCCTGCGCCATCGCAAGCACCTGCCCGTCCACGGACAGCGCACGCACACCAACGCCCGCACCCGCAAAGGTCCTCGCCGTCAGATCGGCGCGAGGAAGAAAGGCTAGGTGAGGGGCAGCAATGGCAGCGAAAAAACAGCAGCGCACCCGCGTGAAGCGCTCCGAGCGCAAGAACATCACGGTGGGTCAGGCGCACATCAAGAGCACGTTCAACAACACGATCGTCACCATCACCGACACGCGCGGCAACGTCATCTCGTGGCAATCCGCCGGCACGGTCGGGTTCAAGGGCTCGCGCAAGTCCACGCCGTTTGCGGCGCAGATGGCGGCGGAGCAGGCGGCGAAGATGGCCATGGAGCACGGCTTGAAGAAGGTCGCCGTGTTCGTGAAAGGCCCGGGCTCGGGCCGCGAGACGGCGGTGCGTTCCCTGCAGGCGGCAGGCCTCGAGGTCTCCGGCATCCAGGACTGCACCCCCATCCCGCACAACGGGTGCCGTCAGGTCAAGCGTCGTCGCGTTTAATCGAAAGGAACTACCTACTATGGCTATCAACAGAACCCCGGTTCTGAAGCGGTGCAGGCAGCTCGGCCTGGATCCGATTTGCCTTGGCTACACCAAGGAATCCAAGAAGATGCCCAAACAGCGCCGCCGTCAGGAAAGCGAGTACGGCCGCCAGCTGCGCGAGAAGCAGAAGGCGAAGTTCGTCTACGGCGTGCTCGAAAAGCAGTTCCGCGGCTACTACCAGAAGGCGCGCCGTATGCAAGGCGTCACCGGCGAAAACCTCATGCAGCTGCTCGAGAGCCGCCTGGACAACGTGGTCTTTCGCCTGGGTTTCGCGCGCACGCGCAAGGAGGCCCGCCAGACGGTCACCCACGGCCACATCACGGTCAACGGCCGCCGCGTGGACGTGCCGTCGTATCGCGTGGCGCCGGGCGACGTCGTCGCCGTCGCGCCGAAGGCCCGCGAGCTGCTCGTCATCAAAAGCGCGCTGGTCTCCAACGAGCGCGTGCAGGTGCCGGCGTGGCTCGAGGTGGACATCGAGAAGCTGCAGGGCAGCGTCATCTCGCTTCCCACGCGCGACCAGATCGACCTGGACATCAAAGAGCAGCTCATCATCGAGCTGTACTCCAAGTAGCGCGCGGCGCGCGAGTCGCGTTTTCTCGCGGTTCGCGCACCGTCCGTCTTGTCCGGTTTCCCCTCTAGGAGGTTTTGCATAGATGACTGAATTCATCAGACCGAAGGTCACAGTCGCCCCGATCGACGACAACACCGCGCGCTTCATCGCCGAGCCCTTGGAGCGCGGCTACGGCTTCACGCTGGGCAACAGCATGCGCCGCGTGTTGCTGGGCTCGTTGGACGGCGCGGCGGTCACCGCCATCAAGATAGAGGGCGTCCAGCACGAGTTCACGGCCGTTCCCGGCGTCATCGAGGACGTGACCGACATCGTCTTGAACATCAAGGGGCTGGTCTTTTCCGCTTTGGGCGACTACGCCGAGGCCACGGCCACGCTGTATGCGCAAGGGCCGTGCACGGTCACCGGCGCCGACATCGAGGTGCCCACCGAGTTTTCGCTCGTGAACCCCGACCACGTCATCGCGACGCTGTCCGAGGGCGCGACGCTGGAGATGGAGCTGCGCATCGGCATCGGCCGCGGCAACGTCTACGCTGCGCAAAACAAGCGCTCCGAGGACTCCATCGGCTGGATCCACACCGACTCTCTGTTCTCGCCCATACGCCGCTGCACCATGGACGTCACCGACACGCGTGTCGCCCAGCGCACCGACTACGACAAGCTCATCTTGGAGGTCGAGACCAACGGCGCCGTCACCCCGACGGCGGCGGTGTGCCAGGCGGCCAACATCGTCACCCAGCACATGAAGGCCTTCCTCATGCTCGACGAAAACGCCTCCGAGGAAGAGGAGGCCAGCATTTTCGCGCCCGAGGGCACGGCGAAGAACACCGAGCTGGAGAAGAACATCGAAGACCTCGACCTGTCGGTCCGTTCGTACAACTGCCTGAAGCGCGCGGGCATCCATTCCGTGCGCGCGCTGGTCGAGTACTCGGAAAACGACCTGCTGAACATTCGCAACTTCGGCGCGAAGTCCATCGAGGAGGTCAAAGACAAGCTGCAGTCGATGGATTTGGGGCTGAAGCAGTAACGCACGCTCGAAAAGCGCCGCGGCGCTTGACATGTAGGAGATAGGGTAAATGAGACATTACAAGAAAGGGCGCAAGCTGGGCAGCGATGCCAGCCACACCAAGGCGATCAAGAAGAACCTTGCTGTCGCGCTGTTCACAAACGACCGCATCAAGACCATCGACGCACGCGCCAAGGAAGTGCGCGGGCTGGTGGACAAGATCATCACATGGGCAAAGAAGGGCGATTTGCATTCGCGTCGTCTGGCCATCGCCGCCTTGGGCGACGCCGAGCTGGTGCGCGAGGTGTTCGAGAAGGCCGAGCAGGGCATGTGGGCAGGCCGCGACGGCGGCTACACCCGCATCCTGAAACTGGGTCCTCGCAAGGGCGACAACGCCCCCATGGTCATCCTCGAGCTGGTGAACGAGACGGTCTCGACGAAGGGCAAGAAGGCCGCGGCGCCCAAGGCGGGCGCCAAGAAGGCCGCGGCCAAGAAACCGGCTGCCAAGAAGGGCGCCGAGAAGTCCGGGGAAGCGGCTGAGGCGGCAAAGGCCGACGAGAAGGCGGAAAAGCCCGACGGCGCCGACGAGGCTGCCGCCGAGAAGGCCGAGCCGGCCGCCGACGCGGCTGAGGAGACCGCCGCCGAGGCGAAAGAAGCCGAGCCGGCCGCCGACGAGAAGAAGTCCGAGGAGTAGGGACGCGCTCATGGCCACGTTGGACACGCTGAAGCAGATTCTGCACGACAACCTCGAGGTCGATCCTGCATCCGTGTCGCCGGACTCGACGCTCGAGTCCCTCGAGCTGGACTCGCTCGATCTGGTCGAGCTGGTGTGCGATTTGGAGGACAAAGAGGGCGTCGACTTCGGCGAGCCGGAAGGCCTGCAGACGGTGGGCGATATCGTCGCCCATGTCGACTCCCTGAAGGCGCGGCAGGCGTAGCGCAGCAGGAGCGAAAAGCCGCGCGGCTTGCGCGCAGTTCGCCGTTTTGAAGGCGCGTCGCATTTTCGGCGCGCCTTCTTTTCGCCGTTCGCGTTCGCAAAGGGAAAAACCTCTTTTGCAAGAAACCGGAACAGCACCCGCGACGCCGCCCCTTCTTTTCCCGCCTCTTCAGGGGACGTGCGGACGCTGTGCTAGAATCTTTTTTCGTCACACGGTAAAAGAGCACCGATTCAAAAGGAAGGCCTCGTATGTCCGGACATTCTAAGTGGGCGACCACCAAGCATCGCAAGGCGGCGGTAGACGCGAAGCGCTCCGCCATGTTCTCCAAGCTCAGCCGCATCATCACCGTGGCGGCCAAGGAGGGGGGCGACCCGAACCCGGACAACAACGCCTCGCTGGCGGCTGCCATCGCCAAGGCCAAGGGCTACTCCATGCCCAAGGACAAGATCCAGACGGCCATCGACAAGGCCTTCGGGTCCGGCGCCGACGCCGCGGCCTGGGAAGAGGTCACCTACGAGGGGTATGGCCCTGCCGGCATCGGCTTGTACGTCGAGTGCCTGACCGACAACCGCAACCGCACCGCCGCCGACGTGCGCAGCGCCTTCAACCATGCGGGCGGCAACCTCGCCACGAGCGGCTCGGTGGCCTTCCAATTCAAACGCCAAGGCCAGGTCACGGTGGACAAGGCCGTCTGCGACGATGAGGACAAGCTCTTCGAGGCCGTCACCGAGGCCGGCGGCGACGATTATGAGGACGCCGGCGAGGAGTGGGTCGTGTGGACCGAGCCGTCCGAGCTCATGGCGGTGAAGAAATCCCTCGACGCGCAGGGCATCGAGGTCAAGGGCGCCGAACTCGTCTTCACCGCGAACAACCCCACCGAGGTCACGGTCGAAGACGCCAAGAAGGTCATGCGCCTCGTGGACGCGCTCGAAGACCTCGACGATGTGCAGTGCGTCTCGCACACCATGGAGATCAGCGACGAGGTGGCCGCGGCCCTGGAGGGCTAGGGCGCCCGTGCACGGGTTTCGCATGCGCATATGGTGAAACGATCGGCGCCTTCGCGGGAAGGCGCCGTTTTCTTGTCGCGAGCGCATACAGCGCCGCGCCGAGGCTTGCCGCACCTCGCCACGTTGCCCGCCGCCGTTCGCGCCCCCTCCTTTTTCGCAGCCTTTTTCTCGAAAACCGCGAAGGCACCCGATGTTCGTATGCTATGCTTGCAACAGAACATTTGTTTGCTTTTCACCCGGCATGGCGCACGGCATCGGGTGGAAGGAGATTTCACGAGGGGGTGAACGGGGCTGTGGCGCGGGCGAAAGAGGCGGGTGGACAGGGCATGTGCCTGGATCCGGATATGGTCATCGGCATAGACCCCGGTCTTGCCAACACCGGCTGGGGGGTCGTGCGCGAGGAGGGCTCGCGCATCGTGCCCGTGGCCTATGGCTGCGTCACGACCCGTCCCGATATGGAGCTGCCCGCCCGCCTGGCCATCATCCACGACAATCTGTGCGAGGTCATATCGCGCTACCGGTTGGGCGCCTTGTGCGCGGAGTCGGTGTATTTCGGGGCGAACGCGCCGTCTGCCATCGCGACGGCCCAGGCGCGCGGCGCCGCCCTCGTGGCTTGCGCGTGCATGGGTCTTTCCTTCGGGGAGTACACGCCCCTGCAGATAAAAAAAGCGCTCGTGGGCACGGGAAAGGCGGACAAGGCGCAGGTGCAGTACATGGTGCGCGCCGTGCTCGGGCTCGACCACGACCCGAAGCCGGACCATGCGGCAGATGCGCTGGCGTGCGCCATCACCCACCTGCGCATGCGGCGCGGACGTGGCTTGGAGCAGGCCGTGGCCTGTGCGACGGGCATGGATCCGGCCACGACGAAGCGGGCGCGGGCCCAGGCGCGCCGGGCATTCGAGCGCAAGGTCGCCGCCGCTGTGGAAAAGGAGGCGGCCCGTTGATAGCCTTTCTGGAAGGGATCGTCGCGGGACGCGATGCGGGCGCCGCGGTGCTCGAGGTGGGCGGCGTCGGCTACGAGCTGTCCATGAGCTCGCATGCGCTGGCGAGTCTGCCCGCGCCGCCGCAGGTGGTGCGCATATGGACGTATCTGCAGGTGAAAGACGATGGGCTTGCGCTCTTCGGCTTTCTCGACCCGGCTGAAAAGGATATGTTCACGGCGCTGCTCGGGGTGAAGGGCCTAGGGCCAAAACTCGCGCTCGCCTTGCTGTCGGCGCTTTCGCCGGCGCAGGTGGCAGACGCCATCGCATCCGGCGACGATACGGCCATCGCGCGTGCGCCCGGCATCGGCAAGAAGACCGCCCAGCGCGTGGTGCTGGAGCTGAAAGACCGCTTCTCGTCGCTTGCCGTCCCGTTGGCCGGGCAAGCAGATGGCAGCTGCGCGGCGTCCGGCTCCGCCTCTTCCTCTGGCCTGCACGAGGTGCGCGAGGCCTTGCGCGGCATGGGCTTCTCGGATGCGGAGGCCGCCTCGTCGCTTTCGGGGTGCCCTGCAGATGCAAGCGTTGAAGAAGGCATGCGCTACGCGCTCAAGAGCCTGGGAGCCGCACGATGATGTGGGAGTCGCCGGAATTCTCTGATGGCGCGCAAGCGGGCGCCGCGGATGCGCGGGCAGGCGCTGCGGAGGAGGGGGGTGGCACGGTCGTGCCCGAAAACGCGCCAGACGCGCCGGCAGCCGAGCGCTTCGTCTCGCCCTCGCAAACGCACGAGGAGGCCGCCTCGGAGACGGGGCTGCGCCCCAAGGTGCTTTTCGAATATCTCGGCCAGACGCGCATCAAGGAAAACCTCTCCGTGCTGATCGAGGCGGCCAAATCGCGCGGCGAGGCCCTCGACCACCTGCTTTTCTCAGGGCCTCCGGGCCTGGGCAAGACCACGCTTGCGGGCGTGGTGGCAAACGAGCTGGGCGTCTCCTTCAAGGCCACCAGCGGGCCTGCCATCGAGCGTGCCGGCGACCTGGCCGCCATACTCACCAACCTCGAGGAAGGCGACGTCCTCTTCATCGACGAGATCCACCGCTTGAACCGCGCCGTGGAAGAGGTGCTCTATCCGGCGATGGAGGATTTCGCCCTCGACATCGTCATAGGCCAAGGGCCTGCCGCCCGCTCCATACGCCTCGACCTGCCGCGTTTCACGCTCGTGGCGGCCACCACGCGCACCGGCCTGCTCACCGGGCCCTTGCGCGACCGTTTCGGCGCGTGCTTTCGCCTCGACTACTATTCCGTCGAAGAGCTTTGCGACATAGTCGTCCGCTCGGCGTCCATCTTGGGAGTCGAGATAGACGCCGCCGGCGCCGTCGAGATCGCCTCGCGCTCGCGTGCCACGCCGCGCTTGGCAAACCGCCTGCTCAAGCGGGTGCGCGACTACGCGCAGGTCCGCGCCGACGGCCGCATCGACCGGCAGACGGCCGCGCAGGCGCTCTCGTTTTTCAAGGTGGACGCGCTCGGCCTCGACTCCACAGACGACGCGCTCCTGCGTCTTTTGTGCATCACCTTCGCCTCTCGGCCCGTGGGGCTGGCCACGCTTGCCAGCGCGCTCGGCGAGGAGCCGGACACCATAGAAGACGTCTACGAGCCCTATCTTCTGCGCTGCGGCCTCATAGAGCGCACGCCAAAGGGGCGTCGTGCTGCCCCGCGCGCCTACGAGCACCTGGGCTTGCCCGTCCCGAAGCTCGGATAGGCGCCGTGCGCGTCGTGCGCCCTTTTCCCGCGCGCCCGTGCCCGGACAGGCGCGCCTGGCCCCTCGTCGGCTCGCCCCCTCGTTTTTCCTCCCGTATGGCGGGCGCGTCTTCCCGCCCGTGGGCGTTCACGTTTTCCCCGCATCTTTGCCCGTGCCCATGTGCTACAAAGATACGGCTTCGGTTCTTCTTTTCATTTCGCGTGCCGCACCGCCCGGATGGGGCGGGCGGGGGAGGGGTGTGCTCGTGGAAAAGTTCTTCAAGATCAAGGAACGCGGATCGTCGTACGGCGCCGAGATCGTCGGCGGCCTCACCACGTTTCTGGCGATGGCCTACATCATCGCCGTCAACCCGACGATACTCGTCGACGCCGGCATCCCCTTCGAGGCGGCCCTCACCGCCACCTGCTTCGGCGCGGCCATCATGACCTTGTGCATGGGTCTCATTGCCAACCGCCCGCTGGCCTTGGCGTCCGGCATGGGCATCAACTCCATCATCGCCTACAGCCTGTGCATGCAGCCCACCGCCGTCGACTGGCGCGTGGCCATGGCCATCGTCATGATCGAAGGCGTCGTCATCTTGGCGCTCGTGGTCTGCGGTCTGCGCGAGGCCATCATGCGCGCCATCCCCGTCTCCTTGCGCCACGCCATCGGCATCGGCATCGGCTTGTTCATCGCGTTCGTGGGCATGAAAGGCGGCGGCATCATCGTCGACAACGAGTCCACCCTCATCTCGGCAGGCGACTTCACCTCGCCGACCGTCATCGTCTCCATCATCGCCATCCTCGTCGCCATCGTCCTCACGGTGGCAAAGGTACGCGGCGCCTTGCTCATCTCCATCATCGTCGCCACGGTCGCGGGCATCCCCCTGGGCGTCACCGCGCTGCCCACGAGCTGGAGCTTCGGGCTGGACTTCTCCACCTTCGCCGCGCCCTTCCAGACCGTGCCCTCCACGGGCAACATGGCCATACTCCAGGTGTTCTTGCAGCCGGCGCTGCTGCTCTTCGCCTTCTCGCTGCTGATGAGCGATTTCTTCGACACGATGGGCACGGCGGTGGCGGTTGCCGAGGCCGGCAAGTTCGTCGACGACGACGGCGAGGTCAAAGACATCGGAAAGATACTCACCATCGACTCGGCGGCCGCCGTGGTCGGCGGCTTCACGGGCGCCTCCTCGATCACCACCTTCGTGGAAAGCGCCTCCGGCGCGGCTTCCGGCGCGCGCACGGGCTTCTCCAACGTCGTCGTGGCCGTCGCCTTCGTAGTCTTCGCGTTCCTCAGCCCCATCATCGGCATGGTCTCCAGCTCGGCCACCTGCGGCGCGCTCGTCGTCGTGGGCTATCTCATGATGACCGACGTCGGGCATGTCGACTGGAGCAGCATCGAGAGCGCGTTCCCCGCCTTCATCACCATCTTCTCCATCCCCATGACCTATTCCATCACCACCGGCATAGGCCTCGGGTTCATCTCCTATGTCGTGTGCATGCTCGCCTGCCGCAAAGTGCGCGAGATAAAGCCGCTCATGTGGGTCGCGGCGTTGGCCTTTCTCGCGATGTTCATCTTCTCGTAGAAAAGGGGCGCGTCTCGCCGCCGGCACCGCGCATCGCCGGCGCTTCCTCTCGTCTCGACGAGGCGGCTCGCCTGTTCAGGGCAGCCGCCTCCTTTTTTGCCCGTCGCGACCCGCCCGCGGCCCTCGCCCTTGTGCGCTTTGTGTGCGCCGTCCATTCCCCTCGCGCGCATGTGCTTTTGGGCTACAATGACGCTTCACGCATGCGCGCATATGGCTTGCCCGCGCATGGGCCTTGTCTCCGAAAAGGGGGTTTCGCATGGCACGACAAGAAGAGGTCGCCGGCGGCCTGTCCGTCGCCAACGGCGTGATAGCCGACCTCGCGGGGTATGCCGCGCTCGAAAGCTACGGGGTGGTCGGCATGACGGCGCCGACGCTCACCGACGGCATGGTGAAGCTCTTGCCGGGCAACCGCCTGCGCCGCGGCGTCACCGTGCAGATGCTCGACGACGGCGTGCAGGTGGATCTCTACATCGTCGTGGAGCACGGCGTGAACCTCTCCGAGGTCTCGCGCATGCTCGCGGAAAACGTGCGTTTCGCGCTCGAGGATTCCGCGCAGCTGCCCGTGGCCGACATCGAGGTGCATGTCCAGGGTATCAGGGTGCGCGACTAGCGCCGCCCGCCGCACGCGCGTTTCGAGGATCTGCGCGCGTGCATCAGGGCGCGCGTCATGTGCGCAAGCAACGAAGCATGGTAAAGATAGGGTAGACACACACATGAACATCGCCAGCATACGCCGCGCCATCGACTACGCGACCGACACGCTCACGAGCCGAAAAGAAGAAGTCAACCGCCTGAACGTTTTTCCCGTGCCGGACGGCGACACGGGCACGAACATGTCGCTGACCATGCAGTCGGTGGCAAAGGAGCTCGCCTGCCTGCCGCCTTCCGCCACGGCAGACGACGTGCGCCGCGCCATCACGCACGGCTCGCTCATGGGCGCGCGCGGCAACTCCGGCGTCATCACGAGCCAGATCCTGCGCGGTCTGTGCGAGGGTCTCGAGGGCGCATCGTCCTGCGACGCCGCCGCCATCTCCCGCGCGCTCGACCGCAGCGTCGAGGTGGCCTTCCAGGCGGTGCGCAAGCCGGTGAAGGGCACGATCCTCACCGTGCTCGAAGACGCCGCCGCCGCGGCGGCGATGGCCGCCGAAGAGGGGCTGTCGCCTGCGGCCGCGCTGGAGGCCATCTGCGCCGAGGCGCTGGCCTCGGTGAAGCGCACGAGCGATTTCCTGCCCGTGCTGAAGGAAAACGGCGTCGTCGATTCCGGGGGTTTCGGCCTCACCATCTTGTTCCAGGCCTTCGCCGCCTCGCTTTTGGGCAAAGGCGACGAGGCGATCGCGCGCTCCGAGGACTTCACCCACGCGCAGGCGCAGGTGGCCATCGAGCAGGTGAACGACTGGGCGGGCTCGGACTACATGTACTGCACCGAGTTCTTGTTCCACAGCGTAGACGTCGACACCGACGAGGCGCTGGGCTTCCTTGCCGGCGCCGGCGACTGCGAGCTGCTCGTGGGCTCGCATCCCGACTTCAAGGTGCATGTGCACACCGACACGCCGGGCGAGGTGCTGAACTACATGACCGCGCGCGGCCAGGTCTCCGAGGTCTTCATCCACAACATGGTCTTGGAGAGCGCCGAGCGCGCCGAGGGGCTGGCGGGAGATGAGGATGCGGCGCGAAGCGCAGAGGCGGGCGCGGCGCCGTCCGAGCACAAGGAGCTTGCCTTCGTGGCCGTGGCCGTGGGCAGCGGCACGGCGGTCATATTGCGCTCGCTGGGCGTGGACTATGTCGTCGAGGGCGGCCAGACCATGAACCCCTCCACGGCCGACCTGCTCGCGGCGGTCGAGGCGACGGGCGCCGACGCCGTCGTCATCTTGCCCGACAACGGCAACATCGTCATGGCGGCAAACGCGGCGGCGGAAAACGCGCCGGTGCCCTGCGCCGTCGTCCCCACGAAAAACGTGCTCGCGGCATTTTCCGCGATGTTTGCGGCCGACCGCTCCGCCGGTTTGGAGGAAAACGCCCGCGCCATGACCGAGGCGCTGTCCGACGTGCATTGCGCGGAGGTCACGACCGCGGTGAAGTCCTCGAAGACCTCCAAAGGCGAGAAAATCGCCCCCGGAGACGTCATCGGCATCGCGGACGGATCGCTCGACGTCGTCGCGGCGACGGTCTCCGAGGCCGTCATGGCCTTGGCCGAGCAGATGGGGGCGGGCGATTTCGACACGCTCACCTTGCTTGCGGGCGCCGATCTGCCCGACGAGGCGCTTGAAGGGCTGGCAGAGGCCATCGAGCAGGCCTGGCCGGACCTCGACGTGGACGCCCAGCGCGGCGAGCAGCCCCTCTATCCCGTGCTCTTCTCCCTGGAGTAGCCGCGCCGTCGCAGGATCTGCGCATAGCGCCGCCTGCCGCCGTCTGCTCGAAACGCACTGCCTGCGCACACGAAAGGTAAAGCACATGCCGGCTGAGAAAATAGCCATCGTCACGGACAGCACCTGCGACGTCTCGCGCGAGGACCTGGACGCGCTCGGCGTCGTGTGCGTGGACTTGAAGGTGTTTGCCGCCGACGGGACGCCCATGGCCTCCGACAACTCCGACGCCAGCAGCGACGCCTTCTTCGACCATGTGGAGGTCTGCGAGGAGCTGCCCGTCACCTCCATGCCCTCGCCCGTGGATTTCGGCGAGGCCTACAGCGGGCTTGCGCGGCTCGGCTACACGCACTGCATCTCGCTGCACATCTCGTCTGCCATGTCGGGCACCTGCCAGGCGGCGCGCCTGGGCGCCGAGGCGGCCGATCTCGAGGTGGAGGTCGTGGACACGAAGCGCAACACCTGGGCGCTCGCCATGCTCGTGCGCGCGGTCGCCCACAAGCGCGATACGGGGGCGTCGTTTGCCGAACTCGTGCAGTTCGCCTACGACGCGCGTTTGAAGACCAACATAGTGTTCACCGTGAACACCTTGCGCAATCTGGTGAAGGGGGGGCGCACGGGCAAGGCGACGGCGCTCGCGGCCTCGCTTCTCGACATAAAGCCGCTGCTCATGCTCGACGACGAGGGGCAGGTCGTGCAGCGCGGCAAGGCGCGGGCGCTGAAAGGCGCATGGCCGAAGCTCGCCAATCTCGCGCAGGAGGCCGTGGACCGCTTCGGGCCGCTGGAGGGCTATTTCGTCCACACGCGCAACCTCGCCGGCGTCGAGGCGCTGCGCACGCTGTTCTCCGAGCGCGGCATCGACTTCACCGAGCTGGGCGTGCGGCGCGTGGGGCCTGTGATCGCCACGCACGTCTCGACGGGATGCGCGGGCTTTTCCTATATCCCGAAAGAGATCGCCTAGCATGGACGAGCACGGCGCCGTTTCCCCGCGCGCCCCGCGCGCTCGCCGCGACGCCGACGTCTTCATGTCCGCCCGCGTCTCCTCGCTGAAGGGCGTGGGTGCCTCGCGCGCGCGCAAATTGGGGCGTTTGCGCATTTTCACAGTGCGCGACCTGCTGTTTTCCTTCCCGCATCGCTACATCGACCTCTCGCATGTGGCCACCTGCGCCTCCGCGCCCATAGGAGAGCAGGCCACGGTGGTGGGCTGCGTCCACGAGATCCGCCATGTGAAGCCCCGCCCGCGCCTCGACATAGTGGAGGCCTCCATCGTCGACGACACCGGCGTGCTCATGGCCGTGTGGTTTCGCCAGCCGTGGATGGCAAAGCGCCTGGCGCAGGGCATGCGCGTGGCCGTCGGCGGCACCGTCAGCTTCGACTACGGCTTCAAGCGCATCGTCAGCCCCATGATGGAAGTGCTTTCCTCCGACGGCTCAAGCCCGGCGATGGCGCTCGTGCCCGTCCACCACGCCACCGAGGGGCTGCCCGCGGGGGTCGTGCGCCGCTATGTGGCAAACGCGCTGGACGCCTGCGCCGACATCCACGACCCGCTGCCTGCGCGGATGCGCCGCGCGTACGGTCTGGAAAACCGCAAGGCCGCTTTGCGCGATATTCATTTCCCCGCATCTGCGGCCGTTCGCGACGCCGCCCGGCGCCGGCTTGCCTTCGAGGAGGCCTTCTTCCTCCAGCTGGAGATGATGCGGCAGCGCGAGGCCGAATACGCGCATGTGCAGCCCATCGTCCACGATGCGAGACCTTCGCAGCTGGCGCGCCTGCTGGCCGCCCTGCCCTTCGAGCTGACAGACGATCAGAAGGCGGCTGCAGACGAGATCGTGGCCGACATGGCCGCGCCGCGCATCATGAACCGCATGCTCATAGGCGACGTGGGTTGCGGCAAGACGGTCGTGGCGGCCTGCGCGCTGGCCTGCGCCGCCGGCAGCGGGCACCAGGCCGCGATGATGGCGCCCACCGAGCTGCTCGCCCGCCAATACGAGACGGCGCTGGCCGAGGTGCTCGATGCGGCGGACGTCACGCATGCGCTGCTCACGGGCTCGACGCCGCCCGCCGAGCGCGCGCGCATATTGGCCGAGCTGGCAGACGGCCGCATCCAGGTCCTCTTCGGCACCCATGCCCTGATAGAGCCCGACGTCGCCTTCTCCTCGCTGTCGCTTGCGGTCATCGACGAGCAGCACCGCTTCGGCGTGGGCCAGCGCGCGGCTTTGCGCGCAAAGGGGCCGGGCTGCGATGTGCTCACCATGACGGCCACGCCCATTCCGCGCACGCTCGCCCTCGTGTGCTACGGCGACATGCAGACGAGCTGCATACGCCACCGGCCTGCAGGCAGGAAGCCCGTCGCCACCGAGGTGCTCTCTCGCGACGCGCGCGCCCTCGCCTACGACGCCATACGCGCCGCGGTCGCCGACGGGCACCAGGCCTACATCGTGTGCCCGCTCGTCGGCCTGTCTCGCGAGCAACGCGCCGAGGCAAACGAGGACGGCGGCCTGGAGCGATCGATCTCCGAGGGCCGCGACGTCACGACCCTGAAGGCGGCCGAAGACGAGGCGGCCTATCTCTCGCGCAGCGTCTTTCCCGATTTCGCCGTCGGGTTGCTCACGGGCGGGATGCCGGCGGCCGACAAACGCCGCGTGATGGAGGAGTTCGCTGCGGGCGACATCGCGGTCCTCGTGGCCACGACGGTGGTCGAGGTGGGCGTGGACGTGCCGAACGCCACCGTCATGATGGTCGAGGACGCCGAGCGCTTCGGCCTGGCCCAGCTGCACCAGCTGCGCGGGCGCGTGGGACGCGGCAGCGCGGCGGGGCGCTTCTTCCTCATCGCAGACCCCGGCAAAGACGACGAGAAGCTGGCCGCGCGCCTGGACGCGCTGTGCTCGACCGACGACGGCTTCGAGCTGGCGCGGCTGGACCTTGAGTCGCGCCGCGAGGGCAATGTCTTCGGCGCCTTGCAGCACGGCGCTTCCGTATTGCGCCTCGTGGACGTGCTGCGCGACGCCGAGCTCGTCAAGGCCGCTCATGCCGAGGCGGCCGCGGTGCTGCAGGCCGATCCCGCGCTGGCCGCGCCCGAGCATGCCGCGCTTGCCGCCGAGCTGGAGGTTTTTTTCGCGTCGGCGCGCGCGCGGGCAGACGAAGACGACGATGAAGGCGCCGCGGACTCCGGTGCCGGGAAGACGGGCGCGGGCGCCGGGCGCGGCGGGGGTGCCCGCGGGGACGGCGGCGTCTCCCGTGCCGGACGCGGGAAGGGGCGCTGAGAGCGCGTGCGCGTGGTGGCGGGAAAATTCAAGGGGCGTGCACTCGCCCCGCCTTCCGGGCGCGGCACGCGCCCCACGACCGACCGTGTGCGCGAGGCGCTCTTCTCCGCGCTGTGGGCGCGCCTGGGCAGCTTCGAGGGCGTGCGCGTGCTCGATGCCTTCGCGGGCAGCGGGGCGCTCGGCCTCGAGGCGCTCTCGCGCGGCGCGGCTCGTGCCGCCTTCGTCGAGCGCGACCCGTCCGCCCTCAAGGCCTTGCGCGGAAACATCGCCTCGTTGCGCTTGCCGCATGCCGCGGCGGACGTCTACTCGGGCGACGCCTTCGACGTCTGCACGAGGGCCTCCTTCATCGCGCAGGCGCATGGCGCGCCTTTCTCCCTCGTGATGCTCGACCCTCCCTATGCCCTGCCGGCCTCCGAAGTGGCAGCCTTGCTCTCCGCACTTGCCGAATCGGGCGCGCTCGCGCCCGGCGCCCTCGTCTCCTACGAGCATGCGCGCGAGAACGCCGACGAGGTCCTTGCCGCCTTCGCCGCCGGCGTCCCCAACCCCTCTGCCCCGGCCTGCGATGCCGCCGTCTCGGGCGCCTCCGCCCCCGCGTCCCCTTTCGCCTTCGACGCCCGGAAACGCTACGGCAAAACCTCCGTCTCCCTTTTCACCTGCAACGCGTGTCCAGCTTGAAGCTGCTTTGCGCGCCAGCTCCCCGTCCGCGTCGTCGCCCGCGGCGCCGAGGCGGGCTTGAAGGGGAAAATGAAAGCCTATGTGATGGGGGAAACGGGAAAAACGAGCCGTTGTTCGCACGACGGGCGATGACGTCGTTTCCGCGCGCGGACGGGCATCTGCTATATTGCAGGGTCGACGCATGAACACGAGGTGAAAGGTCTGCACGTGGCCGGGAAATCGACACGTAGGTTCGACGGTGAAAAAGAGGGCGCGCAACGCGGGGAGGCGCCCCGGGCAGACGGGCGGTCTGCAGCCCGCGCATCCGACGCGGCGCCCGATGCCGCATCGGGCAAGGAAAGCGGCGCATGCGCCCAGACGGGCACCGAGGAGGCGGCGCGCGCCGCCGTCGCCCGTGCGGCCTCGGATGCCGCGGCAAACGCCGGCGTCGCCGCCTCCGCGCAGGCAGACGGCGCAAACGACGGGCGCGACACCATCCGTATCCTCATCCGCGACGCCAAACCGCCCGTCCCCGCCCGCGCGCTCCAGGCCTTCACCCGCACCATCTGCGCGTTGCTGCTGATATGCGTGGCCATCATCGGCGTCCCGCGCCTGTTCGGCATCTACGAGTTCAACGTCCTCACCGGCTCGATGACGCCCACCTACCCGCCGGGCACCCTCGTGTTCGTCCAGCAAAAAGACCCCACCGCCATACGCCCGGGCGAGGTGGTCAGCTACATCATGGACGAGCAGCTCAACATAGTCACGCACCGCGTCGTCTCCAACAACTACGACAGCAAGACCGTCACCACCAGAGGCGACGCCAACGTCTCCGACGACGCGCCGGTCCTCTACCAAAACGTCGTCGGCGTGGTGGGCTTTTCCATACCCTACGTGGGCGGCGTCGTGGACTATCTGGTAAACGACGACCAGGGCCGCATCTTCGGCATAGGCATGCTGGTGTGCGTGCTGGCCATCACCTTCTTGGCCGAGTGGATATGCTCGCTTCTCACGAAACGCGCCGCAAAGGTCGTGACCGCCCCCCAGTCGGGCAAGAGCGGCCCTTCCGTGGAGATGGAGGCGGTGAAGAACACCCGCGCCCTGCGCCAGGAGATCGCCCGGGAGGAGCGCGAGAAGAAAAACGCGCTCAAGGCCGCGGAGAAGGGCGACGGGCAGGCGCGTGAAAAAGACGGGGGCGGCGCCGACGGCGAGACGGCGGCTCCTTCGAGAAGATAGTTGTCCGACGCGATGTAGGCGAGGTGCGAATTCCTGTGAAAGAGCTTTTTCCGAAACGGGCGGTCGTCACGGCGGGCATGCCCTACGGCAACAAGGGCCTGCATTTCGGCCATCTGGCAGGCGTCTTCGTGCCGGCAGACATCTACGCGCGTTTCTTGCGCGACCGCATCGGCCGCGACAACGTCTTGTTCGTCTCGGGCACGGACTGCTTCGGCTCGCCCATCAACGAAGGGCACCGCAAGGCCGTCGAGGCCGGCGCCTTCACGGGCAGCCTCGCCGACTACGTGCAGGCAAACCACGACGCCCAGGCAGCCACGCTTGGCGCCTTCGACATATCGCTCGACATCTTCGAGGGCTCGGGGATAGGAGATGCGGGCGTCGAACAGCAAAAGACCACCGACGCCTTCATCACCCGGCTTTTCGAGGCCGGCTGGCTGGAGAAGCGCTCGACGCCGCAGTTCTTCGACGCGCAGGCGCAGACCTTCTTGAACGGCCGGCAGGTCGTGGGGCATTGCCCCGTGCAAGGCTGCAAGGGCGAGCACGGCTATGCCGACGAGTGCGACATGGGCCACCAGTACCCGCCCGCCGACCTGATCGCGCCGAAGAGCACCCTCACGGGCAGCGTGCCCGAGCTGCGCCCCGTGGAGAACTGGTACTTCAAGCTGCCGGAGTTTTCCGACCTGATAGCCGCGCACATGGACACGCTTGCCGCCGACCCGGCCAGCAGGCCCATCACCGTGCAGGCCGTGCGCGAGTTCCTCGCGCCTCCCGTCATCTACATCCAGGAGAAATACGCGGACGCCTACGAGGCCGTGAAAGCCGAGCTGCCCGCGCACGAGCGGCATGCCCCGCAAGGCGGCAGGCAGTCTTTCACCTTGGAGTTTTCCGACATAGACGCCCGCGACGCGGCCACGGAGCGCCTCGCGGCCGGCGGCGTGCGCTTTCGCACGGGCAAGACGCTCGTGCCGTTTCGCCTGACGGGCAACATCGAGTGGGGGGTGAAGGCCCCCGCGCTCGACGGCTCGACGCCCGGCTTGACGGTGTGGTGCTGGCCGGAGTCGCTGTGGGCGCCCATCAGCTTCTCGCAGGCGGCCCTGAGGCGCCGCGACGCGGATGCGGCGCCAGACGCCTGGCGCGAGTGGTGGGCAAGCGACGACGCGCGGGTCTACCAGTTCATCGGGCAGGACAACATCTATTTCTACGGAGTCGCGCAGACGGCGCTGTGGGCGGCCATGCAAGGCGAGGACCCGCACGCGCAGGGCAGCGGCGACGAGCTGCGCCAGACCACGCTCGTACCCGACTACCACGCGCTTTTCCTGGGCAAGAAGGCCTCGTCGTCAAGCGAGACCCCGCCGCCGGGCGCCGACGAGCTGCTCGGGCACTACACGGCAGAGCAGCTGCGCGCGCACTGGATGAGCCTGGGCCTCGACGAGCGGCCGACGAGCTTTTCGCCCAAGCCCTTCGACCCGAAGCACGCAGGCGACGAGAAGTACCCGGACCCGGTGCTGAAGGAAAGCGCGCTGCTCTCCAACATCTTCAACCGCATCGTGCGCTCGTGTTTCTACACCGCCCAAAAGCACCACGGCGGCACGGCGCCGCTGGGAGGCCCTTCCGAGCGGGCGCGCGCATGGGCGGAAGAGACGGCCGAGCGCTACGAGCGCCTCATGTACGAGACGCGCCTGCACGAGGTCTGGGCGCTCATGGACGCGTTCTTGCGCGACGTGAACAAGTGGTGGACGCAGGAAAGCCGCGCGGCGTCCGCGGTAGACGATGCGGCGGGCGCCATCGAGCCGGTGCTGCGCGACCTGTTCTACCTGATGCGCGTGTCCGTCGTGCTCATGCACCCCATCGTGCCGCGCGGCTGCGAGCTGGTCTTCGAGTACCTGGACATCGCCGAGCACGCCTCGCGCAACGGGCACGCGGGCTTCTTCGACTGGGACCACCTGCTCGAGCCGCTCGATTCGTGGGCTGAAGACGACGAGGTGGCGGCAGGCGGCTTCACCTTGAAGGAGCTGCCGCCGCGCTTCGACTTCTTCGCGGCGAAAGAAGCGGGGAAACGGGAAAAACGCGAGGGCTGAAGACGGACGGGGGTTGCGCGCGCCGGCCGTTTTCGCCTGCCTGCCGCACCCGAGACGGGAAAGGGCGGACGAGGGCGCATGTGGGACATCTCGAAAGGCTACGAGTGGGGCCTCGACGAGCCCGATATGCTCGCACCCGACTTGAAGCAGGTCGTGCACGAGGCCTTCGAGCCGCTTGCCCATGCCGTCGCGCACAAGGTGCCGGCCTATCTCTTCGGGCCTGCCGGTTCGGGCAAGAACGTGCTCGTCGAGCAGGTGTGCCTGGCGCTCGCCCTGCCCTTCCACTTCATGGGATGCGTGACCGACGAGTACAAGCTGGCCGGGTTCGTGGACGCGCGCGGCGTCTACCACGCCACGGAGTTTCGGCGCGCGTTCGAGGGCGGCGGCGTCTTCTTCCTCGACGAGTTCGACGCAAGCGACCCGGCCGTGGCCGTGGCCTTGAACGGCGCCATCGCCAACGGCTACTTCGCCTTTCCCGACGCGTCTGTGCGCGCGCACCCGGATTTCCGCGTCATAGCGGCGGGCAATACCTTGGGCACGGGGCGCGACGCCGTCTACACGGGGCGCATGCAGCTCGACGCCGCCTCGCTCAACCGCTTCGCCACGATTCCCGTGGGATACGATGCGGCCATCGACTTCGTGTGCGCGGGCGGCGACAAGGACCTGGTCGCCTTCATCGGCGCCTACCGCGAGGCGTGCGCGATGCGCGGGGTGCCCTCGGTGGCGTCGTATCGCAACATCAAGATGATCCGCATCTACGCGCCGGTCATGGCGCCCGAGCAGGTGCTCATGCTCGTGTTGACCAAAGACCTCGGCGCAGACGACGTGACGGCGCTGCTCGGCACGGGCGTCTTCTCCGACGCCAACCCGTGGACGTCGGCACTGCGCCGCGTGCCGGGGCTGCTGTAGGCATGCGGGCGTTGCGGGTGCAGGCCGCGCGGGCGAAAGCGGGCACGGTCTCGATGCGGGCGCGTGCGCTGCGCCGGCAGGCTTGAAAGGCGGCGGGGTGCGGGCATGGAGCAGCTGCGCGACAGGGAGCTTTCCATCGTGGGCGAGGCTTACGCGTCCTTTTCCGAAGCCTACCGGGTGAACGGCCCTCGTGCCCTGAACGCCTTTTACGAGCAAGTGGGAGACCGCAGCGCCGACGCACGCGCCGAGGTGGAGCCGGGCGTGTGGTTTTCCCCGGAACAGACCAAAGAGGCGCTGCTCTTCGGCTACGAGGGCTTTTCGGATGCCTTCGCCAGAAGCCAGGCGCGCATGGAGCGCCTCGTGGCCGAGCGCTACGAGTGGCGCGCCGACGAGCGCCGCGGCACCGACGTCTACGGCGCGAACGTCATCGTCGAGCGCGTCGCGGCCGGGCACCCCGAGACCTTCACCCGCCCGCGCCGCCAGATGCGCAAGAAGCGCAGCGTCCGCATCCTCTACGACACCATGTGCGCGGCCTCCACCCCGCTGCACAAGCGCGTCGAGGCGGCCTGCGCGGTCATGGCGGCGGCGCGCGCGCTGGAGCACGTGGGCTACGAGGCGCGCCTCGACTTCTCGCTGGCCAGGTTTTCCGGCAACTCGATGGCAGGCGATGCGACCCTGCTCCTGCTCGTGGCGTTGAAGGACTACGGCGAGCCCTTCGTCGCCTCGCGCATGGAGTTTCCCCTCGCGGCCAAGTCCGTGCTCTTCCATTTGGGCTGCTTTTGGGCGCACCGTTTCGCGGGAACGCCCATGGACTACGGACCGGGGGAGGGCTATCCGCTGTCGTATGACCCGCGCCGGGTGAAGGCGATGGAGGCCTTCGCGGCAAAGCGCGGCGCGGCCTACCTGTCCGAGGACATCGTCGAGGTGCAGCTCGCGGCCGACCCGGTGCGCGTGCTCGAGCGCGTGTTGGGAGTCGCGGGCGATTCCGAGGCGCTGGCGCTGCACGTGCGCCGCAAGACCGCGATGAACGTGGCCGCAAGCCCGAAGCAGGGCAAGCTCTTCTCCGGGCATGGCGATGCGGGCGCAGGGCGCCACGCGCAAGGCGAAGGGGAGAGCCCGGGAAAGGCCTGCGATGCCGCACCGTGTGCAGACGCCGCTGCGCCGGGTGAAGGCGGCGCCCCTGTCTCGGGTGGCGCGAGATCCCCGCAAGCCCCCCGCCCCCTTCCCGCGGCAGACGAGCGGGACACGGCGGATGCGGGCGGGGAAGGAGCCGGCGATGCGCAACGAGGGGCGCCGGGTGAAGGAGATGCGGGCGCCGGAGCGCCGGGCGCCGCCGCGTCAGGCGCCACGGCCCCAGACGACGCGTCTGCGCCAGCCGACGCCGGCGACGCGGCTGCACGGGGCGCCCGTGGCAGGCGGGGGACATGGGCGGCTGCGGGCGGCGGCGACGGGAGAGCCGCCGACGACGCGGCCGCCGATGGCGCGGGCGGCGGGCAGGGCTTTGCCGTCGATGCGGACGGCAGTGCAGGAGACGGCGGCATATCGGGCGACGCGGGCGTATCCTTTACCCCCGGCGCCAACGACGACGACAGCGGCGACGGGTGCGACGGCAGCGCCGGCGGCGACGGCGGACGTGACGGCAGCGCCGGCGACGGCAGCGCCGGCGGCGACGGCGGACGTGACGACAGCGCCGGCGACGGCGGGCAGGCGGGGGCCGGGCGTGCAGACGAAGGCGCGGTTTCCGACGACGAGGACGGAGCAGAGGGCATGGGCGAGCAGGGGGCGGCGGCCGAAGAGAGCCGCGACGAACACGGAAAGAAGGCGGCCAGCATGGACACGGACGGACGCGACGGCGAGACGGGCGCCATGTCCCGCGAGCAGCCCGAGCCCGAGCGAGAAGAGCAGTCCCTGGAGCGAGACGACGACCCCTTCGTCGTCATGCTGCGCAAGCGCTTCGTGCGCTTCGAGGAGGGCGCCTACCGAAAGCAGGTCGAATCCGAGCGCGCCCGCGCCGAGGCGCACCGCGAGGGACGCACCCCGCCGGCGCCGCCCATCACCGCCGAGAACAGCGAGGGCGGCTTCAAGCTGGGCGCCCCGCGCAACACCCCGTTTTCCATCAGCTACGTCCCGAAGAAGAAGTAGCCGCGCCTCGCGCGAGCGCCCCGCGCACGTGCGCAGCGCACCGCGCGAAAACGGCCCGGCCTTTCACGAAGAAAAGAGATGCACCCATGCGCAAGGCTATCGTCCCCGGCACCTTCGACCCCATCACTGCAGGCCACATCGACGTGGTCGAGCGGGCCGCGAAGCTCTTCGACGAGGTGGTGGTCGCCGTGGCGGCCTCTGCCGACAAGCGGGGCAGGGGCACGCTGTTCACCCTCGAGGAGCGCGTGGGCCTTGCCCGCGAGAGCCTCGCGGCGCTGCCGAACGTCGCAGTCGAGCCCTTCTCGTGCCTGCTCATGGACTTCGCGCGCGAGCGGGGCGCCAGCGCCGTGGTCAAGGGCCTGCGCGCCACGATGGACTTCGAGGCGGAGTTCCAGATGGCGGCCGTCAACTACCGGCTCCAGCCGGGCATCGAGACGCTGTTCGTCATGTCCAGCCCCGAGCACATGTACGTGTCCAGCTCCATCGTGAAGGAAGTGGCAGGCCTCGGCGGCGACGTGGCCGGCCTCGTGCCGCCGGGCGTCGAGGCCGCCTTGCGCGAGGCCCTCGCCACCACGTCATAGGCTAGTCGCACACGAGGCAACCGAATCCGGCTCGAACGGAATCCGGGCAGCCGGGTGCGCTTTCGTCAATAACGCGCGTTCAGCCTGTCGCGCCGGTCGGTGAGGAGCTCTCCTTCGTACAAGAAGAACTTTCCCCCTTGGTAGGATCGGGAAACGCCGGGTTGACCAAGATGCAGACGATGCCGGTGCGCGCTACGACACAGTTTTCCTGCATATTCCGTGCTATAGTTGTAATATGGTATTACGGAGTTGGGAGGCACGAAATGCTTGCAACGGTGTCGGCGAGAGTCCCAGTCGAGGTCAGAGACCAGGTGCACCAAAAGCTCAGGAGCGCGGGCTCGACTCCGTCCCAGTTCATAAACGGCGTCTATCTCAAGTTCCTCGACGGTGGGCTGGACCTCGGGCGCGAGGGCGCTGCGACGGCGGCAGGTGCGGCACGCGACGGGGCTGCGGATCTGCTGCGGCGTTCCACTTGCAACTTCAAAGAGCCGCTTCCCGCAAGCTTCGATTTTGCCGCCGAGCTCGAGAAGGGGAGGGCGGCCGACTATGAAGCTTCTGCTTGACACCAACGTCTTGGCCGATTTCTACCTCCAGCGGGAGCAGTTCAGCGAGGACGTGAACTCGATCGCCGCCGCGGGGATCTGCAAAGACGTCGAGCTTTGGGCGTCCGCGAAGTCGTATACGGACATCTTCTACATCGGCAAAAAGCACTTCGCATCCGAGGTCTTGCAGAGCGCCTTCCTCGCGTCCTTCGAGTTCATCCACATATGCACGCTCGGCAAAGAGGACCTCGAGAGCGCGGCGAAAGAGTGCTGGAACGACTTCGAGGACTGCCTGATCCACATCTCGGCCGTGAAGGTGGACGCGGACTTCATCGTCACGCGCGACGCGAAGGGCTTTGCCGCATCGACGGTGAAAACCGCGGCGCCCTCCGAGGTCGTCGCCATGCTCGAGGAGCGGGGGCTGCGCTACGACGAGATAACCGGTTCCGGTTTGAACGAGGCATGAACAGCTGGGCACGTTCCCGCCGGTGAGCATTGCCCCTCGGATTTGAAGGCCAGCCCTGCGACGTGCCTGCAGGCTGCTGCAAGGCCCGTCCCGGGGCTGGAGGCTCTAGGAGCGGACGCGGCGATCCCTCTCACGCGTCTTCGTCCAGACTCGCCGGCACTTCACGCGATGCCGCTGTCGATGACGTGCTATCATCGCTATCAATATTCATCATCCGGCGCCCCCTTCGGCGGCGGCGCCATGGTCATGGAGGTGCGATCATGCCGAGCCTGCTCATCCGGGATGTCCCCGACGACGTGAAGCGCGCGCTCGTCTTGCGGGCTGCGGAAAACGGCAGGAGCCAGCAGGCGGAGGCGCGCGCCGTCCTCGAAGAAGCCCTCTGCCCGCGCGCGGGCAGCTGGGTCTCGCTCCTGCGCGACGTCGCCGATTCGGCGGATGGCATCGACCTTGCGTGTCCGCGCCGCCATGCCCCGCGCATAACGGGCATCGTCTCGTAGGCGGAGCGGGTCATGTACGTCGTCGATACGAACGTCATATCGGAGCTGCTGAAACGGCAGCCGGACAAACGCGTCATCGCATGGTTGGACAAGCATGCCGACGAGCTGCTCCTGTCCTCGGTGAGCGTCGAGGAGCTGCGTTTCGGGCAGCTGCTGCTCGACGAGGGCAAGAAGTCCCGCGCACTCGCACGTGGCATCGACGCGTTGGTGCAGGGGTACGCCTCGCGCATCCTCCCCTTCGACGCCGCCGCCGCCGAGCAGTGCGCCCGCTACCACGAGCAGGCCATCTCCTGCGGGCGCACCCCGACCATAGAAGACCTCATGATCGCGGCCATATGCGCATGTGGAGGCCATGCCCTCGCGACCAGGAACATCCGCGACTTCTCCTATCTCGACCTGCCTGTCGTCAACCCGTTCGAGTAGCCCGCGCGACGGGCGACGGCATCGCGCCTGCACGCGACAGCAGGCCGCCGCGCGTCTGCCTGCAGCGCGCCTGCTTCATCCGACACGCCTTGTCGGGCAAGTGGATGTGTCGCGCCGCCCTCGCCTTGTCTTCGGGGCACCGCGAGGATGTCTGCAAGAAGAGCCGTCAAGCCGCCTGGGACCGTCGACTTTTCCGCCGCGCCCGCATCTTGGCCACAAGGCGCCAACGCGGGCTCTTTGCCTGCCTCCCTTCTCGGTGCCCGAGCGCTGCGGATTGGCGTTGCCCCGATATTCTCGCCTGTCCTATACTCTCGGCCTGACTGCCGGACGCCAGATGCCCCGGCAGACGGCAGGCGGCTCGAACGCCACGGCCGCTGCCTTGGTTTGGCTTGGCCTGCCCGAGCCAGACGGGCAAGCCCGCGGGAAAGCTTCACCACGAGAAGAGGAGATGCGCATGGACGCGACGGTATCGAAGGTCATCAACAAGGCGCTCGACGGCGGCGTGCTCGACGAGAGGGAAAGCGCCGAGCTGCTGAAATGGGACGACCTGTCCGACGAGGCCGCGCAGGTGCGCCTCGCGGGCAGGCGCTTCAGCGAGCGCCTCCTGCCGAAGGCCGAGATCCACGGCCAGATAGGCCTCAACATCGGGCTGTGCCCCAAGGACTGCAAGTTCTGCTCGTTCGCCGCGAGCAACAAGGTCTTTGACGAGGCCAGCGAGACGCCGGTGGAGACGGTCGTGGACTACGTCGAGCTGCTCGAGGAAAAGGGCGCCAACGCCGTCTACCTCATGACCACGGCAGGCTACGACCCGGAGAAGTTCCTCGAGTACGGGCGCGCCGCGAAGAAGGCGCTGAAGCGGGACACGCCGCTCGTGGCCAACGTGGGCGATTTCGACGCCGACTACGCCCAGGAGCTCAAGCGCGCGGGCTTTGCCGGCGTCTACCATGTCATACGCATGGGGGAGGGGCGCTTCACCCGCTGCAGCCCCGAGCGCCGCTGGGAGACGATACACGCGGCCCAAGACGCCGGGCTGCTCTTGGGTTCGTGCGTCGAGCCGGTAGGTCCTGAGCACACGGTGGAAGAGATCGTCGAGAAGGCCATCATCACGCGCGAGATGCAGGCGCGTTTCTCCGGCTCGATGCGCCGCACGACCATCCCCGGCTCCGAGCTCGCGGCCCACGGCCAGCTGGGATACGCGCGCATGGCCACCATCGTCGCCGCCGTCGCGCTCATCACCGGCGCCGAGATCGTGGGCAACTGCACGCACGAGCCCAATCAGCTCGCCGTCTTCAACGGCGCCAACCTCCTGTGGGCAGAAGTCGGCAGCAACCCGCGCGACACCGAGGGCAAGACCGAGGAGAACCGCGGCTGGACGGTGCCGAACTGCAAGGCCCTGCTCGAGGAGTGCGGCTGGGACGTGCTCGAAGGGTCGTCGGTGCTGTTTTCCGAATAGGGCAAACCGTGGATTTCGTGTATATATTGGCGTTCTTACGCTATGCCTTTCGTGTGTAATTCCATGCACCGCGACCATGGAATTCGTGCAAACCGCTGGTAGAACATAATGCACGGCAGGAGAGCGAGCATGTTCAAAAGACGAGCCTACGACAAACTGCTCGAATGGAAACGCAGATCCCGAGGCTCGCGTGTGGGAACGCGCTATATCCTCCATCTCAAGCCGATGAACGCCGAAGGCGACTTGGTGCGCCTGCCCTTGTACATGGCGCATCTGCTCTAGGAGCTCGTGCGCGTCGCAGGCGACCTCGGAGCCGGCGCCTTGGCAACCCTCGGCGGCAAAGTCCGCGCGAGACCATGCAAAACGCGCTTCAGCTGCGGAAGATGTGCGTGCCGGTGAATCCGATGTAGGAGGCGTTCGGCAGCGCCTTGCGGACCGTTCGCGCGGCGCCGACGGACACCTTGCCGCTCGCGTCCATCTTGCCGTCGAGCATGGTCTGCCAGGTGGCCGCCCGGGTCTTGGAGTAATCGCCGTCGGAGAAGCGCACCTCCACGCCCGACTGCAGGTAGTCGGTGAAGGTCTCGTTTCGCTGCTCGAGCGTGCCGCCCTCGACGTTTTGGATTTTGAGGACGGCCTCGTCGATGGCCGCGGCGGGAAGGCCCTTGTTTATGCGAGCCAGGGAACCTTCGAGGATGCCCGGCAGGAACACGTCGCGGTACTCGTCGGAGGTCCGCTCGCCTTGAAGGGCGACGTGGCAGCCGCCATGCCCTCGGTGCGTCTTGCGTGCGGTCGACGCCCAGTCAAACGCGAATCGACCGTTTCAACATCTCCTTGGCGAAAAAGCCGGCCATGGGTGTGAGCATCCGCTTTGGGATATTGCGCTCCATCATGTCGAGGAGCTCGTCTTCGTCCGTGATGCCGAGGCGGCGGATGAGGAAGACGGCGTCGTCAGCGTCCTTGCTGTCTTCTCGCGCGGACGCGAGCTTCATGGCGAGCATGCCCTCGTCGTCGGGACGCAGGACGCGTAGCGCTTTCATCTTCATGATCGATGTGAACGACATGCGCGACGTGTCGATGAATGCTTTGGCCGCGTCGTTGAGCCAATCCTCTTCCAATCCGTGGCGCCTCGCCATCTCCGCGGCGATTTGCCGTAACTCGCGAGCCGGCTCAAACAGGGCATCGATGTCTTTCGTGGACTGCCGGGCTTCATACACCAAGGCCATCACGGCACCGCCGCACAGCACTATCTCTCCTGTCAATCCCCGGCTTGCGAGCTCGGCGTCCATTTCCGCAAGGTATTGCTGTATCTGCTCTCTCTCGTCAGCATGCCATCATGCCCTCTGCAAGACGTTCGGGCCGAGGAACAGATTGTGCCAGCGGAACTCCCGCGGCGTGTTCTCCCGCAGGTAGGAGCGGAACTGCGGATCCTCGGTGTCGAAGGCCCACAGGGGCTCGTCGGGGCAGTAGCGCTCCTCGATGCACCATGCGGGCACGGGCAGGCCGTTGTCGTTGGCCAGCTTGTGCGCGGCGGCGGCCAGGTCGTAGCGCCAACGCCCCGTGTATTCCTGCGGCCATCGCGGCTCGTCGGCGATGAGCGCTGCTTTGTCGCGGGCGTGGGCGAAGTCGTCGAGGAATTGCCCGAACGCCAATTCGACGTCGCCGCCTGTCGAGGCGATCTGTGCGAGCGTCAGGTAGCCCTTGTCCCGGTCGGGGTCGGTGAATTCGCGCACTGCCTTTCTCACGACGTCTGAAAACGAGGTCTCGTGCGCGGCGGCATACGACGCTATCGCCGCGTGCTCCTCGTCCGTGAACCGTATTCCCGTAGGCTTGCGCATCTTCACCCCTTTTGTGTAGCACATCGTGCTACACATTATGCACCAATGCTCGCTCTTCGCCAAACGGGTGACTTCCTTGGCCGCGCTCGCCTTGGAGGGCGACGTGGCAGCCGCCATGTGACGTGCGGTTTTCGGCTGCGGCTTTTTCGCATCCGCGGGATTCACCCGATTCACCCGCCGGCAGGCGGTGCGCGGTGCTAGTATCCCGAGGCAACCGAAACCTTTAAGGACGCGGCCCGGCGAGGCCCGAAAGGGGTGGTGCACATGGCTTTACCCGAGATTGAGACGGTCGTCTTGGACGCGCAGGCGATAGAGCGCGCGCTCACGCGCATGGCGCATGAAATCCTCGAATCCAACAACGGCGCAGACGGGCTGGCGCTCGTCGGCATCGTCACGCGCGGCGACATGATAGCCGCCGAGCTGGCCCGGCGCATCGAGGCGATCGAGTCGGCGAAGGTGCCCGTCGGCCGCCTCGACATCAGCTTCTACCGCGACGACGTGGCAAGCTACGCGCCCGAGGTGCACCGCACGGAGGTCCCCTTCGCCCTGGACGGCAAGACGGTCGTGCTCGTAGACGACGTGCTCTTCACGGGGCGCACGGTGCGCGCGGCGCTCGACGCCTTGAAAGACCTCGGCCGCGCGGGCCGCGTCCAGCTGGCCGTGCTCGTGGACCGCGGGCATCGCGAGCTGCCCATACGCGCCGATTTCGTGGGAAAGAACGTCCCCAGCTCCGCAGACGAGAGCGTGCGCTTCTTCTACGAGCCGCTCGACGGCCGCACGAGCGTCGAGGTCTCGAAAACGGGCGGCGCGGGACGTGTCGGCGCGGCCCGGGTGCCCAGCGCGAGCGCGCTCGACGCCGCCTTCACCCACGCGATGGGAGGCGAGTAGCCCATGCTCGGCACGCACAGGAGCCTCATCGACATAGAGGACCTGACGGCAGACGAGGTCGTCGAGGTCTTGGATTGCGCGCGCTCGTTCAAGGAAGTCAACGACCGCGAGATAAAGAAGCTGCCCACCTTGCGCGGGCGCACCGTCGTCAACCTCTTCTACGAGCCGTCCACGCGCACGCGCACGAGCTTCGAGATCGCGGCAAAGCGCCTGTCGGCCGACGCCATCAACTTCTCGGCGGCCGCCTCTTCTGCGAAAAAGGGCGAGTCGCTTGCCGACACGGCGGCCACGCTCGACGCGATGGACGCCGACCTCGTGGTCGTGCGCAGCCGCCAGGAGGGCGCCCCGCGCGTGGTCGAGCGCCATGTCCGCGCCTGCGTGGTCAACGGCGGCGACGGCAAGCACGAGCATCCCACCCAGGCCCTGCTCGACGCCTTCGCCATGCGCGAGCGCTTCGGCGGCCTTGCGGGGCTGAAGGTGGGCATCGTGGGCGACGTCGCGCATTCCCGCGTGGCCGGCTCGCTCGTGCCGCTGCTCGTCATGATGGGCGCCGAGCCCGTGCTCGTAGGGCCGCCCACGCTCATGCCCGCCTGCCCGGGCGCGCTGTGCCGCGAGGCCGCCGCGTCGGTTGCGCGCGCGGGAGGCGACGGCGGCGCGGCCTGCGCTGAAGACGCGGGGAAACGCCCGCCCTCGCCTCGCGTGTGCCACGACCTCGACGAGTGCCTGCCCGAGCTGGACGTGCTCTACATGCTGCGCATCCAGATGGAGCGCCTCGAGGGCGCGCCGCTGCCCGGCTTGCGCGAGTACGCGGCGCTCTACGGCGTGGACATGCGCCGGCTTTCCGCGATGAAACCGGGCTCGGTCATCATGCACCCCGGCCCCGTGAACCGCGGCGTGGAGCTGTCCGCCGATGCGGCCGATGCGGCGCAGTCTCTCGTACTCGACCAGGTGAACGCGGGGGTGGCGGTGCGCATGGCCGTCATGTACCTGCTGCTCGGAGGTGATCCCCATGGCCTTGCTGCTTGAAGGCGCGCATGTGGTCGACCCGCAGGTCGGCCTCGACGAGGTGGCGAGCGTGCTCGTGCGCGACGGCCGCGTCGTGGAAGTGGGCGCGCGGGTGGAAAAGCCCGCAAAGTGCGTCGTGCGCGACTTGTCCGGCTGCTACCTGCTCCCCGGGCTCGTGGACGCGCACGTGCACTTGCGCGACCCAGGCCTGGAATACAAGGAAGACATCGTCTGCGGCATGCGCGCGGCCGCCCGCGGCGGATTCACGGCGGTGGCGCCCATGGCAAACACGGAGCCTGCCATCGACACGGGCGCGCTCGTGGCCTACGAGCTGGAGAGATGCGCCTGGAAGCCGGGGCGCACGCGCGTCTTGCCCGTGGGCGCGTGCACGAAAGGCCTTGCGGGCGCCGTGCTTGCCGAGATGGGCGACATGGCGCGAAACGGCGCCGTGGCCTTTTCCGACGACGGGCGCGGCATCCAGGACAGCGCCACGATGCGCCGCGTCATGGACTACGCGAAGATGCTGGACAAGCCCGTCTTGTCGCATTGCCAAGACGAGAGCCTGGTCGCAGATGGCGTGGCAGACGAGGGCGCGGTCTCGACGGCGCTCGGGCTTGCCGCCTGGCCTGCGGCAGGCGAGGAGGTCCAGATCGCCCGCGACGTCGAGTTGGCCCGCCTGACGGGCTGCCGCCTCCATATCCAGCACGTCACCACGGCCCGCGGCGTCGAGCTGGTGGCCCGCGCGAAGGCAGACGGCGTGCCCGTCACCTGCGAGGCCACCCCGCACCATCTCTTCTGCGACTCCTCGTTCATCCGCCGGCAAAGCTACGACACGGACCTGAAGGTGAACCCGCCGCTGCGATCTGCCGCCGACGCGCTCGCGTTGCAAGAGGCGCTGCTTTGCGGCGTCATCGACATGGTCTCGACCGACCATGCCCCCCATGCCGCCCACGAGAAGGCGCTCGAGTTCAACCTCGCGCCCTTCGGCACCACGGGGCTGGAGACGGCGCTTGCCGTCGTGCTCACCTGCCTCGTGTCCGCGCCCGCGGCAAGTTTCGAGGCCGGCGAGTGGACGGCTCTCACGCAAAAGCGCATGGGATGGGCGCGCCTCGTCGAGGCCATGGCCGTGGCGCCGCGCAAGCTGCTCGGACAGCCCGCCGTGCGCATCGAGGCCGGCGGCGTCGCGGACTTCGCCGTCGTGGACCCGGACGCGCAGTGGACGGTCGACACGGCGGATTTCGCGTCGAAGGGCGCAAACTCGGCGTTTGCGGGAAAGCACCTGCGCGGCGCGGTCGTGGAGACGTACACGGCCGGCTACGCGACGTTCCAAGACGGAGAGGTGACGTTTTAAGATGGCGTTGGCGAAAGGCACACCCGCCGTGCTCGTCCTCGAGGACGGCGCGGTTTTCACGGGCACGAGCTGCGGAGCGCGAGGCGAGGCCACAGGCGAGCTGTGCTTCAACACCTCGATGACCGGCTATCAGGAGATCGCAAGCGACCCGAGCTACCGCGGCCAGATAGTCGCCCTCACCTATCCGCAGGTAGGCAACTACGGGGTCAACGCCGAGGACATGCAGGCGCGCGAGCTGTTCTTCTCCGGCCTCGTCGTGCGCGACATGTGCGCGCGCCCGAGCAACTTCCGCTCGACGCAGTCGCTGCCGGATTTCCTGAAGAAAAGCGGCGTCGTGGCCATCGAGGGCGTCGACACGCGCCGGCTCGTGCGCCACATACGCGAGCATGGCGCGATGCAGGGCATCGTATCGACGTTGGAAGACGGCGAGAACGCGGCGCAGGCGGCGCAGGCGGCGTTGCAGCGCCTCGCGACGTCGCCCGGCCTCGTGGGGCGCAACCTCGTGGCGGAGGTCTCGGCGAAGTCCCCCTACGTGCTGCCCCCCTTCAACTGCGAGAAGGAAAAACGCGTCGTCGCCTTCGACTGCGGGGTGAAGACCAACATCTTGACCGGCTTGTCCACGCGCGGCTGCGAGACCGTCGTCGTGCCCTGGGACACGCCGGCGTCCGAGGTGGAGAAACTCGAGCCCGACGGCGTGTTCTTCTCCAACGGCCCGGGCGACCCGCAAGCCGTGGACGCGACGGCCGAGGCTGCGCGCGCGCTGCTGGGCAAGGTCGCCGTCTTCGGCATATGCCTCGGCCACCAGATGCTCTCGCTGGCGGCCGGCGCGGCGATGGAGAAGCTGCCCTACGGCCACCACGGCGGCAACCAGCCCGTCATGAACCTGCGCACCGGGGCGGTCGAGATCACGGCGCAAAACCACGGATTCGGCCAGGTGTTTTCCAGCTTGGGGCCTCTCGTGGCGGATGAATCGGGCGGCGTCGCCGAGCATCCGGCCGACGGCGACCTGCGCTTTTGGACCGAGCGCCGCATCTCGCCCGTCGTGGCAAACGAGGCGTTCGGCCGCATACAGCTCACCCACGTCAACCTCAACGACGGCACGCCCGAGGGCATGGCCTTTCTGGACATCCCGGCCTTTTGCGTGCAGTACCACCCGGAGGCCGCGCCCGGCCCTCACGACTCGTCGTATCTCTTCGACGCGTTCATGCGCCTCATGGACGGACGCGACGACTACCTGGACATCGAGGTGCGCGACACGCGCGTTTTCACCGAGGGCAAAGGAGGCGATCGCTAGATGCCGCGCCGCGACGACATAAAGAAGATCTTGCTCATAGGCTCCGGGCCCATAGTCATAGGCCAGGCCTGCGAGTTCGACTATTCGGGCACCCAGGCCTGCCGCGTGCTCGCCGAAGACGGCTACGAGGTCGTGCTGGTGAACTCGAACCCGGCCACCATCATGACCGATCCCGCCACGGCGGCGCGCACCTACGTCGAGCCCATCACCGCCGAGGTCGTGGAGCGCATCATCGAGCGCGAGCGCCCCGACGCGCTGCTGCCCAACATGGGCGGCCAGACGGCGCTGAACTGCGCGGTCGAGCTGGCCGAGAAGGGCGTGCTCGACAAATACGGCGTCCGGATGATCGGCTGCGACCTCGCCGCCATCAAGAAAGGCGAGGACCGCAAGATGTTCGCCGAGGCCATGGGGCGCATCGGCCTGGAGGTGGCCAGGAGCGGCTACGCCTACAGCGTCGCAGATGCCGAAAAGCTCGCCGACGAGCTGGGATTTCCCCTCGTGCTGCGCCCGAGCTTCACCTTGGGCGGCGCCGGCGGCGGCATCGCCTACAACATCGAGGAGCTGCGCGAGATCGTGGCCCAGGGCCTCGAGCTGTCTCCCGCCGGCGAGGTGCTCGTGGAGGAGAGCATCATCGGCTGGAAAGAATACGAGATGGAGGTCATGCGCGACGCGGCCGGCAACGGCATCATCATCTGCTCGATCGAGAACTTCGACGCGATGGGCGTGCACACGGGAGACTCCATCACCGTGGCGCCCGCGCAGACGCTGACCGACGTGGAGTACCAGCGCATGCGCGACGCCTCGCTGGCCATCTTGGAGGAGATCGGCGTCGAGTGCGGCGGGTCCAACGTGCAGTTCGCCGTCAACCCCGACGACGGCCGCCTCATCGTCATCGAGATGAACCCGCGCGTCTCGCGCTCGTCTGCGCTCGCCTCGAAGGCCACGGGCTTTCCCATCGCCAAGATGGCGGCGAAGCTCTCCGTGGGCTACACCCTCGACGAGATAGTGAACGACATCACGAAGGCCACGCCGGCCTGCTTCGAGCCGTCCATCGACTACGTGGTCGTGAAGGTCCCGCGTTTCGCCTTCGAGAAGTTCAAGGGCACCGACGAGACCCTCTCCACGCGCATGAAGGCGGTCGGCGAGGTCATGGCCATCGGGCGGACCTTCGAGGAGTCGCTGGGCAAGGCCATGCGCTCGCTGGAAAACGGCCGCTACGGCCTCGGCCGCGACGGCGCCGACGAGTTCGACGAGAACCACTTCCGCAGCATGGTCTCCAAGCCCACCGAGCACCGCATCTACTACATGGCCGAGGCGCTGCGGCGGGGTGCCGGCGCCGAGGAGGTGGCCGAGCTTTCCGGCGTCGACGTCTGGTTCGTGGACAGGCTGGCCGACATGGTCGCCGTCGAGGACATGTTCGCGGGCAAAGGCCTCGACGAGATGGACGCGCAGCTCATGCGCCTGGGAAAGCGCTACGGCTTGTCCGATGTGCAGATAGCGCATCTGACGGGCGCCGACGAGAAGTCCGTGCGCGCGCGCCGAAAGGAGCTGGGCGTCGTCGCCGTGTTCAAGACGGTGGACACCTGCGCGGCGGAGTTTGCCAGCGAGACGAGCTACCACTACAAGACCTACGACGAGGAGACGGAAGTCGCGCCCTGCGACAAGAAGAAGGCCATGATCATCGGCGCCGGCCCCAACCGCATAGGCCAGGGCATCGAGTTCGACTACTGCTGCGTGCACGCGAGCTACGCGCTGGAAAAGGCGGGCTACGAGACCATCATGGTGAACTGCAACCCCGAGACCGTCTCGACCGACTACGACACCTCCGATCGCCTCTACTTCGAGCCCGTCACCTACGAAGACGTCATGGACATCGTCGATGCGGAAAAGCCCGACGGCGTGGTCGTCACCTTGGGCGGGCAGACGCCGCTCAAGCTCGCGCAGGCCCTGCAAGACGAGGGCGTCGAGATCATGGGCACGAAACCGGAGGCCATCGACCTGGCAGAAGACCGCGAGCGCTTCTCGGCGCTGCTCGACGAGCTGGGCATCGACTACCCGGCCGCCGGCGTGGCCAGCTCGCCCGACGAGGCCCGCGAGGTGGCGTCGCGCATCGGGTACCCCCTGCTCGTGCGCCCGAGCTACGTCTTGGGCGGGCGCGGCATGGTCATCGCCTACGACGAGCGCTACCTGGTCCGGCACCTGACGGAGGCCGCGCGCGTCACGCCGGACCATCCGGTCTACCTGGACTCTTTCCTGGAATCTGCCACGGAATGCGACGTGGACGCCCTCTGCGACGGCACCGACGTCTACATCGGGGCGATATTGGAGCACATCGAGGAGGCCGGCATACACTCCGGCGACTCGGCCTGCTGCACGCCGCCCTTCTCGTTTTCCGACGAGGTGCTGGCCACCTTGCGCGCGCACACGCGCAAACTCGCCCTGGCCGTGGGCACGCGCGGTTTGGTGAACATCCAGTACGCGGTCAAGGACGGGCGCGTCTACGTCATAGAGGTGAACCCCCGCGCGAGCCGCACCGTCCCCTTCGTCTCGAAGGCCGCGGGCGTGCCGCTGGCGAAGTGCGCCGCGCGCATCATGGCCGGCGAATCGATCGCCTCCCTCGGTCTGCCCGACACCGGCGACGGGCTTGCCATCGGGCATTTCGCCTGCAAGGAGGCTGTCATGCCCTTCGGGCGCTTCCCGGGCGCCGACGTGGTCTTGGGCCCGGAGATGAAGTCCACCGGCGAGGTCATGGGCATCGCCGCCGATTTTCCCGCAGCCTACGCCAAGACGCAGCTGGCCATCGACTACTCGCTGCCTGCAGGCGGCAAGGTCTTCATCTCGGTGGCCGACCGCGACAAGCGCGCCATCGTGCCCATCGCGCACGCCCTGCAGGAGCTGGGCTTTTCCATCGTCTCCACAGGCGGCACGGGGCGCATGCTGAAAGCGGCGGGCCTCGACGTCGAGCTCGTGCGCAAGGTCAAGGAGCAGCGCCCCAACATCGGCGACCTCATGGACAACGGCGAGATCTCCCTGCTCGTCAACATCCCGTTCGGCCAGGGCAGCCGCGGCGACGCCTTTCGCATACGCACCTCGGCCGTGCGCCACGGCGTGTGCTACGTCACGACGCTGGCGGCGGCAAACGCGCTCGTCCAGGCCATATCGGCGATGAAAGACGGGCGTCTGGAGCCCGTCGCCTTGCAAGACCTCCCGCAAAAGGAGATGTGAGCTGTGAAGCACGATGAGAGGACGAGGGTCGTGGGGCGCGAGCAGCTTGCCGAGAGCGTCTTCTCGCTGGCCTTCGAGGCGCCCTCGATCGCCGGTGCCGCGCGGCCCGGCCAGTTCGTGGAGCTTCGTCCGGCGGCGGGGCAGGTGCAGTTTTTGCGCATACCGCTTGCCGTGTGGCGCGCCGACGCGGACACGGGCGCGGTGGAGGTGTGCTTTCAGGTGGTGGGGCAGGGCACGGCCAGGCTCTCGCAGGTGGAACCGGGCGAGCTCGTCGACGTGGCAGGCCCTCTGGGCAACGGCTGGCGCCTCGAGCAGGCTGCGGCGCCCGAGGGTTCGCGCATGCTGCTCGTCTGCGGCGGCATGGGCGCCGTGCCGCTGACCATGCTGGCGCACGAGCTGGCGGAGGAGGGGCATGTCGTGGACGTGGTCATGGGCGCGGCAAGCTCGGATCTGCTCGTGTGCCGCGACGCGATCGCGGCGGCCGTCGAGGCCTCGGGCGGCACGATGCGCATCACCACCGACGACGGCAGCGAGGGCGCGCACGGCTTCGTCACGCAAGAAAGCGACGTCCTCATCGCGTCGGGCGCCTACGCGCAGGTCTTCGTGTGCGGCCCGCATCCCATGATGGGAAACGTCGTCAAGCCGGCGCTCGCGCACGGCGTGGCGGCCCAGGTCAGCATGGAGCGCCTCATGGCCTGCGGCGTCGGCGCGTGCCTTTCCTGCGTGCTGCAGACGACGGGCGGCCTGCGCCGCGTATGCGCAGACGGCCCGGTTTTCGACGCGGCGGAGGTGGTCTGGTGAGCATGGAAAACGCGAGGAGCGCCGCCGGCGCGAGGAAGGCGGCGGATGCGGCCGGCGCGCTTTTCGAGCTTGCCGCCGACGCGCCCGCTTTGGCCGTGGACCTGGGCGGCCTGCGCATGAAGAACCCCGTCACGAACGCTTCCGGCACCTTCGGCTCGGGACGCGAGTACGCCGATTTCCTCGACGTCGCGCGCCTGGGCGCCATCACCACCAAGGGCGTCTCCTTCACCCCCTGGGAGGGCAACCCCGCCCCGCGCATCGCCGAGACGCCGTCCGGCATGCTGAACTCCATCGGATTGCAAAACCCGGGCGTCGAGGCCTTCTGCGCCAAGACCCTGCCCTGGATGGCAGCTCGAAACACGCGCGTCATCGTGAACGTGTCGGGGCATGCGCCCGAGGAGTACGTGCAGGTCATCGAGCGTCTGGAAGACGAGGAGGCGGTAGACGCCTACGAGGTGAACATCTCGTGTCCCAACGTGGACGCCGGCGGCATGGCCTTCGGCTGCGACCCGGTGGCCGCCGCGCATGTCGCGAGGCTGTGCCGCGCGGCCACGAAGCGCCCGCTCATCGTCAAGCTCACCCCCAACGTCACCGACATCGCGGCCATCGCCGCCGCGGTGGCCGACGCCGGGGCAGACGCCGTCTCGCTCGTGAACACCCTGCTGGGCATGTCCGTGGACGCGCGCCGCCGCCGCCCCCGCCTGGCCCGCGTCGTGGGCGGGCTGTCAGGCCCTGCCGTCAAGCCGGTGGCGCTGCGCATGGTCTGGCAGGTGCATAATGCCGTGGACGTGCCCGTATTGGGCATGGGCGGCATAGCGAGCGGGGAAGACGCCGTCGAGTTCATGCTCTGCGGCGCCACGGCCGTGGCGGTGGGCGCGGCGAGCTTTCCCAACCCGCGCGCCTGCGCCGATGTGCTGGAAGGCATCGTCTCCTTTTGCCGCGGGCAGGGCGTGCGGGACGTGAACGAGCTCGTCGGGGCGCTGGAGACCTGAGGCGGTTTTTTTCGTCCGGCGGCGCGCGGGCCGAAGAAGGCGCTCGCTGCCGCAAAAAAAGAGGCCCATGTCCTGACGGGCTATTTTGCGGGCGGGAATGCGCGATGAAACGGCATTGGAGGTTCGATGAACATGGATTGGATGGACGAGCAGCGCAAAGACCGCGTCATCGTCGCTTTGGACTGCGCGGGCGACGAGGCCATCGCCATAGGCGAGCAGCTTGCCGGGCGGGCGCGCTGGGTGAAGGTGGGCATGACGCTGTACTACGCGGCCGGCCCTGCCATCGTGCGCCAGCTCCACAAGCTCGGCTTCAAGGTCTTCGTGGACCTGAAGCTCCACGACATCCCGCACCAGGTGCGCGGCGCGGCGAAATCGCTTGCCGAGGCCGGCGCCGACCTGTTCACCGTGCACGCCGCAGGCGGCGCCGACATGCTGCGCGCCGCCGCGGAGGGCGCGCGTGCGGGCGCCGGCGGCGGACAGCCCCCCGCCGTGTGCGCCATCACCGTGCTCACCAGCATGGACACGTCCGCTTTGCACTCCATTGGCGTGGACGGCGAGCTTGCCGCCCAAGTGGGGCGCCTTGCCGCCCTCGCCTGCGGCGCGCGGCTCTCCGGCGTCGTGTGCTCGCCCGGGGAGGCGGCCGCCATGCGCGAGCTGCTCGGGGAAGACGCGCTGGTCATCACCCCCGGCGTGCGCCCGCATGGCGCGGCGTTGGGCGACCAGAGCCGGGTGGCCACGCCAAAGGACGCCTTCGACGCGGGAGCCTCGCACATCGTCGTCGGGCGCCCCGTCACGCGCGCGGAAAACTCGCTTGCCGCTTTCGGCGAAATAATAGGCTCCCTTTGAGGGGGCGTTGCTGCTACAATGGCGCCACCGCAACGAGCTAGGAGGAGTTTCACATGGCACTACCCAAACTTTCGGACGAACAGCGCAAGGCGGCTCTCGAGAAGGCGGCGAAGTCGCGCAAGGAGCGCGCGGAGCTGTGCGACAAGCTGAAGAAAGGCGAGCTTTCCGTGGGGAAGGTGCTCTCCGACACGGACAACCCCATCGCCATGCGCCTGAAGGTGCAGCGCCTGCTCGAGTCTTTGCCGGGCTACGGCAAGGCCCGTGCGGCCAAGCTCATGGACGATCTGGACATCTCGCCCTCGCGCCGCGTCCAGGGACTGGGCTCCCGCCAGCGCGCAGAGCTTCTCGAGCGCCTCGAGGGCTAGTTTTCGCTTGAGCGGGCGCCTCTACGTGGTTTCCGGTCCTTCGGGGGCGGGCAAGGGAACTCTCCTTGCCCGCCTTCTTGCGTTGCGCCCGGACCTCTGGGAGTCGGTCTCGGCCACCACGCGCGCGCCCCGTCCGGGCGAAGAGGACGGCGTCGCCTACTTCTTCACCACGCGCGAGGCTTTCGAAGACGAGATCGCCCGTGGCGGCTTCATCGAATACGCCGACGTCCACGGCAACTACTACGGCACCCCGATCGCGCCCATACGCGAGCATATGGCCGCCGGCGCCGACGTCGTCTTGGAGATAGACGTGCAAGGCGCGTTTCAGGTGCGCGAGAAAATCCCCGAAGCCCGCCTCGTCTTCATCGCCCCGCCCTCCGCCGAGGAGCTCGAGCGCCGCCTGCGCGGCAGGGGCACCGATTCGCCCGAGGCGATCGCCACGCGTCTGGAAAACGCCCGCGCCGAGATGGACGCGGCGCGCGACTACGATGTGGTCATTGTGAACGACGATTTGAAGCGGGCTACCGAAGAGCTGCTCGCCGTGCTAGAATCCTAGTTCGGCTTTCGTGCGCCCATGCGCGCACGCCGAGATAGACCACACGTAAAAGGAGTTTTGTCCATGTCCATTGTGCAGCCCCGCATCGACACCTTGCTCGACACGGTCGACCAAGACAAGTACCTGCTGTGCGCGTTGTCGTCCAAGCGCGCGCGCGACATCAACGACATGATGCGCGGGCAGCGCGACCGCGCGATGGCTGTGCAGTCCACCTCCGAGATCGCCGAGTACGCCGGGCGCAAGCCGCTCTCGCTTTCCATGGAGGAGATCGCCCGCGGCGAGGTCTCCTACGACAAGGCCGCCTTCGAGGAAGACGAGTCCTGAGCGCGTCGATTGCGCCGTAGCGTCATGTTCGAGCGAGTCTGCCTCATCCACTACCACGAAATAGGCCTGAAAGGCCGCAACAGGGCCAGCTTCGAGCAGCGGCTTTTGGCAAACATCGCGTTCGCGTTGGCCGATTTCGACGTCTGCGCCCCCGTGCGCATCTCCGGGCACCTCATGGTCGCCTTGCGCGACGAGGCGGCGCTCGACGACGTGGCGCGGGTGCTCTTGCAGGTTCCCGGCATCGCGCGCATCTCGCGCGCGTGGCGCACCGACCGCGATCCGAAACACTACAACAAGGCCGCCGAGATGGCCTTGGCGGACTGCGGCGAGTTCTCCACCTTCAAGGTGGCCGCCCGCCGCTCCAACACCGACTACCCCATAGACTCCATGCAGCTCAACCGCCTTGTGGGGGCGCATTTGTGCGAGTTCGCGCCCGAGGCGCGGGTGCAGATGAAGGACCCGGACGTGACGGTGCGCGTCGAGGTGGTCCAAGGCAGCGTCTACGTCTATTCGAGAAGCGACCCCGCAGTGGGCGGTTTGCCGGTGGGCTCGGCGGGCAAGGTGGTCAGCCTGCTGTCCGGCGGTTTCGACAGCCCGGTGGCCTCGTGGACGATGATGAAGCGCGGCGCCGTCGTGGTGGGCGCGCATTTCTCCGGCCGGCCCCAGACCTCGGACTCCAGCGAATGGCAGGTAGACGAGCTGGCGGCAGACCTCGCGCCGGCGGCCGGGCTTGCCCGCGTCTACTACATAGCCTTGGGCGACGTGCAAAGGGCCATCGCCGCCGCCGCGCCCGAGGGCTTGCGCGTCTTGCTCTACCGCCGCATGATGTTTCGCGTGGCAGAGGCGATCGCGCGCCGCGAGGGCGCCCGGGCGCTCGTCACCGGCGAGAGCCTGGGGCAGGTGGCCAGCCAGACCCTCGACAACATCGCGGTCACGGACGCGGTGGCCGGCATGCCCGTCTTGCGCCCGCTCATCGGCACGGACAAGCAAGACATCATCGACATGGCCACCCGCATCGGCACCTACGAGACCTCCGCGCGCCAAGCCGACGACTGCTGCACCTTGTTCATGCCGCGCCGCCCGGCCACGCATGCGCGCATCGCCGACGCCGAACGCGCCGAGGAGGGGCTGCCCGTCGAGGACTGGGTGCGCGAGCTGGTGGGAAACGCCGAGTTTCGCGACTACCCGTGCCCTGCCTACAAGCCTCCCGCCGAAGAGTTCGCCCGTCCGTGGCATGGCGCATGAGGCCTCGGGGCGAGGGCTTTCAAGGCCCGAAGGCGCCGGTGAAAGAGGGGGGCGGATTTCAGGATGGGTGAATCGAGCAGGGTGCGCTTCGATGTGGCCGACGGCCTCGACACGCGCGCGCTGTGCGGCGCCGGCGACGAGGTGCTGCGCGCGATAGAGGGGCGTTTCGGGGCGCGCGTGGCCTTGCGCGACGGCGCTTTGGTGGTGGACGCCGACGCCGCCCGCCTTCCCGAGATAGCCTCGCTCGTGGCCGACCTCATGCGCCAAGTCGAGCGCGGCGCGTTGCCGACGGCTGCCGACGTGGCCGACGCGGCCGATATCCTGCGCACGGGCGAGTACGCGCCGTCTGATTTGCGCGACGATGTGGTCTTGACGTTTCGCGGCCGGGCCATACGCCCGAAAACAACGGGCCAGAAGCGCTATTGCGATGCCATACGCGCCAACACCATCACCTTCGGCACAGGGCCTGCCGGCACGGGCAAGACCTATCTGGCCATGGCGCTGGCCGTTTCGGCGCTCAAGCGAAAGGAAGTCGGGCGCATCATCCTCTCGCGCCCCGTCGTCGAGGCAGGCGAGAACCTCGGCTTTCTGCCGGGCACGCTCACGGAAAAGGTCGACCCCTACGTGCGCCCGCTCTACGACGCGCTGTTCGACATGACCGACATGGAGAAGGGCGGCGATCTGCTCGAGCGCGGCATCATCGAGATAGCGCCGCTCGCCTTCATGCGCGGGCGCACCTTCAACGACGCCTTCCTCATACTCGACGAGGCGCAAAACACCACGCCGGAGCAGATGAAGATGTTTCTCACGCGCCTGGGATTCAACTCGAAGATGGTCATCACGGGAGACGCCACCCAGCTCGACCTGCCGCATGCCGTCTCGGGGCTGCGCGATGTGCGCCGCATCCTCGACGGCATCGACGGCGTGGCGTTTTGCGAGTTCACAGGCGGCGACGTGGTGCGCCACTCGCTCGTGGCCGAAATCGTCGCGGCCTACGAGCGCGCGCAAGGCCGCCGGGAAAAGCCGCCTCTCGCGCATGGAGCGGAGAAGGGGGCGCGCGCATGAGAGTCGACATCGACGTGCGCGGCGGGCACCCGGCCGTCGACGAGGAGCATGTCCGCGAGCTCGCCCTTTTCGCCTTGTCCCGCATGGGCGTGCCCGACGCGGCGGAGCTGTCCGTGTCCGTCGTGGGCCCGGCCGAGATCCAGCGGCTGAACGCAGCCTGGCGCGGACGCGACACGACGACCGACGTGCTGTCCTTTCCCTGCGACGGCGCCTTCGCGGCCGATGGGGGCGCAGACGGTGCGGACGCAGGCGGCGGCCCCGTCGCGTCGGGCGCACCGCTCGAGCTGGGCGACGTCGTCATCTGCCCCGACGTCATCGACGGGCAGCGCGCGGCGTTTTCCACGAGCTTCACCGAAGAGCTCTCCCTCATGCTCGTCCACTCCATCTTGCACCTGCTGGGCTACGACCACGAGACGAAAGGGGAGCGGCAGGCCATGCAGGCCCGCGAGAAGGAGATCCTCGACGCCTTCGGGCTGGCGGGCCTGCGCTGAACACCCGATGCGCCGCCCTTTCCATCCCCACGCATATTGCACATGCCGCCGCGCAACTTGGATGCTAAGATAGGAAAAAGGCAGCACGCGCGACATGGCAAAGGGGCATGAAATGGCGTTTTACTACGACGAGCCTTCCCATACCTTCAACGGGTACCTCCTCGTCCCGGGATACACCACGAAGGAGTGCACGCCCGATCGCGTCGACCTCTCGACGCCGCTCGTGAAATTCGAGAAGGGCGAAGAGCCCGCCCTGCATCTGAACATCCCCATGGTCTCCGCCATCATGCAATCGGTGTCCGGCCCGAAGATGGCCGAGGCGCTCGCGCGCGAGGGCGGCTGCTCGTTCATCTACGGCTCGCAGACCCCCGAAGACGAGGCCGCCATGGTCGCCGAGGTGAAAAGCTACAAGGCCGGCTTCGTCCCCAGCGATTCCACCATCACCCCGGACACGACGATGGCCGAGGTCATGGAGCTGAAGCGCAAGACCGACCACTCCACCATGCCCGTCACCGCCGACGGGCGTCCCGACGGCAAGCTGCTCGGCATCGTCACCAGCCGCGACTACCGCCCCAGCCGCATGGACCCGTCCACGAAGGTCGCCGAGTTCATGACCCCGCGCGAAAAGCTCGTGTGCGGGCGCGACGGCATGACGCTGTCCGAGGCCAACGACCTCATCTGGGACAACAAGCTCAACGCCCTGCCCGTCGTCGACGCCGACGACAGGCTGGTCAGCATCGTCTTTCGGAAAGACTACGACTCGCACAAGGAAAACCCGCTCGAGCTGCTCGACGCGCACAAGCGCTACATCGTGGGCGCGGGCATCAACTCGCGCGACTACGCCACGCGCGTGCCGAAGCTGCTCGACGCCGGCGCCGACGTCTTGTGCATCGACTCGTCGGAGGGCTACTCGGATTGGCAGAAGCTCACCATCGAGTGGATCCGCCGCGAATACGGCGACGAGGTGAAGGTGGGCGCCGGCAACGTCGTGGACGCCGAGGGCTTTCGCTTCCTGGCCGAAAACGGGGCCGACTTCGTGAAGATCGGCATCGGCGGCGGCTCGATTTGCATCACCCGCGAGCAGAAGGGCATCGGCCGCGGCCAGGCCTCGGCCACCATCGAGGTCGCCCGCGCCCGCGACGAGTATTTCGCCGAGACCGGCGTCTACATCCCCATCTGCTCAGACGGCGGCATCGTGCAGGACTACCACATGGCCCTCGCGCTGGCCATGGGCTCGGACTTCATGATGCTCGGCCGCTACTTCGCGCGTTTCGACGAAAGCCCCACCAAGCGCGTGAACGTGAACGGCTCCTACATGAAGGAGTACTGGGGCGAGGGCAGCGCGCGCGCCCGCAACTGGCAGCGCTACGACATGGGAGGCTCGAGCAACCTCGCCTTCGAGGAGGGCGTCGATTCCTATGTGCCCTATGCAGGCCCTCTGCACGACAACGTGGCCCTGTCGCTTTCCAAGGTGCGCCACACGATGTGCAACTGCGGTGCGACCAGCCTCGCGCAATTCAGGGACACGGCCAAGATCACCCGCGTCTCCAGCGTCTCGATCGTGGAGGGCGGTGCGCACGACGTGTTGCTGAAGGACAGCTCGGCAGTGCAAAACGCCAGCTTCAAGTAGGAGCGGGGCATGTCCGAGACGACGCGGCCGGACCTCTTCGAGTTCACCGAGGAGGAAAGATGCGCCCTGCGCGACGCGCAAGCCCGGCGGGAGTCGCTCTACAGCCCCTATGCCACGCGCGACGCGCAGGGGGTGCGCGAGCATCCCGAGCATTGGACCGACCCGGACGCCTACCTCGCGCGGCCGTGTTTCGTCGTGGACGTGGAGAAGATCGTCCACAACCCCTTCTACTCGCGTTGCGCGGACAAGACCCAGGTCTTCTCCTTCATCAGAAACGACGACATCACGCGGCGCAGCTTCCACTTGCAGGTGGTCAGCCGCGTGGGCCGCACCATCGGCATGGCCTTGGGGCTGAACCTGGACCTGATCGAGGCCATAGCCGTCGGCCACGACCTGGGGCACACCCCCTTCGGCCATCAGGGCGAGTACGCGCTTTCCGACATTTACCGCGCGCGCACGGGGCGCTACTTCAACCACAACGTCCACTCCGTGCGTCTGCTGAAGACCATCGCGTCCGCGAACCTGTGCCTGCAGACCTACAACGGCATACTCACCCACAACGGCGAGAAGGCGTTTTCCGCCTACCGGCCTGCGCCCTGCCCGGATTTCGCGGCGCTCGAGTCCACGATGGAGGCCTGCTACACCGACCAGCAGACCATCGCGACCTTGCACCCCTCGACGCTGGAGGGCTGCGTCGTGCGCGTCTCCGACATCATCGCCTATGCGGGAAAAGACCGCCAGGACGCCGAGCGCGTGCACCTGCGCGACGCGGGCGACTACGAGCAAAGCCCCGTCGTGGGAGTGTTCAACTGGGAGATCATCCAAAACGTCACGCGCAACATCATAAAGCGCTCGCTGGGGCGCGACTGCCTGTCCATGGACGACGAGGTCTTCGCGGGGCTGGACGCGGTGCGCCGCGAGAACTACGACAAGATCTACCGCAGCCCGTTCATCATGGACCGCATCGCGCCGGTCGCCCCGATGATGGAGCGCCTCTACATGCGCTTCGTCGACGACATCGAGGCCGGCCGCGAGGACTCGCCGGTGTTTCGCCACTACCTGCGCCAGAAGATGCTGCGCTACGACTACGCATGGGAGCTCGCGCACCGCGTGGACGACGTGGTGGTGGACTACATCGCGTCGATGACAGACGACTACTTCATCGAGCTGTACCGCCACCTCTTCGGCGAGGACGCGGCGGGCGCTTCTGTGGAATATACGAACTACTTCGATTAGCGCTAGAATGGCCTTCTTGATGCTTTTCGAGGAAAGGCGATTGCATACATGCTGAACGTGCTGGTGAGCGGCGCCCTCGGGCGCATGGGCTCGATGATATGCGAAGGCGTTGCCGCCGCGGGGGATATGGAGCTGGCAGGCGGCGTGGACCCGATGGCCGCGCCGGGGGTCGACGTGTGCGGAAAGCCCGTGCACGCGACGCTTGCGGAGGGCATCGAGGCGCTGGCGCCCGACGTGGTGGTCGACTTCACCTGTCCGGATGTGGCCGAGGCCAACGTGGCTTGCGCGCTCGCGGCCGGCGTGAACGTGGTCTTGGGCACCACGGGGCTGTCCGAGGAGCGCCTGCAGGCCATATACGACGAGGCGCACGCGGGCGACGCGGCGCTGTTCCACGCGCCGAACTTCACCACCGGCGCGGTGCTGATGATGCTGTTCTCGGCCACGGCGGCCAAGTACTTCCCGGACGCCGAGGTCATAGAGCTGCACCACGACGGCAAGAAGGACGCGCCCTCCGGCACGGCCATGCGCACGGCCAAGATGATCGCGGCCGCGAGAACCGAGCCGTCCGAGGCGCCCGGCAGCGAGACCGAGCTTTCGGGTTTTGAAGGCGCGCGCGGCTCGCTCGTGGACGGCGTGCCCGTGCACTCGGTGCGCACCGCCGGCCATGTCGCGCACCAAGAAGTCGTCTTCGGCTCGGCCGGCCAGACGCTCACCATACGCCACGACTCCATCGACCGCACGAGCTACCTGCCGGGCATCTTGCTGGCGGTGCGCTCTGTCGGGCGGCTGTCGGGCTGCGTGGTCGGCCTGGAGAAGCTCATGGACGGACGCGACGATCCGAGACAGGAAGCACGAGATGTCTGAACCGATTTTCGGGCGCACCATCACCGCGCTCGTCACCCCGTTTGCAAGCGACGGCTCGCTCGATTTCGACGCGCTGCGCTGCCTGGTGGACCGCCAGCTGGCCGCCGGCGTCGACGCGTTCGTGGTCGGGGCCTCCACCGGCGAGGCGGCCACGCTTTCCCGTGAAGAGCGGCTCGCGCTTTTCGCGGCCGTGCACGAGCAGGCGCGCGGCGCCGCCAAGACCATCGCCTACGTGGGCTCGAACAACACGGCGGCCTCCGTCGCCTTTGCCCGCGAGACGGCCGCGACGGGGTGCGCGGACGGCTTTCTCGTCGTCGTGCCCTACTACAACAAGCCGCCGCAGGAAGGGCTCCACCTCCATTTCAAGGCCGTGGCAGAGGCCACAGACGTGCCCGTCATGCTCTACAACATCCCCGCGCGCTCCGTGGTGAACATGGAGGCCGAGACCACGTTGCGCCTGGCGCGCGAATGCGAGACCATCGTGGCCATCAAGGAGGCCTCGGGCAAGATGGACCAGGTCCAGGCCATCATCGACGGCGCCCCGAAGGGGTTTTTCGTCTACAGCGGCGAGGACGCCGACACGGTCGAGGTCATAGAGCGCGGAGGCGCGGGCGTCGTGTCCACCACGAGCAATGTCGCGCCTGCCCGCATGGCCGAGATCGTGGCCGCCGCGGCCGCAGGCGACTTCGCCGGCGCGCGAAAGCTGGAGGCGGCGCTCATGCCGCTCATGAAGGAGCTGTTCGCGACGTCGAACCCCATCATGGTCAAAGACGCGCTGGCGCGCGTCGGCTGCCCTGTGGGAGTCCCGCGTCTGCCGCTCGTGCGCGCCACGGCCGAACAGGGCGCGCGCCTGGCGTCGGTGCTGGAGGAATGCGCGACGATCGCCTGAGGGGCGAGGGCGAGCGGCTTTGAAGAAAAGAAGGGAAAAGCACCACATAGCAAAGGGAGAACAGGCGCACCGGCCGAGCGCGCGCGCATGACGAGCGCGCCGCGGCACCGCGCGCCGCAAGAGAAGAGGAGTTTCACATCCACATGTCACAATCCAACGATTCGGGCGCCAAGAAGGGCACCGACAAGCTGCGCGCATCGGGAAACGAGCGCGCGAACTCCGATGCGGCCCGTCTGGGCGCGGGCGGCAAGCGAAGGCGCGGACGCGGCAGGCGCGGACGCGGCGGCTCGTCGAAGCAGGGCGGCGACGCGAAGGGGCAGGCCCTGCGCATCATCCCGCTGGGCGGCCTCGACGCCATCGGCAAGAACATGACGGCCTTCGAGTACGGCAACGACATGATCTTGGTCGACGCCGGCCTGATGTTTCCCGACGACGAGCACGTCGGCGTCGACCTCATCTTGCCCGACTACACCTATGTGCTCGAAAACGCGCACAAGCTGCGCGGCATCGTCGTCACCCACGGCCATGAAGACCACACGGGCGCCTTGCCCTACCTGCTGAAGGACCTCGACCGCAAGGTGCCCGTCATCGCCACGAAGCTCACGCTCGGCCTGATCGAGGGCAAGCTCGAGGAGCACCGCCTGTCGCATTATCCGGAGCTGCGCGAGGTGCACCGGGGCGGCAAGGCCTGCCTCGGCTGCTTCGACATGGAGTTCTTCAAGGTGAACCACTCCATCCCGGGATCCATGGGCGTCTTCATGCGCACGCCGGCGGGCACCGTCTTGCACACCGGCGACTTCAAGCTCGACCAGACGCCCATCGACGGCGAGCTGACGGATTTCGCGGCGCTCGCGCGCTTTTCCGCCGAGGGCGTCGATTTGCTGATGAGCGACTCGACGAACGCGACGGTGTCTGCCTTCACCAAATCCGAGGCCGAGGTCGGCGTCACGCTGCGCCAGGTCATAGGCTCGGCCAAGCGCAAGGTCGTCGTCGCGAGCTTTGCAAGCCATATCCACCGCATCCAGCAGATATGCGATGCGGCGCAGCTGGCAAAGCGCAAGGTGGCCGTCACGGGCCGCTCCATGCTGAAAAACACCAAGATAGCCCGCGAGCTGGGATACCTGCACGTGCCGGACGACCTGATCGTCGACGCCTACGAGGTGGGCAAGATGGCGCCGCACAAGCTCGTCGTGCTGTGCACGGGCAGCCAAGGCGAGCCGCTTTCGGCGCTCGCGCGCATGTCGGTGGGCGAGCACCGCAGCGTCTCCATCGAGCGCGGCGACACGGTCATCATCTCTGCCACGCCGGTTCCCGGCAACGAGAAAAGCGTCACCCGCGTGGTCAACCAGCTGTCCAAGATAGGCGCCGACGTGTGGGACCGCCACCGCGCGCTCGTGCACGTCTCCGGGCACGCGGGCTCTGAAGAGCTGAAAATCGTGTTGTCCATCGTGAAGCCGCGCCACTTCCTGCCGGTGCACGGCGAGGCCATGCACCTGCGGGCGCACGCGCGCCTGGCCGAGGCCGTGGGCGTGGACCCGAAGCGCATCTTCATCTTGGACAACGGCGACACGCTCATGATGCGAGGCGGGAAAGTCGGGCGCGGAGAGCCCGTGGAAAGCGGCATCGTCTACGTGGACGGCTCGTCGGTGGGCGACATCGGGCAAAACGTGCTGACCGACCGCGCGACCATGTCCTCTGACGGCCTGGCCTGCGTGGTCGTGTGCCTTGAGGGGCGCAGCGGACGCCTGACGGGCGAGCCGCAGGTCGTCATGCGCGGAATCCCGGGTTTCGACGACGACGCCTTCATGGCCGAGTGCCGCGAAGACCTCGCGCGCGTGGCCCGCGACGTGGTGCGGGCGCACGGCGCGAGCCGCTCGAAGGCGAGGAGCGCCATGCGCGACGAGCTGTCGAAGTTCATCTGGCAGCGCGCCAAGCGCCGCCCCGTGGTCGTCCCCATCGTCGTGAACGTTTAGGTATACTTTCGACAGCACTGTTTTCAGCACGAAACGAAGAGGCGAGACACGAGGAAACGTGAACGCGCGCGACAAGCGACATAGCGCACGGGGCGGCCGTGCATCTGCGCGGGGCGCCGCTGCCCGCAACGGGGCTGACGCAGGCGATGCGGGTCGCAAAGCGCCTGCACGCGCCCGCGCGCAAGAGGGGCGGGGAGGCGCCCGGGAGCGGACGGGGCGTGCTCCGGCGCCTGCACGCCGCGCGCCGGATGCGGGCCTGGACGGGGGGCTGCGCGACGACTTGACGGGGATCGCCTTAGTTGTCGTCGGCATCGTGCTCTTCGTGGCCGTCGTCATGCCGGTCGACGCGCCCGTCGCCGCCGCCATATCCTCCGGTTTGCATTCGGGCCTCGGGCTGGGCGCCTACCTGTTCCCCGTCGCCTTCGCGGCCTGGGGGCTGTTCTTCTTCACGAAGACCGCCGAGACCCGGGCTTTGCGCCTCGTGGCCGGCATGCTCGTCGTCATCGTCGCCGCGATGGGGCTTTTGGCCTTGTGGCAGCCGCCCGTGCGCGACGGCGACCCCATGTCGCTTTTCTCCGCGGAGGCGCTCGTGGCTGGCGGCGGATATGCGGGCGCTGCCGTGGCCTGGCTTTTGATGGCGCCTCTCGGCCGCGTCATCGCGACGATCGTGCTCGCGGGCTTCGGGGTCGCCGGCCTCGTGCTGGCCGGTTTCTCCATTTCCGGCGGCCTCTCCCGCATGAGGGACTTCCTCACGCTCGGGCGCGAGGAGAAGAAGATACGCCGCGACAAGGCGAGCTTCTCGTCCGGAGCCCGCGGCGCCGACGCCGCGCTGCCCGGCGACTTCGAGCAGCTGGACCTGGAGCAGGCGCGCGAGTGCCGGCCCGAAAGCGACGAGACCCTGCTCTTCGGCAACAAGCTGCGCCGGCGCGGAGGGGCGGCCAAGGCGGGCGGCACGCGCGTGTTGAAACGCGAGGCCGGCGCTGTTGCCGCGAAGGGGGGCGCCGATGCAGCGCGAGAGGACGGGGCCTGCGAGAGCGAGACCTTCGGCGCAGACGGGGAGCTTGCCGGCGAGACGGTGAACCCGGACGATGCGGGCGGCGCGCGCAAACGCGAACGCCGCGGCCGCGCGGGCACGAAGCGCATGCCGGGCGCCTCGCCTGCTTCGCCATCCGCGGCAGAGGAGGGCGCTGCGCACGAAGATGCGAAGGAGGGCCGAGGGCGTGCCGTGAAGGGCGCGGGCAACGCGGGCGCCGGGCAAGCGGCCTCGAGATCCGCGACAGTGAAACCCGCCCGGGGCGCCGCAGACGACGAGGCCTACTCGCTGCCGCCTGCGGGCATATTGAAGGTGTGCGGCAAGCGCCGCTCCTCGGCGCCTGCGGAGCTGCAGGAGGTGGCCGACGAGCTGCAGCAGACGCTCGAGGACTTCGGCGTGCCCGCGCATGTCGCCGGATGGACGGCAGGCCCTACCGTCACCGTGTTCAAGATCGAGCTGCCGCGCGGCACCCGCATGTCCACCCTCGTGAACCTGGCAGACGACATCGCGCTGTCGCTGGCGGCCTCCGGCGTGCGCATCGCGCAGATTCCGCGCACCTCGCTCGTGGGCGTCGAGATCCCCAACAAGCACCGCGAGACGGTGTATCTGGGCGACGTCATCGGGCAGGCGGGCGACAGCCCGCTGTCCATGGCCATAGGCGAGGACGTGGACGGCAACAAGATCTGCCTCGACTTGGCCAAGATGCCCCATCTGCTCGTGGCCGGCACGACGGGCTCGGGCAAGTCCGTGGCCTTGAACGGCATGATCACGACGATGCTCATGCGCACGACGCCGGACCAGGTCCGCATGATCATGGTCGACCCCAAGCGCGTCGAGTTCAAACCCTACGAGGGCATCCCGCATCTCTACGTGCCGCCCGTCACAGACCCCAAGGAGGCGGCAAGCGCCTTGAAATGGGCGGTGGCCGAGATGGAGCGGCGCCTGAAGGTGTTCGAGCAGGTGGGCGCGCGCAACATCGCGGGCTACAACAAGATGGTCGCCGCCGGAAAGCTCGACGACGAGGAGACGGGGCGTCCCGACGAGATCTCCTACATCGTCGTCATCATCGACGAGCTGACCGACCTGATGATGGTCGCGGGCAAGGAGGTGGAGGATTCCATCGTGCGCATCTCGCAGCTCGCGCGCGCCGTCGGCATCCACCTCATCATCGCCACGCAAAGCCCGAAGTCTTCCGTGGTCACGGGCATGATCAAGGCCAACATCACGAACCGCATGGCCTGCACGGTGGCCACCAACGTCGAGTCGCGCGTGATCATCGACCAATCCGGCGCCGAAAAGCTCACGGGCAACGGCGACATGCTCTTCGTGCGCCCCGAATGGGGAAAGCCCAAGCGCATCCAGGGCGTCTACGTGTCCGAGGCCGAGGTCGAGGCCGTGGTCGAGCATCTGAAATCGCAGGGCGAGGCGGTCTACCATACGGACATACTGAAGACGGCGCTGGCAGGCGCATCCGGCGGCGCGGCTGCATCCGGCGCATCCGGCGCAGGCGACGGCGACCCGCTCGTGTGGCAGGCGGCCGAGGCCGTGGTGAACGCGGGGCTGGGCTCGACGTCGATGCTGCAGCGCCGTCTGAAGGTGGGCTACTCGCGTGCAGGGCGCATCATGGACGAGCTCGAAGAGCTCGGCGTGGTCGGTCCCGGCCGCGGGAGCAAGGCGCGCGACGTGCTGCTCGAGAGCGTGGAGGACCTCGACGAGCTGCGCGCCATGGCGGGCGTGGAGGAAGAGGGGTGATGTCGTGCAAAGCTACAAGATAGGCGACATGCTCCGGATGCGCCGCGAGGCCATCGGGATGTCGCTTTCCGAGGCCGCCGAGACCACCAATATCCGCGCGAGGGTGCTCGCCACCTTCGAGGCCGGCGATTACGCGCATTTTCCCGCGAAGGGCTATGCGCAGGGCATGCTCTCGTCGTATGCGCGCCTGCTGGGGCTGGATCCGCGCGAGGTGCTCTCGGTGTACGAAGGCGAGCTGGCCGAATACGAGCAACGCCGCGAGATCGCGCGAAACGCCGAATACGCGAGGCGCGGCGACGGGCGCTTCGGCATGCGCCGCCCGCAGGGCGCCAAACCCGTCTCGCGGGGAAGGGACGCCGCCAGGCAGATGACCGACGAGCGCGAGAAGACCGACGAGGAGCGTCGCGACGTCGCACGGGCGGCCACGGAGCAAAACACCGCCCGCAACGTAAAGGTCGTGGGCAAGCGCAACGCGGCGGATGCGCCGCGCCGCGGGCATGGCCGCACGGCAGGCCTTGCCGCCGACGGGGCGGACAGGCGCGACGGGGGGCGTGCGGATGCCGGGCGCGTCGCCTCGCGCCGTCCGGGCGGCTCGCGGCGTATCGAAGCGGAAAACGCCCACGAAGGCTCCTCGCGGCGCGCGGGCGCCGGCCGGGGGGACGGCGGACGTCTCGGGAGGGGGGCGCGCGACGCGCAGCTTCCGGACGCCCTCGACTCTTTCGGCGCAGACGCCTCGGCGCCGTCTCCTTGCGCCTCTTCGGATCCGGCGTCCTCCCCGTCTGCCCCCTTGCGCCACGGCCGCCTGCGCCACAGCGCGTTCGAGGAGTACAAGCGCAAGATGCGCGAGCGCGATGCGGCCGGGGGCGAGGGCGCGGCGCAGGCGCGGCCGGCACATGCGACTGCCGAAGCGGGCGCATCGCATGGGCCGGGCGCATCCGGGCGCCTCTCTCGCGCGACGGCGGAGGCAGCGGGGACAGGCGAGGAAGGCACGGGGCTTTCCGATGCGCTCGCCGCCACCGACGAGGAGATCTCGGCGGAACGCGACCGCGCCGACCGCCGGCGCAGCCGCCGCCGGCGCGACGAGGAGGAGCGCGAGCTGCGCAGCACCCTCACCCGCCAGCAGAACCTCTTCCAGATGCTGCTGGGCGCCATCGCCTCCATCTTCAGCGAAAGACGCACGCGCCTCATCGCCATCGCCGTCATCTTCCTCGTGGCGGCCGTTGCCATCGTCGCCGCCTTCCTCGTCGGCACCGCGGGGTCCGGCAGCACGGGCATCATCCAGGTGCAAGGCGGCGCGCACGACGACAGCGTGGCCACCCAAGACGAGGGCAGCGCCTCTGCCACGGTCACGACGACCAACGGCAACCCCGTCTCGGTTTCCATCGTGGTGGATGCGGGAAAGACCTCGCTCGTGAACGTGACTTACGACGACGACAAGGCCTACAGCGGCACCGCGGTGGGGCCTTGGAGCCGCAGTTTTCAGGTCACGGAGTCCATGGAGGCCACCTTCGGCAATCCGGATGCGGTGAAGGTCACCGAAAACGGCCAGGAGGTGTCCGTCGAGCGCCAGCAAGACGGGACGGGCAAGCTCTCGCTGTCCATCCAGACGGCAAACGCGGCGGGCGCCGCGAGATAGGGAAAGGAACATCCGATGGCAAAAGACAACAGCTTCGACATCATGTCCGAGTGCGACCTGCAAGAGGTGGACAACGCCTACAACCAGGCGTCGAAGGCGCTCTCGCAGCGCTACGACCTGAAGGACTCGGGCGCGAAAATCGAGTTCGACCGCGCGGCCGCCACCTTCACCGTGCTCGCGCCGAGCGCCTTCACGGCAGGCCAGGTGGTCGACGTGCTGGGCTCTGCGCTGGTCAAGCGCAAGGTCGATCTGGCCTGCGTGCGCTGGGGCGACGACGAGGACGCGTCGGGCGGCATGGTGCGCCGCCGGGGCACGTTGGTGCAGGGCATCGACGCCGACACGGCAAAGCGCATCTCCAAGGACATAAAAGCCGAGAAATTCAAGGTGAAAGTGCAAATCGAGGGGGAGAAGCTGCGCGTCACCGGTCCCAAGCGCGACGATTTGCAGGCCGTCATCGCGTTTTTGAAGGACAGGGAATACGGGTTGCCGCTGCAGTTCGGCAACTACCGCTAGAACATGGGGCGCGGACGCGGGCGCAGACGGGTGCGGCGCGCGCGCCCGCAGCGGCAAGCGAGGACGGCGAGGACGGATGGCAGAGCCTTCTATGTGTGAAAACGGCGGCACGAACGCCGCCCCGCGCGTGGCCTTCGTCACGCTGGGGTGCGCGAAAAACGAGGTGGACACCGACAAGATGCGCACGCGCCTTGCGGCGGCGGGATACGGGGTGGCCGCAGATGCGGCAGACGCCGACCTGGTCATCGTCAACACCTGCTCGTTTCTTGCCAGCGCCACCGCCGAGAGCATAGACGAGATATTCTCGGTGCTTTCGGCGCAGGAAGGCACGGAGCACGCGGGCAAGGTGCTCGTCGCCGGCTGCATGCCCTCGCGCTACGGCGACGAGCTGGCCGACGAGCTTTCCGAAGTCGCCGGTTTCCTGCCGGCTGACGCCGAAGAGCACGTGGTCGAGGCGGTCGCGCGGATCATAGGCCCTGCAGGCGGGGCGGGCGACGGCGCGGGCGCAGGGGCCGGCGAGGCCGCGGCCGCGACGGAGCGGGGCGGCTGGAGGAGCCGCGAGCAGGCCTTTGCCTACGTGAAGGTTTCGGATGGCTGCGACCGCTTCTGCTCGTATTGCATGATCCCCCACATACGCGGCCGCTACCGCAGCTTTTCGCTTGACGATATCCTCTCCGAGGTCGCGGGCCTGGTGGGCGCCGGCGTGGCCGAGATCGTCTTCATCGGGCAGGACACGGGGATATGGGGCGGCGATTTTCCCGAGCCCGACACCCTCGCGCACCTGCTCTCCGAGGCCGCCGCGCGCTTTCCGTCCACCTGGTTTCGCGTGATGTACACGCAACCGGAGGGCATAGGCGACGATCTGCTTTCCCTCATGCGCGACACGGGCAACGTCTGCTCCTATCTGGACATCCCGCTGCAGCACTGCGAGTCCCGGGTGCTGGAGGCCATGAACCGCAGGGGTTCGGCCGAGGAATACCTCGCGCTGGCCGCCCACGTGCGCGAGGTGCTTCCCGACGTGGGGCTGCGCACCACCTTCATGGCCGGTTTCCCGGGCGAGACGCCCGAACAGGCCGAGGCGCTCGTGGATTTCGCCGATGCGGCCGCCTTCGACTTCGGCGGGGTCTTTCCCTATTCGCGCGAGGAGGGATCTGCGGCGGCCGGGTTGCGCGGCCAGCTCGACGACGACGAGAAGCTCGCGCGCGCGCAACGCCTGCTGGACGTGGTCGAGCATGCGGGGTGGCGACGCGCCGAGGCGCGCGTGGGGCAAGTCCACGATGTGCTGGTCGAGGGTTTCGAGGAGACTGACGGCGGCCCGGAGGCGCTGTGCCGCGCCCAGTTCCAGGCGCCTGAAGTGGACGGGCAGGTGCACGTGCCCGTTCCGTCTGCCGACGCGCTGCCCGTGGGCTCCTTTGTCCGCGTGCGCATCGTCGACGCCTTCTGCCACGAGCTGGTGGGAGAGCTTTTGGACGCGGACGACGGCGCCGCGGGTGCGGGGGAGGGGGCGCGGTTTTCATGAACCCCGGCTTCAAAGAGGAGCTGGCGACGCCTGCCAACATCGTCACCCTCGTGCGCATCCTGCTCATCCCCGTTTTCGTCGCGGTGCTGCTCTCGCCGTGGCCGGCGTGGTTTCCCGACCCGGGTTTTTGGGCGGCGGTGCAGCCGTGGGTCGCGGCGGCCGTCTTCGCGGCGATCTCTGCCACCGACGCCCTCGACGGCCATCTCGCCCGTTCGCGCGGGCAGGTCACCGACATCGGCAAGTTCATGGACCCGCTCGCCGACAAGATACTCGTGTGCGCGGCGCTTCTGGCCTTGGTCGAGCTGCAGCAGTTTCCCAGCTGGGTCGCGCTCGTCATCATCGCGCGCGAGTTCATCGTCTCGGGCCTGCGCATGGTCGCGGCATCGAAAGGCGAGGTCATCGCCGCTAGCTGGTTCGGCAAGGCCAAGACCGTCTTGCAGATTGCGGCCATATTGCTCTTCATCGTGAAGTACGCGCTGGGGATGCAGATAGACGGCGGCGGCGCGGCGACGGCCTTCACGGCTTTTGCCTGGGCCGTGCTGCTCGCGGCGGTCGTGGCCACCGTCTTGTCGATGGCCGACTACTTCGCCAAGGCGCGCCATCTGTTCGCGGGAGGCGATGCAGATGGCGAAAGATAACGCGGCTTTGGCAAGGGAGCTCGTCGAGGCCGCCGGGGCGGCGGGCGCGACGCTTGCCTGCGCCGAGTCGTGCACGGGCGGCCTCGTGGCGGGCGCGATCACGGACGTGGCGGGGGCGTCTGCCGTGTTCAAGGGCGGCGTCGTCGCGTATTGGGCGCAAACGAAGTCGGACGTGCTCGGCGTGCCGGCGCAGCTCGTGGAGCGTTGCGGCGTCGTCTCCGAGGAGGTCGCGATGTCCATGGCGCAAGGCGCGCGCAAGCTGCTTTCCTGCGACATCGCGGTGGCGACCACGGGAATCGCAGGACCTGGCGGGGCGCAGCCGGGCCGTCCGGTGGGCACGGTGTGCTTCGGGCTTGCGGATGCAAACGGGACGCGCGCCTGCACGACGGTGCGGGGGCAAACGCGCGCCGAGGTGCGCGAGCTTGCCGTGCACCGCGCGCTCGGACTTTTGATGGAAGCGTTGTAGAGTCCGTTTCGATTCCGTCCGGGTTTTCGTCTGCGGGCGTTTGGGAAACGCTCTTTTCCCGTCGGCGATGCGCCGTGGTCTTCTTTGCCTTCGTTTGGATGCCGTGTGAAACGTCCGGGACCTGAAAGCCGTGTTCAGGTCCTGTCCGGATGGCGTTTGGATTTTGTTTGGGGGCGTACGGAAAAAAATCTTCAAAACGGGGGGTGGTTTTCCCAAAGGCCGCACGGGTAATGTCTTCTCGCGGCAGGCGTGCGGCATGCACCGGCCGCAGGTGCGGCAGATGCGAAAAGCCATGCCGGGGAAAGGGTTTGACATAGAACAAGTGTTCGGTTAAGATGGCGCAGACGACGCGCGAATGAAGAGGAGGAGCACATGGCGCAGCAGGCAGCACACGGCGAGGGCGACATGCTCGAGTTGACGACCAGGCAAATCGAGAAGAAGTTCGGCAAGGGCGCGATCATGAAGCTGGGCGACGACGCCGGGCAGATGGACGTCGCCGTCATCCCCACGGGCTCCCTCGCCCTCGATGCGGCGCTCGGCATAGGGGGCGTGCCGCGCGGGCGCATAGTCGAGATATACGGGCCTGAAAGTTCGGGCAAGACGACGCTTGCCCTGCACGTGCTGGCAGAGGCCCAGGCCCAGGGCGGCACCGTCGCCTTCATCGACGCCGAGCATGCATTGGATCCGGTGTATGCGGCCAAGCTGGGCGTGGACATCGACGAGCTGCTCATATCGCAACCGGACACCGGCGAGCAGGCGCTCGAGATCTGCGACATGCTCGTCCGCTCGAACGCGCTCGCCGCCATCGTGGTGGACTCCGTTGCCGCCCTCGTGCCCCGTGCCGAGATAGAAGGCGAGATAGGAGACAGTTCCGTCGGCTTGCAGGCGCGCCTCATGAGCCAGGCCCTGCGCAAGCTCGCCGGTTCGCTGTCGCGCTCGAACACCACCTGCATCTTCATCAACCAGTTGCGCGAGAAGATAGGCGTCGTTTTCGGCAGCCCCGAGACCACCTCGGGCGGCAACGCGTTGAAGTTCTACGCGTCCATGCGCCTCGACATACGCCGCATCGAGACCATCAAGGCAGGAGGCGATGCCATCGGCAACCGCGTGCGGGTGAAAGTGCGCAAGAACAAGTGCGCCGCGCCTTTCCGGCAGGCGGAATTCGACCTCATGTACGGCACGGGCATATCACGCGAGGGCAACATCTTGGACATGGGCGTGGACATGGACGTCGTCACGAAATCCGGCTCCTGGTACACCTACGGCAGCGATCGGCTGGGACAGGGGCGCGAGGCGGCGAAGCAGACGCTTGCCTCCACGCCCGCGTTGCGGCGCGAGATAGAAAACAAGGTCCGCGTCGCGCTCGGCTTGCCCGCCGACGATATGGCAGATGCGGGGATGGACGAGACGGTGGAGCTGACCGTCGCAGCTCAAGAGGCGTTGGAGAAATACGACAAGGGCGGCGAGAAGCCCGAGAAACCGACACCGCGCTCGGCTGCGGGCAAGAAGGCGGCCGCGAAGGCGGGGGCAGACGCCCCGGAGACGGCGAGCGCCGGGCTGGCCGGATAGCATCGAGATGCGGGCGCGGCGGGTCGCAAGAGGCGCACCGTCGCGCTTTTTGAAAAGCGGGGGGAAGCGGGCGAGGACGAAGAGACACGCGGGGGATGCGCAGATGAAGACTCTGGAAAATTGCGGGATATCGCTACCCGAGCGCGAGGCGGTGTGGAACGATCCGGTGGCCAACGTGCGGCATGCCGAGGCGATGGAAAAGGTGCATGCCCTGGTGAACGTGCGCGAACGTTGCACCAAGGAGCTGCGCGAGCGCCTCGTCCGCTGCGGTTTCACCGATTCGGAGGCGGCCGAGGCGGTGGATGCGGCACAGCGCTGCGGGCTGGTCAGCGATGCGGCTTACGCGAGCGCCCTCATACGGGGCAAGACCCGTGCGGGGTGGGGGCGCGAGAAGATACTCGCCCGGTTGCGCGAGATGCACATCTCCGAGGCCACGATCGAGTCGTGCGCCGAGGATTTCGCCAGCCCGGACGAGGAACGTGCGCGGGCGATGGCAGATCTCGAGTCGCATCCTTCCCGCTCCGCCAACCCGAAGGCCTCGCTTGTGCGCAGGCTCGTGAACAAGGGGTATTCCTTCGGGCTTTCCCGCGAGGTGGTCTCGGAGTTTCTCGCCCGCACGTCCTGAAAAGGGCGCTACCCGTGCGCTGTGTCGATTCTGGGCTGCATCGATGGCTTTCGGCCTTTCATTCTCTGTTTTTTATGGACGCAGGCACAGCGTCTCTGCACAAGCGCTATATTGATGCGCGTTTTCTTTCGCAAGGCAAGAGACGATGGAGCAGTTGCACATGCGCTATCTCGACGATATAGCCCGCAGTGTCGGGGAAAATCCGGATCGCATCGCCGTACGGACCTCGCTTGGAGCCGAGTGCACGTATGCGCAGCTGTGGGATGCCTCCGAGGCCCTCGCTTCCCTCGTGGAATCGAAGGCTCTTCCCGCGCATGCCCCCGTAGTCGTCTACGGCCACAAGGACCCCCTCGTCGTCGCCTCGTTTCTCGCGTGTTTGAAATCCGGGCACCCCTATGTGCCCGTCGATTGCTTTTCCGTGCCGCCCGAGCGCGTCGCCTCGATTGTCGCTCAGGTGGGCGCGTACCAGGGCGCTTCGCCGCTCGTGTTGGCGCTCGAGGAGATGCCCGCCGTCGACGCGCCGTGTGATGTGTGCGCGCGGACTGCCCTCGAAGACGCGGCCCGTATGGGCGCCGCATCCGATCCGCGCCATTGGGTGGCAGGCGACGACCTCGCCTACGTGCTCTTCACTTCCGGATCCACAGGCGACCCGAAAGGCGTGATGGTCACTGCGGAGTGCCTCGACAACTTTTCCGCATGGGCGCTCGGCCTCGGCGGCGTCGACAAGCGCGGCAAGGTCTTCTTGAACCAGGCGCCGTTTTCCTTCGACCTTTCCGTCTACGAGCTTTCCGGGGCGCTCGCCTCGGGCGGCACGCTTTTCTGCCTTGCCAAGCAGACGCAAGACAGCATGCGCGCGCAACTGGAGGCTCTTCGGGGCAGCGGCGCGGCCGTATGGGTATCGACCCCTTCTTTTGCCGCCATGTGCCTGGCCAGCAAGGAGTTCGACGCCTCCGTCTTGCCGGACCTGGAGCTGTTCTTGTTCTGCGGCGAGACGTTGCCCAATTCGCTTGCCGCGCAGCTGTTGGCGCGCTTCCCCCGGGCGAGGGTCTTCAACACCTACGGCCCCACGGAATCCACCGTGGCCGTCGCCGCCATCGAGGTCACGCCCGAGATGGCCGCATCCGACGCGCCCCTGCCCGTCGGCATCGCGCGCCCCGGCACGCGCCTGCGCATCATCTCGGAGAACGGCGCAGATGCGGGGCGGGGAGAATGGGGCGAGATCGTCATAGAGGGCGACACGGTGGCGAAGGGCTATCTCGGCCGTCCCGACCTCACGCAGGCCGCCTTCGGCACCGCTGTCCTCGACGGCCGGGAAGTGCGCAGCTACCGCACGGGCGACGAGGGCCGCCTCGATGCGCAAGGCGCCCTGCATTACCACGGCCGCCTCGACTTGCAGGTGAAGCTCAACGGATACCGTATCGAGCTGGGCGATATCGAGGGCAACATAGCCAAGTTGCCGCAGGTGGCGCAGGTGGCCGTTGTGTGCGCGACACGAGATGGCCGCGTGAGCCATCTCGTCGCCCACGTGGTCTCGGCCGCCGAGCGCGCCGAGTCCGATTTCCGCGAGGGCCTGAAGCTGAAGGAGGCTATGAAGGCGAGCCTGCCGCACTACATGATCCCGAAGAAGATCGTCTTTTGCGACGCGTTGCCCACCACGGCAAACGGCAAGGTGGACCGCAAGGCCTTGCAGCGGCAGGCGCTCTAGGGCCTCGGACACACGCGAAAGAACACGCAGCCGTGAGTTTCTACACATCAGCCTCTTTCTTCATCGCCCTCGCCGTCTGCATCGTCCCCGCGGCCGCCCTCGGCTTGACGGGGCACTCCATCAGGCGCTACGGACTCGCCGCCTCCGTCTTCTTCATCGCCTGCCTCTTCGCGGGCAGCCCGGCCCAGCTTGCCGCCTTCCTCGCCTTTGCCGCCGTGGCGGGCATTTGCACCTACGTGGTCTTTCACAGCTGGACGCGCGGGGGCAAAAGCGTCGCGCTCTACCGCGTCATGCTCGCCTGCACCCTGACCCCGCTTGCCGTCTACAAGCTCTCGGCCGTCTTCGACGCGAACCTCCTCGGTTTCATCGGCATCTCGTATCTCACCTTCAAAGCCGTCCAGGTCCTAGTCGAGATCCGCGACGGCCTCATAGAGGAGCTGTCCGTCTTCGACTGGCTCTACTTCATCGTGTTCTTTCCCGTCATCACCTCAGGCCCCATCGACCGCTCGCGTCGCTTCCTTGCCGATGCGCATGCGAGGCTCTCCCGTCGCGAATACGCCGATTTGCTCGCGCGCGGGATCCTCCTCATCTTCATCGGGGCGCTCTACCAGCTCGTCATCGCGACCATCCTGCACTCCCAGGTCAGCTTCCAGCCGTTTTACGCGGAAAAGACGCTTTTCGTCAATTTCGGCTCCGCCGCCAAAGACGCCTGGGCCTACGGGCTCTACCTCTTCTTCGATTTCGCGGGCTACTCCATGATGGCCTGCGGCGCGAGCTATTGTTTCGGCATACGCACGCCGCGCAACTTCCGCGCCCCCTTCGCCGCCGTCGACATCAAGGATTTCTGGAACCGCTGGCACATCACCCTCTCGTTTTGGCTGCGCGATTTCGTGTTCATGCGCCTGGTCACATCGCTCACCCGCCGAAAGGTCTTCTCGACGCGCCTGACGCGTGCATGCTGGGGCTATATCGCGAACATGGGCCTGATGGGCTGCTGGCACGGCCTCACGCCCGACTACATCGCCTACGGTCTGTTCCACGGCGTGCTGCTCGCGGCCTGCGACGTCTACCAGAAGAAGAGCGCCTTCCACAAGCGCCACAAGAACGCGACCTGGTATAAACTGTGCTCTTGGGCGCTCACCATCAACCTCGTGATGCTCGGTTTCTCCATTTTCTCCGGGCAGTTCGCCACTTTCGTAGGAGGTTTTTTCGCATGACGCATGAAGAAGTCGAGGAAAAGATGCTCGATCTGCTCGAGGAGGTGTGCGACGACGGGGCGGTGCGCGAGGAGCGCGACGTCGACCTGTTCGAGGCGGGCTTGCTCGATTCCATGGCCGCGATCGAGGTGCTCGTCGGCATAGAGGAGCGCTTCGGGGTCGAGATAGCGCCCACGGAAGTGGAGCGCGACGAGATGAACACGGTGAACAAGATCGTCCACCAGGTGCAGCTGCGCGTCGCATGAGGCGCTCGGCGGCGAGAAGGCGGGGAGAGGACGTTTCCATGGCGCAGGCGCGCACGACGGCGAAGGGCAAGGGCGGCCCCATCGAGCGCCTGCATCCGCATGCCGAGCGCGTGCGCACTTGGTTTTTCTCCGGGCACCCCGCGGCGCTTGCCACATGGTGCCTTGTCGTCGCCGCTTGCGTGGGCGTGCTCGTGTGGTTTTTCTTCTTCTCCAGCTACGGCGCTCCCGCCGAGCCCGTCTACGAGGGGTTTTAATCTCATGCGCCGTCTTGCCGCCTGCCTTTGCGCTGTCTTCGCCGCCGTCGTGTGCGCCGCGGCCTTCGTCGGAAACGGCTATGCGCAGGGCAGTGGCGCCCTCGAGGAAAACCCCGTCATCATGTACCCGTCCACGGCACAGCTTTCCAGCCACGATTTCATGTTGAACTCCTACAAGGCGCGCGTGGCGCAAGGCGACGACCCCGTCCTCGTCTTCGGCTCCTCCGAGCTGTATTCGGGCACCACCGGAAAGTTTCACCCGGCGCAGTTCTTCCAACGCGACGAGTGCGCCAACGACCTGATGGTGATGGGCATGACCAACCACGAGAGCCTGTGGGAGGCCATCGAGCTGGCCGCCATCGCCCCCCAGCTCGAGGACAAGCGCATCGTGCTGTTTCCCAGCATGCAATGGTTCTACGGCGACACGCCCTCGATGGCCCACGAGGCGGCCCGCTATTTCTCGACCGAGTTCTCGCCCGACGCCTGGCAAGAGGCCCTTGCAAACGCCGACGTCTCCGACGAGACGAAAAACGGCCTCGCCTCCAGAATCTCCGCATACGCCGTCTCGGCTGCCGGCGCGTCAGATGGCCGATCCGAAAACGTGCTCGCCTCCGCCGTCTCGAGCTTCGACGGCGCGGCCTCGCAGGTCTTGGCCGACGTGCGCGCGCGCCTGAACGTGAAGGTGGCCTCCGATTCCGAACCGGCAAGCAGCGGCGCCACGCTCTCATCCGTGCCCCGAAAGGACCGCTCCAAAGCCGGGGGGCTGACCGATGCGGATTGGGACGCCTTCAAGGAGGAGGCCGCCGCCGAGGCCGAAGAGCGCGCCGATGCCGACTCTTTTTCCGGCGAGAACACGTACTCGGATTGGACGCGCGGCCGCATACGCCTGCAGCAATACCCGCAGATCGCGGATTTCAGCGATGGCGAGTTCGCCGATTTCGACCTGCTCTTGCAGGTGTGCGAGCAGACGGGCGTGCAGCCGCTCGTCATCTTGCAGCCGATGAAGGGCTGGCTCTACGACGAGACGGCGCTCGACGCCGAGGCGCGTTCCGCCTTCAACGAGCGGATAAAGGGGATGTGCGCCGAGCGCGGCTTCGAGGTGGCCGATTTCACCGACCACGACTACGACCGCTATTTCCTGCGCGACCAGACGCACCCCTCGCCGCTGGGCGCCGTCTACTACTCCGAGGCCATCTACAGGTTCCTGGAAAAATAGGGCGCGAACGCCACGCCACGCCGGCCTCTTCTTTTCGCCGGCGCATTCCGCATCCTGCGTCGGCGCATCTTGCAGCTCGTGCGGGACGCCCCGGCGCTTTCTCCCGGCTCCGCGTGCGGGCGTGCCGTATACTCTGGGTTTCCATGGAAGACGTCTTGCTCGACATACTGGGAAGGCTGCGCGCGGGCGCCGAAGTGGACGCCCGTGCCCTCGACGCCGTCATCGTCGCGCACAGCAAGAACATGGGCGCTCCAGGCCGCATCTGCTCGAAGCGCCGGCTCGTCGCCTACTATCTCGAGGCGCGCCAAAACGACCCCGCGCTGTGGAGCTCGTGGAACGTAGACGATGCGCTCGAGGCGCGCCTGCTGGCCCTCTTGCGCATGAAGCCGCGCCGTTGCGCGTCCGGCGTGGCCTCCGTCACCGTGTTGACCAAGCCCCACCCGTGTCCGGGCTCGTGCATCTTCTGCCCCAACGACCTGTCCATGCCGAAGAGCTACCTGCCCTCCGAGCCTGCCTGCCAACGTGCCGAGCAATGCTGTTTCGACCCGTATCTGCAGGTCACGAGCCGTCTGCGCACCCTCTACCTTATGGGCCATCCCGTAGACGAGGTCGAGCTGGTCGTGTTGGGCGGCAGCTGGACCGAGTACCCGAAGGCCTACCGCCTGTGGTTTGCCGCCGAGCTCTACCGCGCCTTAAACGATTGGGACAGCGCCCGCATCCCCAACTTCAGCGCCTACGCTAAAGACGTGGCCGGGCTGCCGGGGCGCTCGGACGAGTACGCGGAGCTCTCATGCGAGCCCTGGGGCGCCGACGACGTGAGCACCCGCCAGCTGCGCTATGCCGGCTTGCACATATCCTCCTCGCGCGAGGGGGTCGATGCCGCGTGCTCGCGTGCGCAGGAAAAGGTCGATGCGCAGGAAATGGGCTACGACGAGGCCGTCAGGCGCCTCTACGGCACGGGCGGCTGGGAAATCGCCGCGCGGATGCAACGGGGCTCGTGGGCGCAGCTGTCCTCGCAGATGCGCGCAAACGAGACGGCCTCCGCGCGTTGCGTGGGGTTTTCCGTCGAGACGCGCCCCGACTGCGTGAACGCGGTCAGCTTGCTGGAGATGGCGCGCATGGGCTGCGACCGCCTGCAGATCGGCGTGCAGAGCCTCGACGACAAGGTGCTCTCGGCGAACTGGCGCGGGCAAGACGGCGCCGCGAGCCGCCGCGCCCTCGACCTCGCGCGCCTGTTCGGGATGCGCGTGCACGTGCACTACATGCTCAACCTCTACCTGTCCACGCCGAAGATAGACCTCGCCGGCTTCACGGAGCTGGCAGGCGGCGGCCTGTGCGACGAGGTGAAGCTGTATCCGTGCGTGCTCGTGGCCGGCACGCCGCTCACGCGCCTGGCCGCATGCGGCGCGTGGAAGCCGTATTCCCACGAGACGCTGCTCGAGCTGTGCGCGTCGTGCATGAAGGCCGCGCCGGCGTGGGTGCGCGTGAGCCGCATGGTGCGCGACATCTCCACCGACGACATACTCGCGGGCAACAAGACGCCCAACTTGCGCCAGGAGGTCGACCGGCTGCTCGAGAAGGAGGGCGCCGAAATCGCCGAGATCCGCCACAGGGAGCTGGGCACGTCCGGTCTGGACGGAGGGCCTTTGCACCTGCAGTCCGTGCCCTACCGCACTCCGGTGTCCAAGGAGCGCCTCTTGCAGGTGGTCACCGGCAAGGGGCAGCTCGTCGCGCTCGCCAGGCTTTCCTTTCCCGACGAAAGCGCCGTCTCGCGATCGGGCGCGGCGCTGCCCGTGGCCTCGGGCGAGGCCGTCTTGCGCGAGCTGCACGTGTTCGGAGCGGCCGACGCCACGGGCTCTTTGGCCGGACCCCTGCGCGAGAAGCTGCTCGATTCCGCCGCCGCGATCGCCGCCGGACGCGGGTGCAGCGCCCTCGTCTCGTGCGTGCCGCCGGGCCTGCGCCGCTTCTTCCGCGCGCACGGTTTCGAGGACGGCGCCTTGTTCATGCGCCGCCCGCTTTGAGTTCGCCGCCTCCCGCTTCTCGCCTACGTCCGTTTGCCGCGGCGCTAGAATGGGCGCACGTTGAGAGACACTTCGGCTTGCGTGCGCCGCGCCCGATGCGCGCGCTGCCGAAGGAAAGAGGAGAGAGGCGCTCGACATGGCCGATGAGTTCAAGTTCGTGCACGACGGGAAACGCTGCGTTGCCTGCGGGCTGTGCATCGCCTTCTGCCCGCAAGACAGCCTCGAGACGGGGCCGGACGGAATGCCGGCCGCCACGCACATGGAGACCTGCGTGGGCTGCGACACCTGCTCCGGCCAGTGCCCCAAGCGCGCCATCGTGGTGAAGCGCGAGGGCAACCCGGCCGAGTACGACCCCTACAAAGGCGAGGAGCGCGCAAAGCCCATAGCGCCTGCGCAACGTCGGCGCTACGCGCAGGCGGAGAAAACCATCATGGAGGCGCTCGATTTGCGCTGGCATCCCGTCTCGGTCGGCCTGATCGCCTGCGACGAGCCCCTGCCCGACGTGCCCTTCCCCTCGGAGAAGCTGCGCTTTTGCCAGGCCATGAACGCGGCCAGGCGCGGCGCCTCCATACTCCAGCCGCCGCATTGCCATTCCTGTCCGGACGGCACCTCCATATTCGGCATGACGGGCGTGCCGCCAAAGCTTGCCACCGGCGAGATCTACGTGCTCTTCCACAAAGTGGTCGACGCGCCCGCTGCGGCCAAGATGGTCTCGGAGCGCCCCGTGCTGCCGCCGAACTCGCGGCGCGCGACGCTGGTCGAGCCGCTGTCCAAGACGACGCGCACCCCCGAGGTCGTGGTCTTCACCGGCAATCCCGAGCAGATGATGTGGCTGTGCATGTCCATGTCCTATTTCGACGGGCACCGCCACGATTTCCACGCCTCCGGATTCAACGCGCAATGCGTCGAGGCCACGCTCTTGCCCTTCGTCAACGACGAGCCCAACATCTCGTTCGGGTGCTACGGGGGCAGGGCGTCTAGCGACATCGGCGAGGACATGATGTACATGGGCGTGCCTGAAAACCGCCTGGACACCATCGTGGCCGGCTGCACGGAGCTTGCGAAGAAGGCCATCCCGCAAAGCCGCATGAAGATATACGTCCCGCCCATCATGTAGGAGAGGACGAGAAGCCGTGGACAAACCGCCGTTTTCCATACGCGACGCCTGCGACGCCGACCTGCCGCTCCTGCGCGAGCTGTTTTCCGAGGAGGGCTTCTCGGACCTTTCCTCGCCCGCTGGCGTGCGCGTCGCCGTCACCTGCGACAACACCATGTACGGCGCCTTGCGCTGCGAGCGGGGAGCCGACGGCGCCTGGTACGTGCGTCCCGTCGTCGTCTTCGACGCCGTGCAGCGCAAGGGCGTCGGGTCGGCCTTGATGCAAGACGCGTTGTCGCTGCACGCCGACCTGCGCCTTTCCAGCCGCGGGCAGCTGGGGGCGTTTTACGAGAGCTGCGGGCTGGTGAAGTGCGGCTGGGACGACATCACGCCCGAGTTTTCCTGCGAATGCCTGGAGCTGTGCCCCGAGCGCATGTCATGTGCCCCGCAGCCCTACCGCTCCGTCGTGCCCGACTACACCCTGACCTTTCTCGGCACGAGCGCGGGATGCGGCGTGCCGGCGTTCTTCTGCCATTGCCCGGCGTGCGAGGCGGCCAGGCGCGACCCGTCCAAGCGCCGCACGTGCACGGGCGCGGTGGTGCGCGGACGCAAGACGGCGCTTCTCGACGCGCCGCCCGATCTGCGCGCCCAGCTCGTGCGCGAGGACATCGACGCCGTCGACCGGCTCTTCCTCACCCATGCGCATTACGACCATATGGGCGGTCTGGGCGAGCTGGAGTATTTCATCCGCCTGCACCGCAAGGAGCCGCTGCCCTTCACCGCGAGCGCCTATGCCGTCGAGGAGGCCATGCGCGAGTTCTCCTATATGGACGACGCCTTCGAGCTGGACGCGGTCGAGCCTTTCGGGCGCCGCGCCTTCGACGGCCTGGTCTTCCAGGCGCTGCCGCTCGAGCATTGCCCGGGTTGCGTGGGATGGCTCGTCACCACGCCACACGGCACGCGCGCCTTCTACGCGCCGGACACCGCGGCCTTGAAACCCGAGGTGGTCGAAGTGCTGCAGGGAGTGGACACGCTCGTCATGGACGCGACCTTCTGGAAAAACGTCGGCACGCACCGCACGCACCACCTGGTGCGCGACACCATCGACGAGGGGCTGAACCTGCTGGGGGCGCATCGCGTCGTCTTGCAGCACCTGGCTCCCCACATGTGCGACCCCGGAGTAGACGAGATAGCCGAGATCTACGAGTACGCGCGGCGATTCGACGGGCGCGTGATAGTGGCCGAAGACGGAATGGAGCTGGAGATATGAGCGTGGAGGAGACGCTGCGCATATGCGGCGAGGTGGCGGACGCGTGCGTGGGGTGCGGCAAGTGCGTCGCCGCCTGCCCCTCGTTGAGCTTGGCCGAGATGAACTTGGGGCAGGCTGCAGAAGCGCTGCGTGCGGCGCTTGCGGGCGGCGGCGAGGCGGCTGGCGCGGACGTTGAAGGGGGCCGTGAGGCTTTCGGCGCGGCCGCGGCGGCCGGGCGCATGCTCGGCGCCGACGGCCTCGTGCAGGCGGTGCGCGGCTGCTTTTTCTGCACCCGCTGCGTGCGGCGCTGCGAGGCGCACGTCGACGTGTGCGCGCTGATGTACGCCGGCCGCGAGGCCTTCCAGGACTGCGGCCTCATCGAGCGCAGCTCCTGGGGCAGCGTGCAGGTCGACATGCAATGGCACGTGTTTTCCGCCTACCGCGCGGTCTACGGCATAGGCTATCCCGACCTGACGCGGCACCTCGACTTCGACGGCCATGCCGCCGAGGGCGATTGCAAGGCCGCGTTCTTTCCCGGGTGCTCGCTTGCCGCCTACAACCCCGAGCTGACGCGGGCCGTCTTCGCCGAAGTCGAGGCATGCTGCGGCAAAACCGCGCTCATCGACGCCTGCTGCGGTTCTCCGCTGAAGAGCGCCGGCTTTCTGTCCCGTGCGGCCGCTTTGGAAGAGCGCATCGCAGACGAGGTGGCGGCAAGCGGGGCGGGCAAGGTCGTCTTCACCTGCCCGGGCTGTCTCAACATAGTGCGCGGGGCGCTTTCGAGGCGCGGGATGGACGACGTGGAATGCTGCACGGTCGCCGACCTGCTCCAGGGCGCCGCGCCTGTCCGCGTGCCCGGCCGCGTGCGCTTCTTCAGGGCCTGCCAAGACCGCGACGGCTCCTATCTCGAGGCCGCGCGCGCGCTGCTTTGCGGCGAAGACGACGCGGGCGCGATATGCGACGGGTGCTGCGGTGCGGGCGGCGCGGTCGGCGCGTATTCGCCCGAGCAGCAATCCGCGCAGGTGGACGCCGTGTTGGCGGCGTGCGATGCGGGCGACACGCTCGTCACCATGTGCCCGACCTGCACCTACACGCAGGCCTTCGCGCTCGTGCAGGCAGGCCGCGACGACATCCGGGTGAAAAACTACCTGGAACTGCTCTTCGGCCACGAGTTCGACTGGCCGGCCGTCTTCGCCCGGCTCCAGGGCATGTGGTCCGGCGAATACGCCGCCTGGCTCGCGCAGGTCCTCGGCTGACCGGCGCCGATCGGAGTTCGGCCGCGGCGCGTTTCTCGGCGTGTTTTTGAAAGCGGCAAGCACATCGTGTCCAAGGAGGGTGTTTCATCATGAAGATAGCGGTGGCACAGCTCGATCCCTGCGTGGGAGACCTCGACGCCAACCTCGACGCGATGCTGCTCGCCGCGCAGATGGCGGCGCGCCAGGAGGCGGATCTGCTCGTCTTTCCCAACGCATCGCTGACCGGCGCGCCTCTAGACGGCCTCGTCTCGTCGTCGGCGTTCGTGGCAGACGCGCGCGAGCACCTGCGGCGTTTCGCGCAAGAGACCCCCGTGCTCTGCCTTGCGGCGGGCGTGAGCGAGTTGGATGACAGGCGCGGCCGCTGCGACGTCGAGCTGTTCGCCTGCGGCGACGGCGCCATGACGAGCATGGGGGTGCCCGCTTTGCAAGACGACGCCTCGTGCCCGGCGCTCGTGGCAGGCGGCTTGAACGTCGCGGTGCTTCTCGGACGGCATTTCGCGCGCGACGTGGAGCTTTCGGACATGGACGTGCTCGTGGAGATGTGCGCCGACGCCTTCGGGAGCCCGTACGCGGCGCGCGCGGCGACAGGGCAGCTGGGAGACCTGTCCTCTGTCGCCGTGTCCTGCAAGGCGCATGTCGTGGCCGCGAACCTGTGCGGTGCGGCGGATTCCCATGTCTTTTCCGGCAATTCCGCGGTCCTCTCTCCCGATGGGCGCCTCGTGCACGCAAGCCCCGTCGACGCCGCCGAGGTCTTCACTTTCGACACGCGGGCAGGCGCCGCCCAGGTGTGCGAGGACTTCGAGGACGCGCGCGTCGAGCCGGAGGAGACCGTGTGGCGCGCGGTGAAGGTCGCCACCCGCGACTACGTGCGCAAAAACGGTTTTTCCGACGTGGTCGTGGGGCTGTCGGGCGGCATCGACTCGGCGCTCGTCGCCACGCTCGCAACAGACGCGTTGGGGCCTGCGCACGTGCATGGGGTGGCCATGCCCGGGCCGTGCTCGTCGCCCGGCTCCGTGGCCGACGCCCGCGCGCTTGCCGAAAACCTCGGCCTCGACATCGAGGAGGTGCCCATCGACGGGCCGCTCGCGGCCTTTCACGAGGCGCTGGGCGCGGCATGCGGCGGGTCGGTGGAGGGTCTGGCGGCCGAAAACCTCCAGGCGCGCATCCGCTGCGTGCACCTCATGACGCTTGCCAACGCGCATGGCTGGCTCGTGTTGAACACGGGCAACAAATCCGAGGCGGCCGTGGGATTTTCCACGCTCTACGGCGACACGGCGGGCGCCTTCGCCCCCATCGGCGACCTCTACAAAAGCGAGGTGTACGCCCTCGCCCGCTGGAGAGCCGCCAAAAGCCCGTCCATCCCGCAGGCCTCCATCGACAAGGCGCCGTCCGCGGAGCTGTATCCGGGCGCGCGCGACGACGACCGCCTGCCTCCCTACGACGTCCTCGACGCCGTCTTGTTCGACCATATCGAAGGAGAGCTCGGCGCGAAGGCCCTCGTCGAGGCCGGCCACGACGCGGCGGTGGTGAAGCAGGTGCTGCGGCAGGTGCAGGCAAGCGAGTTCAAGCGCCGAGCCGAGCCGCCCGCCCCCCATGTCCAGGGCTGCTCGCTTTCCCTGCAGCGCAGCTGGCCCGTCACGAACGGGTGGGTGGATAATTCGTAAAGCCGCCCGCGCACAGGCCCTGTCTGCCGCGCGCCGCGCTACAATGAAGCGCTGTAGGTTTCATTGCGGCGCGCCTTCGGCGAGAGGCTGCGCTGCTTCGTACAGGAAACGGCGAAAGGAAGTTCACGATGCCCACGATCACCCGCGAAGACGTGCGCGTCCCGGCAGACGTCATGCCGGAGGCCCGCGAGACCTATATCGACAACATGATGGCAGCCACCCGCGGCACGGGCCGTCTCATGCTCTTTGCCTGCGACCAGAAGATGGAGCACCTGAACAAGGACTTCGTGGGCGAGGGCATCGCAGACGACGACGGCGACCCCGAGCACCTGTTCAAGATCGCCGACCGGGGCATCTGCGGCGTCATGGCCGGCCAGCGCGGCCTGATCGCGCAGTACGCGGCCGACTACCCGCAGGTGAACTACCTCGTGAAGATGAACTCCAAGACCAACTTGGTGAAGACCGACCAGCAAGACCCGTACTCCGCGCAGCTCACCGACCTGGAGGCCGTGCTTGCCATGCGCGAGGCCGGCGTGAACATCGTCGGACTGGGCTACACGGTGTATCTGGGCAGCGAGTTCGAGTACCAGATGCTCGCCGAGGCAGGCGAGCTCATAGCCGAGGCGCATGCCGAGGGCCTGCTCGTGGTGCTGTGGATCTATCCCCGCGGCTCTGCGGTGAAAGAGGAGAAGGCCGCCGACCTGATCGCCGGCGCCGCCGGCGCCGCCGTGTGCCTGGGCGCCGATTTCGTGAAAGTGAACCCGCCGGCGGGCGCAGACGGCAAGTCGAGCGCCGAGCTGTTGAGCGTGGCGAGCCGTGCCGCGGGGCGCACCGGACTCGTGTGCGCGGGCGGTTCCAACAAAGACCCCAAGGAGTTCTTGGCCGACCTCTACGACCAGATCCACGTGGGCGGCGCCTGCGGCAACGCCACGGGCCGCAACATCCACCAGAAGGGCCTCGACGAGGCCGTGCGCCTGACGAAAGCCATCTCCGCCATCACCTTCGGCGATTACGACGTCGAGGAGGCCTTCGAGGTCTACGAGGGCAAGGAGAACTTCAGCCTCTAGCGGGCTGCACTCGCAGGGGAGGGGGCACGAGGCTTTCCATGGATTTCTACGCACAGGCGCTCGAGCGCCACGAGAGCTGCGCGGGCAAGGTCGCGCTCGCGCCCAAGATGCCCCTCGACACTGCGGACGACCTCTCCATCGCCTACACGCCGGGCGTGGCCGAACCGTGCCGTGCGATCGCGCGCGACGCCGCCTCGGCATGGCGCTACACGGCGAAAGCCAGCACCGTCGCCGTCGTCTCCAACGGCACGGCGGTGCTCGGGCTCGGCGACATCGGGGCGCAGGCGGCCATGCCCGTCATGGAGGGGAAGGCCGTCTTGTTCAAGCGCTTCGGCGGGGTGGACGCGTGGCCGCTGTGCATCGACGCGCGCACCCCCGACGAGGTGGTGGCCTGCGTGAAGGCGCTCGCCCCGAGCTTCGGGGGCGTCAACCTCGAGGACATCAAGTCGCCCGACTGCTTCGAGATCGAGCGCAGGCTCGAAGAGGAGCTCGACATCCCCGTTTTCCACGACGACCAGCACGGCACGGCCATCGTCGTCACGGCGGCGCTGAAAAACGCGCTGAAGGTGGTCGGCAAGCGACTGGACGGGGCGCGCATCGTGGTGAACGGCCCGGGCGCCGCGGGGTGCGCCATCGTGAAGATGCTGCTTTCGGCGGGCGCGCGCGACGTGGTGGCCTGCGACAGCCGGGGCATACTCCACGAGGGGCGCGAGATGAACGCCCCGCACAAGGTGGAACTTGCCGCGCTCACGAACCCACGCGGCCTGCAGGGCCCTCTCGCGTGCGCCCTGCGCGGCGCAGACGTCTTCATCGGCGTGTCTGTTGCCGGTGCGCTCGACGCCGGGGGAATCGCCTCCATGGCAGACGCGCCCGTGGTGCTCGCCATGGCAAACCCCGAGCCGGAGATCTCCTACGACGAGGGCGTGGCGGCCGGCGCGGCCGTCATGGGCACGGGCCGCAGCGACAACCCCAACCAGATCAACAACCTGCTGTGTTTCCCCGGCCTGTTCAAGGGGGCGCTTGCCGTGCGGGCACGCGACGTCACCGAGGAGATGAAGCTCGCCGCCGTAGACGCCATCGCCTCCCTGGTGGGCGAAGACGAGCTCGCCGCCGACCACATCATCCCCTCCGCACTCGACGCGCGCGTGGCCGCCGCCGTCGCGGCATCTGTCGCGCGTGCGGCCGTTGCATGCGGCACGGCCCGCGCCGAGCTGCCGAAAGACTGGCGATAGGAGCCTTCACCATGCCCTCTTCCCCACGAGAGATACATGCCCGCGACGTCGAGGAGGCCGTGGCGCGGCTGTGCGTGCAGGCGAATTGCGTCTTGCCGGGCGATGTGCGCGACGCGCTGGCCGACGCCTGCTCGCGCGAGACGTGGAAGCCCGCGCGCGAGGTGCTCGACACGATGGGCGAAAACGTCCGCATAGCCGAAGAAGAGCAGATCCCGATGTGCCAGGACACCGGCGCGGCGTGCGTCTTCGTCGAGCTGGGGCAAGACGTCCATATCGTCGGCGGGCTGCTCCAAGAGGCCGTCGATGCGGGGGTGGCACGCGGATATACAGATGGCTACCTGCGCAAATCCATCGTGGCCGATCCTTTGCGCCGTGAAAACACCGGCGACAACACGCCGGCTTTCCTGCATGTGGACCTCGTGGAAGGCGATGCGCTGAAAATCGCCGTCGCGCCCAAGGGGGGCGGTTCGGAGATGTGGAGCCGCGCGGGGATGCTCAAACCGGCAGACGGCGCGGCAGGCGTCGAGCGTTTCGTGCTCGATGCGGTAAAGGAAGCCGGCTCCAACCCCTGCCCGCCCCTCGTGGTCGGTGTCGGCGTCGGCGGCACCTTCGATGTGGTGGCGCTGCTTGCCAAACGGGCGCTTCTGCGCCGGACGGGGCAGCCGAACGCCGACGGGTTCTACGCGGATATGGAGGCGCGCCTGCTCTCGCGGATAAACGAGCAGCGGACAGGGCCTGCGGGCTTCGGCGGCTTGACGACGGCGCTTTCCGTGGCCGTGGAGGTCGCGCCCACGCACATAGCGATGCTGCCCGTGGCCGTGTGCCTGAACTGTCACGTGGCACGACATGCCGAGGTGGTCTTGTGAGCATGGTGAAGCAGATTTCGGACAAGCTCGACGAGCGGGAAGTGTTCTACCTGCACGCGGGGGATGCCGTCTCGTTCACGGGCACGGTCTACACCGCCCGCGACGCCGCGCATGCGCGCCTCGTCCGCGCGCTCGAGGCGGGCGAGAAGCTGCCGTTTGAGCTGGAGGGCAGCGTCCTCTACTACGCAGGCCCTGCTCCCGCGAAGCCGGGGCAGGTCATAGGGCCATGTGGCCCCACTTCCGCCTACCGCATGGATTCCTTCGCCCCCGCGCTCTACGACGCAGGCGTCCGCGCCACGATCGGCAAAGGCACGCGCGGCGTGGAGGTGGTCGAGGCGATCAAGCGCAACCGTGCGGTGTACCTGGCTGCCATAGGGGGTGTCGCCGCCTTGTTTGCACGTTGCGTGAAAAGCGCCGAGACCATCGCCTACGAGGATCTGGGCTGCGAGGCCGTGCGCCGCCTGGAGGTCGAGGCCTTGCCGCTCGTCCTCGGCGTCGATGCGCAAGGCACAGACGTCTACCGCCAAGGGCCGGCATCTTATCAAGCCAGCTTCTACCCCAATCTCTCGCGCCTGCTCGACTAGCCGCGCTTCTTTTATTAACCCGAGTTTGTTCTGGCGCCGTATCGTGTTCGCCAGGCACCTGGTGCGTTTTCGGCTTCTATGCGCAGGCGACGGCGTGCTCGACGAACAGCGCGCGCGGGTCGTCTGCCTCGTCGACGCTCGTCGTGTCGCGGCCCAAGACCAGCTCGCCGGTCCAGTCGCCGAAGACACGCAGCTTGCGCTCCCAGCTGGGCAGCACGAGCCCGTGGTAGCCGCGGTGCGCGAGCCACGCGGGCAGGCCGCAGATGACGATGCTCTTGTCGCCGTTTGCGAACAGCCCGTTGAAGCGCCCCAGGCCCGCCACCATGCCGGCGTTTTCGTGGTAGTACTGCTCGGCAGGCTCGCCGCGCAGGGTGCGCACGATGTTTTTCGCCAGCACGCGGGCTTGGCGCACGGCATGCTGGGCCGTCGGCGCGCATGAGCCGTCGGGCAGGCCGCCTCCGGAGAGGTCGTCGACTTTCGTGCAGTCGCCCACGCCCCACACGCCCGCAACCGGCGCCCCGTCTTCGTCCACGACATGCAGGCAGGCATCGCAGTTCAGCCGCCCGCGCGCGTCGAGCGGCAGGTCGGTGTCCTTCAACACGGGTGCGGCTATCTGGCCGGCGGTCCACACGAGCAGCCCGCAGTCGATGGTCGAGCCGTCCGAGAGCTTCAAGATGTTGCCCTCTGCGCTTTGCACGCTGGTCTCGAGCATGACATGGCCGCCCTTGCGCTCGAGCAGGTCGATGACCCATTGCGATTTCTCGCGCGGCACCTCGGGCATGATCTTGTCCATCACCTCCACGAGGCAAAAGTTCAGCTCGCCGAGCGAAAGCCCGGGCGTTTTGAAGACGAGGTCGCGCGCCAGGCACAAGACCTCCGCGAAGCACTCGACGCCGGACAGACCGCCGCCCACCACGACGAAGCTGAGGAGCTTGTCGCGCCAACGCGACCCCTTCGGCAGGCCGGCGGCGCGTTGGAGGTTTTTCACCACCGTGTCGCGTATGTGGAGCGCCTCCTGGCTCGATTTCAGACCGATGGCGTTTTCGGCGATGCCCGGGGTGGGGAAGGTGCGCGTCACACCGCCGAGCGCGACGACCAGCTCGTCGTAGGGCAGCGCCCACCTCTCGCCGCTTTCCGTGTCGCACACGTCCACCTCTTTGTCGGCGTTGCGCACGCCCGTCACCTTCGCGCGCACGATGCGCGTCTCGGGGAGGTTTCGCTGCAAGGGCACCTGGATATGCCTGGGCTCGATGGCGCCGCCCGCCACCTCGGCCAGAAACGGCTGGTATACGAGATAGGAGTGCATGTCCACGAGGGTGATCTGCGCCTCGTCGTCGCGAAGGGAAGACTCCAGCCCCTTCGCCGTGTAGTAGCCGCCCAGCCCTCCGCCGAGGATGAGTACCTGTTTCATGCCGTTGCGCTCCTTTTCATCATATGCGTTCATGCCGCAGCCCCGTCTTCTCGTACCGGGCGCGTGACATGTTCAAGAATAGCGCTTCGTCCGGGGTGAAGGTGGATGTTTTCCGTTCGTTTCGCAAGTCGCCTGGAGTACGAGAGTATGAATTCGCCCTGCAGCTTCGTCGATGGATGTCGTGTTTTCATCCTCGGGGTATGAATCACTTCCTTTTGCTAGAATTGCGCGGTTGAAAAAGCACGTTGAGGGGCGTGATTTTTGGTGAGAAGCACTTCTTCAGAGGAAACTAGAAGCGAAGGCGCGCAGGAGAGCTCGTCGAAAGACGAAGACGGCACGCAAAGGCAGCCGGGCAGCTTCGATGCGAGGCGCCTTGGGTTCCGAGCCCTGCTGGGTTGGCACTATTGCGTGCTTTTCGCGCCCCTGTTCGACTTGGATTGGGGCGCCGGCTTTGCCCAAGTGCTCCTCGCCCGGCAATTCACCATGTACCTGGCGCTTGCCTGCACCTTCGCCGTCCTCTTTTTCGCCGTGCGCCGCGGCGGCAAGGTCAAGGCCGCCCTCACCTCGCCGCCCTCGATCGTGGCGGCCTGCGTCGTCGGAGCGGTTTCCACGTTCGCGTCGGCTCCGGTCTTGGGTTGGGGCGCCGCCTGTCTCGTCTCGACGCTCGTCTTGGGCGCCTGCGAGGCCTTCCTCATGGCCGCGTGGCTGCTCATGCTCAGTGTCTTGGCGAAACGGCAGAGCTACCGCACCTTGGGCGCCGACGTCGTTGTGGGGGCGCTCGTCGCCATGCTCGTGAAAAGCCTCCTCTCGCCGGCCGACGTCGTCGTCGCCTCCCTCTTGCCCCTGCTCAGCTCCATATCGTTTCTCACGCTCAGGCGCGTGTCCAATCTGCGTCAAGACAATCCGGGAGCCGATGGCGCCTCCGGCACCGCGCGAGACGGGGGCGCCGGGGATGCGCAAGCGCAGGGCGCCGGGGATGCGCAGCCGCAAGGAGAGGCGCTTGCCGCGAAGGCGAGAGGCAGCAAAACGCCGGGGGGCTATCTTGTCCGCCGCTGTGCGCCCGCCGCGCTCTTTGCCCTGGCGTTCGGCATCCTGCAGGGCAGCTTTCTCGCAGACGGCACCGCCTTGCTCGTAGCCTTCAACCCGCTTCTCTTCACCGGCGCCGTCGTGGCGGGCGCCATCATCTTTTTCACTTCCGAGCGTTTCTGCACGCATGCAGATGCGGACGCGATGTATCGCTTCTCGCTGGTCTTCTTCGCCCTCGGCGTCATCTTGCTCATCATCATGGAAGTCGCCGGGGCGCAGGCAGGCTCGCAGGCGCGCGTCGTCTGTCTTTGCATCGCCGATATCGCGGTGTTCGCGGGATTCAACCTCTTTGATTTCGGCAACATGATGGTGTGCCTCGCGACCGTGCGCATATACGATAGCCGCTACAGCCACCTCATCATGGCGGGCCGCCTCGTCGTCTACGCCTTCATGGCGCTCGGCGTCGGCGCGGGATTCGCGGCCGAAATGTTCGTGGGGGCCGCATCGAGCGCGGACGTGCTGGCCATCACCTGCTGCACGACTCTCGTGCTCCTCGTCTTCACGGTCGTCGCGACTGCATCGACGCAGGAGGGCTATGTCAGGCTTTTGGCTGCGGCGGGCAGGGGGGACGCCTTGCACGGCGCGCTGGAGTTTGAAAACGTCGACCCGTGCGAGCATTGCGGTTCGGCGCGCGATTGCACGATGCGTCCGATGGTCGAGAGGCATGCGGGGGGCAGTCTCGGCGTCGCCTCTCCTCCAAATCCCGGACAAGCAACGCAGGCCTTGCATGGCCCGGGTCGCCGCAGCGCAGGCGCGGGCGGCGCAAGAGGGGGCATGGCGCAAGGCGGCGACGGGGCCGGGCAAAGCGCTGAACGAGATGGTGGGCGAGACAGCGCGCGGGATGCCGTCAAACCGGGTGTGCGGGCAAGCGGCGTTTCGGAGGCAGGTCGCGAATCTGCCCGTGAAGACGGCGGGACGGCACATGGGCAAGCTTTGAAATCCGCGGGAGAGGAGCACCGCAAACTCGACCACGACGCGCCGGCCGGACAGCGCCGCAACGCTCCTTGGCGCGCCGCATGCGACGAGATCGTCTCCCGCTACAGGCTCTCCAGACGCGAGGCCGAGATATTCTCCCTCATATCGAAGGGGCGCAACGCCGAGTACGTCTCGACCGAGCTGGTCATATCCATCCACACGGCGAAAACCCACATCGCCAACATCTACCAGAAGCTCGGCGTTCATTCCTCCCAGGAGATGCTCGATTTGATAGACGTCTTCAGAGCCGAGATCGTCGACGAGGACACGGCGGCCGACTGAGGGGGAAGACCGCAAAGGGAAAAACCGCGCGAAAACGTCTGCCGGGGGGCGGGGGCGTGAAAAAACCGGTCGCCTGCCCGAGTGCAAGCGGCCGGTTTCTTTTCTCGGAAGATCTGTCGCGGCCCCCTTCGAGGAGGCCGCGGCGTTTTTCGCGCTTCGCTTACGACTCCTGCTCGTGGGCGGCTTTGCGCTCTGCGAGCATCTTCTGGTCGCGATCGAACATCTTGCCAAACGGCAGTGCCGCGTCGAGCACGGCTATGACCGCCATGACGGCCAGCACCGTGAAGGTGGCCACGCGCATGTCCGTGCCCAGAATCGCCTGCAAGATCACGTTCAGGATGGAGCCCCACACGATGGCGAAGTTGCACAGCGAGAGGTTGAGCGGGTAGTTCTTCGCGCCGAAACGCTGGCGGCCGAACGCCGAGGCCACGACGGGCACGCCGCCGTAGCAAAAGCCGCAGCAAAACGCGCCGACGACGTAGAGGACGGGGATGTTCATCGTGAACGCCGCGATGATGCTGACGGCGGCGACGACGCCGACCAGGCCGTCGATGATCATCGTCACCTTCACGTTGGTCTTGTCGTAGATCATGCCGACGATGACGCGTCCCACGCCGTTGAGCGCCGAGACGAGGCCGACGAGCAGCGTGGCAAATCCCGCGTCCCAGCCGACGCTTTGCGCGTCAGACGAGCAGTTGCCGATGGTGGCCAGGCCGATGGCGATGACGATGGTGGCCCACACCCAGTACACGTAGAACAGCGGGGTCTTCAGCGCCTTGTCCTCGTCGCCCGGGTCGTAGCCCGAAGAGGTTGCCTGCTCGGGCGCCATAAGCTCGACGATGTTTGCCGGCGGACGCGAGATGATCAGGCCCTCCGCGCCGATCACGACGGCGGAGATGATGCCGACGACGATGAGGACCGTTTCCAGCCCGAAGCTTGCCGCGAGGTTCACCGAGAGGGTGCCCAGGGTGAGGGAGCCCAAGCCGAAGCCCATCATCAGCACGCCGCTGGACAAGCCGACCTTGTCGGGAAACCACACGTTGGTAGTCGCGATGACCGTGTTGTAGCCGATGCCGACGCCCAGACCGCAGATGATGCCGTAGAACAGGTAGAGCGCGCCGACGTTGGAATGCGCGAACAGCCCGGTGCCGATGAAGCCGACGGCGAACATGACGGCCGCGACCAGTATCGAGCCCTTCACCCCGAGTTTCTTCTCGATCTGCGAGCCGATGACGGCGCCGACGCAGAAGGTGATCATCATGATGTTGAAGGTAAGACCGACGGCGGTCTTTTCCAGCTCGAAGGTCTTGCACATGGGGGCCGCGAACATCGAGAACGCGTAGATGAGCCCCAGGAAAAGCAGGGTGATGGTTGAAAGCACCAGATAGAGGATGCGTTTGCTCTTTATCTGGCTCGTTGTCATTTCGCTCATGAGCTTCCTTTCCGTTTGTTTGCCTTGCCGTGCGTGGTACGCGCTGTCGCGGCGAGCCGGTGCGCACCGCTCGGGCCTCGATCTTCCCCTCGCGGCTCGGCCGTGCATGTCCGACGTGGCGTATGTGCTTTTGTGCCGTATGCGTCAGGGTCGCAATCTCTGCACTTGGCTCATCGCGTGCGCCGGGCATGTTCTCGCCGGTTTTTTCGTTCGAATTCTCCCGTGGACGGGCTTTCAGGCCCCCTTGCGTGTCTGCTGGGCGGCCGCGCAAGCCTCGAGCACGTCCATGCCAGCGTCTCCTAGCGTCGCGTCGCCGGTGAAGGCCGCGGCGTCTTCGGCCAGTTCTTTTGCCGAACGCACGTTGCACGAGGTGCTGACGACGGCTTCGAGGCTTTTCACGAATAAGAGCGCCCATTCTATGCTCGAGCGGTCCGGCGCGGCCTCGCGCAGGATCTGCAGGGCTTGCGGCTTGAGGTTCGAGCTGGCCCCGCAGCGCAGGGGCGCATGCGCGAGGATGGGCACGCCCGCCTCGACGGCGGCCTGGTAGCATTCGCGCCCGCCGCGGGTGAACCAGTCGTGGTAGTTCACCTTCATGCGCACGAAATCCCACGGATAGCGTCCGAGGTAGTCCGCCAGATGCTCTGCGGACAGCTCCGAGGAAAACCCGAGGGCTCCTATCTTTCCCTGCGCCTTTTGCTCGAAGAGGAAGTCGACGGCGCCGGAGTCGATGTCGCGCATGCGCGTCAGGTCGCAGACGCCTTCGACGAAGTAGAGGTCGATGCAGTCCGTGCGCAGCTTCTTCAGCTGCTTTTGGAACACGTAGGAAAAACGCGGGTCCACCAGCTCGAAAAAGCTCGTGGCGACGTGCATGGGCGCAAGCGCGTCCCCTCCTGCCTGCGCGCGTTCCTCTCGCATTTGCCCGAGGAAGCCCTCGGTCTCGCCCTTGGCGTCCGAATACGAGGTGACGACGAGGTTTGCCCCCAGCTCGTCGGCCGCGTCGAGCACCTCTCGCGCCACATCGCGGTCGAGGCGGTCGACCCTGCTCGCATCCTGCATCGGCAGGCGCTTCGTCGCGACCGAGAATCGCGAGAGCTCCATGTCCCCTATCTTGCGTTTTTCCATGTTCGGACCATCTCCTTTACCCTGCACGTCCTTTTTCGCGTTGCGCCGCGTCAAATCGTGCACGCCGTGTCTTCACAGCAGCTCGTAGACCGCCTCCATGTAGGCGGGCAGGTCGGGTATCTCGAGCCCTTCGGCAAGCAGCGCCTGACCATGCAACACGATAGCGTAGCGCTTCACCCCGTCTTCGTCGCCGTTTTCCCACAGGCGGCGCAAAGTCGCGAATATCTCGTGGCCGGGGTTCAGCTCGAGTGCGTGTTGCGCGCTCGGCGTGCCGTCGCCTGCCTGCGCGTTCGCGAAATAGCGCTCCATTCCGAGGCTGACCGCCCCCTTCGCCACGATGCAGGCGGGCGTTTTCGACAGCCTCGCCGTCGCCTCCACCTCCACCACGTGCGGCTCCAGGGCCGCTTGCATGAACGAGAACAGCTCCGCGTTGTCGGCGTTGGCCTGCGCGATGGCGCCTGCCTGCGCCTCGTCTCCCAGCTCGAGGTCTTGAGAGCTCGCGTTCTTGATGGGGAGGTTGTCGTATTCGCGCAATGTCATCAAGGCGAACTCGTCGATGCTGTCGGTGCACAGCAAGACGTCGTAGCCGCGGTTCATGGCGGCGGCCACGCTCGGGGAGGCCTCCAGTTTCTCCGCGTCGTTTCCCGAGGCAAACAATAGGCAGGGCTGCCCGGCGGGCATCGCGTCGCGGTACTCGCGCAAGGTGCACGGCTCGTCGCGGCCTGCGGTGAAAAACATCAGGAGGTCTTCGAGCTCGGCGTTTTGCGCGCCGAAGGTGGCGTAGATGGCGAACTTGAAGATGCGCCCGAACTTGCCGAAGAAGTCGACGTAGGTTTCGCGCTCGTTGTCGCGCATGTCCTCGAGCTCCGCTTTCGCCCTTTTCGCGATCTGGGCGGCGATGGACTTCAGGAAACGGTCGTTTTGCAGCGTCTCGCGCGAGAGGTTCAACGATATGTCGGGGCTGTCCACCACCCCGCGCAAAAACCCGAAGGCCTCCGGGAGCAAATCCGGGCAGCTTTGCTGGATGAGGACGTTGGAGCTGTAGAGCTCCAGGCCTTTCTTGAATTCCCCGCTGTAGAAGTCGGGGGCGGGCTCGGAGGGGATGAACAGCAAGACGTCG